>NZ_JBMKHP010000001.1:0-622535 GCF_049238705.1 Enterobacter cloacae complex sp. IR5403 | reverse complement strand
TCGTACCGTCCGGCGCAGAGCACGGCGTGGCCGCGCACCTACGGCCCGCAGACGGCGAAAGTGGTCGGGCCGCAGGGCGAGAGTATCTGGACGGACAAATACGGCCGGGTGAAGGTGAAGTTCCACTGGGACCGTCTGGCGAAAGGCGATGACACCAGCTCCTGCTGGGTGCGCGTGTCGAGCGCCTGGGCGGGCCAGGGCTACGGCGGGGTGCAGATCCCGCGCGTCGGCGATGAGGTGGTGGTGGACTTTATCAACGGCGACCCGGACCGTCCGATCATTACCGGGCGCGTGTACAACGAGGCCAGCATGCCGCCGTGGGCGCTGCCGGCTGCGGCGACGCAGATGGGCTTTATGAGCCGGACAAAAGACGGTTCCGTGGACAACGCCAACGCCCTGCGCTTTGAGGACAAGGCGGGTGCAGAGCAGGTGTGGATCCAGGCCGAGCGCAACATGGACACCAGCATTAAAAATGATGAAACGCACAGCGTTGGCGGGGCGCGCAGCCATTACGTGAAGAAAAACGAGCTGCATCGCGTGGAAGCGAACCAGACCCAGGCGGTGAAAGGCGGAACTGAGATCCTGACGGGGAAAGGCAAGCTGGATGCGGCGGTGGAGCAGTATGTCATTGCTTCCGGGACGAAGCTGCGGCTGGTCTCGGGCGAGAGTGCTATTGAGCTTAACGCTAACGGCAAAATTAACCTGATCGGCAAAGAGTTCAACTTCTTCGTTGAGGGCGATGGGTATATCACCACGGGCGGTAAGCTGCATCTGAATACGTCGGGCACCAAGCCGGGCACAACGGCACCGGGATCGGGGCATAAAGGGGATATTGATGCGGCGGTGCAGGAGAAGTTTTCTCCGAATAAAAGTGCTAAGAATCCGGCTCCCGCAGCTTCAGCGCCAGCAGCAACCAGACCAAAACCAACAACAAAATTTGCATCAGCGCCACCATTAAAAGGGAGTTACGTCTATCAAAATAATTCCTACAACTCTGATGTGATGCCCTTCAGTGAAGATGTAGTTAAGGAAATCAATAAGTCACCAACGCTTCAGACACAATTAAAAGATCTAAAAGATAAAGGGTGGGCTATTCAACCGGGAGCAGCAGGAGGGGGGAGTTACGCTGATACGAATAACAAATTGATTGTCATGGACCCTGAACACATGGAAGATACAGCCACAACGGTGCAAACTCTGGCACATGAGGCAGGGCATGCAACTTATCCTGTTGCGGTAGATTCTTCGAGTAAGGAAAGCTTCATCAACAGCCAGCTTATGGATGAAGGTGGAGCAACGCTGAATAATATTAAAATACAACGCGAGATCCTTGCAAACGGCGGTATTGATATTGATATAGCGGGAAGTGCCGAAAACCTAAAAGCATATAATTCTGCATATGATAAAATGGTAAGTGGTGAGTTATCTCGCATTGATGCAGCCAAAGCAATAGGGAAAGTGTATGGTAAAGGCGAAATAGCCTCAGGGACTAATCTAAATTATAATGATTACTATGGAGGATTCTATGGAAAGTAGGATGATTAAAGCTACATTCCTCATTGTTCTTCCACTATTTTCAATATTTACCTATGCAGGGCATAATAAAATGAATCAAGATTCGTTGTGGCAAATGATTAAAGAAATGAAATCAGTGTGGGGTAAACAAGTTGAGGATGTCAGTAAACTGTTTAACCAACCGCTGATTAATAATACACAGGAGAAAGAAGACCGTTATACTTCAGCTCCCTTTACGTTAACTGATGGCACACGGATCAGCAATGTGGATGTTCGTTTATGGGGAAATGGTGATAACAGCGTATCTTTGGTTTCTTTCGTAGTTAATCAACCATGTATTACTCTTGATCAAGTCAAATCTCATTTCCCGGATCTGAAATTGTCTAATATCCCTCGCGGAAACACGCCGGGACAATCAGTTGGATATCGCACCCCTACCGATGAACGCGGGCTGGCATGGGCATTTAGCTTTCCAGTTCTGAATCAGGAATGCCTGGGCAGGGTAGTTATGTCACGCTACGAACAATAAGTTGCGAGGCAACTTTACGGGCTGTGAAAGAAGATAATTATCAAACGGCCAATAATATCGCTGCCCCTAAAGTTTTTGCGGAAAAAAAGAAAGTGCTAACGTTCTAATGATCATATTTCTCTGAGTCGCTAAGCAGTAATTAATATTGGCGGTATAAATTTTAGCGCTTTTAATTTTATTTTTCTAATAAATCATCCCGAGTTCACTTATGAAATACACCCTCCAGGAAGGTTCCTTTACCCTTTTTCCTGCTGCCTGGCAGGATAACAGCATGAACATCATTCGTGATGACGAGAGCGGATTATCCGTGGTAGTCAGCCGCGGCGTGATTCCCGATGGCAGCGACTACGAACAAGAGTTTCACCGCCAGTGGGACGTGCTGCGTCCTCAGATGGGTGAGATCGCCCAGAGCGAATTTCAGCACGTACAAGCCGGGCCTGACGGAAAAATTAACGGGCTGGAAGTTGAGACCACCTTTGACCGTAACGGCCAGCGCCTGTGGCAAAAACAGCTGGCCGTGCAGACGCCAGGCAAACCGGTACTGATGATTTTTACCCTCTCGGCCTTAAAAGCCTTTACGGAAGAGGACGAGGCGCGCTGGAGCGCACTGAAGCAAAGTCTGAAGCTAAACGACAACCGGAATGTGTAAGGCATGAGCGATAACAACGCGGCCCGTAAGGGCGACGAGATTATTCACTCCAGCATTTTTGCTGATATAACCAGCATTGTGGCGGAAGGTGCCGCCTATGCGGTGATTGGCGCGGCGGTGGGCGCAGCAGCGACCGTCGCGGCCCCACTGCTGGGAGCCGGGGCCGCAGCGGCAGGCGTGGCGGCGATTGGATCCAGCTGTCTGTTGAGCGGCATTATCGGCGGGGTTCTGGCGAACGTCGCCGGGATCACCGACGATATCAGCAACGCCGCTGAAGGGCTGGGTAACGCGCTTTTCCCGCCGTCGCCCGCGGGCAAAATCACCACCGGTTCGAGCAACGTTCTGACAAATAAACTTCCCGCTGCACGCGCAGCCGGGACGTTAACGCCTGCCGATACCCCGTCCCCGGAGCCTCAGTCGCCGGGCAGCTTTGCCGACTATGCGGGCATGCTGCTCTCCGCTGCCGGACAGTTCGGCAGCGAGATGTGGCAGCCCAGCGTCGCCTCTGCCGCCGCGGGGACCTCGCCGCTGGAAGAAGACAAGGTGGCGTGTGATAAACACTCCGGGCCACAGTATCTGGCGGAAGGCTCTAAAAGCGTCTTTATCAACGGACAACCCGCGGTGCGCGCAAAAGATCGCACCACCTGCGAGGGCACCGTTTCCGACGACGTCTCCCCTAACGTGATCATCGGCGGTGACACGCTCACGGTCCGCGACATTAAAAGCGGCAAAACGCCGGGTCTGGCGCTGGGGATGATTGCGCTCTCCCTGCTGCGCGGGCGTCCTGGCAAGATTCTGAAAAACATGCCCTGCGCGCTGGCTGCTGCCGGTGGCGGGATGCTGGCTGATATGGCCGTCAACGCCGTGTTCGGCTCCTCGCACCCGGTTCACGCCGCCACTGGCGTGAAGGTGCTGAATGACGACGACGAACTCGATTTCTCGCTGCCGGGGCGCTTTCCGCTGCGCTGGCAACGCAGCTACAACAGCCTGACCACCCGCGAAGGGCTTTTCGGTCTGGGCTGGGCTACCACCTTTGACAGCTATCTGGCGCTGGAAGAAAACAACGCCACCTGGTTCGATGAAACCGGGCGCGAGCTGAGCTTTGAACTGCCGCCGGTCGACCGCGCGTTTTACAGCATCAGCGAAGGCATCATTATCCGTCGCAATGAGAGCGGCGACGTGGCGATAGCCGATGATGACGGCGCGGTGTGGCGTCTGTATAAACCGACCCGCGCTAACCCCTCCATCCTGCGCCTGGCCTCCCTCAGCGACGAGTACGGCAACGCGTTGCTGACGGAGTGGGATGAACACGGCAGGCTGATTGGTATCCATGATGAGCCGCGGGCAATCGACGTCACCCTGCGCTATGAAGATGAACGTTTCCCGCAGCGCGTTACCGCTGCCAGCCATTTCGACGGCAACCAGACATGGCCGCTGATGCAGTGGGGGTACGACGCGCGCGGCCAGCTGGCCCGCGCAACGGATGCCTCCGGCGTGGTAACACGTGAATACCGTTATAACGATGATGGCCTGATGGTCTGGCACCTTCTGCCGGGCGGGCTGGAGAGCGAATACCGCTGGCAAAAATTCGACCACTGGCGCGTGGTGGAAAACCGCACCAGCACCGGCGACGGCTGTCGCTTTAGCTACGATTTAGCCGCCGGGCTGACGACCGTCGATCACTACGACGGTCAGACGCGAAAGCATTACTGGAACGCGCAAAACCTGATTGTTCGCTACGTTGACGAGCGCGGTGAGAACTGGCGCTACGAGTGGGATGACAACGAACTCCTCACGCGTCGCATCGATCCGCTGGGTAATGCCGTCACCTTCGTCTATGACGATATGGGCAACCGGGTGCAGGAGATCGACGCCGATGGCAATACCCGCACCACCACCTGGCTGGAGCACCGTGCGCTTCCGGCGTCCATCATCGAAGCCGACGGTAGCGCCACCCGGTTCCTGTATGACGAACATCATGGGCTGAAACGCGTGGTGGATCCGATGGGGCAGACCACGCTGCTGCGTCGGGACGAGTTTGGTCAGGTGGTTGAAGAAGTTGATGCCGCCGGGAATAGCCGCTACCAGGAGTACAACGAAGCCGGGCAGATGGTGCGTGCGACGGACTGTTCGGGCCGTGTGACACAATACCGTTATCATCCGCTGGGCTGGCTGGTGGCTGAGATAAGCGCCGACGGCGAAGAGACGCGTTACCGCTACGACGCCGCGGGGCGTCCGGTGCAGCTCGACCGACCAGAAGGCTGGACCGAGTCGCTCAAATGGAACGAACGTGGTCTGCCGGTGAAGCATGCGGGTGCCGACGGGAAAGAGAGCGAGTTCAGATACGACGAGGCAGGGCGCTTAACCGCCACCCGTAATACGCAGGGTGAAGAGGTGCGCCGCCGCTGGGACAGCCGCGGGCGTCTGATTGCCCTGGAAAACGAAAACGGCGAAGCGTATCAGTTCCGCTGGGGCGCAGACTCGCTGCTGCTGGAAGAGGTGGGGCTTGATGGCGTGGCCTCGCAGTATCGCTACGATGTCTGCGGGCGTACGATAGCGCGCACCTTTGCCGCCGATCATCCGGAGGCCATCACCCACGCTTTCGCCTGGAGCGCGAGCGGCCAACTGGTCGCCCGCACCACGCCGGAAGGGCAGACCCGCTACCACTACACCCCGTCCGGCCTTCTGAGTCGGATTGGGCTGCATCCCGCGCTTTCAGCCGATGCCTGGAGCGCCGAGGCCGAGCAGGAGCTTGTGTTTGAGTATGACGCGCTCGGGCGCGTCACGCGCGAAACGGGCGAACACGGGGAGCTGGCGTGGGAGTATGACGCGCTGGGTAACCGCACCTCCGTCACGCTGCCCGATGGCCGGGAGCTGAAACAGTTCTACTACGGCAGCGGGCATCTGCTCAGCATCGCGCTTGATAAGCTCTCGGTCTCCGACTTTACCCGCGACGAACTCCATCGTGAAACCAGCCGCACCCAGGGGCTGCTGACCACCCGCAGTGAATACGATCGTCTTGGACGACTGCATCGCCGGGACGTCTTTACCGGCAATGCCCAGCGCCCGTCGCCGCGCCGCTGGTCCCGCCGCTGGGATTACGACTATCGCAATAACCTGGTGCGGGAAGAGCGGGACGATAACCCGTTCAGCTGGTACCGCTGGCAGTACGACAGCGCCGGACGTCTGCTGGTTCAGGACGGCACGCTGCCCGGCCAGGAGCAGTGGCGCTGGGATGCTGCCGGTAACCCGCTCGAAGGCTTTGCTGAGAAGGTCACTCACAACCGCCTGACGCAGCTGAACGGCATTCGCTGGCGCTATGACATCCACGGCCGCACCGTGGAGAAGGATAACGGCCAGACCCGCTGGCACTACCGCTACGACGGCGAGCACCGCCTGACGGAGGTCATCAGCCAGCCGCGGGACCGCAACAGGCCGCAGACGCAGGTCAGCTTCCGCTATGACCCGCTCGGGCGACGCATCAGCAAAACGCGCCGCCAGATGCTGTTTGGGCAGCCGACCGGCAAGCCGGTCACCACCCGGTTTGTCTGGGAAGGGTTCCGGCTGTTGCAGGAGGTGCACGGGGATGTGCCGCTGACCTACGTCTACAGCGATCAGGACAGCTACGATCCGCTGGCACGTATTGACGGCGTTGATGCCCCGGAAATCTTCTGGTTCCACTGCCAGCCCAACGGTACACCGGAGCGGATGACGGATAGCGAAGGGCAGGTGCGCTGGGAAGGGGTGAACAGTGCCTGGGGCAAACTGCTGCGGGAAAGCGAGACGCAGGTATCAGGATATTCTCAGAACCTGCGTATGCAGGGGCAATACCTGGATCGTGAGACAGGGCTGCACTACAATCTGTTCCGGTATTATGACCCGGACTGCGGAAGGTTTACGCAGCAGGACCCGATAGGGCTGGCGGGGGGGATAAACCTTTACCAGTATGCGCCGAATGCGCTGGGGTGGGTGGATCCGTGGGGGTTGAGTAGATGTTCTGGAGGTACACGCTTAACTGTCAATAAACCGAAGATTTTAAGCAGCACAAAGCTGTCATCAACTGAGAGAAAATTCCTCGAAAGACAGTTTATGAAAAAAATGAATGCCTTAAACCGAGCGGCTCAAAGAGGAGAGTTAGTTTGGTCTCCTGGCACCCATGAGGTTAGGATTTCATCTTTGCAAAGTTCTTACAGGCAGGCTGTTTCTGCACGCTTTGAAAAAATGTTTGGCTCAGCACCTGATCTAAGTAAGTTAAACGCTGATCATCCTGTTGATTTAATTGTTGGAGGTTCGCCTACACAAAGATTACAAATGCTGAACGAAACTATTAATAAAAGTGTCGGTAGTTCTTTGAAAAATGCAGGCAGAAAGGCGGGGCTTCAGCCCGGAGATGCCATCAGTGAGATAATATTTCAATAGGGGGTAAAATGAATAAATCTATTAATATACAGACGGATACTGCCACATTAGTAATTTATGATTTAATGTCATTAAAGCATAGGATTAATGATGATGCAGATTGGTGGAGTCTTCCAGAAGATGAAGTTGAAGAAATAAATAAAGGGAATGTGTTATTTCTCAATCTTGGAAATGATGGTACCTATAAAGTTGATATTAAAAATGACATTGGTGAATATACCGGATCGTTATTTTTAAACGTACCTACTGGAAAGGTTTTCATAGGGGCGGGAGAGGATGTCACGGGCGGAGATCTGGAGCCAGATGATTCAGATGCTATTTCAGGCGAGTTTATTACTTTAGAACCTGGTAGTTACGAGGTTAAATATAAAAAGCATGGTTCAGATGTGCTAATTTCCTTTACAAAAACAACGTTTACTGAAAATTCATTAGAAGAGGGTGTTTATCTCTGAATGAAAATCCACGCCTTGGCGTGGATTTTTTCATCCAAAAAATGTTAAATAATTAATTAGTTCACCACGTAGCCATTTTTAACACTATTCTTTTTTCCTTCTGCACGCATCTTGCTTGCTTTTCTCGCGCCTTGCTTACCCTTGTCTTCAATAAGCTGTCAGTATACTCGCGACGAACAACTCTACCCTGAGAAAAGCCCCCAGTGGCGGCTGATCTCCGCAGCGAGTAATACCGCCTTGGGCGACGGCATCGCCGGGACGTCTTTACCTGCAATGTCAGAAATTTATGGGAAGAACCCCTGGGTAAAATAGTAAAACTGGACGTGAAGTAATTGCACGAATGCGAGGAGAAGGACGTATTCGTGGTACGGGCGATAGGATGTAATTTAAAAGCTCAACTGATGGTAAATAGTACCGTATTCAGGATGCGGACATGGCTCATTTAACAGATACTGGAATCAGAAGGGTGGCTACTATGGTCCTAAATCTCGTGAGGTCAGAGCCTTTATGAGAGATTCCAGGAATTATGAACTTGAATATTATGGCAACAATCGGTCTCAGGGGGCACTGCTACCTGATAGATATAAAGATTCCGCTGATTTTATTGGCCCACAGGAAAAATCCCAATATTTCCAATGAAGGAGCATTGTTCCATGAAAGGCCTTGAAGACCCAAAAATTGAATCCGAAATTAACTCCTTTGTTGAAAAAGGAAACGAGTTTCACGATGATAAAAAATACGTCGAGGCTTTAGAGCAATACCAAAAAGCCTGGCAAGCTCTTCCTGAGCCAAAGCTCGAATGGGAGCTCGCCAACTGGATCTCTGCCTGCATATACAGCGCATATTTTGATCTCGCGGTTTACGCTGAGGCAAAGAAATGGGGAGAGACGACATTACGGACACGTGGATCAGATATAGACACTGCACCCTTAATCGATCTCGGCATGGTCTGTTATGAGTTAAATCAATTCGAGGAAGCGTATAAATATTTTAACGATGCTTATGACTACGGCAAAGAGCGTGCGTTTCAGGATAGACCTAAAAAATATCTAGAGTTTTATCTGCGCAAAAGGGGATAAGTTCGTTACTCTATAAAAAAATCCACGCCAAAGCGTGGATTTTTTTAATTCAAAACAAATCAAACGTTAAACAAGAAGTTCATCACGTCGCCATCTTTAACGATGTAATCTTTCCCTTCCGCACGCATCCTGCCTGCTTCTTGCGCGCTCTGCTCACCCTTGTAGGTGATGAAGTCTTCATACGCGATAGTCTGCGCGCGAATGAAGCCTTTCTCGAAGTCGGTGTGGATCTTACCAGCCGCCTGAGGCGCAGTCGCACCGACAGGGATGGTCCATGCACGCACTTCTTTTACGCCAGCAGTGAAGTAGGTTTGCAGATTCAGCAGCTCATAGCCCGCGCGGATCACGCGGTTCAGGCCCGGCTATTCCAGACCCGGCTCGGCCATTAAATCTTCACGATCGGCGTCGTTCGTTTCAGCGATATTGGATTCAACCGCGTTCCAAAACGCTACCACTACAGAACCTTTATCGCTTGAAGAGTCTGCTGAGAAGGTCACGCACAACCGCCTGACGCAGCTCAACGGCATTCGCTGGCGCTGTGACATCCACGGCCGCACCGTGGAGAAGGATAACGGTCAGACCCGCTGGCACTACCGCTACGATCCGCTCGGGCGACGCATCAGCAAAACGCGACGCCAGATGCTGTTTGAGCAGCCAACCGGTAAGCCGGTCACCACCCGGTTTGTCTGGGAAGGGTTCCGTCTGTTGCAGGAGGTGCACGGGGATGTGCCGCTGACCTACGTCTACAGCGATCAGGACAGCTACGATCCGCTGGCGCGTATCGACGGCTTTGATGCCCCGGAAATCTTCTGGTTCCACTGTCAGCCCAACGGTACGCCGGAGCGGTTGACGGATATCGAAGGGCAGGTGCGCTGGGAAGGGGTGAACAGCGCCTGGGGCAAACTGCTGCGTGAAAGCGAGACGCAGGTATCAGGATATTCCCAGAACCTGCGCATGCAGGGGCAATACCACGATCGTGAGACAGGGCTGCATACAATCTGTTCCGGTATTACGACCCGGACTGCGGACGGTTTACGCAGCAGGACCCGATAGGGCTGGCGGGGGGGATAAACCTTTACCAGTATGCGCCGAATGCGCTGGGGTGGGGGAATCCTTGGAGGTTGAGCCGTAAATGTAAGGATCCTTCTAAAGAAGCGACTCAATGGCAAGGTCCTCATAATAAAGACTATAAAGGAATCGATAGTTACTCGAATAGAACGCTTAAAAAAGGAACAATCCTTTATGCATTACATCCAAATGGTGATCAGTTACCTGCATATACCGTAACTCATCCTACAGTTAGGCAATATAAAGGTGATTCATTAGGATATCATGAAGCGTTACAGGTGAAACTTAATCCAGATATCCCATTGCGAACAAAGGTTAGGGCATGTTATGTTTCTGAGGATATATTTGTTGCTAGTTGTCGTGCTAATGCGAATCCGCAATACGGAAAAGGTGGGGGGATGCAAATCTATATACCTGAAGAAGCACGTAGTAAATTAATTCCTGGTAAGGTGATAGATATATGAAAAAAATGACATTAAATTTTAAAGATGGAAACATTGAAATTGATGGCTACTCTATTGAACTTGGTTCTTTTGAAAATTTTACTTCTTCTGAATTTTACAAAGCCCATTCTGAATTCACTAGGATAGGTAAATTTTATTTTGCGAAAGATGATATTGAATGGGAAGGGCAGAACTTTATTGTGGAGTTTAGACCAGCTATTTTTTCATTTAATTCATCTCTTTTTCTTACAAGTAAAGATGGGGATTTCTATCAAACACTTAAAGATTGGGAACTTAGAGCATCGTTAAAAAACCTTAAAGATGAAGAAAGAAGATTGACAGACTGGATTCAAAATAAACTTTCCAAAGAAAAAATGGTAAAGATAAGTGCCCCCCCTTATGGAGTCACATGGAACTTTGAATGGGGTGAGCTAACAGTGCAATCAAATGAAAGATCCTTTGATTGCGGTATATACATAGAATGGAAAGATTAAAATTTAGTATAAATGGATAATTATAGGGTAGCGCAGCAGGCTCCAACAAGGCTTGCGTATGAACAATGCCAGAACTCCCAATCAAGAAACATTGTTCCATGAAAGGCCTTGCCAATCTTCATCACGTTCTTGGACAAGAACCTGGACCAATGATGGAAATTCTATCATCTATGTATAAGCTGTATCATAAGCAATTGCATGGATTAATCGCGAACGGTGGTAGTTTTAGAAATACTCCTGAACTTGATAGACAGTACAACAGATTCAGAAGTGCGTATTGGAAGTTGAGAGCATTAGATTTTTAATAGGGTGTAAAAATGATGACTATCAAAACTGCAATTGAATATTTGAACAATAATGCGACAGACGAAGTTTTTTGGTTAGGTCAAGTTGATATAGAACAGATTGACTTACTTGAAAATAACCTTGGCATTAAACTCCCTCATGATTTTCGAGAGTTCTTACTTTTGGTTGGGGGCGGAGGGGTGATTGGAGAGGAGATTTCAGGAATAGTGGATAATAATGCTCTTGAAGAGTCAGGAGGTGCTGTTTTTTACGATACAATATATTGCCGCAATGAATTTTCACTCCCTGAAAATTATGCTGTTATATATCTAAAAGATGATGAGGTTTGCTGGTGTATAGATTCTGGTGGTGAGGATTTTGGAAGGGTTGTTAATTATGATCTGTTTTCCAAGAATACGACGAACATTATAAGTCCTTCGTTTTCTGAATTTTTTGATAATTATGTTAAGTTGCGGACGTGATTAGTGGCATGAATGCCAATTGAATTGATAAGCATTTCCCAAGCTGATAAGGTCCAGGAGATAATTTGGACCTTATGGTACATATTCTATTGTTTCTAAATAGTGATTGTTAATTATAAGATAAGTGATTAAATATTGAAAATTATGCATGAAATAATACATTTCCAAACAAATACAGCAACAGTAGTCATTTATGATTTAGTTTCACTAAAGCATAGAGTTAACGATGATGCAGATTGGTGGAGTTTTCCAGAAGATGAAGTGGTAGAAATAAACAAAGGGAATGTATTATTTCTCAATGTTGGGGATGATGGCACCTACAAAGTTCATATTAAAAATGATGTTGAAGAATATATCGGTGCGCTGTTTTTAAACGTACCTAGTGGAAAGGTTTTCATTGGGGCGGGAGAAGATGTCACGGGCGGGGATCTTGAGCCTGATGATTCAGATGCTATTTCAGGTGAGTTTATTACTTTAGAACCTGGTAGTTACGAAGTTAAATATAAAAAGCAAGGTTCAGATGTTCTGATTTCCTTTACAAAAACAACGATTACAGAAAACTCGTTAGAAGAGGGAGTTTATCTCTGAATGAAACTCACTGCATGGCGTGGATTTTTTCATCCCAAAAAATTTTAATCTATTTGTTCACTACTTAGTCATTTTTAACAATATTCTTTCTTCCTTCTGCGCGTCTCTTGCTTATTTTATTTTTCGCGCCTTATTTACCCTTGCCCTTAATAAACTGTCAATATACATGCAACGAACAACACCACCCTGAGAATGGCTCCCCGTGGCTGCTGACCACCCGCAGCGAATACGACCGTCTCGGTCGACTGCATCGCCGGGACGTTTTTACCGGCAATACCCAGCGCCCGTCGCCGCGCCGCTGGACCCGCCGCTGGGATTACGACTACCGCAATAATCTGGTGCGGGAAGAGCGGGACGATAACCCGTTCAGCTGGTACCGCTGGCAGTACGATAGCGCCGGACGTGTGCTGGTTCAGGACGGCACGCCGGAGCGGATGACGGATAGCGAAGGGCAGGTGCACTGGGAAGGGTGAACAGCGCCTGGGGCAAACTGCTGCGGGAAAGCGAGACGCAGGTATCAGGATATTCTCAGAACCTGCGTATGCAGGGGCAATACCTGGATCGTGAGACAGGGCTGCACTACAATCTGTTCCGGTATTATGACCCGGACTGCGGAAGGTTTACGCAGCAGGACCCGATAGGGCTGGCGGGGGGATTAACCTTTACCAGTATGCGCCGAATACGCTGGGGTGGGTGGATCCGTGGGGGTTGAGCCGTCAGTGTAGCGATAAAACAAAACCTGATTTCTGTGTCTGGCCAGCGGGGCCAAGCGCTACAATGCCTTCTACAGCATATCGCTATATAAGGTATCTTGAGGATGACGGTTCGATTAACACATGGGTGCCTAAAACATACGAATCCAAATCCGCACCAGTCACTTATTGTGGTTTTGATAAATTAGATTCCGGGCGCTCAGTAAGAGATGCATTCCAGAACAAAGGAGCAGATAAATTGAATCCACTCGATCCTCTGGATAAATCATGGAGTGATGGACGTCTAAGAGCTGAGTTTGATACGCTTCAATTATATGAAAATGGTGTTCCGCAAGTGCGAACCCCGAGAATGTTCGGCGATAGGCCAGGAGCGCCACTTGAACCGTTTACTAAGGCATACCCTGAATACGGTCAAGGTAATGTTCAACAACTGCATGCTGAAAATAGAGTTATTAATTTCGACAAGATTGATATTCTACCAGAGGAACCATGATAAATTTACAATCTTATGATGAAGTATTGGATTTCTTGGAGCTGTTTTTTCAAAAATACATTCTTGATTCTAATTATCTTCAGGATATGCAATCTATTTTAGCTGGATGTCGCAAAGAACAAATGGTAGCTATTCGAGCTATAGACTCATGTTTTATGGAATATAGACGAAAGACTCAGGATTATAGAGTTCCTACCATTGAGGAACAGGAGATATGGAAGCAGTTGTTCAATGTATGGCAATAAAATATTAAATCAACAACTGGCAAAGATTTTTTGTTTCCTAGTTGTAAGACGTCGGAAGGCATCCCTGAAACTGTAATAGGTTAAACACCTGTCGGTGATGCATTGATTTCACCAATTACAAATAAATAGAGATATGAAAAATGAATGAGGCTATTTTTCAGGTTTTGGAATTGACATAATTAAAAGAGAGAGTGAATATTTTATCCGATATGATACCGGAACTATTGCTATGATTGAAAAGGAATCGAAAATTACATCAGAAGAAGCATCGAAAGCACAAAGAAGTGAAAGAGATGCTTATGAAGTTATTGTTGCCACTCAGACTAGAGAAGGGAAAAACAAGCCGTTTTTTTCAAAGGAATAATAGTGTTGCGAGGGGGTGTTAATTATTTTTTATTTTTACAGTCAAAAATCAGGAGTTATATAGTTGATAGCGTTAAATTTGTAGTTTACTATATTCTATAGTTGTGATTAATATTTGAAAATGTTATCGTTTTATTTAGTGTATAACTGTGGTTATAAGGTTAATTTCATTGCTAAATTCGGAGATAAATCACACATTTTTAGTTAATGATCATGATTACAAAGAATTTTTCACTCAATTAGCACTTGTCAACTTCGGTTAGTGGGGGAACCCCTGCGTAATAATAGTTGTTTTTATGGTCAATCAGTATTCAAAGAGAAAATATGTACATAGCAACAAAAACAATTGAATATGAACAATAGTCTATTTTATATAATGAGGAATAGACATAGACAATGTGTTGATCTACTGATTTCACATAGTCAAATATTGCTACGATCCCGAGACTATGATGAAAAAATGAGTCAGTGGGATCAAGGTAATATTGATCAAGGCGCTGTAATTCATAAAGACTATGTGATTTTTGATTCATTACCAGAGGACGCGTTCGGAGCAAACGTTAATATCAAACTAGCGAATGCTTTTAATTTAGATGTAAATGCACAACGCTGCATTGTCGTCCCATTTTTTATTACGGATGAAAATAAGCTTCAGATCGCATCTGCGACAGAGAAATTTGATGTGAACATTAATGTAACCGGTAAGACTTTTTCGCTCTTCTTTGAGATTTGTGAAGGGGACGAGATTTATTATAATTTTACTCTTGTGCCTGAAAAAGAAGCTATCACTGCTAAGTTTTTATTAGACGACCCTTGGGGAGGGAAAAAAGACAATCCTCTAAAAGAGGGTGTGTTTTAAAGTTAATAATTACTAAATCGAAATAAAAAAATCCACGCCCAAGCGCGGATTTTTCTCATTCAAAACAAATCAAACGTTAAACAAGAAGTTCATCACGTCGCCATCTTTAACGATGTAATCTTTCCCTTCCGCACGCATCTTGCCTGCTTCTTTCGCACCTTGCTCACCCTTGTAGGTGATGAAGTCTTCAAACGCGATAGTCTGTGCACGGATGAAGCCTTCTCGAAGTCGATGTGGATCTTACCAGCCGCCTGAGGCACAGTCGCATCGACAGGGATGTTTCACGCGCGCACTTCTTTCCGCCCGCGGTGAAGTAGGTTTGCAGGCTGAGCATCTCATAGCCCGCGCGGATCACGCGGTTCAGACCCGGCTCGGCCATGAAATCTACACGATCGGCGTCGTTCACTTCAGCGATATCGGATTCAACCGTGGCGCAAACCGCCACCACTACAGAATCTTCACCGCTCGAAGATTTTACTGAGAAGATCCCGCACAACCGCCTGTCGCAGCTGAACGGCATTCGCTGGCGCTATGACATCCACGGCCGCACCGTGGAGAAGGATAACGGCCAGACCCGCTGGCACTACCGCTACGACGGTGAGCACCGCCTGACGGAGGTGATCAGCCAGCCGCGGGACCGCAACAAGCCGCAGACGCAGGTCAGCTTCCGCTACGATCCGCTCGGTCGCCGCATCAGCAAAACGCGACGCCAGGTGCTGGGCGGACAGCCAATCGGCAAGCCGGTCACCACCCGGTTTGTCTGGGAAGGGTTCCGGCTGTTGCAGGAAGTGCACGGGGATGTGCAGCTGACCTACGTCTACAGCGATCAGGACAGCTACCACCCGCTGGCGCGTATTGACGGCGTTGATGCCCCGGAAATGTTCTGGTTCCACTGTCAGCCCAACGGTACGCCGGAGCGGATGACGGATAGCGAAGGGCAGGTACGCTGGGAAGGGGCGAACAGCGCCTGGGGCAAACTGCTGCGGGAAAGCGAGACGCAGGTATCAGGATATTCTCAGAACCTGCGTATGCAGGGGCAATACCTGAACCGTGAGACAGGGCTGCACTACAATCTGTGCCGGTATTACGACCCGGACTGCGGACGGTTTACGCAGCAGGACCCGATAGGGCTGGCGGGGGGGGGATAAACCTTTACCAGTATGCGCCGAACGCGCTGGGGTGGGTGGATCCGTGGGGGTTGTCGAGATGTAAAGCACCGAACGGATATAAAACGGGTGATGTTGATCCACATGGTAATCTTTCTCCTGGTGTAAACAGGGCGTCGGGCCACACAAATAGTAAAAATGATGGGTTTGTACAAAGTCACCATCCAATACAAGATGCTTGGGCTAAGAAAAGAATTAACGGTTACCAGAGATATACTGCACCTGCTACGTTACTTAAATCCGCATCAGGCAGTCCACACGCTAATATAAGTTCTGCTCAAAGAACTCGTAGAGCTTTACCGGGAGGTTGGGATACAACATTGAAACAAGAGTTTCATATCAGTTACAAAGAAATGATTGATGCAGGTGTTCCAAAGCAGCAGGCAAGGAAATCGATTAGTGACTCGTATAAATATTTTGACCAATTGAGAGAGTCTAATAGTAGTAACATTTATTTTGATATATAACTTATTCATTTACAGGTAAGCCAATATGGAAAAACAGGATTTAATTGATCAGCTAGATGAAATTGAAAAAATCATGCGCATGTCTTTACCTTCTGAATATAAGCGCTTTATGATTGAAAACGTCAAGGACACTGACTCTTATGAAATTCAACGAGCAAATGGTGACCAGCTATATGTTTTCAATTGTTTTGATTTACTTGAAAGAAATAATACATATACAATTCAAGAGGTTGAGCCTGACGTTTTATTGATTGGTCAAGATGGTGATCTTGGGTACTTTTTGAATTTGCGCAAAGGTACTGATGAGATTTACTCTTTAGTTCTTGGAGCGTTAGGAAGCCTAGACATGGATAAAGAAAGTGATAGCATATTTATGCTATAATGATTTTTATTTATTAAACAACTTAGTTCGGTATATTGGGATAATCCACGTTAAATCGTGGATTTTTCTTTCAAACAAATCGAACATAAAAAATAAGTTCATCACATCGTAATTTTTAATGATGTAATCTTTACCTTTCGCACCCAGTGCTGCGCCGCTGATCTCTCCGCTCGGATTACGGCTACCGCGATAACCTGGTGCGGGAAAAGCGGGCGGAAACCCTTTCAACTAGGACAATAGCGCCGGCAACTACTCGTTCAGGATAGCACGCTGAGGGACCGGAGCAGTGGTGTTGGGATGCTGCTGGGAATTCGAACGGAGGATCTCCTGAGAAGATAATCCATAACCGTCTGCTGAAGGAAGTGCATAGGCATGCTCTGTTTACCTATTTCTACAACGATCAAGACAGCTACGATTCGCTGGCGAGTATCGATGCCCCGTACATTTTCTGGTTCCAATGCCAACTCGACTGCACCGATGACGGATATCGAAGGGCAGTAACTGTGGTACAGGTTCAAGTATTGGTAAACTTTTATCAGAACTTTCAGTTAGAACGATAATAAAAGTCGAGGTAATGTAATGAATGATAAAAAAATACAAATAGTTGATCTGCTGATTTCGCATAGTCAAATTTTGTTACGATCCAGAGACTATGATGAGAAACTGAGTCAGTGGGGGAGAGGAAATGTTTCGCAAAGTGCTGTACTTCACAAAGATTATGTTATATTCGAACCATTGCCAGAGGACGCGTTTGGAGCAGACGTCAATATCAAAATAGAGAATGATTTCATATTAGATGAAAATGCTCAGCGCTGTATTGTTGTACCATTTTTCATTACGGATAAACATAAGCTGCAAATCGCTTCTGCAACTGAGAAATTCGATTTAAATATTGATGTGAACGATAAAGTTTATTCACTCTTTTATGAGATTTGTGAAGGAGAAGAAATTTACTATAATTTCACTCTTGTACCGACAAAAGAAGCTATTGATGCTAGGTTTTTGCTAGATGACCCTTGGGGAGGAATAAAAGACCATCCTCTTAAAGAAGGGGTTTTTTAAATTTAATACTGATCGGGGAATTAATCTCGGAATAAAAAATCCACGCCAAAGCGTGGATTTTTTTCATTCAAAACAAATCAAACGTTAAACAAGAAGTTCATCACATCGCCATCTTTAACGATGTAATTTTTACCTTCAGCTCACATTCGGGCTGCCTCTTACGCTCCTTGCTGAATCTTACCCTCAATAAGCTGTCAGAATACCCGCGACGAGCTCCTCCGTGAGACCAGCCGCACCCAGGGGCTGCTGACCAACCGCAGCGAATACGAACGTCTTGGCCGCCTGCATCGCCGGGACGTCTTTACCAGCAATGCCCAGCGTCCGTCGCCGCGCCGCTGGGATTACGACTACCGCAATAACCCGGTGCGTGAAGAGCGGGACGATAACCCGTTCAGCTGGTACCGCTGGCATTACCGGTATGACGGCGAACATCGCCTGACGGAGGTCATCAGCCAGCCGCGGGACCGCAACAGGCCGCAGACGCAGGTCAGCTTCCGCTATGACCCGCTCGGGCGACGCATCAGCAAAACGCGACGCCAGATGCTGTTTGGGCAGCCAACCGGTAAGCCAGTCACCACCCGGTTTGTCTGGGAAGGGTTCCGGCTGTTGCAGGAAGTGCACGGGGATGTGCCGCTGACCTACGTCTACAGCGATCAGGACAGCTACGATCCGCTGGCGCGTATTGACGGCGTTGATGCCCCGGAGATCTTCTGGTTCCACTGTCAGCCCAACGGCACGCCGGAGCGGATGACGGATAGCGAAGGGCAGGTGCGCTGGGAAGGGGTGAACAGCGCCTGGGGCAAACTGCTGCGGGAAAGCGAGACGCAGGTATCAGGATATTCCCAGAACCTGCGTATGCAGGGGCAATACCTGGATCGTGATGCAGGGCTGCACTAAAATCTGTTCCGGTATTATGACCCGGACTGCGGAAGGTTTACGCAGCAGGACCCGATAGGCCTGGCGGGGGGGATAAACCTTTACCAGTATGCGCCGAACGCGCTGGGGTGGGTGGATCCGTGGGGGTTAAAATGTGGTTTTTCTCAAAAAGATCGTATAACACAAGGATGGGTGGATAGATTAACAGGGAAAAAAAACGCTGATGTTCATAATATTTTGACATCCAAAGGTTGGACGAGAACATATCCACAAGCCAATAAACCAGGAGCTATCCAACATATTCAATATGTCAAAACAACAAAATCAGGTACTACGTACAAATTAGATTATCATCCCGGAGGGACTCCAACTCAACCTAATATTCATGGTAATGATTACTGGAAATTTTATCGCGAAGTTGATGGTGCTGATGTAGTATATGGGAGAATTGGTCATGGAGAGTTTAAAAATTATGATTTAATAACCGATTCACCTGTTTATGTTGACGGAGTTTTACTTAATGGGGGGGGGTAAAATGATTGATTTTAATGCTGATATTTTATCAGGAAGAGCACTAGGTAACGTTTTTTTGGGGGATAATATCAGTAAGTACATAAGCGAGTTATATGCTGGCTATAAGGTAACTTACTTTGATTATTTCTTGCCTGATGATAAAAAAAGGCTTGCTTATATTGTAGATGACACAATGACAATCGCTACCCTTGAAGATGGAACGATCATTTCTATTGGTTGTAACGTAAACTATAAGGGGAGGTATAATAAAATATTACAAACAGGCCAAACGATGGGGGAAATAATAGGGTTGACTTACAAACAGCGTATATTTAATGGCTGTTTTATTATAAATGACGACTTTGGTTTTTCATTCGAGTTGCCAGCGCCATATGATGAAATTGCAGATAGCATTGCACATGTTCCACTAGATCTTGTTCTTAATGAAATCCGTGTTGCTGATTACTCTGATTGGAACCCACAAAAAATAAAACGCTGAAGTGTGGGTTAGGGTTGATCCCTCGGATTATTTACTTTACATAAAACCCTGGGTAAGCATTCTCTGGAGTCATGACATCCACTGTCGTAAGTAAAATACCCAGCGCCCGTCGCAGCGCCGCAGGGATTACTACTACCGCAATAACTTGGTGCGCGAAGAGCGGGACGATAACCCGTTCAAATGGTACCGCTGGCAGTACGACAGACAGTGCCGGGCGTCTCCTGGTTCAGGACGGCACGCTGGCCGGAGAGGAGCAGGGGATCTGGGATGCAGCCGCTAACCCGCTCGAAGGTTCTGTTGAGAACATTACGCACAACCGCCTGGCGCAGCTGAATGATATTCGCTGGCGTTATAATACCCATGCTTGCACTGTAGAGAAGGATAACGGCCAAACCCGAGGAACCGCAACAAACCGCAGACGCAGGTCAGCTTCCGCTACGATCCGCTCGGTCGCCGCATCAGTAAAACGCGACGCCAGAAGCTGGGCGGACAGCCAACCGGCAAGCCATCACCACCCGGTGTGTCTGGAAATGACTGCCTACTGGGGGAAGCGCACGGGGATGTGCTGTTCACCTACGTCGACGAAAGTGGTCAGGACAACTACGATTTGCTGGCGCGTGTAGATAGTGTTGATGCTTCATATATCTTCTGGGTCCATTGCCAATCCAACGGCACGGCACAACTTATAACTGATATCTAAAAGCAGTAATTTTGGTGCAGGTTCGAGTATTGGTAATGTTTTTCCATAACAATCATATGGAACAAGAATAAAAGTCTAGGGAATATAATGAGTGATAAGATCATGCAAACAGTAGATCTGCTAATTTCACATAGTCAAATATTGTTACGATCCAGAGACTATGACGAAAAGCTGAGTCAGTGGGGAAAAGGTAATGTTTCTCAAGGCGCTGTTTTACACAAGGATTATGTTATATTCGATCCATTACCAGAGGACGCATTTGGAGCAAACGTCAATATCAAAATAGATAATGCTTTTAAATTAGATCGAAATGCACAACGCTGCATTGTTGTTCCATTTTTTATTACGGATAAAAATAAGATCCAGATCGCATCTGCGACAGAGAAATTTGATGTAAGCATTAACGTAACCGGCAAGATTTATTCGCTCTTTTATGAGGTTTGTGAAGGGGACGAGATTTATTATAATTTTACTCTTGTGCCTGAAAAAGAAGCAATCCCTGCTAAGTTTTTATTAGACGACCCTTGGGGAGGGAAAAAATTCAATCCTCTAAAAGAGGGTTTTTTTTAAAGTTAATAATAACTAAATCGAATGAAAAAAATCATACGTTAAACAAGAAGTTCACCACATGAACCTCTTTAACGAAGTAATCTTTCCCTTCCGTACGCATCTTGCCTGCTTCTTTCGCGCCTTGCTCACCCTTGCAGGTGATAAAGTCTTAAAACGCGATAGTCTGCGCACGAATGAAGCCCTTCTTAAAGTCGGTGTGGATCTTACCGGCCGCGTGAGGCGCAGTCGCACCGACAGGGATGATTCACGCGTTCACTTCTTTCACGCCCGCGGTGAAGTAGGTTTGCAGGCTGAGCAGCTCATAGCCCGCGCGGATCACGCGGTTCAGCCCCCGCTCGGCCATGAACTCTTTATGGTCGCCGTCGATGATTTCAGCGATATCGGATTCAACCGCGGCGTAAACCGCTACCTCTACAGAACCTTTACCGCTTGAAGACTCTGCTGAGAAGGTCACGCACAACCGTCTGACGCAGCTGAACGTCATTCGCTGGCACTACCGCTACGACGGCGAGCATCGCCTGACGGAGGTCATCAGTCAGCCGCGGGACCGCAACAGGCCGCAGACGCAGGTCAGCTTCCGCTATGACCCGCTCGGGCGACGCATCAGCAAAACGCGACGCCAGATGCTGTTTGGGCAGCCGACCGGCAAGCCGGTCACCACCCGGTTTGTATGGGAAGGGTTCCGGCTGTTGCAGGAGGTGCACGGTGATGTGCCGCTGACCTACGTCTACAGCGATCAGGACAGCTACGATCCGCTGGCGCGTATTGACGGCGTTGATGCCCCGGAAATCTTCTGGTTCCACTGTCAGCCCAACGGCACGCCGGAGCGGATGACGGATAGCGAAGGGCAGGTGCGCTGGGAAGGGGTGAACAGCGCCTGGGGCAAGCTGCTACGGGAAAGCGAGACGAAGGTATCAGGATATTCTCAGAACCTGCGCATGCAGGGGCAATACCTGGACCGTGAGACAGGGCTGCACTACAATCTGTGCCGGTATTACGACCCGGACTGCGGACGGTTTACGCAGCAGGACCCGATAGGGCTGGCGGGGGGGATAAACCTTTACCAGTATGCGCCGAATGCGCTGGGGTGGGTGGATCCGTGGGGGTTATCGTGCGGAAATAGCTGGAATGCTTTCCAGAGCAAAACTCGAGGTGCTTTTGCTACAAGAGGTCATGCTGCACGGGCCTACCGAGCTACTCATGGAATTTCAAAGCCAGATTTCCCTAATCCGGCGACATACCTCGATGCAGGAAAAATTAGTAGGCATTTAGAACTATTCAAGGGAGGGGTTACTAAGTTCGTTTGGGGTATTAATCCTGAATTTAGTCATTTAGGTCCTCCAGGAGGCCACTTTGTTATGCCAAGGACCGTTGCTGATGACTTAATTAGACGTTCGGGTGGGAATATTCCAAAGCTTGATAGATTGTTAGGGTTAAATGCAGGTGATCTCGGAGACGCTCCTTTAAGAGTTGATATTAATAATCCGACAGGTTTAAGAATGCCAACAGGAAATGAACGAGGAGCAAATGAATTTTGGTTGCCGGGAGGATATACTTCAGGTGATATCCCAGAGGCGGCCATAGATCCTACTCCGCTAAATCAATTAAAGATCACACCGTTGAAGAATTAAAAAAAAGGAGGCGCAATGGATAAAATAATATTTAATAATTATGGAGTAATCCTTATCGAAAGAGAAGGGCGTTTTTTTATTAGGTTTTATTCAGGGGGGATAGTTATGAAAGAAGAGGAAGAAGAATTGAGCATTGATGAGGCCAAAAAAGTTCAAATGAGTGAAAAGGATGCTTATGAGGTTTTAATAGCCATTGAAAAAAAGAAAAGCTAAAATATTGGCCTCATTTTTAATAATTACCTGTCGATCAGTAATAAGGATGGTTTTTTACTACAAACCAAAATAAGTCGCTCAATGAGGTTCTTTGTAAAAGTTAACTTTAGCCAATTATAATAGAGAACTAAAAACACGCATGGGGGGCGTTTTTTGTTCAAAGCGATTAAAAGTTAAATAAAAAATTATCTCATAGAAATCTGTAAGAAGTAATTTTCCCCTTCCACAACCATCTTGTCCGCTACTTTCGTGCCTTGCTTATCCTTGTCGGCGTGGAGTCCTTATACATTATAGCTTGAGCACGTATAAGCCCTTGCTCTAGGCGCACGCAGGGGGGCTGTCTACCCGCAGCGAATATGACCGTCTTGGCCGCCTGCATCGCCGGGATATAGTTACCGGTAATTCTCAGTGCTCTTGGTTGCACCGCTGGAATACTACCGGTAACCCGCTCGAAGGCTTTGCTGAGAAGGTCACTCACAACCGCCTGACGCAGCTGAACGGCATTCGCTGGCGCTATGACATCCACGGCCGCACCGTGGAGAAGGATAACGGCCAGACCCGCTGGCACTACCGCTACGACGGCGAGCACCGCCTGACGGAGGTCATCAGCCAGCCGCGGGACCGCAACAGGCCGCAGACGCAGGTCAGCTTCCGCTATGACCCGCTCGGGCGACGCATCAGCAAAACGCGCCGCCAGATGCTGTTTGGGCAGCCGACCGGCAAGCCGGTCACCACCCGGTTTGTCTGGGAAGGGTTCCGGCTGTTGCAGGAAGTGCACGGGGATGTGCCGCTGACCTACGTCTACAGCGATCAGGACAGCTACGATCCGCTGGCACGTATTGACGGCGTTGATGCCCCGGAAATCTTCTGGTTCCACTGCCAGCCGAACGGCACGCCGGAGCGGATGACGGATAGCGAAGGGCAGGTGCGCTGGGAAGGGGTGAACAGCGCCTGGGGCAAGCTGCTGCGGGAAAGCGAGACGCAGGTATCAGGATATTCCCAGAACCTGCGCATGTAGGGGCAATACCTGGACCGCGAGACAGGGCTGCACTACAATCTGTTCCGGTATTACGACCCGGACTGCGGAAGGTTTACGCAGCAGGACCCGATAGGGCTGGCGGGGGGGATAAACCTTTACCAGTATGCGCCGAGTGCGCTGGGGTGGGCAGATCCGTGGGGGTTGACTCCTGACGATCTCATTCGTTACCGGCCACATGATTCTCTTTCTGCTCAAGCTGGAGCTAGAAGCTCTGCTATTTCTAGGGCATGGGTGCAAGAAAAAGCCTTATTGCAGGATGGTGGGGCTGGCACAAGAAATTGGACAGCGCAAGAGAGGGATTTAATTTTGAAGACTCCCAACAAGAGCCTAACCTCTGTGATGTCCCGGGCAGTCTATACCGGGCATCATATCAATTCGGTAGAAGGCAATGGTACACTTGGTTCCAAATGGCAAGGTGATCCGAGGAACATTGTATTCTTGAAAAATCATAACCATCCCGACAAGTTCAATGAGCATGTCCATGGTGATCAAGGACATAGAGGGAATACTAAGAACTCGACGCGTGGGCGCTTAATCGATAGAGAAAGAACACTAAAATCTAGACAACGATGTAAGCAATTATAGGTGGAAAGATGAACTTAAAAAATGCAGTCCAAGATCTTGTGAACAAATTTAAAATGAATGAATTGAATATGGGAGAGATAGACTATACAGACGATGAAAATGAGACTTCTTTTCCCGTGAATTTAAATGGGGAGGTTGATTTTTTTTATCGTCATTTGATTTTAAATGACAGTCCAACATTTGATGGTACTTTTTATTTACAGATTATTGAACCTCAAGATCTCAACGAAATATTATCCGGTTGGCGAGTTCAAAATGATACGGCTTGGCGCGATGAATATATAATCTTTGCTGAAAGAAATGGTGACGTTCTTTTTTGTGACACCCAAAATCTAACATCTCCTGTTTATGGTAGCATTCAAAAACGAAACTTTATAATTTCTGGTTCCTTAGCTGACTTTTTGAATGCTTTTTGTTCTGCTATTGAGATGGAACAAAATAATTATGATGGTGATGCTACAGATGATGAATTTAATTTAAGAGAAGATTTTCTGGAAGATATCGATGTGATGCTTAAAACTAAACTAAAAGATGTTGAGGTTGAAGGGTTTAAAAAATTCTTTTTTGGTTAGTTTTTAAGTTTTTTAATAATAAAGATTTACTGTCTTAGATACCTCCTTGCTTCTAAAAGCATTTATTTCTTATTCCCCTTTTTATAGGTGAGGAGGTTTATTTGCTATTGCTAATGAATAAACACATGAATAATATTTACATCTCTTGTAGAAAAAGGAAACGAATTTCATGATAAAAAAATAAGCCGAGGCTTTAGAGCAATAACAAAATGTCCGGCAGGCTCTTCCTGAGCCGCAGATCGAATGGAAAATTGCCAACTGCAACTCTGCGTACATGTACAGTGCTTGCTTTGCTCTCAAGGAGAACGATGAGGCGAAAAAATGGGGGGAGAGGATACTTAGTACACGTGGATCGGATATAGAGACAGCGCCGTTAATCGACCTCGGCATGGTTTTTTATGAGTTGAATCAATTTGATGAAGCGTACAAATATTTTAATGATTCTTATAACTACGTCAAAGAACGAACGTTTCAAGACAGAGCTGAAAAATACCTTGAGTTCTATTTTCCTAAGAGTGCGCAAGTTCGTTTTTTTCATAAAAAACAAATCAAACTTTAAACAAGAAGTTCATCCCATCGCCATTTTTAACGATTTGATTTTTTGCTTTCTGCACGCAACTTACCTTTTTCTTTACGTCATGCTCATTCTTTTAAGTGTAAAGTCTTTAGATATTAGACTCTGAGCATTTAAAAGTCTTTTACCAGCTGTACGCAATAATGAAATTATGACAACTGCGATCGTCTGTTGGTAATCCACCTCGAACGACTTGCTGGAAAGGACACGCACAACCCCCTAACGCATGCTTAATCCGTTAAATCAAGGGGGATTGGCTCCTAAGCACGTTGATCCAACAACGCCAGGTAGATCGTATGTATTACCATCAGTATGGGCAGAATGGCTTGAAGAAGTAGCGATTCCAGGCTCCGGTAATGTAAAATAGGTTACTATATGAATATTAATAAAGATGATGATCTCCTTGTGATAGTAAAGAAAGAAGGAATATATTATTGGTTCGTGGCGTTCAAAGAAATGTGGGTTTTAGATAGAATTAAATGGATAGAGGATTTTGTGAAAAGTGGGGTGGAAATAAATCTACAGGATGTCCATAAGGAAAGATATGACATACCCGTAGTAAATGAAGAAAACGCGCAGATATTTATTGATGGGTTAATTAAAGATGGCTATTCATTCGATAAGGATGACATAGCTGATGAGTTTTTTAGTAGGCTTTCGCAAAAAACAACTTGGTGGGATATATATGATCTTATGCCGGATTTGCTTATAGATTTTGATAATAAAAGACTATATTCGGAGTATGTTGAAAGTATGCATTATCAAAAATATGTTCCTGATGGTTGGCAAGGTGAGCTTGTTGATTTCTGCGGTAATGGAACGTTACCTCAAGATGAAATGTTCTGGATAAAGAATGGAACAAATCATAGAAACGTTATCATTGCTAAAGGGTAAAAAAAATTTTCAGCATACCATTTTAGATTATGCAATGGTCTTACAACACGCGAGTTAGTTTTTGTGTTAACCGATAAAAAGCCATTATTAACCGTTGTAACACTATTTGATGCTTAGGGCAAAAGCTTCTTTGCCTGCACTGCCACGAGGCACATTTTTCTATTACTTAAAAATCATCTGAACGAAGAAGGGGTTGTTGTCTTTAGCTATGTGGAAAACCAAAATGGCTGGCATGATTGGTTTTATTTAAATGGTATGAAGCGTAACGCGTTGTCTCGATCAGGCCCTGCTTATTATGATAAAATGCGATTCAAAACTTTTAACGATTCCCGCTCGCAAAAAAAAGGGATTTAGAAGATATATTATTGTCGACCGGCAGACCTCTCCTAAGAAACGGTGGTGTCAGCCTCGCTAAGTATTAGAGTCTGGCCTTACTTGTTGAGTGATTAATCGAGGTGCCTTTTCAGACGTTAAAGCTTGCGACTACACAAATCATTTCTTTGGAGGTGAGCAAGAAGTCAGATCTCTAAGATATTTTTTTGACTCCCTAATAAAAAATGTACGTGAAAGCGTGGATTTTTCCCGTTCATAAAAATTAAACGTAAACAAGAAGTTCATCACATCGCCATCTTCAACAATGTAGTCTTTTCCTTATGCACGCATCTTGCCTCCTTCTTTCGCGCCTGGCCCTTCCTGACCCAGCTCTTCCATAAACTCTTCACGGTCGGCATCGTCCAGTTCAGTATTATCGGATTCAACCGTGGCGCAAACTACTAACACTAACGAACCCGCAGCGAATATGACCGTCTTGGCCGCCTGCATCGCCGGGATATAGTTACCGGTAATTTTCAGTGCTATTGGTTGCACCGCTGGGATACTACCGGTAACCCGCTCGAAGGATCTGCTGAGAAGGTTACGCACAACCGCCTGACGCAGCTGAACGGCATTCGCTGGCGCTATGACATCCACGGCCGCACCGTGGAGAAGGATAACGGCCAGACCCGCTGGCACTACCGCTACGACGGCGAGCACCGCCTGACGGAGGTGATCAGCCAGCCGCGGGACCGCAACAGGCCGCAGACGCAGGTCAGCTTCCGCTATGACCCGCTCGGGCGACGCATCAGCAAAACGCGACGCCAGATGCTGTTTGGGCAGCCGACCGGCAAGCCGGTCACCACCCGGTTTGTCTGGGAAGGGTTCCGGCTGTTGCAGGAGGTGCACGGGGATGTGCCGCTGACCTACGTCTACAGCGATCAGGACAGCTACGATCCGCTGGCGCGTATTGACGGCGTTGATGCCCCGGAGATCTTCTGGTTCCACTGTCAGCCCAACGGCACGCCGGAGCGGATGACGGATAGCGAAGGGCAGGTGCGCTGGGAAGGGGTGAACAGCGCCTGGGGCAAGCTGCTACGGGAAAGCGAGACGAAGGTATCAGGATATTCTCAGAACCTGCGCATGCTGGGGCAATACCTGGACCGTGAGACAGGGCTGCACTACAATCTGTTCCGGTATTATGACCCGGACTGCGGACGATTTACGCAGCAGGACCCGATAGGGCTGGCGGGAGGGATTAACCTTTACCAGTATGCGCCGAACGCGCTGGGGTGGGTGGATCCGTGGGGGTTGACTCCTAAAACATTAATTCACTACACGACTGAAGAAGGATGAAAGGTATCACGGAAAGTGGTGTAATAAGACCTTCATCAGGAGATATACACGCCCGTTTCGGGGATGGACAATACTTCACTAATATTAGACCTGAAATGATTGGCGGACGAACACTCAAAGATGTTGGAGGAACTGGAAAAATGTCTCTGGGTCAATTAGCAGCTGATATATATGGTGATGCGAGGAAATTAAAAGGTATAAGCCATTTTGTCGAAATAGATGTTACTGGCTTAGATGTAATTGAACCCCGGAAAAATACATTTTTGATCTTAAACACAAAAGATCTCGATGTCTCTAAAAGAATTGTTAAAAGTGGGAGGAGTTGTGGTTGAGGTGAAAAAATATTATAAAGGAAGTGTTGATTTTATTGCAGGTGAAGGGACTATTCTCAATGAGTTCATAGGAGAGGTAGCCACGCGACAAATAAATATTATAGATGGTAATTATTATGCTTCTTCCTCTTTGCTAGATAAAAATGAAAAAGTTGGCTTCCTGCTGTATGATGGTAAGAAAAGCGACCTGGACTTAAGTGACGCCGAAGAAATTTCGAATGAGGAATTTGAAGTTTTCTGGCAAACATCAACGAGTTCATTGCAAGAAAAAAAGCGAATAAAATACTTGTTTGGAGATGCTGTGGAACCTTTGAAAAAATCCACAGTTATTGCTCATATTGTGAATAATAAAGGGAAGTGGGGTAAAGGTTTTGTTCTGTCCCTTTCAAATAAATATCCTGCGGCAAAAAAAAGCTATCTTAGTAGCTTCAAAGAAAATAGCTCCCCAGAATTAGGGATGGTTGATTTTGTTATGGTTGATGCTCAGGAGAAGATATTTATTGCTAATATGTATGCGCAGGATGGTATAAAGAAAAATATCAACGACAAAAAACAATGCGTATGTTATGACTCTCTGGAAGTTTGTCTTGAAAAATTATCTGACTTTGCTTTAGTGAATCGCCTTTCTGTACAAATGCCAAGGATAGGAGCTGGCCTCGGTGGTGGTGATTGGAATGTTATAGAGTCATTAATACTAAAAAATATTTGCTATAAAATGATTGATTGCAATGTAATAAGTTTATGATTTTAAATAAAATTTAACCATGTATTATGGTATTTTTGGCGGTTTCTTAGGCAAGGTTTTTTTATTTAAAAGGGCAAGAACTTAAGTATGATAATATCTATAATAATATACTATTGAACAAGGAAACGAGTTTCACGATGAAAAAAAATACGTCGAGGCTTTAGAGCAATACCAAAAAGCCTGGCAAGCTCTTCCTGAGCCAAAGCTCCAATGGGAGCTCGCCAACTGGATCTCTGCCTGCATGTACAGCGCATATTTTGATCTCGCGGATTACGCTGAGGCAAAGAAATGGGGAGAGACGACATTACGGACACGTGGATCGGATATAGACACTGCACCCTTAATCGATCTCGGCATGGTCTGTTATGAATTGAATCAATTCGAGGAAGCGTATAAATATTTTAACGATGCTTATAATTACGGCAAAGAGCGTGCGTTTCAGGATAGACCTAAAAAATATCTAGAGTACTATCTGCGCAAAAGGAGATAGGTTCGTTACTCTATAAAAAAATCCACGCCAGGGCGTGGATTTTTTCACTCAAAACAAATCAAACGTTAAACAAGAAGTTCATCACATCGCCATCTTTAACGATGTAGTCTTTCCCTTCCGCACGCATCTTGCCAGCTTCTTTCGCGCCTTGCTCACCCTTGTAGGTGATAAAGTCTTCAAACGCGATAGTCTGCGCACGAATGAAGCCTTTCTCGAAGTCGGTGTGGATCTTACCAGCCGCCTGAGGCGCGGTCGCTCCCACAGGGATGGTCCACGCACGCACTTCTTTCACGCCAGCGGTGAAGTAGGTTTGCAGATTCAGCAGCTCATAGCCCGCGCGGATCACGCGGTTCAGGCCCGGCTCTTCCAGACCCAGCTCGGCCATGAACTCTTCACGATCGGCGTCGTCCAGCTCTGCAATATCAGATTCAACGGCAGCGCAAACCGCTACCACTACAGAACCTTCAGCCGCAGCGATTTCACGCACTTTGTCCAGATACGGGTTGTTCTCGAAACCGTCTTCGTTAACGTTGGCGATGTACATGGTTGGCTTCAGGGTCAGGAAGCTCAGGTATTTGATCGCCGCTTTGTCTTCGTCAGTCAGGTTTTTCAGCGCGCGCAGCATGCCCGCGTTTTCCAGCTGTGGCAGACATTTTTCCAGCGCAGCCAGTTCCGCTTTCGCGTCTTTGTCGCCGCCTTTGGCTTTCTTCTGCACGCGGTGAATGGCGCGTTCGCAGGTGTCGAGGTCAGAGAGGGCCAGCTCGGTGTTGATGACGTCGATGTCGTCAGCTGGATCCACTTTATTGTTAACGTGGATAATGTTGTCGTTCTCGAAGCAGCGCACAACGTGGCCGATCGCTTCGGTTTCACGGATGTTGGTCAGGAACTGGTTGCCCAGGCCTTCACCTTTGGATGCGCCTTTTACCAGGCCCGCGATGTCCACGAACTCCATGGTAGTTGGCAGAATGCGCTGCGGCTTCACGATTTCCGCGAGCTGGTCCAGACGCGGATCGGGCATAGGAACAACACCGGTGTTCGGCTCGATGGTACAGAACGGGAAGTTCGCCGCTTCAATACCTGCTTTGGTGAGCGCGTTGAACAGGGTGGATTTGCCCACGTTTGGCAGACCGACGATACCGCATTTGAATCCCATTTCTAAATCACCTTAATATCTTGATAATCAATTCGTTAACGATAACCGATTGAAGAAAAGTAAATAACTACGCCTATTATACACGTAACCCGCGCGACGCGCGGTAAAAAAGCCCCGGGGCGCCGATTATTGCGCTTTGAAAGCGTGCAGTCGATTGGTGGCTTTTGTCAGGCCATCCTGAAGCCAAATCTCGGTGCAGCGGGCCGCTTCGTCCACCGCTTCGTCAATCAACTTCTGCTCAGAAACCGGTGGTTTACCCAGTACGAAACCAACAACTTTGTTTTTATCGCCCGGATGGCCGATTCCCACGCGCAAACGGTGGAAATTAGGGTTATTACCCAGTTTGCTGATGATGTCTTTCAGACCATTGTGGCCGCCATGACCGCCGCCCAGTTTGAACTTCGCCACGCCTGGCGGCAGGTCCAGTTCGTCGTGGGCCACCAGGATCTCATCCGGGTTGATGCGATAAAACGTTGCCATGGCCGCCACGGCTTTGCCGCTCAGGTTCATAAAGGTGGTTGGCACCAGCAACCGCACGTCAGCACCCGCAAGACTGATGCGTGAGGTATACCCGTAAAACTTGGGTTCTTCACGCAGGGGTGCGCGCAAACGCTCCGCCAGCAGATCAACATACCAGGCGCCGGCGTTATGGCGGGTAGCGGCATACTCTGCGCCCGGATTGGCGAGGCCGACAATCAGTTTAATTGTCACGATTTACTTCCTAATGGGTTCCAGATCTGGCGCGTAGTTTACTGTCTGGCGCGCCGCTTGACAAAGTTCTGCCTGCGGTACACCGAAATGCGAATAATTTCCTCTTTGAACAATTAGAATTTCAAGCTGTTCAATGTCTTATTTGTAAATTTTTGTCCGGGAGTTATCAGTAAATGTGATCATTCACGCAACTCATATAAGAGGCGTTGTCTATACTTTACACACAAGGAGAAGGGGCTTTTCCCCTGACAACCCAAAGTTCCGGAGGTGACATATGAAACGCAAAAACGCTTCAATGCTCGGTAACGTGCTAATGGGGTTGGGACTGTTCGTGATGGTCGCCGGTGTCGGTTATTCAATCTTAAACCAATTACCGCAGCTTGACCTCCCACAATACTTTGCGCATGGCGCGGTGCTGAGTATCTTCCTTGGTGCGGTATTGTGGCTCGCCGGGGCGCGCGTGAGCGGACATGAGGAAGTCTGCGATAAATACTGGTGGGTGCGCCATTACGATAAACGATGCCGCCGCGACCAGCGCAAGCATAGCTAGTGCCCCATAAAGAACACCGAAACGACTTCATCTGAAGTCGTTTTTTTTTGCATGACGCATTGACCCTCACGTAACGTAAGGCTTCAGAGTAACGAAACTGGCAGAATAAAAGGAGCCGTTATGTTGATACAGGTGGGTGAACTGGCGAAACGTGCCGGGATCACCGTGCGGACTTTGCATCACTACGAGCAAACAGGGCTGTTGTTACCTTCTGCCAGAAGCGCGGCAGGCTACCGGCTTTATAACCTGGCGGATGTGCAGCGTCTGCATATGATCCAGACGCTGGCAAAAGCCGGGCTTGAGCTTGCCGAAATCAGGGATTTTCTGGAACAGCGTTCGCTGTCATTAGCCGAATTACTCGACGGGCAAATCACTCTGCTGGACAAGCAACTGCGTAGCATCCATACGCTGCGCAACCGGCTGGTGGAATTGCGTACCGGGCTGACCGACGATGCGACGCCGGATCTGGAATCCTGGCTACAGACTCTGGAGTTAATGAATATGTACGATCGCTGGTTTAGCAAAGAAGAGTTGCAGCAACTGCCGTTTGCGGTAGAGAAAGAGGCGCTGGCGGATATCTGGTCGGGGCTGGTGACGGAGGTTAAACACTTGCTGGAACAGAACGTCAGCGTCACGGACGTGCGGGCGACCGATTTGGCTTCACGGTGGATGGAACGCCTGGAGCAGGATACCGCAGGCAAACCGGAATTTTTGACCCGTCTGAACGAGATGCACAGCGTGGAGCCGCAGATGCAGGAGCAAACCGGCATTACGCCGGAGATAACTGATTACATCACGCGGGCGTTTGCCGAATCAAAGCTCAGCATCTGGGAGAAATATCTCACTGCCGAAGAGATGGCCTTTACCCGGGCGCACTACTTTGACCGGATGATGGAGTGGCCGCCGCTGGTGGCGAAGCTGCATCAGGCGCAGCGGGATAATCTCAGTCCCGCTTCTGACGATGCGCAAAAGCTGGCAGAAAACTGGCTGGTTTTATTCCAGTCCTATGCGGGAACAAACCCGCAGACCCAGCAAAAATTTCGTCTCGCCATGCAGCAGGAGCCGCATCTGATGAAGGGCACGTGGATGACGCCTGCCGTGCTTGAATGGCTCCAGCAGGCGATCGGGGTAATGATGCAAAGACGCGTCTCTGCATCAGATGACTCACAGATCCGCTAATGCAGCTTCACGGTTAGGGTAGAAGGACAATCGGCCAGGGATCGGCTGCACGCCCGCGCGCGCCATGGTGCGCAGGGGCTGGAATTCGAGGTTACTCACCCGCAGTTCACAGCCTTCCGGCAGGCGGGCGACAAAGCGCTGGAAGGCATCCAGACCGCCGGCATCCAGCACCGGGACGGCATCCCATTTCAGCACCACAATCCGTTTGCCCGCAATGCGGGATTCCAGATCGCTGAACAAACCTTCCGCTGCGGCGAAGAACAGCGGGCCAATCACGCGCAGCACCAGCACATCGTCAGGCACCTCAACGTTAACCGGGGAGAGACGCGTCATCTGCGCGATGCGGCGCATAAAGAGCAGTGAGGCCAGCACAATGCCGACGCTGATGGCGATAACCATATCGAACAGCACGGTCAGCGACATGCAGATCAGCATCACGATAATGTCGTCTTTCGGCGCGCGGCGCAGCAGGTTAACCACCTTATGCGCCTCACTCATGTTCCAGGCCACCATCAGCAGCAGCGCAGCCATGGCAGAGAGCGGAAGCCATGAAAGCAGCGGGGCGAGGATCAGCAGCGCCATGATCACCAGCAGGGAGTGAATGACCGCGGAAACCGGTGATGTCGCGCCCGCACGTACGTTCGCGGCGGAACGGGCAATCGCAGCCGTAGCGGTAATACCGCCGAAGAACGGTGCAACGATGTTCCCCAAGCCCTGGCCGACCAGCTCGCTGTTGGCTTTGTGCTTAGTGCCGGTCATGCCGTCGAGCACGACGGCGCAGAGCAGGGATTCGATCGCGCCCAGCATAGCCATCGAGAATGCAGCGGGCAGCAGAGCGCGAAGGGAATCCCAGCTCAGGGTAAAGCTGGAGCCCGGCATGTCCCAAGGCAGAACCAGCTGCGGCAGCAGCTGCGGAATGCCGCTACCCTGTGAGCCGTCCGCCAGAACATAGTGAAACTGGGAGCCAATGGTGGCGACCTGTCCACCGAGCAGGTTGACAACGCCCATCACCGCGCAGCCCAGCAGCAGAGCGGGCAGATGCCCCGGGAGACGAATGCCTAAGCGAGGCCAGACGATAAGTGTGCCGAGGGTAACGATGCCAATGGCTGCATCCCCCAGGTTGGCCGTCGGCAACGCCATAAACAGCGCGCCCACTTTCTGTAAATAGTGCTCCGGAACATGGGCCATTTGCAGGCCGAGGAAATCCTTAATCTGCATGGTCCCGATGGTAATCCCAATCCCCGAGGTGAACCCCAGCGTTACGGAAAGGGGAATATATTCAATCAGGCGACCAAAGCGGGCCAGACCAAACAGAATTAAAAAGATGCCGGACATCAGGGTGGCAACCAGCAGACCTGCCAGACCAAACTGTTGGGAAACCGGGTAGAGGATCACCACAAAGGCGGCAGTCGGGCCGGAGACGCTGAAGCGAGATCCGCCCGTCAGCGCAATCACAATCCCCGCAACGGCCGAGGTGTACAGCCCGTACTGCGGCGCGACGCCGCTACCAATCGCCAGCGCCATCGCCAGCGGGATGGCAATAATCCCGACGGTGATCCCGGCTATCAGGTCACGAACAAAGCGTGACGATGTGTATTTCTCTTTCCAGCAGGCGTCGATGAGGGCGCGAAAGGGCAGAACATGTGAGGAGGTTACGTTTTTCACAATTATCTATCATCCGTGTGCGCATCATCTGTCATGTGAATGGCAGGTGAAGGAGGCATAAGTCATACAAATAAATACTATAAACAAAAAAACCCGCCGTAGCGGGTTTTTTGGCCGTGTTCGATCAGTGTTCGAACATTGCAGAGATCGATTCTTCGTTGCTGATACGACGAATCGCTTCGGCCAGCATCCCGGACAGAGTCAACGTACGCACGTTTGGCAGCGCTTTGATCTCGTCGCTCAGTGGAATGGTATCGCACACCACAACTTCGTCAATGACGGAGTTACGGAGGTTGTTTACCGCATTGCCGGAGAAGATCGGGTGAGTGGCGTAAGCGAATACGCGTTTCGCACCACGCTCTTTCAGCGCTTCAGCGGCTTTACACAGCGTACCGCCGGTATCGATCATGTCGTCCACCAACACGCAGTCGCGGCCAGCCACGTCACCGATGATGTGCATCACCTGAGAAACGTTAGCGCGCGGACGGCGTTTGTCGATGATCGCCATGTCGGTATCGTTCAGCAGCTTCGCGATAGCACGAGCACGTACCACGCCGCCGATGTCCGGAGAAACCACAATCGGGTTGTCCAGATTCAGTTGCAGCATGTCTTCCAGCAGGATTGGGCTGCCGAATACGTTATCAACCGGCACGTCGAAGAAGCCCTGGATCTGCTCTGCGTGGAGGTCAACCGTCAGTACGCGGTCAACGCCGACGCTGGACAGGAAGTCAGCGACAACTTTAGCGGTGATTGGCACACGCGCGGAACGGACGCGACGGTCCTGACGTGCATAGCCAAAGTAAGGAATAACAGCAGTGATACGGCCAGCAGAAGCACGACGCAGCGCGTCGACCATAACAACCAATTCCATCAGGTTGTCATTCGTTGGAGCACAGGTGGACTGGATGATGAAAATATCACCACCGCGTACATTTTCGTTAATTTGTACGCTGACTTCGCCGTCGCTAAAGCGACCTACAGCGGCGTCGCCGAGGGAAGTGTACAGGCGGTTGGCAATACGTTGTGCTAGTTCCGGGGTGGCGTTACCAGCAAAAAGCTTCATATCAGGCACGAGAAGAACCTCAGGCATGCGTCCAGTGGTGGATAGCGTTCGCCGCAAACTGCGGGGCCTAAGCAAACGCTATCCAGGCGGTGTATTAAAGAGCGCGATGCAACGTCTGGAACAGGGTGACGTTGTCACCGAAACTCAGTCTGCGCCAGAATGGCCTGCTGTAGGGGGGAGGTGTTCATCCCGCGTGCTACAAAACCATGCAGCCAAACCGGCGCTTGCTCAAGCACCTGACGGGCGGCGGTTTCGGTGTCAAATTCAGCAAAGACACAGGCCCCTGTACCGGTCAGGCGCGACGGCGCGTATTCTAACAGCCAGGAAAGCACCGCATCAACCTCGCGAAAACGTTTTCTTGCGATATCCTCGCAATCGTTGCTGAATTCACAATTTAATAACGTTTTTATTGACCGTGCCGGGGTATTTCTTTTCAGGTCAGGATCTTTAAAGATGACCGGGGTAGGAATGCTCACGCCGGGGTGAACGATCAGATACCATTTTTCCGGCGGATCGACCGGCGTGAGGATTTCACCCACCCCTTCAGCGAATGCCGCGTGGCCGCGCACAAACACCGGTACATCGGCGCCCAGCGTCAACCCTAACGCTGCCAGTTCGTCCGTCGTCAGACCGCAGCCCCAGAGGTGGTTAAGCGCCACCAGTACAGTTGCGGCGTTTGATGAGCCGCCGCCAAGACCGCCGCCCATCGGCAGGCGTTTGTCGATACGGATATCCGCACCGCTTCCCGCTGGCAGACGACCCGACGACGACGCCGTGTTCATCAGCAGGCGGGCAGCGCGCACGATCAGGTTATCGTCATGCGCCACGCCGTCGACCGGCGTCAGCAGGCAAATCTGCCCGTCCTGACGCGGTTCGATGGAGATGGTGTCGCCGTAATCGACAAACTGAAACAGGGTTTGCAGGGTGTGATAGCCGTCAGCGCGCTGCCCGGTAATGTAGAGAAACAGGTTCAGTTTTGCGGGAGAGGGCCAGTGGGTCATCATTTAACGATCCAGTTGTCCATTTTCAGCTTGATACGCTGGCTACCCTGCGTCAGCTCCATATTGGACGGCAGCGACGGTTGCGTCTTGCTGTCATACGCGCTGTACACCACTTTCCAGGTTTTACCGCCCTGGGTGTAGTTCACCTGGCTCAGACGGTATTGATCGTCGAGCGTATAGTCGGTTGCGTCACCCGGCAGGCCAAGGATCCACTGGCGCAGACTATTGAGCGGAATCGGCATTCCGGTCAGCTTGCCAATCATCTCTTCGGCGTCGGTTGCCGTGTAGTGCTGGCCTTTGTTATCGGTGATCTGCGCTTCGCCAGGCTTCGCGTTAAGCTCCAGCTCGGTGCTGCCCAGCGGGTTCAGCAGCAGCAGGCGATAGTTGTCCTGCCCCGTTTGCTGCCAGAAAAAGCGAGCGTAAACTTTTTGTTCGTCAGAGAGATAAGCAAATGCACCGCGGGTCTGGTACTGGCTTAATTTCAGCACGTCCTGCTGGTGCTGACGCCACTGCGGTGAGTCAGGGCTTTTGCCCGGGCCTTTCGGCTGATGAACGGAACAGGCGGTCAGAACCAGGGCCGCCAGAGGCAGCAGGCGAATCATTCGGGTCATAATGATGACAAATCCTTGAGATACGTTGCAGTTATAACTGTTAATGCTAGCGTTGAAGGGTGCCACCGTCTACGTTCAAATTATCTCAAAGCGTGGCGTAAGCTATTACTCCGAAAGGGGGCAGTCTCTTTTATTGATCTCGCGCATCCTGTATGATGCGTCCTGCTAACCTTATTAACGCTGGTACTACTCCCGCTCAACATGACCCTATTAGCACTCGGTATTAACCACAAAACGGCCCCGGTTTCACTGCGAGAACGCGTTACGTTTTCGCCGGATACGCTCGACCTGGCGCTGGACAGCCTGCTTGCACAGCCGATGGTGCAGGGTGGCGTGGTGCTGTCGACGTGCAACCGTACCGAGCTGTATTTGAGCGTAGAAGAGCAGGACAACCTGCACGAGGCGCTGATCCGCTGGCTGTGTGACTACCACAACCTCAACGAAGAAGAGCTGCGCAACAGCCTGTACTGGCATCAGGATAACGATGCGGTCAGCCATCTGATGCGCGTGGCCAGCGGTCTGGATTCGCTGGTGCTGGGCGAGCCGCAGATCCTCGGCCAGGTGAAAAAAGCTTTCGCGGATTCCCAGAAAGGACATCTGAAAGCCAGCGAACTGGAGCGAATGTTCCAGAAGTCATTCTCCGTGGCGAAGCGTGTGCGAACCGAAACCGACATTGGCGCCAGTGCGGTTTCGGTTGCTTTCGCGGCCTGTACCCTTGCCCGTCAAATTTTTGAATCCCTGTCGACCGTCACCGTACTGCTGGTGGGAGCGGGCGAAACCATCGAGCTGGTGGCGCGCCATCTTCGCGAACACAAGGTGAAGAAGATGATCATTGCCAACCGCACCCGCGAACGTGCGCAGGTGCTGGCGGACGAAGTGGGCGCTGAGGTGATTGCGCTGAGCGACATCGATGAACGTCTGAAAGAGGCGGACATTATTATCAGTTCTACCGCCAGCCCGCTGCCGATTATCGGGAAAGGGATGGTCGAGCGTGCGCTGAAATCCCGCCGCAATCAGCCGATGCTGCTGGTGGATATCGCCGTTCCGCGTGATGTCGAACCGGAAGTGGGCAAACTGGCGAACGCCTACCTGTACAGCGTGGATGACCTGCAAAGCATCATTTCGCACAACCTTGCCCAGCGTAAGGCGGCGGCTGTGCAGGCGGAAACCATCGTTGAACAGGAAACCAGCGAATTTATGGCCTGGCTGCGCGCGCAAAGCGTCAGCGAGACCATCCGCGAATACCGCGGTCAGGCGGAGCAGGTGCGTGATGACCTGACGGCCAAAGCGTTAGCGGCCCTTGAACAGGGCGGCGACGCGCAGGCGATTATGCAGGATCTGGCCTGGAAACTGACCAACCGCCTGATCCATGCCCCAACCAAATCTCTTCAGCAGGCTGCCCGTGACGGGGACGATGAACGCCTGACTATTCTGCGCAACAGCCTCGGGCTGGAATAGCGCCCTATACCCATTTTCTAAGACAAGGTGCATTTACGCCTATGAAGCCTTCTATCGTCGCTAAACTGGAAGCTCTGCACGAGCGCCATGAAGAAGTCCAGGCGCTGCTCGGTGATGCCGGGACCATTGCCGACCAGGAACGTTTTCGCGCGCTGTCGCGTGAATACGCGCAGTTAAGTGATGTTTCAAAATGCTTTACCGACTGGCGACAGGTCCAGGAAGATATCGAAACCGCGCAGATGATGCTCGACGATCCTGAGATGCGCGAGATGGCGCAGGAAGAGTTACAGGATGCGAAAGCGCGTTCAGAAGAGATGGAGCAGCAGCTTCAGGTGCTTCTGCTGCCGAAAGATCCGGATGATGAGCGTAACGCCTTTGTGGAAGTCCGCGCCGGTACCGGTGGCGACGAAGCGGCGCTGTTCGCCGGGGATCTGTTCCGTATGTACAGCCGGTATGCCGAATCCCGTCGCTGGCGCGTGGAGATCATGAGCGCCAACGAAGGCGAGCATGGCGGCTACAAAGAGGTTATCGCCAAGATCAGCGGCGACGGCGTGTACGGTCGACTGAAATTTGAATCCGGCGGTCACCGCGTGCAGCGCGTGCCTGCGACAGAATCTCAGGGACGCATTCATACGTCAGCCTGTACGGTGGCGGTGATGCCGGAGCTGCCGGAAGCGGAACTGCCGGATATCAACCCGGCAGATCTGCGCATCGACACCTTCCGCTCTTCAGGGGCAGGTGGTCAGCACGTTAACACCACCGACTCCGCTATCCGTATTACTCACCTGCCCACCGGGATTGTGGTTGAGTGTCAGGATGAACGTTCCCAGCACAAGAACAAAGCTAAAGCGTTATCCGTGCTGGGCGCCCGTATCCACGCGGCGGAAATGGCGAAACGCCAGCAGGCGGAAGCCTCTACCCGCCGTAACCTGCTGGGCAGCGGCGATCGTAGCGACCGTAACCGTACCTATAACTTCCCGCAGGGTCGCGTAACCGACCATCGCATCAACCTGACGCTCTACCGTCTGGATGAGGCGATGGAAGGCAAGCTCGATATGCTGATTGAGCCTATCGTGCAGGAATACCAGGCCGACCAGCTGGCGGCACTATCCGAGCAGGATTAATGGATTTTCAGCGCTGGTTACGCCATGCCGCCAGTGAGCTTTCTGCAAGTGAAAGCCCGAAGCGCGACGCCGAAATTCTGCTTGAGCATGTGACGGGTAAAGCCCGCACGTATCTTCTGGCTTTCGGCGAAACCGCTCTGACCGCTGAACAGCAATCGCAGCTGGAGGCGCTGCTTGCCCGCCGTAAAACCGGCGAGCCGGTGGCGCATCTGGTTGGCGAACGCGAGTTCTGGTCACTTCCGCTGTACGTTTCAGCGGCCACGCTGATCCCGCGCCCGGACACCGAGTGTCTGGTGGAGCAGGCGCTGGCGCGGTTACCGGCGCAGCCGTGTCAGATCCTCGATCTCGGTACTGGCACCGGCGCGATTGCGCTGGCGCTTGCCAGCGAGCGACCGGACTGCACCGTGACGGCGGTAGACGTGATGCCTGATGCGGTCGCCCTCGCGCGGCGCAACGTTGAACGGCTGGGGCTGAACAATGTTTCCGTTCTGCAAAGCAGCTGGTTTGCCGCGCTTGAAAGCCGCATGTTTGAAATGATTGTCAGCAATCCGCCCTACATCGACGAAGACGATCCGCATCTCGCGCAGGGCGACGTGCGTTTTGAACCTTTGACCGCGCTGGTCGCTGCGAATCAGGGACTTGCGGATCTCGATCACATTGTGACAACGTCACGACAACATTTGCTTCCCGGTGGCTGGCTGCTGGTGGAACATGGCTGGACGCAGGGAGAGGCGGTGCGAGCGCTGTTTACGCGTGCCGGATACGCTGCCGTGGAAACCTGCCGGGATTACGGCGGCAATGAACGTCTGACGCTGGGGCAGTGGTCATGAGCCTGTTTACGCTGCTGATCTCCGTTCACCTGATTTCCGTTGCCCTGACCATTGGCTTTTTCATTGCCCGCTACTGGTGGCGCTACAGCAACAATCCGCTGATTAACGCCCGCTGGGTACGCATCGCCCCGCACTGTATCGACACGGTGCTGTTCCTTTCCGGAGCCGGGTTAATGTGGAAAACCGGCTATCTGCCATTTACTGATAAAGGCGCATGGCTGACTGAAAAGCTGTTTGGCGTTATCATCTACATCGTTTTGGGTTTTATCGCGCTTGGGCGTCATCGTCCGCGCAGCCAGCAGACAGGGTTTATCGCCTTTTTGCTGGGTCTGGTGGTGCTGTACATCATCATTAAACTCGCCACCACAAGAATACCGTTACTGGGGTAAGTCATGAGGTCCTTAGCCGATTTCGAATTTAACAAAGTGCCGCTCTGCGATGGTATGATCCTGATTTCAGAGATGATCCGCGACGATTTTACGTCACAGTACGTTTACGCTGAACTGGAGAATCTGGTCAGCCTGGCGCGCGAAGAGATCAATCAGGCACGTCCGCAGGACTGGCAATTAGAGAAGCTGATTGAGCTTTTCTACGGCGAATGGGGTTTCTGCGACACGCGAGGCGTGTACCGCCTGTCTGACGCACTGTGGCTGGACCAGGTGTTGAAAAATCGTCAGGGCAGTGCCGTCGCGTTGGGCGCCATTTTACTGTGGGTTGCGCACGAGCTGGATATTCCACTGGTGCCGGTCATTTTCCCGACGCAGATGATTTTGCGGGCGGAGTGGCTGGACGGTGAGATGTGGTTAATCAATCCGTTTAACGGCGACACGCTGGATGAGCATACGCTGGACGTCTGGCTGAAAGGCAACATCAGCCCGATAGCTGAGCTGTTCAATGAAGATCTCGATGAAGCCGATAACGCCGAAGTGATCCGTAAGCTCCTGGATACGCTGAAGTCTGCGCTGATGGAAGAGCGTCAGATGGAGCTGGCTCTGCGCGCAAGCGAAGTGCTGTTGCAGTTCAATCCGGAAGATCCGTACGAAATCCGCGACCGCGGCCTGATTTATGCGCAGCTCGACTGCGAGCACGTGGCGCTGAATGATTTGAATTATTTCGTCGAGCAATGTCCGGAAGACCCGATCAGCGAGATGATCCGCGCGCAGATTAACGCGATCGCGCATAAACACATTACACTGCATTAATCTTAATTCCGATTCACACCTGAATAAGGCGATCCTATGAAACAAAAAGTGGTTAGCATTGGTGATATCAACGTGGCAAACGACCTGCCGTTCGTGCTGTTTGGCGGTATGAACGTTCTGGAATCCCGCGATCTCGCTATGCGCATCTGCGAACACTACGTGACCGTGACCCAAAAGCTGGGCATCCCGTACGTGTTTAAAGCCTCTTTTGACAAAGCCAACCGCTCCTCCATTCACTCCTACCGTGGCCCGGGCCTGGAAGAGGGGATGAAGATTTTCCAGGAGCTGAAACAGACGTTTGGCGTGAAAGTGATCACCGACGTGCACGAAGCGTCTCAGGCACAGCCCGTGGCTGATGTGGTAGACGTGATTCAGCTTCCGGCGTTCCTCGCTCGCCAGACTGACCTGGTAGAAGCGATGGCGAAAACCGGTGCCGTGATTAACGTGAAAAAACCGCAGTTCGTGAGCCCTGGCCAGATGGGTAACATCGTCGACAAGTTTATCGAAGGCGGTAACGACCAGGTGATCCTCTGCGACCGTGGTTCAAACTTCGGTTATGACAACCTGGTTGTAGATATGCTGGGCTTCAGCGTGATGAAGAACGTCTCTAACCAGTCCCCGGTGATTTTCGACGTGACCCACTCCCTGCAATGCCGCGACCCGTTTGGCGCCGCGTCTGGCGGGCGTCGTGCGCAGGTGACCGAACTGGCGCGCGCCGGTATGGCAACCGGCCTGGCGGGTCTGTTCATTGAAGCGCACCCGGATCCGGCTAACGCGAAATGCGACGGTCCATCCGCGCTGCCGCTGGATAAGCTGGAGCCGTTCCTGAAACAGATCAAAGCGATTGACGATCTGGTGAAGAGCTTCGACGAGCTGGATACCAGCAACTGATAAAAAAACCCGCTTCGGCGGGTTTTTTTATGGGGCATATTGCCGGGTGGCGCTGCGCTTACCCGGCCTACAAAACCCGTAGGCCCTGCAAGCGAAGCGCCGCTGGGCAAAAAGGCTACGCAAATATCGTCATCAGATACGCAATAAACAGCGCCATATGCGCCGCGCCGTTCAGCACATTGGTGCGGCCGGTGGAGAAGGATATCTGGCACAGCAGCAAGGATGCCACCATCACAATCATCTCTGGCGCACCCAGCGCAAACTGCAATTCATTCCCCGTCATAAAGGCAATCAGCGTCACCACCGGAACGGTAAGAGAGATGGTCGCCAGAACGGAGCCGAAGAACAGATTCATCGCCCGCTGCACCTGATTATTGAGCACCGCTTTCAGCGCTCCCAGGCCTTCTGGCGACAGGATCAACAGGGCCACCAGGAAACCGGTAAAGGCGACCGGCGCGTTCAGTTCAGTTAACAGCGCCTCCAGCGGGTTCGCATTCATCTTGGTGACCGCAATAACGGCAATCAGATGCACGATCAGCCAAACCGTATGCCACGCGCTGCTGTGGGCCGACGGCTTACCGTGATGCGGGTCATCGTCGTCGCCGTCGTCTTCATGCTCGTAAACAAACAGGCTCTGGTGTGTTTTGGTCTGGATCAGCAGGAACACGCCGTACATCGCCGCGGAAATCAGCGCCACCAGCAGCGCCTGGCCGGTGGTGAAATTGGCACCCGGCAGCGCCATCGGGAAGACCAGCACAATAATCGCCAGCGGGAACAGGGCGATCAGGTACTGTTTAATGCCAAAGAGGTTCATGTACTGGGTGGCAAATTTGCGACCACCTAATAAAAGTGAAAAACCGACCAGGCCGCCGGTGACAATCATAATGATGGAGTAGAGCGTATCGCGCATTAGCGTTGGCGCGGCGTCGCCGGTGGCCATTAATGCGGAAATGAGACTGACCTCAAGAATCACAACCGAAAGGCTTAAAATTAATGACCCATACGGCTCGCCAAGACGGTGGGCTAAAACATCCGCATGGCGTACCACACTAAATGCACTGGTTAAAATACCCACCAGAGCCAGAATATTGATCCCCACAACCACTGGCAATGACTGACTGCTTCCCCAGAAGAGCAGCACAGCCAGTGCCAGAACCGGGAAAATGAGAGAGGTCTCCTTGTGGCGGGTTTTTACCGCCTCGTGTGTTGCTGTCATGTGTTTCTCCAACAGTGCAGGTGCTTGTAATTATAGATAGATTTTAAAGGTATTAAATTAACAGAAATCTGTTAAATACCCTGTATTTTTTACTTAATTTTACCCTTTGTGATAATTTTTATTCCTGAGGCTTATAATGACTCATCTACATAAAATAATTATTTAATAACAATGTGTTGTGTTTTTAAATTGTTCACTTCTTCCTGTCAGGTGGCACGCTGGCGTATCGTCGTCCACACTTATCTTTTAGCCAAAAGAGAGGTTAACGATGCCATACAAATCGAAAAGCGAATTACCGGAGAACGTGCAAAACGTATTGCCTGCCCACGCCCAGGATATCTACAAAGAAGCCTTTAACAGCGCCTGGGATCAGTACAAAGATAAAGAAGATCGGCGGGACGATGCCAGCCGTGAAGAGACGGCGCATAAGGTGGCCTGGGCCGCCGTGAAAAATGACTATGAGAAAGGGGACGATGATAAATGGCACAAAAAGAAATAGCCGTCGAATAATACGCTACCTCCATTTTGACATTTCAGGCGGTTGACCTGCCGCTGTATTGCATCTGGCCCGCGAATTGCTTATCGTTGCTCAACTGCTGTTAAAATGAACAGCACAGAATGCCGGGAAGGCGCATTAAAGATGTCGCAAGGAAGCATGCAGTGGCGGAGGTGGAATGTGTTAACGCGTGATTTCTTGATGAAGGCAGATTGTAAGACGGCATTTGGTGCTATTGAGGAATCGCTTCTGTGGTCGGCTGAACAACGTGCGGCGTCGCTTGCGGCAACGCTGGCCTGCCGCCCGGATGATGGCCCGGTCTGGATCTTTGGTTACGGCTCGCTGATGTGGAACCCGGCGCTCGAATTTGTTGAATCGGCAACCGGAACGCTGCCTGGCTGGCACCGCGCCTTCTGTTTGCGCCTGACCGCCGGACGCGGCAGCGCGTGCCAGCCTGGCCGCATGCTTGCACTAAAAGAGGGCGGGCGCACCACGGGCGTGGCATACCGGCTGCCGGATACCACGCTGGAAGATGAGCTGACGCTGCTGTGGAAGCGCGAGATGATCACCGGCTGCTATATGCCCAGCTGGTGCAAGCTGGAACTGGATGACGGGCGCACCGTCAACGCGCTGGTGTTCATTATGGATCCGCGCCATCCGCTGTATGAAGCCGACACCCGTACCCAGGTGATTGCCCCGCTGATTGCCGTCGCCAGTGGACCGCTGGGTACTAACGCCCAGTACCTTTTCTCGCTCGATCAGGAGCTGACGCGTCTCGGTATGCAGGACGACTGTCTGAGTGAGCTGGTGGTGAAGGTGAAAGCGCTGCTGGAAGGGAACCCGCTCAGCAATACGCTGCGGCCGGGTTTTGCCTGATAATACGCCCGGCTGGCCGGGCGTTTACGGTTATGCCGCCACGTAACTTACGGAATGTTCGAGCGACTGGCTGTGGCTGTCGATCAGCACATCCCAGGTGCCGGTGTAAGGCACCGTCAGCCAGGCCTTATCGTCCTGGACGGTAAGGATATCTGCCTGCGATTGCTTCTGTCCTTTTGTACTCATCAGATGGATGCGGCAACGCTCTGAGCAACGCACCACTACCGTATCCCCGCCAAACAGTTTCAGACTTGTTTTAACTCGTGCCATTTTATACTCCGTCGTTTTTGCCCATCCCGAGCGTGATGTTGTTCACAATTTACTCATTGCATAACACCAAAGGGGCAGGGGTGGGATGCTGATTTCGATCAAAAAATGGCGCAACGATTAAACAAAAATGACAAAATCCCTGAAACCTTTCAGCGGACGCGCGTTTTCCCTGCTTAACGCGCGCCCCGGAAAAATTATATGCGGAAATGGCCAGCGGTCTCAGCAAGGTCGCCCGCCTGGCTTTGCAGCGCGCTGGCCGCCGCAGCAGACTGTACAACAAGCTCGGCGTTCTGCTGCACCATGCGATCCAGGTGAGTCACCGCGTGGTTAATCTCATGGATCCCTTTCATCTGCTCCCGGGTGGCAATGGATATTTCACGCATAATGCCAGACACGCTCCTGACGCTGGCGCGGATCTCATCCATGCTGTCGCCCGCAAGGTGCACAAACCGGGAGCCGGTTGCAACGCTTTCGGTGGTGGAGTCAATAAGGGATTTGATCTCTTTCGCCGCCTGAGCGCTGCGGCTGGCCAGGTTACGTACTTCCCCCGCAACGACCGCGAACCCACGGCCTTGTTCCCCGGCACGCGCCGCTTCCACCGAGGCGTTAAGCGCCAGAATATTGGTCTGGAAGGCGATGCCGTCAATGACGCTGGTGATATCGCCGATTTTCGCGGAAGCCAGTTCAATGGACTGCATGGTGCTGATGGCCTGAGCGACGACGTCACCTCCGCGGGATGCAGCGGCAGAGGCCTTGCTCGCCTGTTCATTCGCTTCTGCTGCCGACTCGTTTGACTGCGTAACGGAGGCCGTGATCTCTTCCACGGCGCTGGCGGTTTCGCGAAGGCTTGATGCCGCCTGCTCGGTACGCCCGGAAAGATCCTGATTACCTGTCGCAATCTCATGCGCGGCGTTTTTCACTGAGGCGCTGGCATCACGCAGCTGGACCATCACCACAGAAAGCTTATCGCTGAAGGCGTTAAACGCCTGCGCGATTTGCGCCACTTCATCGCCCCCCTTATCCGGCAGACGCTGCGACAGATCGTTAGTACCGTTAGCAATGTTGTTCATCGCGTCACGGATACCGGACAGCCGCTTAAGCAGGCGGGCAATCAGGAGGTGCATGAGGGCTCCGCTCAGCAGGGCGAGGATCGCCAGAGACAGTGCAGATGCTTTCAGCAATGACCGCATCCCGGCGGTGGCATCGCCGTTATCGAGCGCCACAACCAGCAGCCAGTGCGTCCCCGGTACGGCGGTGGCCAGGAACGTTTTTTCGCGTCCGTTAAACGTTCCGTCAACCAGGTTGCCGCTTTTCAGGGCAGCAAAATCGGTCCCTTTGATCGTCTCCGAAAAAGGCTTAAGCGTCAGCGCAGGATCGCTGCCGGCAATAACGGTGCCGTTGCTGTCCAGAAGCAGTCCGCTGCTGGCCGGGGTAGGGTGAATGCCGCGTACGTTAGCCACCACGCTGTCCATCGCCACATCACCCGCCACCACCGCTTTCAGGGCGCCTTGCTCTTTAACCGGTACCGCGAACGTCACCACCAGTTTCCCGGTGCCCGCGTCCACATAGGGTGCAGTCACTATCGGGCCATCAGCGCTGACGGCCTGCTGATACCACGGGCGAAGGGTGGGATCGTAATCAGCGGGTACCCCGGTTGGGTTAGAAAATTTAGCCGTTTTGCTGGCATAACCCACGTAGACGTTGGTGAATCCACCCGCCAGCGCAAGCTGTTTAAACACCGGAACCGGATCGTCGCTGAGCGCGACTGGCTGCGCCGAGGTGATGACGGTCATTTTGCTGTTCACCCAGTCGGCAATCGCCATGTTGTGGCTGGCGCTGGTGCTGGTCAGAATATCGCGCTGCGACTGCTGGTTATCCTGGCGCGTGACCTGAAAGTTAATAATAGTATTAAGAAGAAGGGCGACGACCAGACAGCCTGTCGTCGCGGCAATGATACGGGCGCGAATGGATCTGAACATAAGTGTAATACCTGCTGTGTTGTTTCCATGCCTATCGGCAACGGTGCAGGTAAACTTGATGCTGAAACCGCGTCCATAAGAAAATAATATTTTTAGCGGGTTATTATTAAAAAGTTAATACTTTATCGGCGGAAAGCGTCCATTCAGCCAGCTCCACCAGCGTGCCAATTTCCACGCCATCAATCAGCGGTAGCCCGGTAATGCCGCGCCCGTCGGTACAGGTTTTGCACAGTTTGACCGGAACGTTTTGCGCGGTCAGGATCTCCAGCATTTGTTGAATGTTGTAGCCCTCTGCGGGTTTTTGCCCCTTCAGCCCGGCCGTGACGGCGTCGGACATCAAAAAGAGGCGCAGCTCCAGTTCACTCTCCTTATCGCGCAGCGCGATTGCCAGGCGCAGGCTGTTAAAAAGGGATTCACTGCCGTAGGCCGCACCGTTGGCGACGATCACAATCTTCTGCATGTTGACTCCTGTTCTTTGAAAAGGCACGAATATTGCTTCTCGTACCGAAGAATACGTATCGGGGAGAGAAACGATGACGATAGTGGCTGGCAGTTCCCCTGGCGCAACCGAATGGTTCCAGCGTGCGAAAATGTTGCGTGAGGAACAGCTCGGCAGACTGGCGCAGCTGGGCGCACTGGTGAACGGCATCAGTCGACTGGTGCATATGCTACAGTGCGAGCGCGGTGCGTCAAATGTCTGGCTCTGCTCGCAGGGCAAATTGTACGCGCCTGAATGCAAGGCCAGCAGGGCCCTGGTAGATGAAAACCTTGCCGCATTGCACCTTCAGTTTAACGAACCGCTGCCGGGCAGCGCCCTCTGCGAACGCATTGCCAGCGCACTGCACGGCCTTGAGACGCTAACGGTGCTGCGTGATGGCGTTACAGGTCAACGCGTCACCGCGCCGCAGGCGATGGAACACTACAGCCGCATACTGCGTCATCTGCTTAGTATCGTACCTCAACTCAGCGACAGCATTGACGATCCGCACATCGCGGGCCGATTTGTTGCCCTTTACAGCCTGATGCAGGGCAAAGAACTTGTGGGACAAGAGCGGGCGCTGGGGGCTATTGGTTTCACACAGGGATTCTTTGACGATGAAACCCGCCAGCGGCTGGTGGATCGCATTGATGGCCAGCAGGCCTGCTTCGAGGTTTTTATCTCCCATTGCACACCAGACGTGCAGGAGACGTTTATCCTCAACTGCCAGCCGGGTCTGGAGACTGAAAAACTCAGGCGTGAAGCGTGCACCCGCCAGCCTCCGGCAGATAACGGTGATACCGCCCTCAAATGGTTTGCCCTGCAAACCACGCGCCTTGAGCACCTGCGCACGCTGGAGGAGGTGGCAATTGCCGATCTGATGACGGCAGTTGAGGAGCGCCGCTATAGCGAAAACCTGCACGCAGACGATGGGCACGACGATATCCTGGCGCGATTTCCGGATAAACCGCTGCTGCCGCTGGTGCGCCAGCAGGCGCGTGAAATTGAGCAACTCTCTCGTCAGCTTGCTTCCCTGCGCGACACGCTGGAGGAGCGTAAGACCATCGACAAAGCCAAAAGCGTGCTGATGACGCACCAGAACCTGAGCGAGGAGCAGGCGTGGACTGCCCTGCGCAAAATGGCGATGGATAAAAACCAACGCATGGTGGATATCGCCCGTGCGCTGCTCACGGTGAAAAATTTGTGGAAGATACCCCCTGGGGAGTAGTTGCACAGTCCGTGGGCAATTTATGCCTGATTGAGGTGCGTAAAACAGCGCTCTTCTTGCAGAAACCCCGTAATAGCGGGGATGAAAAGCTGGCATTACCTTTGCATTAACAGATTAACCATTTTCGACGATGCGCCAACGGCGGTGCATGCGTCTTCGGGATAAAGGCGTCCAGCGGTGCTTCAGCACCGTCGGGCGCTTTTTTTTGCCTTTTTTCAGGAGCAATTATGGCGGATTTGTCGAGACGGCGGTTATTGCAGGCCAGCATGCTGGCGAGTGGTGCGATGCTGTTGCCGGGTGTCATGCAGGCCGCATGGGCGGCGGGGTCAGATAAGCCGGAGCAGGATACCGTGCGTATCGGGTTTATCCCCCTGACCGACTGCGCGCCCGTGGTTATCGCGGCCCTGAAAGGGTTCGATAAAAAACACGGCATTACTATTGTGCCGACAAAAGAGGCGAGCTGGGCGGCGGTGCGCGACAAGCTGGTGGCGGGGGAGCTGGACGCCGCACACATTCTTTACGGCCTGCTGTACGGTCTGGAGCTGGGCATCGCGGGCAAGCCGCAGCAGATGGCGAACCTGATGACCCTCAACCAGAACGGTCAGGCCATTACGCTCTCCAGCGATCTGGCGGAGAAGGGCGTTCGTGACCTCGACGGGCTGAAAAAGCTGATTGCGCAGCAGGCGCCGGGAACCTACACCTTCGCGCATACCTTCCCGACGGGAACGCACGCCATGTGGCTCTACTACTGGCTGGCCAGCGCGGGGATTAACCCGTTTGACGACGTGCGCACCGTGGTGGTGCCGCCGCCGCAGATGGTGATGAACATGCGCATTGGCAACATGGTCGGGTTTTGCGTTGGCGAGCCGTGGAACGCGCGGGCGATTAACGACCGCATCGGATTTACCGCCGCCACGTCGCAGTCCATCTGGGCCGATCACCCGGAAAAGATCCTCGGCACCCGACGCGACTGGGTGGCGAAAAACCCGCACACCGCGCGGGCGCTGGTGAGCGCCGTGATGGAAGCCGCGCGCTGGATCGAGGCGTCAGCGGAAAACAAACGCGAAACCGCGCAGATCCTCTCGCGCCGCGCCTGGCTCAACTGCAAGGAACAGTATCTCACCGGACGTATGCTTGGCGAGTACGACAACGGGGTCGGTCAGCGCTGGCAGGATGCGCACCCGATCCGTTTCTTCAACGAGGGAGCCGTGAGCTACCCGTATCTCTCCGACGGGATGTGGTTCTTAACCCAGTTCCGCCGCTGGGGCTTGCTCAACGCCGCGCCGGAATACGCGGGCATTGCACAGCGCATTAACCAGACCGCGGTCTGGCAGGATGCCGCGACCGCCGTGGGCGGCATGTCCACACCGTCATCCCCGTATCGCAGCAGCACCCTGATGGACGGCACCGTCTGGAACGGCACCGATCCGGAAGGGTACGCCAACCGCTTCGCCATTCACCGTAAAGGGGCCTGAGTATGCAGCATCTGCAAAATACAAAACCACAAGAGACGTCAGAGAGCGGGGAAGTGATTGTCCTGCCTCCGTTACAGGTTCGCCGCCGCACGCCCGCCTTTGCGCGCCGGATGAATGACTTTTTACAGCGCGTCATCCCGGCGCTGCTCGGTCTCGGCCTGCTGGTGGTGCTCTGGCAGCTGGCGGCGATAAACAGTAAAGGCTTTCCGACGCCGCTCAGCACGCTCGATTCGGCCATGACCCTGTTTGCCGATCCGTTTTATCGCGACGGGCCAAACGATATGGGCATTGGCTGGAACGTGCTGGCGTCGTTGCAGCGCGTCGCCATCGGCTTCGGTCTGGCGGCGCTGGCGGGCATTCCGCTGGGCTTTTTGATTGGGCGCTTCACCTTTTTCTCGCGCATGTTCAACCCGCTGATCGCGCTCCTGCGTCCTGTCAGCCCGCTGGCCTGGCTGCCTATCGGCCTGCTGCTGTTCCAGAAGGCGGAGCCTGCATCGAGCTGGACCATTTTTATCTGCTCCATCTGGCCGATGGTCATTAACACAGCCGAAGGGGTGCGCCGTATTCCGCAGGACTACCTCAACGTAGCCCGGGTGCTGCAACTCTCAGAGTGGACCATCATGCGCCGCATTCTTTTCCCCGCCGTGCTGCCTGCGGTACTGACCGGGGTACGTCTTTCCATTGGCATTGCCTGGCTGGTGATTGTCGCCGCCGAGATGCTCACCGGAGGTTTAGGCATTGGCTTCTGGATCTGGAATGAGTGGAACAACCTCAACGTCGAAAACATTCTCATCGCCATCGTCATCATTGGCGTGGTCGGGTTGCTGCTGGAGCAGGGGCTGATGCTGATCGCCCGTCGCTTTAGCTGGCAGGAAAAATAAGGAGTGAAGATGAAACCGTTAATTCAGGTCCAGGCCGTGAGCCAGCGTTTTTCCACCGCCAGCGGCGAGTTTCTGGCGCTGCAAAACGTCTCTTTTGATATCCACGAGGGCGAAACCGTCAGTCTGATTGGTCACTCCGGCTGCGGCAAGTCGACGCTGTTAAACCTGATCGCCGGGATCACGCTGCCGACGGAAGGCGGGCTGATTTGCGACAACCGCGAAATCGCCGGGCCGGGGCCAGAGCGCGCGGTGGTGTTCCAGAACCATTCGCTGCTGCCGTGGCTGACCTGCTTCGACAACGTGGCGCTGGCGGTGGATCAGGTCTTCCGTCACACCATGAGTAAGGCCGAGCGCAAAGCGTGGATTGAGCACAACCTCGACCGGGTGCAGATGGGCCACGCGCTGCATAAGCGCCCCGGGGAGATCTCCGGCGGCATGAAGCAGCGCGTCGGTATTGCCCGGGCGCTGGCAATGAAGCCGAAAGTGCTGCTGATGGATGAGCCGTTTGGCGCGCTCGATGCGCTGACGCGCGCCCATCTTCAGGATTCGGTGATGCAGATCCAGCAGGCGCTGAACACCACCATCGTGCTCATCACCCACGACGTGGACGAGGCGGTACTGCTCTCTGACCGCGTACTGATGATGACCAACGGCCCGGCGGCCACCGTGGGTGAGATCCTGCGCGTCGATCTGCCGCGCCCGCGCAACCGGGTGCAGCTGGCGGATGACAGCCGCTATCACCACATGCGCCAGCAGATCCTCCATTTCCTCTACGAAAAACAGCCGAAAGCGGCGTAATGAGGGGGCACGATGCGACTGGTCATTATCGGTAATGGTATGGCGGCAGCCCGGCTGATTGCGTCGCTCACCGGGCGTGTTCCCGGTCGTTTCGCTGTCACCGTCATCGGTGACGAGCCGGAGCAGGCATACAACCGCATCCAGCTTTCGCCGGTGCTGGGTGGCGAAAAGCAGGCGGAGCACATCTGTCTGCACGATGAAGACTGGTACACGGCACGAGGCGTAACGGTGCTGCGAGGAGAAACGGCGCTCGCAGTAGACGTTAACGCGCGTGAAGTGCATACCTCTGCTCGCACGCTGGGCTGGGATGCGCTGGTGTTTGCCACCGGGTCTACCCCTGTCGTGCCGCCGATCCCCCGGGTCGATGCGCCGCATGTGTTCACCTTTCGCACCCTGGCAGAGACCCGCGCCATCCGGAATATCTCCGGACCGGCGGTAGTGCTGGGCGGCGGCGTACTCGGCGTGGAGGCCGCGGCAGCGCTGGCGCGCAACGGTGACAACGTCACGCTCGTGCATCGCGGTCCGTGGCTAATGGAACAGCAGCTGGATCAGCAGGCGGGACTGTTGCTGGAAGAGGCGCTGGCGGCGCGGGGCGTTAGCTGTGAACTCGCCTCCGGCATCACGGCCATCGCTGACGATGCCGTGACGTTGCTCGACGGACGCCGCATCGCCGCCACGCGCGTGGTGCTGGCTACGGGCGTACAGCCCAACGTTGCGCTGGCAAAAGCCAGCGGCATTCGCTGCGCGCGCGGCATCGTGGTGGATCAGCAGATGCAAACCTCCGTGCCGGATACCTACGCCATCGGCGAGTGCTGCGAAATTGACGGCCAGACGTTTGGTCTGGTCGCCCCCTGTCTGGCGCAGGCGGATATTCTTGCCGCGCGGCTGGCCGGGGAGGTCACCGCGCCGTTTACCCTTGTCGACAACGGCGTGCGCCTTAAGGTGACCGGCGTGGAGCTGTTCAGCCTCGGACGCGCGACGGCGCAGGCGGACGATGTGGTCTGGAGTTCATGGGATCCGCTCACCCGTCACTATCGACGTTTACTGATCCATCAGGGGGCGCTGGCTGGCGTGCTGCTGATGGGTGACTGCCGCAGCGCGGCAACCTTTACCGATTTACTGGCAACGGCTGCGCCCGCCCACGCGGACTGGCTGTTCGATCGTTTCACAACGCAACCGCAGGTTGCAGGACAGAACGCTATGACAAAACCTACTCTGGTGGTGGTTGGGCACGGTATGGTCGGCCATCATTTCCTCGAAGACTGCGTTAACCGCAATTTGCATCAGCAGTATCAGATTATTGTTTTTGGCGAAGAGCGCTATGCCGCCTATGACCGCGTGCATCTGTCGGAATATTTTGGCGGACGCAGCGCGGACTCACTCTCGCTGGTGGCGGGGGCGTTCTTTGCCGATAACGGCATTGAGCTGCGCCTCTCGCAGCAGATCGTCGCTATCGATCGTGATGCGCACGTAGTGCGTACCGCCAGTGGCCATGAGACCCACTGGGACAAGCTGGTGCTGGCGACCGGCTCGTACCCGTTCGTACCGCCCGTTCCGGGCAACGATCTGCCGGGTTGTTTTGTCTACCGCACCCTTGACGATCTGGATAACATTGCGGCTCATGCGGCAGGCTCGCGTCGTGGCGTGGTGATCGGCGGCGGCCTGCTGGGGCTGGAGGCGGCAAATGCGCTTAAGCAGCTCGGGCTGGAAACTCACGTGGTGGAGTTTGCGCCGAACCTGATGGCGGTGCAGCTCGACAGCGACGGCGCGGCAATGCTGCGCAAGAAAATTGAGGCGCTGGGCGTAGGGGTGCACACCAGTAAATCGACGACGGAGATAGCCACCGCAGACGACGGACTGGTGCTGCGCTTTGCCGATGGCGAGCGGCTGGAAACGGACATGATGGTCTTCTCTGCCGGTATTCGGCCGCAGGACGCGCTGGCGCGCAGCAGCGGGCTGGCTGTCGGCGAGCGCGGCGGGATCTGCATTGACGACGTCTGCCGGACCTCCGATCCGGACGTGCTTGCCATCGGGGAATGCGCGCTGTGGGAGGGGAAAATCTTTGGTCTGGTGGCCCCGGGCTACCAGATGGCGCGCGTGGCCGCCGCTGTGCTGGCGGGTGAGGAGAAGCGCTTCACCGGCGCAGATATGAGTACCAAACTCAAGTTGCTGGGCGTGGATGTGGCGTCGTTTGGCGATGCCCACGGGCGCACGCCGGGCGCGCTGAGCTACCAGTGGACGCACGGGCCGCAGCAAATCTACAAAAAAATTGTGGTCAGCCACGACAGCAAAACCCTGCTGGGGGGCGTGCTGGTGGGCGATGCCAGCGAATACGCCACGCTGGTGCAGATGATGCTCAACGGCATCAGCCTGCCAAAAGAGCCGGAAACGCTGATCTTACCCGCGTCGTCAGGCGGCGCGCCGAAAGCGCTGGGCGTGGCGGCGCTGCCGGAAAGCGCGCAGATCTGTTCGTGTCATAACGTCAGCAAAGGGGATATCTGCCAGGCGGTAAGCGCGGGTGCGACGGATATCGGCGCCGTTAAGCAGTGCACCAAAGCGGCGACCGGCTGCGGAGGCTGTAGCGCGCTGGTGAAGCAGGTGATGGAGTTCCAGCTTGCGGCGCAGGGCGTGGAGGTGAAGAAAGATATCTGCGAACACTTCCCGTACTCGCGTCAGGAGATTTACCACCTGGTGCGCGTCAACCATATCCGCACCTTCGACCAGCTTATCAGCCGCTACGGTCAGGGGCACGGATGCGAGATCTGTAAGCCGCTGGTGGGCTCGGTATTGGCTTCCTGCTGGAACGAGTATCTGCTGAAACCGGCGCATCTGCCGTTGCAGGACACCAACGACCGCTATTTCGCCAATATTCAGAAAGACGGAACCTACTCCATCGTCCCGCGGATGCCGGCGGGTGAAGTGACCGCCGACGGGCTGATCGCCATCGGCCAGATCGCGAAACGCTATAGCCTTTACAGCAAAATTACCGGCGGGCAGCGTCTTGACCTGTTTGGCGCCACGCTCGAGCAGTTGCCTGAAATCTGGCAGGCGCTGGTGGAGGCCGGGTTTGAGACCGGGCACGCTTACGGGAAATCCCTGCGCACGGTGAAATCCTGCGTCGGGTCGACCTGGTGCCGCTACGGCGTGCAGGATTCCACCGGCCTCGCGGTCAGGCTGGAGCACCGCTACAAGGGGCTGCGCGCGCCGCACAAAATCAAAATGGCGGTCTCCGGCTGTACCCGTGAGTGCGCAGAGGCGCAGAGCAAAGACGTGGGGGTGATTGCCACGGACAAAGGCTGGAACCTCTATCTGTGCGGCAACGGCGGGATGAAGCCGCGCCACGCGGATCTCTTCGCCAGCGATCTGGACGACGAAACGCTGATCCGCACCGTTGACCGTTTCCTGATGTTCTACATTCGCACGGCAGATCGTCTGCAACGCACCAGTACCTGGATGGATAACCTGGAAGGCGGCCTCGACTATCTGCGCGAGGTGATCCTCAACGACAGCCTGGGGCTCGCCCACGAGCTGGAGCAGGAGATGGCCCGGGTGGTGGAGACTTACCAGTGCGAATGGCAAACCACCCTTAACGATCCTGACCGCCTGGCGCTGTTCCGCACCGCGGTGAACGTCCCCGCCGCGGAGGAGAACAAGCGCTGGCAGGAAATTTGTAATATCGACGAGATCCCGGAGCAGGCGGGCATTGGCGCGCATCTTGGGCGCAAACCGATTGCGCTGTTCCGCTTTGGCAACACCGTTTATGCCCTCGACGATCGGGAGCCGGGCAGCCGCGCGAACGTGCTGTCACGCGGCATCCTCGGCGATGCGGCGGGGGAACCGGTGGTGATCTCGCCGCTCTACAAGCAACGTATTCGTCTGCGCGACGGGTGTCAGGCTGAGAGCGGGGCGCCTGCGGTGCGTGCCTGGCCGGTAAAAATCGAAAACGGCAAGGTGTGGGTTGGAAATGAAGAGCTGGTGATGCGCGCGGAGGCCTCATGACGGAAACCCGGACAACGTGCCCTTACTGCGGGGTGGGCTGCGGCGTGGTCGCCAGCGCAGACGGTGAAAAGGTGAGCATTCGGGGGGATGAAACTCATCCGGCGAATTTCGGTCGTCTGTGCGTAAAAGGATCTGCCCTCGGGGAAACCACGGGGCTACAGGGACGCCTGCTGCGCCCGGTTGTCGATGGCCGGGAGGTGGCATGGCCGCAGGCGCTGGGCGAAGCGGGCGAGCGGCTGCGGAACATCATCAACGAATGGGGGCCGCAGGCGGTGGCGTTTTATGCCTCCGGCCAGCTGTTGACAGAGGATTACTATGCCGCCAACAAGCTGATGAAAGGCTTTATCGGGGCGGCGAACATTGATACCAACTCGCGGCTGTGCATGTCGTCGGCGGTGGTGGGTTACAAACGCGCCTTCGGTGAAGACGTGGTCCCGTGCAGCTACGAGGACGTGGAAAACAGCGATCTGGTGGTACTCGTTGGCTCGAACGCGGCCTGGACGCATCCGGTGCTGTATCAGCGGCTGGTGCAGGCAAAACACAACAATCCGCAGATGAAAGTGGTCGTGATCGATCCGCGTAAAACCGCCACCTGCGATATCGCCGATCTTCACCTCGCGCTCAGACCCGGCAGCGACGCCGGGCTGTTTGTGGGGTTGCTCAATCTGATCCAGGGGCGCGGCGAGTGGCCGATCCCGCGCGTGGCGGCGTTTTGCGATCTGCCTTCAGATGAAATTGGCACCTTCTACGACTGGTTTGTCACCGCGCCACGCGCGATCACGCTCTACACCATGGGGATCAACCAGTCCTCCAGCGGCAGCGACAAGTGCAACGCCATCATTAACGTGCATCTTGCCAGCGGGAAGTTCAACCGTCCGGGCTGCGGCCCGTTTTCGCTGACCGGACAGCCAAATGCCATGGGCGGGCGGGAAGTGGGGGGACTGGCGAACCAGCTGGCGGCGCACATGAACTTCGAGCCGGACGATCTCTCGCGCGTGGCGCGTTTCTGGGGAACGGAACGGCTGGCGCAGACCCCGGGCCTGATGGCGGTGGAACTGTTTGACGCCATTGCCCGCGGCGAGGTGAAGGCGGTGTGGATCATGGGCACCAACCCTGCTGTGTCACTTCCCGACAGCCACGCGGTGTGCCAGGCTCTGGCGGCCTGCCCGCTGGTCATGGTATCTGAGGTGATGCAGGAGACGGACACCAGCCGGTTTGCCCATATCCGTTTTCCCGCCCTGGGCTGGGGCGAGAAAAACGGCACGGTGACCAATTCTGAACGCCGTATCTCCCGCCAGCGCGCCTTTATGCCTGCGCCGGGCGAGGCCAGACCGGACTGGTGGATCATCGCCCGGATCGCAGAGCAGCTCGGTTATGGCGATGCCTTCGCCTGGGAACACCCTCAGGAGATATTTTGTGAGCATGCGGCGCTGACGGCGTTTGAAAATAACGGCCAACGGGCGCTAAACCTGCGCGAACTGGCGTCGCTGACGCGAGAGGCGTGGGACGCGCTGGCGCCGTATCAGTGGCATGCCGGTGAGTTCCCGCAACGAACGCTTGTTCCGGTTGACCCGTCCCCGCATGGGGCCAGCGTCGACGAATTGTACCCCTTGATACTGAACACCGGGCGGATCCGCGATCAGTGGCACACCATGACGCGCACGGGGCATGTTCCGCGCCTGATGCAGCATATCGATGAGCCTTCTGTTGAGATGAACGCAACTGATGCGGCGCGCGCCGGGCTGACTGACGGCCAGCTGGCGCGGGTAAGCTCCCCGCGCGGAGTGATGGTTGCCAGAGTACGTATATCCACCGCGCAGCGTGCGGGCGAGCTGTTTGCGCCGATGCACTGGAACGCGCAATTTGCCCGGCAGGGAAAGGTCAACGCGCTGGTGGAAGGGCGGGTTGATGTCGGGTCAGGCCAGCCGGAGAGTAAACAAACCGCGGTGAGGATCCTGCCCTGGCTACCGGCCTGGCAGGGGGAACTGTATGCCCGCGAGCTGCCAGCGCTGCCGCCGTCGGTCTGCTGGTGGCGTAAAGCCTCACGTCTGACGGTGGCGGGGGAGCAGCCGTTGCTGTCGTGGGTCATGGCGTACGCCAGCGGTCGGGGCTGGCAGTTACAGGTGGCACAGACGGGAGAACGCAGCAGCGTGCTCGCCTGGCATCACGGCGAGCTGATGCTGGGCTACTGGGAGGGCCATACGCTGCCAGCGCTGGCGCATGCGTTTATTGAAGAAGCCTTTGCTGCTGCGCCCGTACAACTCGCTGAACGCCATGCGCTGCTGCACGGACAACGGCCGGGCGAAGATGCCGATCCCGGGCGAATTATCTGTAGCTGCTTCAGCGTGGGTGAAAATACGATACGTAAGGCGATAGCCGGAGGCTGTGATTCTGCCGCAGCGCTGGGCGTGAAGCTGCGTTGCGGTACGAACTGCGGCTCCTGCGTGCCGGAGCTGAAAGGGCTGTTGGGATAGTGTAAGGGCGTCGGGTGGCGGCTTTGCACCGGTACGAATTTGTCGGTCGGGTAAGGGGAAGCCGCCACGCGACAATGCTTTTCAGGATATTCCTGAAATTTCTGTTAAGACTGGTTTTCAGGGCTTATGGGGTTAACATAATAAGTGGTTGTTCATAAACACAGGTTCTGATTGACGACGTTGAAGGCTGTATCGTCCCGCATCCGTTTTTTGCTGTTACTCCCCCTTTTTACGGCTGGAGCCGTTCACGGTGCGCCGAAATCCTTCGTGCAGCAGGCGCAAAATCCGTTTGATAACAACGGTGATAGTCTGCCGGATCTCGGTATGGCGCAGCCGAGCACCGAAGGCGAAAAGCATCTGGCTGAAATGGCAAAGGCCTTCGGTGAAGCCAGTATGACCGATAACGGCCTGACGGCCGGGCAGCAGGCGCGACAGTTCGCGTTTGGCAAGGTGCGGGATGCCGTCAGCGGGGAAGTCAACGAGCAGATTGAATCCTGGCTTTCACCCTGGGGAAACGCCAACGTCAATGTACTGGTGGATGACGACGGCAACTTTAACGGCAGCAGCGGAAGCTGGTTTATCCCCTGGAACGACAACACCCGTTATCTGAGCTGGAGCCAGCTTGGTCTGACGCAGCAGACAGACGGGCTGGTGAGCAACGTCGGGATCGGGCAGCGCTGGGTTGCCGGAAACTGGCTGCTGGGCTACAACACCTTTTACGACAACCTGCTGGAAGACAACCTGCAACGTGCCGGGCTGGGCGCAGAGGCGTGGGGCGAAAACCTGCGCCTGTCGGCCAATTACTACCAGCCGTTCGCTGGCTGGCAGCCGCGTTCCGACATCCGCGAGCAGCGCATGGCGCGCGGGTACGACGTAACGGCCAAAGCCTGGCTTCCCTGGTTTCATCACCTGAACACCAGCGTCAGCTTTGAACAGTATTTTGGCGATAACGTCGATCTGTTTAACAGCGGTACGGGGTATCACAACCCGGTTGCGGTCAACCTGGGACTGAACTATACCCCTGTTCCGCTGGTTACCCTGACGGCTGCCCATAAGCAGGGGGAGAGCGGCGTTAGCCAGAATAACCTCGGGCTGAAGCTCAACTATCGTTTTGGCGTGCCGCTGGCGAAACAGCTTTCCGCCGGGGAGGTGGCGGCGACGCGCTCGCTGCGGGGCAGCCGCTATGATTCACCTGAGCGCGATAATCTGCCCGTGATGGAATTTCGTCAGCGCAAAACCCTCTCGGTATATCTTGCCACGCCGCCGTGGGATCTTAAGCCAGGCGAAACGGTGATGCTTAAGCTGCAAATTCGCAGCAAGCACGGTATCCGGCAGATCCACTGGCTGGGTGATACCCAGGCGCTCAGCCTGACCTCACCGGCAAACGGTAACAGCAGCGATGGCTGGAGTGTGATCATGCCTGCATGGGATGATTCAGAAGGGGCGAAAAACGCATGGCGGCTTACGGCCGTGGTGGAAGATAAGGATGGGCAGCGTGTCTCCTCCAATGAGATCACGCTTTCCGTGGTGCAACCGCTCGTCGCAATGCCTGCCGACGATCCACGGTGGAAGTTGCTGCCGGATGAGTAAGTTAAAAAATGCGCTCCTGATGCACCCAGACGGCGGCTTCGACGCGGGATTTTAACTTCATTTTTTTCAGCATGTGTTTGACATGCACTTTGACCGTGCTCTCGGTGATGTCCAGACGGCGGGCGATCATTTTGTTCGGCAGCCCCTGGGCAATCAGCTTAAGAATGTCACGCTCGCGCGGGGTCAACTGACTGACGTCGCGGTCAGACGTGGCGCGGTTCGCACGCAGGCTGGCGGCCAGTACCGGCGTTAACGCTTCACTCAGCACCATCTCGCCTGCGGCTGCCTGTTGCAGCGCCTTGAGCAGATCTTCCGGCTCCATATCTTTCAGCAGATAGCCGTCTGCCCCTCGCTTAAGCGCGGTGACCACGTCTTCTTCATGGTTTGAGACGCTGAAGACCACCACCCGGCCAGAGAGGGATTTCTCCCGCAGCTTGTCGAGGGTTTCCAGGCCATTCATGCCCGGCATGTTGAGATCGAGCAAGATCAAATCAGGATCGAGCGATTCGGCAAGTTCAATACCCTGTTCGCCGTTGCTGGCTTCCCCGACGACGGTGATATCTGGTGCCATGCTGACAAGCTGTTTAACGCCAGTGCGCAGCATCGGATGATCGTCAATCAACAGGATAGATGCCGGTTCCTGATTAGTCATGGTTTTCTCCTTGAGCAGTTATGAGAGGCTTTTCGGGTATAAAGGTGACCACTACTTCGGTGCCACCTGACTCTCCCCGGCGAACCTGGCAATCACCGCGCAGGCTTTGCGCGCGGTCTCGCATGATAATTAAACCATAATGGTTCGTTCGTTCGGCATTTTCCGGCACGCCGCGGCCGTTATCCTGAACCCTGAGCTTCACCTGATTATCCTGGCAGCTGACGGTGACCGTAACGGCCGTCGCCTCGGCATGCTTGAGCACGTTGCTCAGGGCTTCGCGGGCAATTTGCAGCAAATGGATCGCCTGGTGAGAGGGGACAAAACGCGGTGGCAGCTGGTAATCCAGCTTCACCGGGAAGCCCAGCCGGGCGCTAAACTCCTGACAGCTGGACTCCAGCGCAGGGCGCAGCCCCGGCTCGGTGAGCTGCAAACGGAAGGTGGTCAGCAGCTCGCGAAGCTGAACCCACGAGGTGTTAAGCTCGTTGCGGATCTGACTGAGCAGCTGTTTGCTGCTCTCGGGCATGCCTTCATCCTGCATTTGCAGGCAGCTCACCTGCATCTTCATGCAGGAGAGGGACTGGGCGATGGAGTCGTGCAGCTCGCGGGCGATGGTGGCACGCTCCTCCATCACGATCAGCTGCTGCTGTTTCTCCTGGTGGCGGTCGAGCGCCAGCGTGGCCGTGAGCTGCTCAACAAGCGTATCGACCAGCTGCTGCTGGTCGTGGCTCAGGTGACGTCCGGCGGGCAGGGTGGCCAGCAAAATACCGTACTGGGTATGGCTGTCCATCAGCCGCCACTTGAGGGTCGTGCCGCTGGTGGTAAGCGGCGGCAAGCCGCGCGGGCACAGATGACACCCTTTATCGTCGCAGGAGATGTCTGACTGACAGGTAAATTCCTGATGGTTTTCCTCATCTTCAACGTCGTAAACCCGAAGCTCAAGATCGCGGAGCAGAGTCAGATTTTGCAGGCCGTTCAGTACCGGCGAAAGACGTTCGCAAAGCGGGACCTGCATATGCAGGCGACGGTTCGCCTGCCAGAGGAAAGAGAGGATCTCGTTTTTTTGCTCAAGCCCGGCGGTTTTCTCCTGGACGCGTTGTTCCAGTACCGCGTAGCTCTCTGATAGCTCTGCCGACATGGTATTGAGCGCCTCGCCGAGCATCGCCATTTCGTTGCGCCCGCTGATGTGCGTGCGCTGGGTAAAATCGCGCTGTGTGACGGCGCGGGCCATCGCCAGGAGCTGTTTCCAGGGGTTAAGCAACCGCGCGCGCAGCCAGATAACCGTGAAAATCAGCAGCAAACCCATAAACAGGGCCATTGCGCGGTGAACCATCACCACACGGTCAATGCGTAACTCCGTGGTGCGATCGAATGAGGAGACAAGATGATCGATGCGTGATACAAACCCGGCGACATCCTGGGCGACCGTTTCCCGGTCTTCCGCCCGCTTTAACCCAGGCTCCAGCTGGGTATGCCAGTAGCCCTGAAGCGCCTTAAGCTGAGATTGCTGACCGTCACGGATGGCGGCTCTTTCCAGTTCAGGGCTGAATGCGGTACGCTCCATTTCGTCGATAAGCGGTTGGTCAGCCTGCGTCAGCGGCACCGACGCCAGCAGCCGGTAACTCTGCATACGTAGCGAGCCTGCCTCGTTGATGGCATGCGCGTTACCCTGTACACCCTGTACCAGCCAGCCAGAAATAGCCATGCCGGTCACGCCGATAGCGGTGGACAGCAGAACAATAAGCGCCAACTGGTTAACCAGCGTCAGCGGAGATAAACATCTTTTTAACATAGAGTTGCCGGGCTCCTGACGTGACCTGTTGCAGGAATGGCGCTATTCTCGTGCATACCCTGGAGTATACCCATACCAATAAAGGATTACCTCTAAATTGCCAGAGGGGTAACGGTTAGTGGGTGGACGAAGCAGGGATGCGTCAGCACCGTGAAAAACCACACCTTTTTTACGTTTTGCATCTACTCATTAAGAGTGATGGCTTTTTTTTCGCCGCAAAACCTCCCACTTTTCCTTTGATTTATATCAACTTACCGCCGCCCTAAAGCCCTAATGTTTGCAGCATCATTCGAGAATCAGAGGTGTCTATGAGTCACTCTTCCGCTCCCGAAAGGGAAACTGGTGCCGTTATTACAGACTGGCGTCCAGAGGATCCGGCGTTCTGGCAACAGCGCGGCCACCGTGTAGCAAGTCGTAATCTGTGGATTTCCGTTCCATGTCTGTTACTGGCGTTTTGCGTCTGGATGTTGTTCAGTGCGGTTGCGGTTAACCTGCCAAAAGTGGGCTTTACCTTCACCACCGATCAGCTGTTTATGTTGACCGCGTTGCCGTCGCTTTCAGGCGCACTGCTGCGCGTTCCTTATGCGTTTATGGTGCCGGTATTTGGTGGTCGTCGCTGGACGGCTTTCAGTACCGGGATCATGATCGTACCGTGCGTGTGGCTCGGTTTTGCGGTGCAGGATACCTCCACACCGTTTAGCGTGTTCGTGATTATCTCTCTGCTGTGCGGTTTTGCGGGGGCGAACTTTGCATCCAGTATGGCAAACATCAGCTTCTTCTTCCCGAAAGCGAAGCAGGGCGGTGCGCTGGGCATTAACGGCGGCCTGGGTAACATGGGCGTGAGCGTGATGCAGCTGATTGCTCCGCTGGCGATCTCTGTCTCCATCTTTGCGGCCTTTGGCGGCGGCGGTGTGACGCAGCCCGACGGTTCCGTGCTGTTCCTGCAAAACGCCTCCTGGATTTGGGTACCGTTCCTGGTGGTCTTTACCCTGGCGGCGTGGTTCTTCATGAACGATCTGTCCGCGTCCAAAGCGTCACTGAGCGAGCAGCTGCCGGTGCTGAAGCGTGGTCACCTGTGGGTGATGGCGCTGCTGTATCTGGCGACCTTCGGCTCGTTCATCGGTTTCTCCGCAGGCTTTGCCATGCTGTCGAAAACCCAGTTCCCGGACGTGCAGATCCTTCAGTTTGCCTTCTTCGGTCCGTTTATTGGCGCGCTGGCACGTTCGCTGGGCGGGATGATCTCCGACCGTCTGGGCGGAACGCGCGTTACGCTGGTGAACTTTGTTGTGATGGCCATCTTCTGTGCGCTGCTGTTCCTGACGCTGCCTGCGGGTGGTGAGGGGGGTAACTTCTTTGCCTTCTTCGGCGTCTTCATGGTGCTGTTCCTGACCGCCGGGCTGGGCAGTGCGTCTACTTTCCAGATGATCTCTGTCATCTTCCGCAAGCTGACCATGGACCGCGTGAAAGCGCAGGGCGGGAGCGACGAGCAGGCAATGCGTGAAGCTGCTACCGATACCGCTGCGGCGCTTGGGTTTATCTCTGCGATTGGCGCGATTGGCGGCTTCTTTATTCCAAAAGCGTTCGGTATCTCACTGGATCTGACCGGCTCTCCGGCGGGTGCGATGAAAGTATTCCTCGTCTTCTATATCGCCTGCGTGGTCATCACCTGGCTGGTATATGGCCGTAATACCAAGAAAAACAAGTAAGCTTGATTATCCGTTTGCGCGGCCTGAGTGCCGCGCTTTTTTTAAACACTAAATAGTTACAACATACTAATAGCGTTACCCGTGGTCACACGCAGGTAACGCTGTGATCGCCATCGCTTTACAGGTGTGTCTACCCCTTAATACCTAAGATGTTAAATTTTGCCTCGACTATTGTACGATAAATAAAATATATCTATATAAATCATAAAGTTAAAAAGCATTTACGGCTACCGCTTTGGTGGTATTTGATCTAATACCCCCCTTCAGAGTCCCCCTTCGTCTTGATCGTTATCAATTCTCACCATCTTTCATAGCGTTACCTTCGCTGCAAATCAGCAATGTCGATTTAGAGAGCCACAGGCTCCACACAGGAGATACCCGATGAGCAAATTTTTGGACCGGTTTCGCTACTTCAAACAGAAGGGTGAAACTTTTGCCGATGGGCACGGCCAGGTTCTGGATACCAACCGGGACTGGGAAGACGGTTACCGTCAACGCTGGCAGCATGACAAAGTTGTCCGTTCTACCCACGGCGTAAACTGCACTGGCTCATGTAGCTGGAAGATTTTCGTTAAAAACGGTCTGGTGACCTGGGAAATGCAGCAGACCGACTATCCGCGTACCCGTCCGGATATGCCGAACCACGAACCGCGCGGCTGCCCGCGTGGGGCCAGCTACTCCTGGTATCTCTACAGCGCCAACCGTCTGAAATACCCGCTGATGCGTAAACGCCTGATGAAAATGTGGCGTGAAGCGAAAGCGCAGCACAGCGATCCGGTTGATGCCTGGGCCTCCATCATTGAAGATGCCGACAAAGCGAAAAGCTTCAAGCAGGCGCGTGGTCGCGGTGGTTTCGTTCGTTCTTCCTGGAAAGAGGTGAACGAGCTGATTGCGGCTTCCAACGTCTACACCGTGAAAACCTACGGTCCTGACCGTGTGGCAGGCTTCTCGCCAATCCCGGCGATGTCGATGGTCTCTTACGCCTCCGGCGCGCGCTACCTGTCACTCATCGGTGGTACCTGCCTGAGCTTCTACGACTGGTACTGCGACCTGCCGCCAGCGTCGCCACAGACCTGGGGCGAGCAGACCGACGTGCCGGAGTCCGCTGACTGGTACAACTCCAGCTACATCATCGCCTGGGGCTCTAACGTTCCGCAGACCCGTACCCCGGATGCGCACTTCTTTACTGAAGTACGTTACAAAGGGACCAAAACCGTCGCCGTGACCCCGGATTACGCCGAAATCGCCAAACTGTGCGATCTGTGGCTGGCGCCGAAACAGGGTACCGATGCCGCAATGGCGCTGGCGATGGGCCACGTCATGCTGCGTGAGTTCCACCTCGACAAGCCAAGCCAGTACTTCACTGATTACGTCCGTCGCTACACCGACATGCCTATGCTGGTGATGCTCGAAGAGCGTGACGGCTATTACGCCGCAGGCCGTATGCTGCGTGCTGCGGATCTGGTGGACGCGCTGGGTCAGGAAAACAACCCGGAGTGGAAAACGGTCGCCTGCAACAGCAACGGCGAGCTGGTGGCGCCAAACGGTTCTATCGGCTTCCGCTGGGGCGAAAAAGGCAAATGGAACCTGGAGCAGCGTAACGGCACCACGGGTGAAGAGACGGAGCTGCGTCTCAGCATGCTGGGCAGCCAGGACGAAATCGCCGATGTCGGCTTCCCGTACTTTGGTGGCGAAGGTTCCGAGCACTTCAACAAGGTTGAGCTGCAAAACGTTCTGATGCACAAGCTGCCGGTGAAGCGCCTGCAACTGGCGGACGGTTCTACCGCTCTGGTCACGACGGTCTACGATCTGACCATGGCGAACTACGGCCTGGAGCGCGGCCTGAACGACGAAAACTGCGCGACCAGCTATGACGACGTGAAGGCTTATACCCCAGCCTGGGCAGAGCAGATCACCGGTGTGCCACGCGCCCAGATCACCCGTATCGCCCGCGAATTTGCGGAAAACGCCGACAAAACCCACGGTCGTTCCATGATCATCGTCGGTGCCGGTCTGAACCACTGGTATCACCTCGACATGAACTATCGCGGCCTGATCAACATGCTGATCTTCTGCGGCTGCGTCGGGCAGAGCGGCGGCGGCTGGGCGCACTACGTGGGCCAGGAAAAACTGCGTCCGCAGACCGGCTGGCAACCGCTGGCGTTTGCTCTTGACTGGCAGCGTCCGGCTCGTCACATGAACAGCACCTCCTACTTCTATAACCACTCCAGCCAGTGGCGCTACGAGACGGTCACCGCCCAGGAGCTGCTGTCGCCGATGGCGGATAAATCCCGCTACAGCGGCCACCTGATTGACTTCAACGTCCGCGCTGAGCGTATGGGCTGGCTGCCGTCTGCGCCGCAGCTGGGCACGAACCCGCTGCGCATTGCGGAAGCGGCGAAGCAAGCGGGCATGTCGCCGGTGGACTACACCGTTAAATCCCTTAAAGACGGCTCAATCCGCTTCGCGGCAGAACAGCCGGAGAACGGTAAAAACCATCCGCGTAACCTGTTTATCTGGCGCTCTAACCTGCTGGGTTCGTCCGGTAAAGGTCACGAGTACATGCTGAAATACCTGCTCGGTACCGAAAACGGTATTCAGGGTAAAGATCTCGGCAAGCAGGGCGGCGTGAAGCCGGAAGAGGTGGAGTGGAAAGACAACGGTCTGGACGGCAAGCTGGATCTGGTGGTAACGCTGGACTTCCGTCTGTCCAGTACCTGCCTGTACTCCGACATCGTGCTGCCTACTGCCACCTGGTACGAAAAAGACGACATGAATACGTCGGATATGCATCCGTTTATTCATCCGCTATCTGCGGCCGTTGACCCGGCATGGGAATCAAAAAGCGACTGGGAAATCTACAAAGACATCGCGAAGAAATTCTCCGAAGTCTGTGTAGGGCACCTGGGCAAAGAGACCGACGTGGTGACGCTGCCCATCCAGCACGACTCCGCTGCCGAACTGGCGCAGCCGCTGGACGTGAAGGACTGGAAAAAAGGCGAGTGCGACCTGATCCCGGGCGTGACCGCGCCGCACATTATTCCGGTTGAACGCGATTACCCGGCAACCTACGAACGCTTTACCTCTATCGGCCCGCTGATGGAGAAGATCGGTAACGGCGGTAAAGGCATCGCCTGGAACACCCAGAGCGAAATGGATCTGCTGCGCAAGCTCAATTACACCAAAGCAGACGGCCCGGCGAAAGGCCAGCCGATGCTGAACACGGCAATTGATGCGGCAGAGATGATCCTGACCCTGGCCCCGGAAACCAACGGCCACGTGGCGGTGAAAGCGTGGGCGGCCCTGAGCGAGTTTACCGGTCGTGACCACACGCACCTGGCGAAGAATAAAGAGGAAGAGAAAATACGCTTCCGCGATATTCAGGCCCAGCCGCGCAAAATCATCTCCAGCCCGACCTGGTCAGGCCTTGAAGATGAACACGTGTCCTATAACGCCGGATACACCAACGTTCACGAGCTGATCCCATGGCGCACGCTTTCTGGCCGTCAGTCGCTCTATCAGGATCACCAGTGGATGCGTGACTTCGGTGAAAGCCTGCTGGTTTACCGTCCGCCAATCGATACCCGCTCCGTGAAAGCGGTGATGGGCGCGAAATCGAACGGTAACCCTGAGAAGGCGCTGAACTTCCTGACGCCGCACCAGAAGTGGGGTATCCACTCCACCTATAGCGACAACCTGCTGATGCTGACGCTGTCGCGCGGTGGTCCGATTGTCTGGATGAGCGAAGCGGACGCCAAAGATCTGGGTATCGAAGATAACGACTGGATCGAAGTGTTCAACAGCAACGGCGCCCTGACGGCACGTGCGGTGGTGAGCCAGCGTGTACCTGCCGGGATGACCATGATGTACCACGCGCAGGAACGTATCGTTAACCTGCCGGGGTCTGAGATCACCGAGCAGCGCGGCGGCATTCACAACTCCGTGACCCGTATTACGCCGAAGCCGACCCACATGATCGGTGGTTATGCCCAGCTGGCCTACGGCTTTAACTACTACGGCACCGTAGGATCGAACCGCGATGAGTTCGTGGTGGTACGTAAGATGAAGAATATTAACTGGTTAGATGGTGAAGGTAATGACCAGGTACAGGAGAGCGTAAAATGAAAATTCGTTCACAAGTCGGCATGGTGCTGAATCTGGATAAATGCATCGGCTGTCATACCTGCTCAGTCACCTGTAAAAACGTCTGGACCAGCCGTGAAGGTATGGAGTACGCCTGGTTCAACAACGTGGAAAGCAAGCCGGGCACTGGCTTCCCGACCGACTGGGAAAACCAGGAGAAGTGGAAGGGCGGCTGGATCCGTAAAATCAACGGCAAACTGCAACCGCGCATGGGTAACCGTGCCATGCTGCTGGGTAAAATCTTCGCTAACCCGCATCTGCCGGGCATTGATGATTACTACGAGCCGTTTGATTACGACTATCAGAACCTGCACAACGCGCCGGAAAGCAAACACCAGCCGATCGCCCGTCCTCGCTCGCTGATCACCGGTCAGCGCATGGACAAAATTACCAGCGGTCCAAACTGGGAAGAAATTCTGGGCGGCGAATTCGAAAAACGCGCCAAAGACCAGAACTTCGAGAACATGCAGAAGGCGATGTACGGCCAGTTCGAAAACACCTTCATGATGTATCTGCCGCGCCTGTGCGAACACTGCCTTAACCCGGCGTGCGTGGCGACCTGCCCAAGCGGCGCCATCTACAAGCGTGAAGAAGATGGCATTGTGCTGATCGACCAGGACAAGTGCCGCGGCTGGCGTATGTGCATCACCGGCTGCCCGTACAAAAAAATCTACTTCAACTGGAAGAGCGGTAAGTCTGAGAAGTGCATCTTCTGCTATCCGCGTATCGAAGCCGGTATGCCGACCGTCTGCTCAGAGAGCTGCGTAGGTCGTATCCGCTACCTCGGCGTGCTGCTGTACGACGCGGACGCGATTGAAAATGCCGCAAGCACCGAGAACGAGAAAGATCTGTATCAGCGTCAGCTGGACGTCTTCCTCGATCCGAACGATCCGAAGGTTATTGAGCAGGCGCTGAAAGACGGTATTCCGCAGAGCGTGATTGACGCCGCACAGCAGTCTCCGGTGTACAAAATGGCGATGGACTGGAAGCTGGCCCTGCCGCTGCACCCGGAATACCGCACGCTGCCGATGGTCTGGTACGTGCCGCCGCTGTCTCCGATTCAGTCTGCGGCGGACGCGGGTGAACTGGGCAGCAACGGCATTCTGCCGGACGTGGAAAGCCTGCGCATCCCGGTTCAGTATCTGGCCAACCTGCTCACCGCAGGGGATACCCAGCCGGTACTGCTCGCGCTGAAACGTATGCTGGCGATGCGTCACTTCAAACGTGCGGAAACCGTTGACGGCGTTAACGATACCCGCGCGCTGGAAGAGGTTGGTCTGACCGAAGCGCAGGCGCAGGAGATGTACCGCTATCTGGCAATCGCTAACTACGAAGATCGTTTCGTGGTGCCGAGCAGCCACCGTGAACTGGCTCGCGAGGCCTTCCCGGAGAAAAGTGGGTGTGGCTTTACCTTTGGCGACGGTTGCCACGGGTCAGACAGCAAATTCAACCTGTTCAACAGCCGCCGCATCGACGCGATGGATGTGACCAGCAAAACGGAGCCGCACCAATGATTGAACTCGTCATTGTTTCGCGTCTGCTCGAGTACCCTGATGCTGCGCTTGTGCAGCATCAACAGGAACTCTTTGATGCACTCGCGTCATCTGAAAACCTGGATAAAGAGGATGCCCAGAAGCTGGGCATTTTCCTCCGCGACCTGCTGGCGCGCGAGCTTCTTGATGCGCAGGCGGACTACAGCCAGCTGTTTGATCGCGGCCGTGCAACGTCTCTGCTGCTGTTCGAACACGTTCACGGTGAATCCCGCGACCGTGGTCAGGCGATGGTGGATCTGATGGCCCAGTACGAGCAGCACGGTTTGCAACTCGACAGCCGCGAGCTGCCGGATCACCTGCCGCTGTATCTGGAATATCTGGCGCAGTTGCCGAAAGAGGAAGCGCTGGGCGGGTTGCAGGACATTGCTCCTATTCTGGCGTTGCTCGGCGCGCGTCTCCAGCAACGTGAGAGCAGCTATGCAGTCCTGTTCGATCTGCTGGTGAAACTGGCTAACGCCTCGGTTGACAGTCAAAAAGTGGCGGAAAAAATCGCGGATGAAGCCCGTGACGATACCCCACAAGCACTGGATGCCGTCTGGGAAGAGGAGCAGGTGAAATTCTTTGCTGACCAGAGCTGTGGCGAATCTGAAATCTCCGCGCATCAGCGTCGTTTTGCCGGAGCGGTGGCTCCGCAATATTTGAATATCTCTAACGGAGGACAGCACTAATGCACTTCCTGAATATGTTCTTCTTTGACATTTACCCGTATATCGCGGGCACCGTGTTCCTGGTGGGAAGCTGGCTGCGTTATGACTATGGCCAGTACACCTGGCGTGCTGCCTCCAGCCAGATGCTGGATCGTAAAGGGATGAACCTGGCGTCAAACCTGTTCCACATCGGGATTTTGGGGATTTTCGCCGGTCACTTCCTGGGGATGCTGACCCCGCACTGGATGTACGAAGCGTGGCTGCCGATTGACGTGAAGCAGAAGATGGCGATGATTGCCGGCGGCGCCTGTGGCGTGATGACCCTGGTGGGTGGTCTGTTGCTGCTGAAACGCCGTCTGTTCAGCCCACGCGTGCGGGCTACCACGACCGGAGCGGACATCCTGATCCTCTCCCTGCTGATGGTGCAGTGTGCGCTTGGTCTGCTGACCATTCCATTCTCTGCGCAGCATATGGACGGCAGCGAGATGATGAAGCTGGTGGGATGGGCGCAGTCTGTCGTAACCTTCCGCGGGGGCGCCTCTGAGCATCTGGACGGCGTGGCGTTTATCTTCCGCGTTCACCTGGTGCTGGGTATGACCCTGTTTGTGCTGTTCCCGTTCTCTCGCCTGGTGCACATCTGGAGTGCGCCGGTGGAGTACCTGACGCGCAAATATCAGATTGTGCGTGCTCGTCGCTGATTAGCTGTATTAATACAACCCCGCATTTGCGGGGTTTTTTTTGTCCCCGATCCAGGGGGCGTGCGGATGCCGGGTGGCGGCTGCGCCTTACCCGGCCTACAGACCCTATTCGTAGCCCCGGTAAGCGAAGCGCCACCGGGGAAAACAGGCAGGGAAGGATTACTCCCGGCATCGAGAAATATGGAGCATTGTGCTTGAGTGAGTGCTTAAGAATCTGGAAGTGATGGTGGTGGGGGAAGGATTCGAACCTTCGAAGTCGATGACGGCAGATTTACAGTCTGCTCCCTTTGGCCGCTCGGGAACCCCACCAGGGGTAATTCATATTTTGAGGTAAAGCTGGAGATGGTGGTGGGGGAAGGATTCGAACCTTCGAAGTCGATGACGGCAGATTTACAGTCTGCTCCCTTTGGCCGCTCGGGAACCCCACCACGGGGTAATGCTTTTAACTGGCCTGCTTCCTGTTGGAAGCGGGGCGCATCATATCAAATGAGACGCCCCTGTAAAGCATTCCTTTAGGGAAATGAAGCTGTTTGCCTGCTTTTTATCCGTAAAGGCGTAAAGCTAATCAATTCATTTTCCGAAGGATTAAAGAATAATCGTTCTGTTGCCGTATACAAAGACGCGCTGGGCAAGTACCTGATACAGCGCACGGCTCAGTACGTTCTTCTCAACGTCACGGCCAGCACGCATCATATCTTCTGCCGTGTAGGTGTGATCCACGTGAATCACGTCCTGCATGATGATTGGACCTTCGTCCAGATTGTCATTCACGTAGTGCGCGGTTGCGCCAATGATCTTCACCCCACGCTCGTATGCCTGGTGATACGGACGCGCGCCAATAAAGGCTGGCAGGAAGGAGTGGTGGATGTTGATAATTTTGTTCGGGAAACGCGCCACGAAGGATGGCGTCAGCACGCGCATATATTTCGCCAGCACCACGTAATCCGGGTTATGCGCTTCAATTGCAGCAGCCATCAGGTTGTCGTGCTCTTCACGGGTATGGCCTTCGTGACTGACCAGTTCAAACGGAATGTCGAAACGTTCAACCAGCGTACGCAGCGTCTCGTGGTTGCCAATGACGGCGGCAATTTCGACGTCCAGGCCACCGTAGTTGGCTTTCATCAGCAGATCGCCCAGGCAGTGCGCCTCTTTGGTGACCAGAATGACAATGCGGCGACGGCCCGCCGGGTTAAGCTCACGCACCGAGCCTTCCGGCAGGGCGCTGTCCAGATCGGCAAGCAGGGTTGTGTCGTTGAAAATGCCTTCCAGTTCGGTACGCATAAAGAAGCGACCGGTACGGTGGTCAACGAACTCGTTGTTCTGCACGATATTCAGTTCATGCTTGTAGCAAATGTTGGTAATTCGTGCGATCAGCCCTTTTTGATCGGGACAGATAGTGCGCAGAACTTTACGTTGTAATGATTGCATCGCCGGGAAATCCTGTTTATGTATTTGCGAAGTCTGAGTTGTCAGGCATTACTGCCGCAACACTTTTTAAATTTTTTTCCTGAACCACAGGGGCAGGGATCGTTACGACCGAATTGCGGACGTGTGCCGTCAATATAATACCATTGCCCGCTCTCCTTTAAGAACCGTGAGCGTTCAATGATGGCGCCGGGTTTGTTTTGTTCGCTAAAGCGGGCGACAAAACTGACATAGCCCTCGTTGGCATCGCGGCCGGGAGCGGCTTCAAAGACGGTGAGGCCCAGCCAGATGGTGTTGGCAAATCCGGCTTCAATCTCTTGGCGAAAATCGGCAGCATGGCAGGACGGATGCCAGGTTTTAATCAGGTAGTCTGCGTTTTTGATCACAAAAGCAGTATACCGCGAGCGCATAAGGTGTGACGGGTCTGGTGCAACCTGCTCGCCAGAAAGATATCGCTGGCAACATAGGCTATACTCCAGAGCGCTACCACAGGGGCAGAGTTGAGACACGATTCTCTTCCTGGAACAAAAAATAAGGCGTTTAACGCTTAAGGTAGCAATATGTTAACTGAGCAGGTGCGTTGACGCTATGTCGGGAATCCAGGGGAAGTAAAACAGGGCTAATGAGAAAGGTAAAAATTGGACTGGCGTTGGGCTCAGGTGCAGCCCGGGGTTGGTCACATATTGGCGTTATCAATACCTTAAACCAGATGGGGATTGACGTTGATATTGTCGCAGGATGTTCTATCGGGTCGCTGGTCGGATCCGCGTACGCCTGCGGTAAGCTCCCTGAGCTTGAAAGCTGGGTGCGCTCCTTCAGTTACTGGGATGTGCTGCGCTTGATGGATCTCTCCTGGCAGCGTGGCGGCCTGCTGCGCGGCGAACGCGTGTTCAATCAGTTTCGCAAGATAATGCCCCTCGCTGACTTCAGCCACTGCCAAATGCCTTTCGGTGCCGTTGCAACCAACCTCAGTACGGGCAGGGAGTTATGGCTCACTGAAGGGGATATTCATCTTGCCGTTCGCGCATCCTGTAGCATGCCGGGGTTAATGGCGCCTGTGCCTCACAACGGCTACTGGCTCGTTGATGGGGGCGTAGTGAATCCTGTACCCATCTCTCTGACGCGCGCCATGGGGGCGGATATCGTCATTGCCGTGGATTTACAGCACGATGCTCACCTCATGCAGCAGGATTTGATGCCGGTTAATCTTCAGAGCGATGACGCGGAAGAAGAGAAACTTGCCTGGCATGCGCGATTACGCGGCAGAATAGGGCGCCTGGCTGCCCGTCGCGCCGTGACTGCGCCGAACGCCATTGAAATCATGACGACCTCTATTCAAATTCTTGAGAATCGCCTGAAGCGAAACCGTATGGCTGGCGATCCTCCGGATATTCTTATTCAACCCTATTGTCCACAAATCTCTACCCTTGATTTCCACCGGGCTGAGGCCGCCATAGCAGCGGGCTCGTTAGCCGTCGAAAAGAAAATAGATGAACTGTTGCCTTTTGTGCGTACAGCACGTTGAGCACTTTTTTGATTACTTCAGCAAAATCTGACAGGCGATAGTACCAATAGCATGCCACTATTGAGTAACTGTCAGCCAGGGGAGGAACCATGACACAGCCATTGGCCGGAAAACATATTTTGATAGTTGAAGACGAGCCCGTTTTCCGATCGCTACTGGATTCGTGGTTATCCTCACTGGGTGCAACCACGTCCCTCGCCGAAGATGGCGTCGAGGCACTGGAAAAAATGGCCAGCATGGCGCCGGATCTGATGATCTGCGATCTCGAGATGCCGCGCATGGACGGATTGATGCTGGTGGAAAACCTGCGTAATGAAGGTTATCAGACACCGATACTGGTGATCTCGGCCACCGAAAATATGGCGGATATAGCTAAGGCGTTGCGTTTAGGAGTGCAGGATATCCTGCTCAAACCGGTTAAAGATTTAAACCGTCTGCGTGAAACGGTGTTGGCCTGCCTGTATCCCAATATGTTCAATTCCCGGGTGGAAGAAGAAGAACGTCTTTTCCAGGACTGGGATGCTTTAGTCAGTAATCCGCTCGCGGCCGCGAAGCTGCTTCAGGAACTTCAGCCGCCGGTGCAGCAAAATATCTCTCATTGCAGAGTAAATTATCGCCAGCTGGTAGCGGCTGACCAGCCTGGACTGGTACTGGATATTGCGCCGCTCTCGGATTCCGACCTCGCTTTTTATTGCCTGGATGTTACCCGAGCGGGAGATAACGGCGTTCTGGCGGCCTTATTACTCCGGGCGCTGTTTAATGGATTGCTACAGGAACAATTATCCCATCAGGGGCAACGACTTCCTGAGTTAGGCAGTTTACTAAAACAGGTCAACCAACTTTTTCGCCAGGCCAATTTGCCGGGGCAGTTCCCGCTTCTGGTTGGTTATTATCACAGCGGGTTGAATAACCTTATTCTGGTATCTGCGGGCTTAAATGCCACACTGAATACTGGCGAACACCATATTCAGGTGAGTAACGGCGTGCCGTTGGGTACGCTGGGAAATACTTACCTTAATCAAATTAGCCATCGCTGCACCTCCTGGCAGTGCCAAATTTGGGGTGCCGGAGGGCGGTTACGCTTAATGTTGTCCACGGAGTAAGCAGTCAGATTTTATTTTTCAGATTGCTTTACCTGTGTTTTTGCTGGCAGTGCTACTATCGCTGCAAGTTTCATGCGTATTTGTCTTAATTGATCGGCAACGCGTTCTTTTCAGACCCGTATTAGTGGCTGAGACGGTATACTCAACGCGTTATTCAATGCATAAAAGTTCAAAACTTGAACAGTTCAGGAGAATTTCAATGGCTGCCCTTAATTCGAAAGTCAGAAAGGCCGTTATCCCGGTGGCGGGATTGGGTACCAGGATGTTGCCAGCGACGAAGGCAATCCCAAAAGAGATGCTGCCTCTGGTTGATAAGCCATTAATCCAGTATGTTGTGAATGAATGTATTGCAGCAGGTATCACCGAAATTGTGCTGGTGACGCATTCATCTAAAAACTCTATCGAAAACCATTTCGATACCAGTTTCGAACTCGAAGCAATGCTGGAAAAACGCGTTAAGCGCCAGCTGCTGGAGGAAGTGCAGTCTATTTGCCCTCCACACGTTACCATTATGCAGGTTCGTCAGGGCCTGGCGAAAGGCCTGGGGCACGCAGTATTGTGTGCACACCCGGTAGTGGGTGATGAGCCGGTCGCGGTTATTCTGCCTGACGTAATTCTTGATGAGTACGAGTCCGATCTTTCCCAGGAAAACCTGGCGGAAATGATTAAACGCTTCGACGAAACCGGCAGCAGCCAGATTATGGTTGAGCCAGTCGACGACGTGACCGCTTATGGTGTGGTTGACTGCAAAGGCGTTGACCTGCAACCTGGCGAAAGCGTACCGATGGTTGGCGTTGTTGAAAAACCTAAAGCGGACGTCGCGCCGTCTAACCTTGCTGTCGTTGGCCGTTACGTACTGAGCGCTGAAATTTGGGCGCTGCTGGCGAAAACGCCTCCGGGTGCGGGCGATGAAATCCAGCTGACGGATGCTATCGATATGCTGATCGAGAAAGAGACCGTGGAAGCCTACCATATGAAAGGTAAGAGCCATGACTGCGGGAATAAGCTCGGTTATATGCAGGCATTCGTCGAATATGGTATTCGCCATAACAGCCTGGGTGAAGAATTTAAAGCCTGGCTCAAAGGTAGCGTGGGTATTAAGTAATAAACTCACCAGCCTGTGAACAAGACCGGTGTGGCGTTGCCCACCGGTTTTTTTATGCCTGTCACTCTGTAATTGGCGGGGGATTGTCAAGGACGTTAAATAGTAAGCCTCGCAATATGACAGAATGTAAGGAGATGTTCGGGCTAATATTACAGGCATAAAAAATCCCGCACAGGGCGGGATTTTTCAGATTCTTTCCAGATTAATCCTTGATCAGGAAGTCATCCAGTTGTTTACCTTGTTCGTCCATTGCTTTCTTGATTACAGCAGGAGTACGACCCTGGCCGGTCCAGGTTTTCTCTTCGCCGTTCTCATCGATGTAGCTATATTTAGCAGGACGTGCCGCGCGTTTTGCTTTGGTACCGGTTTTAGCCGCAGCCATGCTGTTCAGCAATTCGTTTGGATCGATACCATCGGCAATCAGCATTTCGCGATACTGTTGCAGTTTACGTGTACGTTCTTCGATTTCAGCCGCAGCTGCGCTTTCTTCTTCACGACGTTCGTTAACTACAACTTCTAATTTTTCGAGCATTTCTTCAAGCGTCTCAAGGGTACATTCTCTTGCCTGCGCACGAAGAGTACGGATGTTGTTCAGAATTTTAAGTGCTTCGCTCATTGTAGTAATCTCAAACTTATAATGGGGGTGGGTTTGTTGTCCTAATAATAGAGCCTTAATTTCACTTGTGCAATAGGTGGGAATGTAAGGAATTCAAAAAATACAAAATAAACGACGCTATTATTAATTACGCTAACTTAAATTTCATTGTTTGTTGGGTCTGCGAGATATCGTTTCAAACGGCAAAAACGCGTCATTTGCATGTTTGTTTTGTGACTTTTACCTCAGGAATTATAGTTGCGGTTGATAAATATCAGCCTTTTGTATTACCCCGCGTAAGCGCAGCGAAGCCAGGAATAGTTAATAAATAGTGAATTTTAATGAACGAAGAAGACACTATAAAAAGAAGTGTTATCTCTGGTTGCGGGCTCACCTTATTGTCAGTGTTTAATGTCATTACTGCCTGTTTTAACGCATTATTTTGCGCTATTTGCGAAGGGTTTACGCAGGCATGACAGGCTGGAGTGTGCACCGCGCCGCTGATGACGGTACAAAATATGGTACAATGATCCATCGGGAATATTACACATTGATTAGGGTTCTTCGGCCAATGGCACAACTTTATTTCTACTATTCGGCAATGAATGCAGGGAAATCGACGGCGTTACTGCAATCCTCATACAATTATCAGGAGCGGGGGATGCGCACCGTTGTTTATACCGCCGAAATCGACGATCGCTTTGGGGCAGGGAAGGTAAGCTCAAGAATAGGGCTCTCGTCGCCTGCAAGGCTGTTTAACCCTGAAACGGACCTGCTGGAGGACATTCGTGCCGAGCATGCCTCTAAGCCTGTCCATTGCGTGCTGGTAGATGAAAGCCAGTTCCTGACCCGTGAGCAGGTCCATGCGCTTTCAGAGGTCGTTGATGAGCTGGATATTCCCGTTCTTTGCTATGGATTACGTACCGATTTTCGTGGGGAGTTATTTGCCGGCAGTCAGTATCTGCTCGCCTGGTCGGATAAGCTGGTTGAACTGAAAACGATCTGCTTTTGTGGCCGCAAGGCAAGTATGGTTCTTCGCCTGGACCAGTCGGGTAAACCCTATGCTGATGGCGAGCAGGTGGTGATAGGAGGCAATGAACGTTATGTCTCGGTCTGTCGCAAGCATTATAAAGAGGCGCTGGCTGTAGGCTCGCTGACGGCGTTACAGGGCGACAATCGAAAATAATAAGAATGTTTTACTGATCCTCAGATATAAAAAAACCCGCCAGCGGCGGGTTTTTTGTCACACTGTCAATCAAGCGTTTTTCTTCGCTTTCTTGTCAGCCTTTACAACTGCGGGGATTTCAACTTTTACGGCTGCGACATCGCTTTCAGTGAAGTTACGACCGTAATAAGTATCCAGCAGGATCTGTTTCAGTTCGGAAATCAGTGGGTAGCGCGGGTTAGCACCAGTACACTGGTCATCGAATGCATCTTCAGACAGCTTATCTACGTGAGCGAGGAAGTCAGCTTCCTGAACGCCTGCTTCGCGGATAGATTTAGGAATACCCAGTTCCGCCTTCAGACTTTCCAGCCATGCCAGCAGTTTCTCGATCTTCGCGGCAGTACGGTCGCCCGGTGCGCTCAGACCCAGGTGATCTGCGATTTCAGCATAACGACGGCGCGCCTGTGGACGGTCGTACTGGCTGAAGGCAGTCTGCTTGGTTGGGTTGTCGTTGGCGTTATAGCGGATAACGTTGCTGATCAACAGGGCGTTCGCCAGACCGTGAGGAATGTGGAACTGTGAACCCAGCTTGTGCGCCATGGAGTGACAGACACCCAGGAAGGCGTTAGCAAACGCGATGCCCGCGATGGTTGCCGCACTGTGTACACGTTCACGTGCTACAGGGTTTTTCGAACCTTCGTTGTAAGAAGCTGGCAGGTTTTCTTTCAGCAGTTTCAGCGCCTGCAAAGCCTGACCGTCAGAGAACTCAGAAGCCAGTACGGAAACGTAAGCTTCCAGAGCGTGAGTTACCGCATCCAGACCACCGAATGCACACAGTGATTTCGGCATTTCCATGACCAGGTTGGCGTCAACGATAGCCATATCTGGCGTCAGTGCGTAGTCAGCCAGCGGGTACTTCTGACCGGTAGCGTCATCAGTCACAACGGCAAATGGCGTCACTTCTGAACCAGTACCGGACGTGGTGGTGACGGCGATCATTTTCGCTTTCACGCCCATTTTCGGGAACTTGTAGATACGTTTACGGATATCCATAAAGCGCAGCGCCAGTTCTTCGAAGTGAGTTTCCGGATGCTCGTACATCACCCACATAATTTTCGCGGCGTCCATTGGGGAACCGCCACCCAGCGCGATGATCACATCAGGTTTGAAGGAGTTCGCCAGTTCAGCGCCTTTACGTACAACGCTCAGGGTTGGGTCAGCTTCAACTTCAAAGAAGACTTCAGTTTCGACGCCAGCCGCTTTCAGAACAGAGGTGATCTGGTCTGCATAGCCATTGTTGAACAGGAAACGGTCAGTCACGATGAGCGCACGTTTGTGGCCATCAGTAATCACTTCATCCAGCGCGATTGGCAGAGAGCCGCGGCGGAAGTAGATAGATTTCGGAAGTTTGTGCCACAACATGTTTTCAGCTCGCTTAGCAACGGTTTTCTTGTTGATCAGGTGTTTTGGACCAACGTTTTCAGAGATGGAGTTACCACCCCAGGAACCACAACCCAGAGTCAGGGAAGGTGCGAGTTTGAAGTTGTACAGGTCACCGATACCACCCTGAGAAGCAGGGGTGTTGATCAGGATACGTGCTGTCTTCATCTTCTGACCGAAGTAAGCAACACGCTCAGGCTGGTTATCCTGGTCGGTGTACAGGCAAGAGGTGTGGCCGATACCGCCCATCGCCACCAGTTTCTCTGCTTTTTCTACCGCGTCATCGAAATCTTTCGCACGGTACATTGCCAGCGTCGGGGAGAGTTTCTCGTGAGCAAACGGCTCACTTTCATCGACGACCTTCACTTCACCAATCAGAATCTTGGTGGTAGCAGGGACGCTAAAGCCAGCGAGTTCAGCGATTTTATACGCTGGCTGACCTACGATAGCCGCGTTCAGCGCGCCATTTTTCAGAATTACGTCCTGAACAGCTTTCAGTTCTTTACCTTGTAACAGGTAGCCGCCGTGGCTGGCGAAACGTTCACGAACGGCGTCGTATACCGAATCAACCACAACAACTGACTGTTCAGATGCGCAGATAACGCCGTTATCGAAGGTTTTAGACATCAGCACAGAAGCAACTGCACGCTTGATATCTGCCGTTTCGTCGATCACAACAGGAGTATTACCCGCGCCTACGCCGATGGCTGGTTTACCGGAGCTGTATGCTGCTTTAACCATACCAGGACCACCGGTCGCCAGAATCAGGTTAATGTCCGGGTGATGCATCAGGGCGTTGGACAGTTCAACAGAAGGTTGGTCGATCCAGCCGATGAGATCTTTTGGTGCACCCGCCGCAATGGCAGCCTGAAGCACGATATCTGCTGCTTTGTTGGTGGCGTCCTTCGCACGTGGATGCGGGGAGAAAATGATTGCGTTACGTGTCTTCAGACTGATGAGAGATTTGAAGATGGCGGTAGAGGTTGGGTTAGTGGTTGGAACGATACCGCAAATGATGCCGATCGGTTCTGCGATGGTGATGGTGCCGAAAGTATCGTCTTCTGACAGCACACCGCAGGTTTTCTCATCTTTATAGGCGTTGTAGATATACTCTGAAGCAAAGTGGTTTTTGATCACTTTATCTTCAACGATACCCATGCCGGATTCGGCAACGGCCATTTTAGCGAGAGGGATTCGAGCATCAGCAGCAGCCAGAGCGGCCGCGCGGAAGATTTTATCAACCTGTTCTTGGGTGAAATTGGCATATTCACGCTGGGCTTTTTTCACGCGCTCGACGAGGGCGTTCAGTTCAGCGATATTGGTAACAGCCATAATGCTCTCCTGATAATGTTTAAACTCTTTTAGTAAACCAGCGCTCGATACGTCTGACAGTATAGTCAGAGCCGATCCCACTTGCGTAACACACAGTAAAACAAAGGATTACTCACTGCTCCAGCTCACTAATTTACTAAAAGAGCCTTACCTTAGCATCATACCTTTTTGATAGGTGATCTCCCTGGCGGCGTAACCAAGATTACTCACTTCTGAGTACGAAAATTATGATCGAGATCAATTTTGTCCTAAGCTGATACCTTTCAGCAGGGTTATTTTGTGCTAATTATTCTACTGTTAAATAATTAAGTAACTATTGGAAGCGGCGATATCATTGATTACACAAATGTTTAACATCATGAATTGATAACGTTTAAGAACAGATTTCTGGTGAAGTATGCGGCTAAAAAGCGTATCTTCAGCGCGGATTTATCATGACACGCAGTTTCTCCCTGGCCATGCTCAATTGCGGAGCTTAATGTGATTCAAACGCTCTTTGATTTCCCTACATATTTCAAGTTTTTTATCGGCTTGTTTGCTCTGGTTAACCCGGTAGGGATCATCCCTGTCTTCATCAGTATGACCAGCTATCAGACGGCTGCGGCACGAAATAAAACCAACCTGACGGCAAACCTGTCGGTGGCCATCATCTTGCTTACGTCTCTTTATCTCGGGGACGCCATTCTTCAGGTCTTCGGCATCTCGATTGATTCGTTCCGTATAGCAGGCGGGATCCTGGTGGTGACGATTGCCATGTCGATGATCAGCGGCAAGCTGGGGGAGGATAAACAGAACAAGCAGGAAAAATCAGAGACAGCTATCCGCGAGAGCATCGGGGTTGTGCCATTGGCACTGCCGCTGATGGCGGGCCCGGGGGCGATCAGTTCCACCATTGTCTGGGGAACGCGCTACCACAGCCTGATGCACCTGATTGGCTTTTCCGTCGCTATTGCGCTGTTCGCGCTGTGCTGCTGGGGCGTATTTCGTATGGCGCCATGGCTGGTTCGCTTGCTGGGACAAACGGGCATCAACGTGATTACCCGTATCATGGGTCTGTTGTTAATGGCGTTGGGCATCGAATTTATCGTTACCGGTATAAAAAGTATATTCCCCGGGTTAGTACACTGACTTTCATTTGAAAGAGCGGAGCCAGCGGCTCCGTTTTTTACGTGATTATCTGCAAATCATATAAATAAAGTTGAAATAGGCGCCAGTCATAATAAGTTCTACTAATAACTCTCTTTTGTTGTTTTTCAAGAGGTTGTTTATTTTCATTTCCCCTTACCGCGCATAAATCCCTCAAACCCTCTGTTATTTTACTCACATGATACTCTGGGGCTTGCTGACAGATAACCGAAATGATATTAGTAATTTCGACGCTGACTCAGACGAATGTGCTAAATAATAATCAATTGTTAAATTTTCGTGAAAATTCGTTCAGCTAAGCTATGTCGTCGCGTTTGCAGCAACAAAATTTCTTATCTGTATGAATTACATCTCTTTTTGTTGATTTCGGCGTAAGCCAGAGTTGGCGCCATAGTTATGCCAGTCATCGTAAAAGAGAAATGCTTAACAAATTTGCAAAATGTATTGGCGAGAGTTGGCACCATTTGGTACTTTCCGGCCTTATATTTTGCAGCATTAAACAAGTTGATGAGAACTATTTTCATATAGCCCTCACGTAAGATATCCAACGCATCTCTCTGACAGGGGAGAGGTGTAAAGAATCGACGCAAGACCGCCGTACGAGCGGTCAGTAATAATGAAGTCGGTGATAGCAAGAAGTAAAAAAAGAACCTGACAGTAGCAAAAAAAACTCCTGCGCTGTACAGGCCCCAACAGGGGATTACACAACTGGCGAAGGTCAGTCATTATAATGAGTGGAGTATCAACACAATGTCCATCATCACAAAAAAAAGTCTGGTAGCGGCGGGGATTTTAACTGCGCTAATCGCGGGCAACGCTGCAATGGCTGCGGACGTTCCTGCTGGTGTTCAGCTGGCTGAGAAGCAAACGCTGGTACGTAATAACGGTGCGGAAGTGCAGTCTCTTGATCCGCACAAAATTGAAGGTGTTCCAGAGTCTAACGTTAACCGCGATCTGTTTGAAGGTCTGCTGGTGACTGACGTAGACGGCCACCCGGCTCCGGGCGTGGCGGAAAAATGGGACAACAAAGATTTCAAAGTCTGGACCTTCCATCTGCGTAAAGATGCCAAATGGTCCGACGGTACGCCGGTTACCGCCGAAGATTTCGTCTATAGCTGGCAGCGTCTGGCGGATCCGAATACCGCCTCCCCGTATGCGAGTTACCTCCAGTATGGCCATATTGCCAATATCGATGACATCATCACGGGTAAAAAGCCTGTAACCGACCTTGGCGTAAAAGCCATCGATGCCAACACCTTTGAAGTGACGTTGAGCGAACCTGTTCCGTACTTCTATAAGCTGCTGGTTCACCCGTCCGTCTCCCCGGTACCAAAATCTGCGGTAGAAAAATTTGGTGAAAAATGGACGCAGCCTGCGAATATCGTGACCAACGGTGCATATAAGCTGAAGGACTGGGTCGTTAACGAACGTATGGTGCTGGAGCGCAACCCGCAGTATTGGGATAATGCGAAGACCGTTATCAATCAGGTCACTTACCTGCCAATCTCTTCTGAAGTGACGGACGTAAACCGCTACCGCAGCGGTGAAATCGACATGACCTATAACAACATGCCGATTGAACTGTTCCAGAAGCTGAAAAAAGAGATCCCGAAAGAAGTTCACGTCGATCCGTATCTGTGCACCTACTATTACGAAATTAACAACCAGAAAGCACCGTTCACCGACGTACGTGTTCGTACCGCACTGAAGCTGGCACTGGATCGCGACATTATCGTGAATAAAGTGAAGAATCAGGGCGACCTGCCGGCTTACAGCTACACCCCGCCTTACACCGACGGTATGAAGCTGGTTGAACCTGAATGGTTCAAATGGTCACAGGAAAAACGTAACGAAGAAGCGAAAAAACTGCTGGCTGAAGCTGGCTATACCGCCGACAAGCCGCTGACCTTTAGCCTGCTGTATAACACCTCCGATCTGCATAAAAAACTGGCTATCGCCGTCGCGTCAATCTGGAAGAAAAACCTCGGCGTGAACGTGAAGCTGGAAAACCAGGAATGGAAAACCTTCCTCGATACGCGCCACCAGGGAACCTTTGACGTGGCACGTGCAGGATGGTGTGCGGACTATAACGAACCGACCTCATTCCTGAACACCATGCTGAGCGACAGTTCGAACAACACCGCACATTATAAGAGCCCGGCGTTTGATAAGCTGATTGGCGAAACCCTGAAGGTGGCAGATGACGCCCAGCGCGCCGATCTGTACGCCAAATCAGAACAACAGCTCGATAAAGACTCTGCGATCGTTCCGGTTTACTACTACGTTAACGCCCGCCTGGTGAAACCATGGGTAGGGGGTTATACCGGTAAAGACCCGTTGGATAATATTTCCGTTAAGAATCTTTATATTATCAAGCATTAATGGCAATACGTGGGGCGAGCGAGCTTGCCCCACTGTGTCTATTTTGTAACATTCATCAGGCACACGCCAGAAGGTACGGGCAATGTTGAAATTTATCCTGCGTCGCTGTCTTGAAGCGATTCCAACGTTATTTATTCTAATTACAATTTCCTTCTTCATGATGCGTCTTGCACCGGGCAGTCCTTTTACCGGTGAACGCACGCTTCCGCCAGAAGTTATGGCCAACATCGAAGCGAAATACCATTTAAACGATCCTATCACCACGCAGTACTTCAACTATCTGAAGCAACTTGCACACGGTGATTTTGGTCCGTCATTTAAATATAAAGACTATTCCGTTAACGACCTGGTGGCGTCCAGCTTCCCGGTATCGGCTAAATTAGGGGCTGCTGCATTTATCCTGGCCGTTGTTCTCGGTGTCACTGCGGGCGTTATCGCTGCGCTAAAACAAAATACCCGATGGGATTACGCCGTCATGGGGGTCGCAATGACTGGGGTGGTTATCCCCAGCTTCGTTGTCGCGCCGTTGCTGGTCATGATATTCGCCATAACCCTGAAATGGCTTCCCGGGGGCGGCTGGAACGGCGGGGCGCTGAAGTTCATGATATTGCCGATGGTGGCATTATCTCTGGCCTACATCGCCAGCATCGCCCGTATTACCCGCGGTTCAATGATTGAAGTCCTGCACTCGAACTTCATCCGTACCGCCCGTGCGAAAGGGCTGCCGATGCGCCGGATTATTTTCCGTCATGCCCTCAAGCCTGCACTGTTACCGGTACTCTCCTATATGGGTCCGGCTTTCGTCGGCATTATCACCGGCTCAATGGTGATTGAAACCATTTATGGCCTGCCAGGTATCGGGCAGCTGTTTGTTAACGGGGCGCTTAACCGTGACTATTCGCTGGTGCTGAGCCTGACGATCCTCGTGGGCGCGCTGACCATTCTGTTTAATGCCGTTGTCGATGTGCTGTATGCCGTTATCGACCCGAAAATCCGTTACTAACTGGAGCACGCCATGATGTTGAGTAAGAAAAACAGCGAGGCGCTGGAAAACTTCAGTGAAAAGCTGGAGGTCGAAGGTCGTAGCCTTTGGCAGGACGCCCGCCGTCGTTTTATGCATAACCGTGCCGCCGTTGCCAGCCTGGTCGTGCTGGTGCTTATCGCGCTGTTCGTAACCCTGGCGCCAATGCTCTCTCAGTTCACCTATTTCGATACGGACTGGGGCATGATGTCCAGCGCGCCGGATATGGAATCCGGGCACTATTTCGGCACCGACTCCTCCGGGCGTGATTTGCTGGTGCGTGTGGCGATTGGCGGCCGTATCTCCCTGATGGTTGGCATCGCGGCGGCGCTGGTGGCGGTGATTGTCGGCACGCTTTACGGTTCGCTTTCCGGTTACCTCGGCGGAAAAGTGGACTCCGTGATGATGCGTATGCTTGAAATTCTGAACTCCTTCCCGTTCATGTTCTTCGTCATTCTGCTGGTGACCTTCTTTGGTCAAAATATCCTGCTGATCTTCGTGGCGATCGGGATGGTGTCCTGGCTGGATATGGCGCGTATTGTGCGCGGCCAGACGCTGAGCCTCAAACGTAAGGAGTTTATCGAAGCCGCACAGGTTGGTGGCGTTTCTACCGCCAATATTGTGGTGCGTCATATCGTTCCTAACGTGCTGGGCGTGGTGGTGGTATACGCCTCCCTGCTGGTGCCAAGTATGATCCTGTTTGAATCATTCCTGAGCTTCCTGGGATTAGGTACGCAAGAGCCACTGAGTAGCTGGGGCGCTCTGTTAAGTGATGGCGCAAACTCCATGGAAGTGTCACCGTGGCTACTGCTGTATCCGGCGGGCTTCCTGGTCGTCACCCTGTTCTGTTTCAACTTTATCGGCGATGGCCTGCGTGATGCCCTCGACCCGAAAGACCGTTAAGGAGCGCCGTCATGACCATTATTGAAACGGCAACCGCGCCACAGGCGCAACAGCGGACCAGCGCACTGCTGGACGTTAAAGACCTCCGCGTGACGTTTAAAACCCCCGACGGTGATGTTACTGCCGTTAACGATCTCAACTTCGACCTGCGTGCCGGTGAAACGCTGGGCATTGTGGGCGAATCCGGTTCCGGTAAATCCCAGACCGCATTCGCGCTGATGGGCCTGCTGGCGTCAAACGGCGTGATCGGTGGTTCGGCGACGTTTAACGGGAAAGAGATCCTGAATTTGCCGGAACATGAGCTGAACAGGCTGCGCGCCGAGCAGATTTCAATGATTTTCCAGGACCCGATGACGTCCCTGAACCCCTATATGCGGGTGGGTGAACAGCTGATGGAAGTGCTGATGCTCCACAAGGGGCTGGGCAAAGCCGAAGCGTTTGAAGAGTCCGTCAAAATGCTGGATGCGGTGAAAATGCCTGAAGCACGCAAGCGCATGCGCATGTATCCACACGAGTTCTCCGGCGGTATGCGCCAGCGCGTCATGATCGCGATGGCATTGCTTTGCCGGCCAAAACTGCTGATCGCTGATGAACCGACCACCGCCCTGGATGTAACCGTCCAGGCGCAGATCATGACGTTGCTGAACGAGCTGAAGCGCGAGTTCAACACCGCCATCATCATGATCACCCACGATTTAGGCGTCGTTGCCGGGATCTGCGACAAAGTGTTAGTCATGTATGCAGGCCGCACGATGGAATACGGTAATGCTCGCGATGTGTTTTACCAGCCAGCCCATCCGTACTCTATCGGGCTGCTGAATGCCGTACCGCGTCTTGATGCGGAAGGGGAGTCGCTGCTGACTATCCCGGGCAACCCGCCAAACCTGCTGCGTCTGCCAAAAGGCTGCCCGTTCCAGCCGCGTTGTCCGCATGCGATGGAAATCTGTAACAGTGCACCGCCGCTGGAAGCGTTTGCCCCAGGCCGTCTGCGCGCCTGCTTTAAGCCGCTGGAGGAGCTGGTATGAACGCAATCGACGAAAAAAGAAATGTGCTGCTCGAAATCGCTGACCTTAAGGTCCATTTCGATATCAAAGACGGTAAACAGTGGTTCTGGCAGCCTGCCAAAACCCTGAAAGCGGTGGATGGCGTCACGCTACGCCTGTACGAAGGGGAGACCCTGGGCGTGGTGGGCGAATCCGGCTGCGGCAAATCGACGTTTGCGCGGGCGATCATCGGCCTTGTGAAAGCCACCGACGGGAAAGTGGCCTGGCTTGGCAAAGATCTGCTGGGGATGAAGCCGGATGAATGGCGCGACGTCCGCAGCGACATCCAGATGATTTTCCAGGATCCGCTGGCGTCCCTGAATCCGCGTATGACCATTGGCGAAATCATTGCCGAGCCGCTGCGCACCTATCATCCGAAGATGCCGCGCCAGGAAGTTCGCGACCGGGTGAAAGCGATGATGCTGAAGGTGGGTCTGCTGCCTAACCTCATCAACCGCTACCCACATGAGTTTTCCGGCGGTCAGTGCCAGCGTATCGGTATTGCACGCGCGTTGATCCTTGAACCAAAACTGATTATCTGTGATGAGCCGGTTTCGGCGCTGGACGTCTCCATCCAGGCCCAGGTGGTTAACCTGCTACAGAAACTGCAACGGGAAATGGGGCTGTCGCTGATCTTCATCGCCCACGATCTGGCGGTGGTAAAACACATTTCGGACCGTGTGCTGGTCATGTATCTGGGCCACGCCGTGGAGCTGGGTACGTATGATGAGGTGTACCACAATCCGCTGCACCCTTATACCAAAGCGCTGATGTCTGCGGTTCCCGTTCCGGACCCCGATCTGGAAAAAAATAAAACCATTCAGCTTCTGGAAGGTGAACTGCCTTCGCCAATCAACCCGCCTTCAGGCTGCGTATTCCGTACGCGATGCCCAATAGCCGGGCCGGAATGTGCAAAAACACGGCCGGTTCTGGAGGGCAGTTTCCGACATGCGGTTTCCTGCCTGAAAGTAGACCCGTTATAATCGCAAGGGCTGACATGATGTCAGCCCTTATTTTTCGAGGTTAATGTGTCGCGATTATTCACGTCGGCCCGTCAGCGGCTGTATCACCTTTTATTTGATCCTGAAACGGTTTCCGGTCGCCGCTTCGAAGGTCTGTGTGGTTTATTTGCGCTGATTAGCGTCATTATTATCTTTATCGAATCCGGCGCCGGAACGCAGTACCACATGACGTATGAGGAGTGGCACGTTTTCGTCTGGCTGGAATTGATTGTCACGCTGGTGTTTACCGCGGAATATGTGCTGAGGGTCATTAGCTGGCCAAATCCGGCGAAATACGTTTTCAGCTTCTGGGGATTTATTGATTTAGCCACCATCCTGCCGCTGTATGTCATGTGGCTGTGGCCTGAGATCAGCCTGAATTATGTGTTTGCCTGGCGTGCAATGCGGGCGATTCGTGTGTTACGAATACTCAAACTGCTGCGCTTTATGCCGTCGCTGCGGGTTTTTTGGGTTGCCATTGTCAGCGCCCGCCACCAGCTGATTCTCTTCTATTCGTTTATTGCTATCGTGATGATCGTTTTTGGCTCCCTGATGTATTTAATCGAAGGGCCAAAATACGGGTTTACCACACTTAATGCGTCTGTTTACTGGGCTATCGTCACGGTGACCACCGTGGGCTATGGCGATATTACCCCGCATACGCCGCTCGGACGTATTGTGGCATCGGTTCTTATACTGATCGGCTATTCAGTAATAGCGATACCAACGGGGCTAATTACCACCCATATGAGCAGCGCCTTTCAGAACAGCAAGCAGCAACGCAAATGTCCGAAGTGTCAGCAGGGGAATCATGAACCCGGCGCGCGGTTTTGTCACCGCTGTGGAAATGCCTTACCGGATTAAATAAAAAAGGCTGCGCGGGCAGCCTTTTTTATTATTCGCGCCAGAGAATATGGCACAGTTTGTGGTCTTTCTCGCGGCACAGCAGGACGCGGGCAAAGATGTCGTTAATTTCTCCGCCGTCTTCATCTGCCAGGCCAATCACCACCTCGGCGAAGAAGTCCGGGTTGAGATCAAAATCGACATGTTCGGCCCAGTCTTCAGACGGATCGAACAGCTCAGCACCGCCACGCTCTTCAAATTGCAGGTTGAAAAGAATGACGTCAGCAGGGTCGAGATTATCGACCGCCAGCTCGAGAAAAATATCGTAGGCCTGCTCGAGCGTTTCGTCTTCGGTCAGGCGATTGTTCAGATCCATTTCCATGATGACTACCTGTTAAACATCGTTGGGCACGTTTTACAGCAACGGACTAAAGAAGTAAAACAGTCGTTCGGCAATTCGCTGCCACAGCGGACGTTTCGCCCACAGTCTGGCGTCCAGCAGGCGTGAGCGGGAGATATAATCGTCCTGAACCGCCGCCAGATCGCCACCGAACCCGGCGTCATCAATGACCAGCGTAATTTCAAAATTCAGCCATAGGCTGCGCATATCGAGGTTGACGGTACCCACCAGGCTCAGCTCTCCGTCCACCAGCACGCTCTTGGTGTGTAACAGCCCGCCTTCGAACTGATAAATTTTAACGCCTGCGGCCAGCAGCTCACTAAAGAACGCGCGGCTTGCCCATCCCACCAGCAGCGAATCGTTCTTGCGCGGCATAATAATGCTCACATCCACTCCGCGCTGTGCCGCTGTACAGATGGCATGCAGAAGGTCGTCGCTGGGAACGAAATAGGGCGTGGTCATGATCAGATATTCCCGCGCGGAGTACGCGGCGGTAAGCAGTGCCTGATGGATCAGATCTTCCGGGAAGCCAGGACCGGAGGCGATAGTGTGGATAGTGTGCCCGCTGGCTTCCTCAAACGGCATGATATTGCCATCCGGCGGCGGGGGAAGAATGCGTTTACCGGTTTCAATTTCCCAGTCGCAGGAGTAGACGATGCCCATTGAGGTCGCGATCGGTCCCTCCATCCGCGCCATCAGATCGATCCATTGCCCCACGCCGGAATCCTGCTTGAAGAAGCGGGGGTCAACCATGTTCATGCTGCCGGTGTAGGCGATGTAGTTATCGATCAGAACCATTTTCCGGTGCTGGCGGAGATCCATGCGGCGCAGAAAGACGCGGAAAAGATTCACTTTTAGCGCCTCGACCACCTCGATACCGGCGTTGCGCATCATGCCTGCCCACGGGCTACGGAAAAAGGCCACGCTGCCAGCGGAGTCCAGCATCAGGCGGCAGTGGATACCGCGACGTGCAGCGGCCATTAGCGATTCGGCGACCTGGTCCGCCATGCCGCCCGGCTGCCAGATATAAAACACCATCTCGATATTGTGTCGGGCGAGCTGGATATCACGGATCAGCGCCTGCATCACGTCATCAGAAGAGGTCATCAGTTGCAGCTGATTGCCTTTTACCCCAGCAATCCCCTGGCGGCGTTCGCACAGCTTGAACAGAGATGCGGCCACGCTGCTGTTCTCTTCAGCGAAGATATGCTTGCAGGCTTTAAGGTCAGCAAGCCATTTCGCCGTGGAGGGCCACATGGCGCGGGCGCGTTCGGCGCGGCGTTTACCCAGATGAAGTTCACCGAAAGAGAGATAGGCGATGATGCCCACCAGCGGCAGAATGTAGATAATCAGAAGCCAGGCCATGGCGGAAGGTACCGCTCTGCGTTTCATCAGAATGCGCAACGTCACCCCGGCAATTAACAGCCAGTATCCTAAAATGACCAGCCAACTCACCACGGTGTAGAAGGTTGTCATAAATAAAAAATCCTTTTGAAAGCGTATTGTTATGAGTTTACGCATCAGGATTCATCTGGCAAATAAAAACGGCAGATAAAAGCGCTGGTTTGCCGCCTGCTTAGGCATATAATGGCATCTCTGTTAGAGAAAGAGTTGTAGACATGAAGCGCAGTAGAACTGAAGTTGGGCGCTGGCGCATGTTGCGACAGGTGAGTCGTCGTAAGGCTCGTTGGCTGGAAGCACAATCCCGCCGCAATATGCGTATCCACGCCATCAGAAAATGTGGCCTGAACAGACACCGTAACGCGCTGTTGTTCGCAGTCCAGGACATCTGAAAAGCATGAAGGGCACCGTAAAGGTGCCCATTAAACATCCAGGCTATCAATTTTTGCAGTCTCCTTCCGTTTGCTTTCCGCGATATACTAAGTCCCCATAACGTCATGATATTAAAAGATGAATCCTTATCTCTGGATTTTTATTGTACTTTTGGCGCTGGATGCGCTCAGAGAAGATTTAGGACTTTCGTCATTTTCCTCATTGGCAGATTATGTTTTCGCATGGGGAATACATTGGCTTTATTAAAGGAACAAAGGATGAACGGAAAAGTAATGGCAGCACTCTTTGGGATTGCGATATTAAGCGGTTGTGCCAGCAGCAAAACCTCACCCGAACGGCACGCGTTTTATTTCGTGTCGCATCAGTCCAGCTTTACTGGCGGCAACTACACCTCCAGCGTGCAGAAAAATTATCAGCTGAACGTGGCGCAGTTCCGCGAGCTTTATGCCCGGGGCAAAGCTGACCGCGCGGAAGGGCGGACTCAGGCTGAAGCCAGTGAATACGCGCAAAGCATTCGCGATCAGCTGAAAGAAAATGCGAAGTCGCAGGAATTGTTCGCAGGCAACGCGAAGGATAAATGGTCTTCGGACATGGACAGTAAAGACGCCCTGTTATTTGGTAACGAACTGGCCGCGACTTATCTTGATGGCTATAACGGCGTACAATAGCGCAACTGATTCAGGGGATACCGTAATTACCGGTATCCCCGCTGTTTTTGAGCGAAAGGAGTGAGACGTGTTTGCGGAGTTTGGTGTACTGAATTTCTGGACCTATGTTGTCGGCGCATTTTTTATCGTGCTGGTTCCAGGACCGAACACCTTGTTTGTGCTGAAAACAGGGATTGGCCACGGCGTTAAGAAAGGCTATCTGGCAGCCACCGGTGTATTTATTGGTGATGCCGTGCTGATGTTTCTGGCCTGGGCGGGCGTCGCCGCGTTGATCCAGACCACTCCGGTATTATTTAATATTGTCCGCTATCTGGGCGCGTTTTATCTGCTGTGGCTGGGCGGAAAAATGCTCTGGTCCGTTATGACGCGTCAAAAAAATGCGCACGAAAGTAGCGCCGAACCGGCAAGCGCAATCCTTAAGCGTTCGCTGGTGCTGAGCCTGACGAACCCGAAAGCGATTCTCTTTTACGTGTCGTTCTTCGTGCAGTTCATTGATGTCAATGCGAAGAATACCGGCACGTCGTTCCTGATCCTCGCCACAACGCTTGAGCTGATCAGCTTCATGTACATGAGCTTCCTGATTTTCTCAGGCGCGTTTGTCACGCGTTACCTGAAAACCAAAAAGAAACTGGCGAAGCTGGGGAACGGGTTGATAGGGCTGCTGTTTGTCGGATTTGCGGCGAGGCTGGCGTCGCTGCACTGAATGAAGAAAAGGCTCCCGAGGGAGCCTTTCGTTTCAGAACACTTTTTTATACGGGCGAACCGTGACTTTCTCGTAAACGCCGGCTGCGACGTACGGGTCTGCTTCTGCCCAGGCCTGTGCGGCTTCCAGAGATTCAAACTCGGCAATCACCGTTGAGCCGGTAAAACCCGCCGCGCCCGGATCGTTGCTGTCAACGGCAGGCATCGGGCCTGCGGTCAGCAACCGACCTTCATCCTGTAGCAACTGTAAACGCGCCAGATGGGCAGGGCGAACGGAAAGACGTTTTTCCAGAGAATCAGGTACATCTTCAGCGTAAATCACGTAAAGCACGGCAAAGCTCCTTAACCGGTAAAAGTGACAATTACGTTATGTGAAAGCACAAATGACTGCAATGTAAAGATAATAACAATGTTAAAACCCTGATCTGGATGCCCCTTTTTTGCCCTCATGTACGCTTAAATTGCGCCAGGACAAAGTGTCTTATTGAATATGATTGCTATTTGCATTTAAAATCGAGGTTCGGTTTTTTAACGTTGATGATTATGACTTCGATGACCCTTGATTTACCTCGCCGCTTTCCATGGCCGACGTTGCTTTCCGTCGTTATTCACGGTGCTGTCGTGGCGGGTCTGCTCTATACCTCGGTTCATCAGGTTATTGAAATGCCAGCGCCTGCGCAGCCAATTTCTGTGACCATGGTATCGCCTGCGGATCTTGAGCCGCCGCAGGTTGCGCCGCCGCCGCCACAGCCCGTTGCTGAACCCGAGCCGGAGCCAGAGCCCGAGCCGGTTCCTGAACCGCCGAAAGAAGCGCCGGTGGTGATCCATAAGCCGGAGCCGAAACCTAAGCCGAAGCCAAAACCCAAGCCGGTCAAAAAGGTGGAAGAGCGTCCGAAACGCGAAGTGCGTCCGGTTGAGCCACGCGCCACGCAGCCGGTTGAAAATGCCGCCCCGTCACGTCCGCTGATGAATAACACCACGACCGCGACAAAACCGACGGTAACGGCGCCAGCAGGCCCGCGCGCGCTGAGCCGTAACCAGCCGCAGTACCCGGCACGTGCTCAGGCGTTACGTATTGAAGGGCGTGTACGGGTGAAATTCGACGTTACGGCTGATGGACGTGTGGATAACGTGGAAATCCTGTCCGCACAGCCGGCGAATATGTTTGAACGCGAAGTTAAATCGGCCATGCGCAGGTGGCGCTATGAAGCCGGTAAACCCGGCAATGGGTTGATTGTGAACATTGTCTTCCGCCTGAACGGCGGGGCACAGATGGAATAAAAGAAGCCTCCGCAAGGAGGCTTTTTTTTACCTGAGGTTCAGCTCCGTGGGAGCTGGCGGGGCTTACCGTCGCTATCCACCGCCACGTAGATGAATAATGCCTCCGTCGCCTTATAGCGCTGACCAATCGGTTCAGAAGAGACTTTTTTCACCCATACTTCAATGTTGATGGAGACAGACGTATTGCCGCGTTTTACGCAGCGTGCATAACAGCACACCACGTCCCCCACCGCGACAGGGCGCAGAAAGGTCATGCCATCGACCCGGACGGTTACCACGCGCCCGTGTGCAATCTCTTTTGCCAGGATTGCACCGCCCATATCCATCTGCGACATCAACCAGCCGCCAAAAATATCGCCATTGGCATTCGTATCCGCAGGCATTGCCAGTGTGCGTAAAACCAGTTCGCCCTGAGGGGTGTCATTTGTTGTCATTGTTTTTAAACTCGTAACTGAAGACTTCAGGCGGGATGCTACTATGATTTCTGGCTGGAGAGAATAGGGTTAGCGCCCGCAGAGCAGGCGCCTTAGGGTCAGAAGGACAGGGTCACGCCAGCGTAATACGCACGGCCTGGTTCGTTATAGGTCGATGCACCGTCATTTTCTCGGTAAATCTGCTTATCAAAGAGGTTGCTGATCCCGGCATTCAGGTGGAGGTCTTTTGTCAGTTGATAGTTACTACCGATCCCAACGATGGAATAGGCGCCAATCTCTTTATCTGACATCGCATTCTGCTCTTTGCGGATTTCAGCATTTTCTCTTGGCTTCTGGCGGCCATACATCGTCCAGCTAAGGTTCGCTGAAAGTTTGCTGCTTACCTGCCAGTCGAGCATCGTGTTGACGGTATATTTTGGGATAATCGACAGAGGGTTGCCGGTGTCCTTACTTTCAGACTGAATCATATACGTCGCATTGGTACGCCAGGTGAGCGTGTCGCGGATAACCGGGACGGTGAGGTTGCCTTCCAGCCCCTCAACAACAGCCTTTCCTCCGTTCTGCCACTGAAGGATATTTGCGCCGCTGCTTGTCTGGCCCAGCACATCCGTTCCTGAAACGATCTTGTTTTTGTAATCGTTGCGGAACCAGGTTATGCCAGCCTCGTAGCCTTCCAGCGCAAAGGCCAGGCCAATCTCTTTGTTCACGCTGATTTCAGGATCCAGATCCGGGTTACCTAACAGGTAACAGCTTCCTTCGGAAACGTTATTCGGGCAGCCATTGCCGCGGGTGGAAAGCAGATAGCCTTCGCTGGATTGATACAGGTTTGGCGCTTTAAATACCCGAGCGATACCCGCTTTAACCTTGAACATGTCACCCAAATCCTGAGAGAGGTTCAGGCTCGGGCTCCAGTTGCTGCCAAACTGATTGTGATAATCAAAGCGGAGCCCTGGGATCAGGTTGGTGCCCTGACGCGCTTCAATATTGTCCTCAAGATAGATGCCAGTGAGGTCAGCGCTGTTTTTGCTGTTGCGCTCAGAAGCCGTGCCGGGAACGCCGTTAATCACTTCTCCCGACACATTTGTCGCCTGCATTGAGGCCGGATCGTTCAGTTCATCACGGTTCCATTCTGCACCGACGGTTAGCGTCTGTTCGACCAGCCAGAAGAAAGGCATGTTCAGTTCACCCGTTGAACGGTATGACTCCAGCCGGCTGGTATCGTATTTATCGCTATTGATCATCCCCTCAACTTTGCCCGTAGAGCCTTCTTCCAGGCGGGTGTTGTTGGTCTTTTCATAATAAACACCGAACTTTGACTGACCCCAGTCCCAGATGCCGTTGTGCGTAATGCCATAAGACTGGCGGTACATTCGGTTCGTTTCGTGTCCATACAGGGACGACACAAGACCGTCAGGGCTGACGTTGCTGTTGCTGTATTGAGTATCACCCGCGTAGATATTGCCCTGGCGGCTGTAGCTGTAGTCGAAATCGATAATCTGCTGTGGCGTGAGTTTCCAGGAGAGCAGGGCATTGATGTCCTTGTTGCGCACGCCTTCACGTCCGGCGGCGTAAGAGCCGTTTTGCGCGGTGTTGATATCCTGAGCATCTGCGTCAGTTTTATTGATATTCCCGTACAGGCGCATCGTTAACGCATCGCCCGCGAGGGGGCCGCTCAGATCAAAATTAGCGCGTTTCGTCGCTCCCTCTTTATCATTTTCAGGCTGGTTAGTGTACAGGGAGAGCGAACCGTGCCAGTCGTTGGTCGGGCGTTTGGTAATGATGTTGACGACGCCGCCGGCCGCCCCCGAACCATAGCGGGCGGCAGCAGGTCCCCGGAGCACTTCAATGCGCTCAACCATCTCTGGCGGAACCCAGTTGGTATCCCCGCGGGTGTCGCGCTCCCCGCGCCAGCTGTAGCGCACCGAGTTACGTGACGTCACCGGCACACCGTCAATCAGAATCAGCGTGTTCTCCGGCCCCATACCGCGGATGTCGATCTGGCGGTTGTTGCCGCGGCTGCCTGTCGCGCTGTTTCCGGTGAGGTTAACCCCGGGCATTTTGCGAATAATTTCTGAAAGATCGTTAACCGGTGGATCCTTTTCTATGTCCTTTGCCGTGATGATGGAAACCCCCGGCTGTTGCTTCAGCGCCTCTTCAGCGGTGGCCTGAACAACCATTGTTTCACCATCGGCGAGAGGATCTTCCGCTGCGTGCGCGCTCTGGTATAGCGTTGAAAGAATGGCGAGCGTAAGTGTAGCCGGGGCAAATCTTATTATGTTATTCATCAACTCATTTCCATTTGTTAAAAATGCGATGACGAATATTAATGATAGTCATTCTCATTACAATCAAATGACAGCAATCTCCATAAAATCTTCATGATTCAGACATTTTCGCAGGAAGGATGTAGAGATAAGAGAAGGCGGGAAAAGAGGCCAGACCGCGCGGCGATCTGGCCAGAAGGATCAGTGCTTGTCATCCTGCGGCATGTGGCGATAAATATAAACGCCGCTAAGCAGGGTGAAGATAAGGGTCAGCGCCGTCAGGCCAAACACCTTGAAGTTGACCCAGATATTCTGTGGCAGCCAGAATGCGATATAGATATTCGCCAGACCACACAGAATAAAAAATAGCGCCCAGGCGATATTCAGACGCCCCCACACAGCCTGCGGCAGGGTCAGTTCTTTCCCCAGCATGCGCTGGATCAGCGGCTTCTTCATCACCCACTGGCTGATGAGCAGCGCGCCCGCAAACAGGCCGTAAATCACCGTGACCTTCCATTTGATAAATTCATCATTGTGGAAGAACAACGTCAGGCCACCAAACACCGCCACCATCAGGAAGGTGATGAGCGCCATCTTTTCAACTTTGCGATAGCGAACCCAGCTGTAAATCAGCACCACAGCCGTTGCCACAATCAGCGCCAGCGTGCCGGCATAAATGTCGTACAGCTTATAAAAAGCGAAAAATACGATCAGCGGTAAAAAATCAAGAAACTGCTTCATTCTGCGATCCCAGTTACTGACGAATTAACATGTACAGACGGAACAAATAGACCAGCAGCACGGCTGAAATCAGATTGCTCAGCGTATTGGCGACAACCGCTCCAACGTTTGGCGTTAACACCGCAAAATTCGGCGCAAACAGCAACAGCAGAGTTTTGGCCAGCAGCCAGCTGATAACGGCCGGGGCGACCAGACGCATATTGGCCCACGCGAGCCTGATGCTGCTGCGCATGGCGGTGAAAATGCCCAGTTTGTCCTGCACAACCATTACTGGCGCGAATGAAAGTACGATAGCCAGCAGCACGCCCGGAACGACAACCAACATGATCCCCATCTGGACCAGCAGCGTGGTCAGGAAGATGAGGATAAACAGCTTTGGCAGCACCGGAGCACTGGCCCCGATTGCACGTAACGCGCTGACGCGTTGGCCGGCAGACACCAGCTGGATCATCAGCAACACGCCACCCGCCAGAATGGCGTTGCCAATCAGGCCCGAGAAGGTCGATGCCGCAGATGCGCGCAGCAAGATTTGCTGTTGCTCTGGCGTCATATTCTGCACAAGGTCAAACAACCCTGCGCTGCCTGCAAGATGATCCCCCTGGCTCAGCGTGGCAATCTGTTCATCACTGGGTGAGAACGCATGACCCAGCACCACCGTAATAAAGGCGCACAACAACGCGATCAGTAAAAAGGTAATGAACTGATTGCGGAAAAAATTTCCCGTGTCACGGTAGACAGACTTCGCCGTGATAGACATGCACTCTCCTTGAGTATTGCAGGTGTTAATTAGCCGGCAATTGTACACCGGATAACACGCTGGTGGCAGCATCAAGGCTTGTATGGAAAAGCATATCTTTGTAAAGCGGCGGTAATCCATAGCGGGCGCGGGCGCGATTGCATGCCTCATTGACCTGCCCATCCTCTCCCGACATCGCGAAAGTGCGACACGGGCTGGGGCGATCCGCGTAAATGGAGCAGCGGGTGGATACCCCAGGTTCACCTTCCAGTGCCACACAGCGGCTCTGTTTTTGGTTGGTGCCGCGCATACAGCGCAGAAAAGGGGTCAAGGGTTCCGTGAGATCAACCGGAACGGTGCCGCCGCCATCGCTGGCTTCAGCCCAGTAGAAAGAGACTCGAAAATACGCACAACAGGCTCCGCACGTCATGCACGGGTTATGATCACTCATGGCACACCTGCAAAAATAGAACGCATCAAATCACATTATGAGAGCGATAAATTATCCAGCCGCTACAGGAAGCGCAAGAGAGGGAAAACAGAAAATTTTGTAACCATGAAATGCCAAAAATTGACGCAGTAACAACTTATTGCTTTATAAGGCGTCACCAAAATTTAACCTAGATCAATGAATGTTAACTTACTGGTTTTAATGTGATCTGTGTTAGATCACTTATTACTCATTTGTGAGTATATTCTCCTCCGCAATTAAAACCACAACGATGGAGCGGATATGAAAAAATTAGCGGTGGCAGCCCTTATCTTAAGCACTCTCTCTGGCGGCGCGTACGCGCATGAAGCAGGCGAATTCTTTATTCGTGCCGGTTCGGCAACGGTGCGTCCAACGGAAGGTTCCGACAATGTACTGGGTATGGGCGGGTTTAACGTCAGCAATAACACCCAGTTAGGCCTGACGTTTACGTATATGGCAACGGATAACATTGGCGTCGAGCTTTTAGCCGCCACGCCATTCCGTCACCGCGTCGGTTTAGGACCGACCGGGGACATTGCCACGGTGCACCATTTGCCACCAACGCTGATGGCGCAGTGGTACTTCGGCGATTCCAGCAGCAAGGTTCGCCCTTATATTGGTGCAGGCGTTAACTACACCACCTTCTTTGATGAGAAATTTAACGATACCGGTAAAGAGGCCGGGCTCTCCGATCTCAGCCTGAAAGACTCGTGGGGCATGGCGGGGCAGGTTGGTCTGGATTATCTGATTAACCGTGACTGGCTGATCAACGCCTCGGTCTGGTATATGGACATTGATACGGACGTGCGCTTTAAAGCTGGTGGCCAGCAGCAAAGTATCAATACCCGTCTGGATCCGTGGGTATTTATGTTCTCAGCAGGCTATCGTTTCTGACAGAAGATATATCCCCTGTCAGCCGGTGATTGCTGTATGGTGGTTGTTCCACACACCTGGCTGGAGGGGATATCCCCAACATCAAATTTGAGTGTCCGGTTTGTGCAGGTAAACAGTTTCAGTTCACGACGTTCAGCCCAGCACATAGCCTACCTCACGGTGCTATCTGTTCCGTTTGCGGAACACGTCTCACCATTCATTCATGCCTGCCGAAGCTCAGACGACGACGGTGGCCAAAGCCAGTAAACTAGAAAAGGCCTCTGAGAGGCCTTTTCGATCGTGCAATCACTTCTGAATTAAATAACGAATGGTTGGTCCATCCTGCTGGATATCCAGCACGGTATAGCCGTGATTTTTGGCATCAAGCGGAATGTTATTGATCGACTGGGGGCAATCGCTCACCACTTCCAGAATTTCGCCTTTCTTTAACTGCGGTAGCGCTTCAAGCGTGGCGACGGCCGGGTAAGGACAAGGTTCCCCCACCATATCGAGACGATAGTCAGGCACGATCTCTTTCATGCGGCATTCTCCTGAGTTTCAGTTTTGACGGTGGCACGCCGGAAGAAGCGCTTCTCTTGTGCAACAACCAGTAAGAAGGCGATGAGCAGCAGGGCATAGGTCACCATCAGTCCCCCGAGTGGACCAAACGTATTCAGCAGGTTGACCTTGTCCCAGTTTGTTGCCAGTACCGGCGAGACATCATCCCAGTAGCAGGCCAGAAGGGTAGAGCCAATCACGTTACCCAGACCCACCCACCAGTAATGCACCTGACCTTCCACGGCGCGATACATCCAGCCGGTTTCACACCCGCCCGCCAGCACGATGCCAAAACCAAACAGCAGCCCGCCAATCACGGCATTTGGGCCCGCCCACATGATTTTCGGCTCCACGCCGAGCTGAACATAGCTGAAGATGCCAATTGCGCTCACGGCCATACCAGCAATGATCGCCTTCGCCATCATGGTGCGTCCGGTGATCCACATATCGCGAAATGCGGAGGTAAAGCAGATCTGCGCACGTTCAATCAGCAAACCAAAGCCGACGCCGAACAGCATGGCCAGGCCGAGTTTGGGCTGATTCATTGCCGTGCAAATCGCCCAGGCAACCATGGCAAAAAAGACCAGCATACCGAGGCGGAAGCGACGACGCGCCTGATCGGGTTTTTGCGTTAACGGAGAGGCAGCGCTAACTTTCGTCATTTTCACCGGAATGCGGAACAGCGGCAGCAGGGTGAATTTAGCACCGAAGTAGGAGCCGATGGCGGTGGCGACGGCAAAGAACCAGGCATGCAGCGAGAACTGCGGAATACCGGTGAAGAACGCGGCAAGGTTACAGCCCATCGCCAGACGAGCGCCAAACCCGGCAATGATACCGCCGACCACGGCCTGCACAATGCGGATGCGGCTTTTCGGCATGCGCAACTTAACGTTGTTGGCCCACAGCGCAGCCGCAAAACAGCCGCCGAACATGCCAATGATCATCATCCCGTCGATGCGGGTCAGCGGTGTGCCCTCAAGATGGATCAGTTTGAAGTAGCCCCACTCTTCGGCATGAACGCCAGCCAGCTGTAATAGCTGCCCACCCCAGCGGGTAAACTCGCCCGTAACAGCCCAGAAGGTGCCGGTAATACCGAAATAATAGGTAGAGAGAATGCCTGCCGCGATAACGGCCGGAACAGGTGACCAGAACTTAACCAGGTAAGTCTGTTTGAAGGAATGCCATGACATGAATAACCTCTGAACTCAGAAGGGTAACGCTAAAAAGAGCCCAGATCATACGCTTACGCGAAAGTTTGGAAAGTCATTCACACCGAAAATATCGACAGGATCAATTTTGACCTGCTTCTTTCAGGAAGAGAGAAGGGAAAACCGCCTGACGCCGGGGCCAGACGGTGTTAACGGTTACACCTTGCGCGTGGCCGCTTTCATGGATGTGACGAATGCGTGTAACTCAGCCAGCATCTGCTCTGGCTTATCCACGTTCTTCTCGATGATTTTTACGATAGCCGAACCGGAAATGGCCCCGGCGGCTTTGGCGTCAATCGCCGCAGTAACCTGATCCGGGGAGGAAATGCCAAAGCCCTGAAGCGGCGGTGCAGCATGGTATTCTGCCAGCTTCTCCACCAGATGATGCAGCGGCAGCGCGGCTTTGTTTTCCGCACCGGTGACGCCCGCACGGGAGAGCAGGTAGGTGTAACCTCGTCCGTAAGAGGCAATCTGGCGCAACAGATCGTCATCGGCATTCGGTGGACAGATGAAAATCGGCGCGACGTTGTGGCGCATTGCCGCCTGACGGAATGGCGCAGACTCTTCAACGGGCACGTCAGCCACCAGCACGGAGTCAACGCCCACGCGGGCGCACTCGGCGTAAAACGCATCAATACCGCGGCTGAACACCAGGTTGGCGTACATCAGCAGGCCGATCGGAATGGTCGGGTGCTTCTGGCGGATCGCCGCCAGCATTTCAAAGCACTGGCTCGGCGTCACGCCCGCGGCAAACGCGCGTAGCGTTGCGTTCTGAATGGTCGGGCCATCCGCCAGCGGATCGGAGAACGGAATACCGAGCTCCAGCGCGTCGGCACCGGCATCAATCAGGGTGTCGATAATCTTCAGCGACTGCTCCGGGCCGGGGTCGCCCAGCGTCACGAAGGGAACGAAGGCGCCTTCCTGGCGAGCTTTCAGTTGTGCAAATGCGTTGTCGTAGCGTTCCATCAGATTTCCCCTCGTGCTTTCAGAATATCGTGAACGGTGAAGATATCTTTGTCACCGCGACCGGAAAGGTTTACCACCAGCAGCTGCTCTTTTTCCGGGTTTTCCTTCATCATTTTCAGCGCGTGCGCCAGCGCGTGGGAAGACTCCAGCGCCGGGATGATCCCTTCATTGCGGCACAGCGTTTTGAAGGCCTCCAGCGCTTCGTCATCGGTGATGGAGACATAATCCGCGCGGCCGGTGCTGTTGAGGAACGCGTGCTGCGGCCCTACGGACGGGAAATCCAGTCCGGCAGAGATTGAGTAAGACTCCTCAATCTGCCCTTCATCAGTCTGCATCATCGGGGCCTTCATGCCGAAGTAGATCCCTACGCGGCCATGCTTCAGCGGCGCTCCGTGCTCGCCCGTTTCAATGCCGTGGCCGGCAGGCTCAACGCCAATCAGCCCAACGCTGGTTTCGTCGATAAAATCGGCAAACATGCCGATGGCGTTAGATCCGCCGCCAACGCAGGCGATCACCGCATCCGGCAGGCGACCCTCTTTTTCGAGGATCTGCGCTTTAGTCTCTTCGCCGATCATGCGCTGGAATTCCCGCACGATGGTCGGGAACGGGTGCGGGCCCGCCGCGGTACCGAGCATGTAGTGGGCGGTTTCGTAGCTGCCAGACCAGTCGCGCAGCGCTTCATTACAGGCATCTTTCAGCGTGGCAGAACCGCTGTGCACCGGGATCACTTCCGCCCCCATCAGACGCATACGGAACACGTTTGGCGACTGGCGCTCAACGTCCTTCGCCCCCATGTAAATGCGGCATTTCAGACCGAGCAGGGCGCTGGCGAGCGCTGAGGCCACACCGTGCTGTCCCGCGCCGGTTTCGGCGATGATTTCGGTTTTACCCATCCGCTTCGCGAGCAACGCCTGGCCAAGCACCTGGTTAGTTTTATGCGCGCCACCGTGCAGCAGATCTTCACGCTTAAGATACAGCGTGGTTTTGGTGCCTTCGGTCAGGTTGCGGCACTTTGTCAGCGCCGTCGGACGACCGGCGTAGTTTTTCAGCAGGTCAGTAAACTCCGCCTGAAACGCCGGATCTTTCTGTGCGCTCACGAACGCTTCTTCCAGCTGGCGCAGCGCGGGCATCAGGATTTGTGGGACATACATCCCACCGAACTCACCAAAATACGGGTTAAGTAATGTCGTCATCTTCTCTTCCTTAATATGCACGCAGAGTTTTAAATACCGATGCCAGCTTGCTGGCGTCTTTAATGCCCGGTTGGGACTCTACGCCTGAATTGAAATCGAGGCCTGCGCAGCCGGTTTTGGCCGCTTCCACACAGTTATCGGGGCTTAATCCCCCCGCCAGCAGGACATTGTCCAGCACTTCGCCACGCAGCAGTGACCAGTCGAAACGCTGCCCCGTGCCGCCCTGGCCGTTGTCGAGAACATATTTATCAACATGCTTCAGGTTACGCGCGGGCAGGGTGGCGCCAACGCTTTGCGCTTTCCAGATCTGAACCTGAGGCGCCAGAACATGTCGCAGGGCATCGATGTACGCCTGATCTTCATCGCCGTGCAGCTGAACCGCGCTCAGGGATAACGCGTCCGCTTTTGCCGCAACGTCGTTGATATCCGCATTGCGGAACACGCCCACGTAGCTCAGTGGCGCAGCCGCGATCACCTTGCGCGCCTTTTCCTCATTAACGGCGCGAGGAGAGGACTCAACAAAGATCAGACCACCATAGATTGCGCCCGCTTCATACGCGGCCTGCGCATCCTGTTCACGGGTCAGGCCGCAGACTTTGTTCTCACCCAACAGCACGCGGCGCACGGCCGCATTAAGATCGTCGTGTTCCATCATCGCGGAGCCGATCAGGAAACCGTTGGCAAAGTGGCTGAGTTCGCGCACCTGAGCGTAGCTGTTAATCCCGGATTCGCTGATCACCGTGACGCCCGCGCCCAGACGCGGCGCAAGCTGGCGCGTACGGTTGAGGTCAATCGACAGGTCGCGCAGGTCGCGGTTGTTAATGCCGACCACTTTGGCTTCCAGCGCGATGGCGCGCTCCAGTTCCTCTTCGTTGCTCACTTCGGTCAGCACGCCCATATTCAGGCTGTGCGCGACGGCGGAGAGCTGGCGATACTGCTCGTCATCCAGAACGGAGAGCATCAGCAGGCAGGCATCGGCCTGGTAAAAGCGCGCCAGCCAGATCTGATACGGGTCGATAATAAAGTCTTTGCACAGAATCGGCTGCGGCGCGATGCCGCTGACAACGGGCAGAAAATCGAAGCTGCCCTGGAAATATTTCTCATCAGTCAGCACAGAAATGGCAGACGCATGATGCTTGTAAATACCGGCAATACGCGCCGGGTCGAAATCGTCGCGGATCACGCCTTTGGACGGAGACGCTTTTTTACACTCCAGAATAAACGCGGTACGCGCGCCCTGGAGAGCATCATAAAAACGACGGCTGCTCGGAACGACGTCATTCTGAAAACTGGCGAGCGGCTGCTGTTGCTTACGGGCTTCCACCCAGATGGCCTTATCGGCGACGATTTTCGCTAAAACGGTCTGCATTATTTACCCTCTTGCCGCAAGTGCGGTAACGCGATCGTAAGCTGCACCGGAGCGCAGCACGTCCAGAACTTTTTGGGCGTTGGCTTTCAGATCTTCCTCGCCATGTAAACGCATCAGCATGGCTACGTTGGCCGCCACGGCGGCCTCATGGGCGGCCTCACCTTTACCTTGTAATAAGCGCGTGAGAATGTCACGGTTTTCTTCCGGCGTGCCGCCCGCCAGGGCGTCCTGATGGTACGGGGTCAACCCGAAGTCAGCGGCCTCAAGCTGATAGTTCAGCACTTCACCGTTATTCAGTTCGGCAACCAGCGTGGGCGCATGCAGGGAAACTTCATCCATCCCGCCGCTGTGTACCACGGCGGCGCGTTGGTAACCGAGGACGCGCAGCGTCTCCGCAATCGGCAGGACCAGCTCCGGGCTGTAAACGCCAATCAGCGCCAGCGGCGGGTGCGCCGGGTTAATGAGTGGACCGAGCACGTTAAACAGCGTGCGGGTTTTAAGCTGCTGGCGAACCGGCATCGCGTGGCGGAAACCGGTGTGATACTTCGGCGCGAACAGGAAACAGACGCCCAGATCATCCAGCGCTTCACGGGAACGCTCGGCGTTCATGTCCAGGTTGATACCGAAAGCCGCCAGCAGGTCGGACGATCCGGAACGGCTGGACACGCTGCGGTTGCCGTGTTTCGCCACTTTCAGACCGCATGCCGCGGCCACAAAGGCGCTGGCGGTGGAAATATTGATACTGTTACTGCCGTCGCCACCGGTCCCGACAATATCGGCAAACGGATAGTCCGGGCGCGGGAACGGGGCGGCATTTTCCAGCAGTGCGGTTGCCGCACCGGCGATCTCCTGCGGGCTTTCGCCGCGTACCTTCATGCTCACCAGCGCAGCGGCCAACTGCTCAGGCTTCAGCTCACCGCGCACGACGGCGGAGAATAGCTGGTGGCTCTCCTGCTGGCTCAGGGTCTGGGCCTGATACAGTTTTTCCAGAATCGGTTGCAGGGTGTTGGTCTGCTCCAGCTTTTGCAGCGCCCAGTCGAGCGTTTGCTCCAGCAGGCGCGCGCCGTTGGACGTCAGGATAGATTCCGGGTGGAACTGCATTCCGCAGACGCGATCCGCATCATGACGCACCGCCATCACCATCCCTTCAAACGAGGCGTTAATGGTCAGCCCGGCCGGAATATTGCTGCCGACCAGCGAGTGGTAACGCGCTACCGGAAGCGGGTTCGGCAGCCCGGCAAACATCGCCTGACCGTCATGTTCAATACTTGACGCTTTGCCATGCAGGATCTCCCCCGCCTGACCCACGTAACCGCCGTAGGCTTCGACAATCGCCTGGTGGCCGAGACAGATGCCGATAATCGGCAGCTTGCCGCGCATACGGGTCAACAGCTCAGGCATACAGCCCGCTTCGCTCGGCGCGCCTGGGCCCGGGGAGAGCATCAGCACCGGGTTTTGCATGGTCGCCAGACGGTCAATCAACGTCTGGGCCGGAACGTGGTTGCGATAGATAACGACGTTATGACCATTCGCACGCAGCTGATCTGCCAGGTTATAGGTAAAGGAGTCGATATTATCGAGCAGCAGAATGTCAGCCATCAGAAAATCTCCTGTGCATGGTGTGCGGTAGCAATGGCGCGCAGTACCGCGCGCGCTTTACTGCGGGTTTCGTCGGCTTCCGACTGCGGAACAGAATCCAGCACAATACCGGCCCCGGCCTGGACGGTAGCAATGCCGTCTTCAACGTAGGCGGAGCGGATCACGATGCAGGTATCGAGGTCACCGTGAGCGGTGAAATAGCCCACCGCACCACCGTAGCTGCCGCGACGGCGTCCTTCCGCTTCGGCGATCAGCTGCATGGCGCGGACTTTCGGCGCGCCGCTCAGGGTGCCCATGTTCATGCAGGCGCGGTAGGCGTGCAGAACGTCGAGGTCGTGGCGCAGTTCACCCACCACGCGGGAGACCAGGTGCATGACGAAGGAGTAGCGGTCGACTTTGGTCAGGTCCGCCACGTAGCGGCTGCCTGGCGTGCAAATGCGTGCCAGATCGTTACGCGCCAGGTCAACCAGCATCAGGTGTTCGGAGAGCTCTTTATGGTCGGTACGCATTTCCAGTTCGATGCGGCTGTCGAGATCGCGGTCCAGGGAGCCATCGGCACGACGGCCACGTGGACGGGTTCCCGCTATCGGGTAGATCTCAATCTGGCGGCTGGTAGCGTCGTACTTGAGGGAGCTTTCCGGCGACGCGCCAAACAGAGTGAAATCATTGTCCTGCATAAAGAACATGTACGGGCTTGGGTTGCTCTTTTTCAGCACATCGTAAGCCGCCAGCGGCGACGGGCAGGGCAGTGAGAAGCGACGGGACGGCACTACCTGGAAAATCTCCCCGGCACGAATCGCTTTTTGCATCTGACGCACCACCGCGCCGTACTGATCGTCGGTCTGACTCACCTCGCAGGTCATCTTTTCAACACGCTGCACCGGCAGCGCGGGCGGTGCTTCCGACATCTGCTGTTGCAGTTGGGCGATGCGCTGCGCGAGGCGATTTTTCTCAGACTCAGACGGCGTGAACAGGCTGGCCTGGATGCGGGTATATTTTTTCTGATGGTCGATCACCAGCAGGGTTTCGGCCAGGTAGAAGCAGTAGTCCGGGCAGCGGTTTCCCTGCTCGGTTTCCGGTAAATCTTCAAAGCCAGCAACCAGGTCGTAAGCAAACAGCCCGCCAAAGAACATTGCTTCGCGCTCATCTTCCGGCACGGCCACCAGATTTTGCAGCAGGCGGAAGGCGTCAAAAACGGAGAGCGAGCAGAGGCGGGCATCCTCATCCAGCAGCTGGCTTACAGGTGGGAAATGCAGAATTCGCAGGTCCGGATGACGCTCATTTTCAATGCCTGAAGGCAGAGCCGCATCCAGCAGCGGCAGCAGCGACGCGCCATTCTCAGATAACGCCTTAATGGTGACGGTGTCACCCGACGCGGTAATGCGCAGCGCGCTGTCAACCAGCAGCAGGCTTTTAAGATCGTCCTTGCTGTCAATGTCAGCAGATTCCAGCAGCAGTGTCGCGGGACGTGCGCCGCACACCTGATGAAACAGCGCGGTAGGGTTATGGCGATAGGCCGCCTCGCAGGTCAGCAGTTCGAGGTGGGGTTTGGCTGTTTGCATGTTGTTGTTCTCATATTCTGTTCAAAAAAAAGCCCGCTGGGTAGCGGGCCGGGTATCTGTTTGCTTATCGCAGACGTGTGACACTGCCCGAAGATCAGGAAGTACGCCACCAACCGTGCAGAGCGAAATGTGCTGTCATTTTCAGATACCTTTCTCGTGTGAACTTTCGTACTAGTTAACTAGTTCGATGGCGTGTTGTCAACCCCTGATTTCAGTATTTCACGGTTAGTCGGTATCATAGGGGCTTCGGATGTCTCCAACCTGTTATGGGAAGTGCTTTGAGCGATACCACCTACGCCGTAATTTATGATTTACACAGCCATACGCAGGCTTCAGATGGCCTGCTGACACCCGAAGCCCTGGTCCATCGCGCCGTTGAAATGCGTGTCGGCACGCTGGCAATAACCGATCACGATACCACTGACGGCATTCCCGCCGCGCGCGCCGAGATTGCCCGCAGCGGACTGGCGCTGGATCTGGTGGCCGGGGTTGAGATCTCAACGGTCTGGGAAAACCACGAAATTCATATCGTTGGCCTGAACATCGATACGGAACATCCGGCCATGCGTGCTTTTTTGCAAGAACAAAAAACACGCCGCAATCAACGCGCGGAGATGATTGGCGAACGTCTGGAAAAAGCGCATATTCCCGGTGCGCTGGAAGGCGCGCGAAAGCTGGCGAACGGTGGGGCGGTGACGCGCGGCCATTTCGCCCGTTTTCTGGTGGACGCCGGTAAGGCGACGACCATGGCGAATGTCTTTAAAAAGTATCTGGCGCGCGGGAAAACCGGATACGTTCCCCCACAGTGGTGTACAATAAAACAAGCTATTGATGTGATTCATCATTCTGGCGGTAAGGCCGTGCTGGCCCATCCGGGGCGGTATAATCTTTCTGCTAAATGGCTGAAAAGACTGCTGGCACACTTTGCCGAATGCGGCGGTGAGGCGATGGAAGTTGCCCAGTGTCAGCAGGCACCCAATGAGCGTTCGCAGCTTGCGACCTACGCCCGTCAGTTTGGTCTGCTTGGGTCACAGGGTTCAGATTTCCATCAGCCCTGCGCGTGGATTGAACTGGGGCGCAAGCTCTGGTTACCCGCGGGCGTTGAGCCTGTCTGGCAGCTCTGGGAACAGCCACAGCAAATTGAAGAGAGGGAAGTATGAGTCAGTTTTTCTATATCCATCCGGATAACCCCCAGCCACGTCTGATTAATCAGGCCGTGGAGATCGTCCGCAAAGGCGGCGTTATTGTCTACCCAACCGATTCTGGCTATGCGCTGGGCTGTAAAATCGAGGACAAAGGGGCGATGGAGCGCATCTGTCGCATCCGCCAGCTGCCGGACGGCCACAACTTTACCCTGATGTGTCGCGATCTCTCTGAGCTGTCGACCTATGCTTATGTTGATAACGTGGCCTTTCGCCTGATTAAGAACAACACGCCCGGTAACTACACCTTCATTCTGAAAGGGACAAAAGAGGTACCGCGTCGTCTGTTGCAGGAAAAACGTAAAACCATCGGCATGCGCGTACCGTCGAACCCGATTGCCCAGGCGCTGCTGGAAACCCTCGGCGAGCCGATGCTCTCCACATCGCTGATGCTGCCGGGCAGTGAGTTTACCGAATCCGACCCGGAAGAGATCAAAGATCGTCTGGAGAAGGTGGTGGAGCTGATTATTCATGGCGGCTATCTTGGCCAGCAGCCGACCACCGTGGTGGATCTCACCGAAGACGCGCCAGAAGTGATTCGTGAAGGCGTGGGCGATGTTAAGCCTTTCTTGTAAGGGTGTAAGCAGATATACTACGCGGCCATCAAAGCAGGGCGCTGCCCTGTTTTTGACCTGATTCGACGCCTGTGAAGGCGACACCTGAGGAAGCTCAATGAGCGAGAAGTTACAGAAAGTGCTGGCGCGCGCCGGCCACGGTTCGCGCCGTGAAATCGAAGCCATTATTGAAGCAGGCCGCGTGAGTGTGGACGGTAAAATCGCCACGCTCGGTGACCGCGTTGAAATCGTACCGGGGCTGAAGATCCGCATTGACGGCCATCTTATCTCCGTGAAAGAGTCTGCTGAACAGATCTGCCGCGTACTGGCTTACTACAAGCCGGAAGGCGAACTGTGTACCCGCAACGATCCGGAAGGCCGCCCGACGGTGTTTGACCGCCTGCCAAAATTGCGTGGCGCCCGCTGGATTGCCGTAGGGCGTCTGGACGTGAACACCTGCGGCCTGCTGCTGTTCACCACCGATGGTGAACTGGCAAACCGTCTGATGCACCCGAGTCGTGAAGTGGAACGTGAATACGCCGTTCGTGTTTTCGGCCAGGTTGATGAGAACAAACTGCGCGACCTGTCGCGTGGCGTTCAGCTGGAAGACGGCCCTGCGGCGTTCAAAACCATCAAGTTTACCGGTGGTGAAGGCATTAACCAGTGGTACAACGTTACCCTGACAGAGGGACGTAACCGCGAGGTGCGTCGTCTGTGGGAAGCGGTCGGTGTCCAGGTGAGCCGTTTGATTCGCGTCCGCTATGGCGACATTCTGCTGCCGAAAGGCCTGCCACGTGGCGGCTATACCGAACTGGATCTGACGCAAACCAACTACCTGCGCGATCTGGTTGGCCTGACGCCAGAAACCACCTCGAAAGTGGCGGTAGAGAAAGATCGTCGTCGCATGAAGGCGAATCAGATCCGCCGTGCGGTGAAGCGTCACAGCCAGGTCAGCAGCAATCGCCGCTCTGGCAGCCGTAATAACAACGGTTAATCGAAAAGCCCGGTGAATATACCGGGCTTTTTTCTTCAGTAATCAATCCCCATTTGCGCTTTGATACCCGCATCGAACGCATGCTTAACCGGACGCAGCTCGCTGACGGTATCGGCCAGCTCCAGAATGTCCCGATGACACCCGCGCCCCGTGACGATAACCGTCTGATGCGCTGGGCGGTTTTTCAGGGCAGCCAGCACGGCCTCCAGCGGCAGATAGTCGTAGGCGACCATATAGGTGATCTCATCCAGCAACACCATATTCAGCGACGGGTCTGAAAGCATTCTTTTGGCATGCTCCCAGACGGCGAGGCAGGCTGCGGTATCGGTTTCCCGGTTCTGGGTATCCCAGGTAAAACCGGTTGCCATTACCTGAAACTCAACGCCATGCGGCTCGAGCAGATTACGCTCGCCGTTGGGCCATTCACCCTTGATAAACTGGATCACGCCCACTTTCTGCCCATGCCCGACTGCGCGGGTGGCGGTACCAAATGCGGCGGTGGTTTTGCCTTTACCGTTGCCGGTGAACACGATGAGGATCCCGCGCTCGTCCTGAGCGGCCGCCACGCGTGCATCAACCTGTTCTTTCAGACGCTGCTGGCGCTGCTGATGACGATCTTCACTCATTGCGATATCCCCGGTTTGCGGCCTGGCTGGGCATCGAAGGTCATTCCGGTTTTGCGACGGCTGTCGTCACCCATCAGCCACAGGTAAAGGGGCATGATATCGGCCGGGGTTTTCAGCTTCTGCGGATCTTCTGTCGGGAAGGCGCTGGCGCGCATTTTGGTGCGCGTACCGCCCGGGTTAATACAGTTAACCCGCAGGTGGCGGCTTTGGTACTCTTCGGCCAGCACCTGCATCATTCCTTCGGTGGCAAATTTTGAGACGGCGTAAGCCCCCCAGTTTGCACGCCCCTGACGCCCCACGCTGGAGGAGGTAAAGACCAGCGAGCCGGAATCGGAGTTGAGTAATAAAGGAAGCAAGGCCTGGGTCAGGAAAAACGTCCCGTTGACGTTAACCTGCATCACCTGCTGCCAAATCTCCGGATCCTGTTCATCCATCGGGCGCACTTCGCCCAGTAACCCCGCGTTGTGCAGTACGCCGTCCAGACGCGGATAATGCGTGCTGATACGCTGGGCAAGAGCCTGACATGACGCTGGCGTACAGGTCAGCAGATCGAGCGTATACCAGGGCGTGGGAGTACCGCCGGCGTTTTCGATTTCACGGGCGACGGCTTTGAGCTTTTCTTCATTACGTCCCAGCAGAATAAGGCTCGCACCGTATTCAGAATAGGTCAGCGCCGCTTCGCGACCAATCCCGTCGCTGGCACCGGTAACCAGAATGATGCGGTTCTGTAGAAGGTTTTTTTGTGGCTGATAATGCACGGTGGCTCCTCAGGCGCATTGGGCGTGACTTGCACCTTTATTTATGACTTTTCGGCTTTATGCCCGAAACAGCGTCAGAATTCAATCAGTCTACAGGACAGATCGCTGGTAAATTAACAATTTGCAAAGATTTAAACCAGAAACGGGGGATTCCTGAAGCCGCCTCGCAGAGGTAATGTCCAGAGCGAGACGCCTGCACAGGGCTGTTGTACACTGGCGTGAAAGATTCGTGGTTAAATCAAGGTGGAACGCGTGGAATTACTTTCTCAGTATGGGTTGTTTTTGGCCAAAATCGCGACGGTGGTTATTGCTGTCGCGGTGATTGCCGTCCTGATTGTCAACCTGACGCAGCGTAAGCGTCAGCGTGGTGAGTTACGCATTACCCGCCTGAGCGAGCAGTATAAAGAGATGCAGGAGGAGATGTCTCTGGCGCTGCTTGACGATCATCAACAGAAGCTGTGGCTAAAAGCCCAGAAGAAAAAACACAAGCAGGACGCCAAAGCTGCGAAGGCGAAAGCTAAGCTCGCCACGCCACAGGCTGACGCAAAACCGCGCGTATATGTGCTCGATTTTAAAGGTAGCATGGATGCGCATGAGGTCTCCTCTCTGCGTGAAGAAGTGACGGCGGTGCTGGCTGTGGCGACAGCCCAGGATCAGGTGGTGGTACGCCTTGAAAGCCCGGGCGGCGTAGTGCATGGGTATGGACTGGCGGCGTCGCAGTTACAGCGTCTGCGGGATAAACAGATCCCGCTCACCGTGGCGGTAGATAAGGTCGCGGCGAGTGGCGGTTATATGATGGCGTGCGTGGCGGATAAAATCGTCGCGGCACCGTTCTCCATTATCGGCTCGATTGGGGTGGTCGCGCAGATCCCTAACTTCAATCGTTTCCTGAAAAATAAAGAGATCGACATCGAACTGCATACGGCGGGTCAGTACAAACGTACGCTGACGCTGCTCGGCGAAAATACCGAAGAGGGACGGCAGAAGTTCCGGGAAGATCTGAACGAAACCCACCATCTGTTCAAGGATTTCGTGCACCGCATGCGTCCAACGCTGGACATTGAGCAAGTGGCTACGGGCGAACACTGGTACGGCACGCAGGCGCAGGAGAAAGGGCTGGTGGATGAAGTGGGTACCAGCGACGACCTCCTGCTCAACCTGATGGAAGGCCGTGAGCTGGTGGGGGTGCGCTTCACCCGACGCAAGCGCCTGCTCGACCGTTTTACCAATAGCGCGGCAGAAAGCGCGGATCGCCTGCTGCTACGCTGGTTGCAGCGCGGACAAAAGCCGCTGCTGTAAAGACAAACGCGAGGCAGATGCCTCGCGTTTTCGTTTTAATCTACCAGGTGGTACTTTTCTGAGAGGGTATGCGCCAGGTATTTAAACATGTTAAACACGGCGGTGCTTTTTGGGGTGGGTAACCCTTGTTCATCAAGGAAGTATTCACCGCTGAACACCAGCACGCCATTACGTTGTTCCACGCCAGTCGCTTCAATCCCCGCCAGGGTGTCTTCATGGTCGCGAATGAGTTTGTTTGCTTCGATAAGCAGTGAAGCTCGGTCAATGGGTTGGGTCGTATTCTGCATATTCCACTCCTTAAACAGTGACAATAGTCTACGCCTGGGTCGCTTCGGGGGCAAATTTTCCCTGTTATCCGAGGGGATAAGGAACAGGGGCTGGCTGGCGGGATTTGCTTTTGCATGCTAATAAAGTTGCGTAACGAATTTTATCAGGTACAGTGTGCGCTTTCGTCATTCTGGCAACAGAATTGCTTGACATTCGACCGGGAATTCGTCACGAATGAACTTTGATGTGAGAAAAATACCCGAAAACTCAATGACCTGGATGTCGCCATTCTGACGTTCGGTAACACATAGGGGTTGATATCCCCTGACGACGTCGCAATATCAATGGCTCGTCGTCAGCGGAAGGGAAATCAACGTGCGGCGTATTCCTGGAAGAATTAAATTAGGTAAAGGTGAATATGGGTAAAGCTCTCGTCATCGTTGAGTCCCCGGCAAAAGCCAAAACGATCAATAAATATCTGGGCAATGACTACGTGGTTAAGTCCAGCGTTGGTCACATTCGCGACTTGCCGACCAGTGGCTCAGCCAGCAAAAAGAGCGCAGACTCTACCTCCACCAAAGGGGCTAAAAAGCCTAAAAAGGATGAACGTAGCGCGCTTGTCAACCGCATGGGTGTTAACCCATGGCACAACTGGGATGCACATTACGAAGTGCTGCCAGGCAAAGAAAAAGTCGTTAACGAGCTGAAACAGCTTGCTGAAAAAGCAGACCACATTTATCTCGCAACCGACCTTGACCGCGAAGGGGAGGCCATCGCATGGCACCTGCGGGAAGTGATCGGGGGTGATGACAAACGCTACAGTCGTGTAGTGTTCAACGAAATTACAAAGAATGCGATTCGTCAGGCGTTTGAAAAGCCGGGTGAACTGAATATCGACCGTGTTAACGCTCAGCAGGCGCGTCGCTTTATGGACCGCGTTGTAGGCTACATGGTCTCGCCGTTGCTGTGGAAAAAGGTCGCTCGCGGCCTGTCTGCGGGGCGTGTGCAGTCTGTGGCTGTTCGTCTTGTTGTAGAGCGTGAACGCGAGATCAAAGCGTTCGTCCCGGAAGAGTTCTGGGAAGTGGATGCGAATGTCACCACGCCGGGCGGCGATGCGCTGCCGTTGCAGGTGAGCCACCACAACGACAAACCGTTCCGTCCTGAAAATCGCGATCAGACCATGGCCGCCGTGGCGCTGCTGGAAAAAGCGCGTTATCAGGTTCTGGATCGTGAAGACAAACCGACCAGCAGCAAGCCTGGCGCACCGTTTATCACGTCAACTCTCCAGCAGGCGGCAAGTACGCGTCTGGGTTACGGTGTGAAGAAAACCATGATGATGGCCCAGCGTTTGTATGAAGCGGGTTACATCACCTACATGCGTACTGACTCCACCAACCTGAGCCAGGACGCTGTCAACATGGTGCGTGGCTATATCGAGGACAACTTCGGTAAGAAATACCTGCCGGATAGTCCTAACCAGTACGCCAGCAAAGAGAATTCTCAGGAAGCGCACGAAGCGATTCGTCCTTCTGACGTTTCCGTTCTGGCTGAATCGCTGAAAGATATGGAAGCGGACGCCCAGAAGCTGTATCAGCTGATCTGGCGCCAGTTCGTCGCCTGCCAGATGACGCCAGCGAAATACGACTCCACCACGCTGACCGTCGGCGCGGGTGATTTCCGCCTGAAAGCGCGCGGCCGCATTCTGCGCTTCGACGGCTGGACAAAAGTGATGCCTGCGCTGCGTAAAGGCGATGAAGACAGAACGCTGCCTTCAGTCAACAAAGGTGACGAGCTGTCGCTGGTTGATCTGGTCCCGGCTCAGCACTTCACCAAGCCACCTGCGCGCTTCAGTGAAGCATCGCTGGTGAAAGAGCTGGAAAAACGCGGCATCGGTCGCCCGTCCACCTATGCGTCAATCATTTCGACCATTCAGGATCGTGGATACGTTCGCGTTGAGAACCGTCGCTTCTATGCTGAAAAAATGGGTGAGATTGTCACCGACCGTCTGGAAGCAAACTTCCGCGAGTTGATGAACTATGACTTCACCGCGCAGATGGAAGACAGCCTCGATGAGGTTGCCAGCCATAAGGCAGAGTGGAAGAAAGTTCTCGACAGCTTCTTCAGCGATTTTACCAATCAGCTTGAGAAAGCCGAGAAAGATCCTGAAGAGGGCGGCATGCTGCCTAACCAGATGGTACTGACCAGCATCGACTGCCCAACCTGTGGCCGTAAAATGGGGATCCGTACCGCGACCACGGGCGTATTCCTCGGTTGCTCTGGCTATGCGCTGTCGCCGAAAGAGCGTTGCAAAACCACCATAAACCTCGTGCCGGAGAACGAAGTTCTCAACGTGCTGGAAGGGGACGATGCGGAGACCAACGCACTGCGCGCCAAACGCCGCTGTAAGAAATGCGGCACGGCGATGGACAGCTACCTGATCGATCCAAAACGCAAACTGCACGTTTGTGGCAATAACCCGACCTGCGATGGTTATGAGATCGAAGAAGGTGAGTTCCGCATTAAGGGCTATGATGGTCCAATCGTTGAGTGTGAGAAATGTGGTTCCGAAATGCACCTGAAAATGGGACGCTTCGGTAAGTACATGGCATGCACCAACGACGATTGTAAAAACACGCGTAAGATCCTGCGTAACGGTGAAGTTGCGCCGCCGAAGGAAGATCCGGTTCCGCTTCCTGAGCTGCCGTGCGAGAAGTCAGACGCGTATTTTGTGCTACGTGACGGTGCTGCCGGGGTATTCCTGGCGGCCAACACCTTCCCGAAATCGCGCGAAACTCGTGCGCCGCTGGTAGAAGAGCTGTACCGCTTCCGCGACCGTCTGCCGGAGAAACTGCGTTACCTGGCCGATGCGCCACAACAGGATCCGGAAGGCAATAAAACCGTGGTGCGCTTCAGCCGTAAAACGAAGCAGCAGTACGTGGCGGCAGAGAAAGAGGGCAAAGCGACCGGATGGTCAGCCTTCTTTGTCGACGGGAAATGGGTTGAAGGCAAGAAATAATCTTTCCTTACCGTAACTTACCTCTGAAAGGGCCGGACTTCCGGCCCTTTTTTATTACGTAGTTATTATTTTTTGTTCCGTACTATACAGCCTGGCTATAAATGATATAGTGGTTATAGTTAACCCGTTTCTTATTATCAAATCGTCTTAAGCGATTGACGCATGCGCTAAATCGGATGGTCTGGCATGAAATTACAGCAGCTTCGCTATATCGTTGAGGTCGTCAATCATAACCTCAATGTCTCTTCCACCGCAGAAGGTCTTTATACCTCTCAGCCCGGCATCAGTAAGCAGGTGCGTATGCTGGAGGATGAGTTAGGTATTCAGATATTTTCCCGCAGCGGTAAGCACCTGACGCAGGTCACGCCGGCTGGACAGGAAATCATACGCATCGCACGGGAAGTGCTCTCCAAAGTCGACGCCATTAAATCCGTCGCCGGGGAACATACCTGGCCCGATAAAGGTTCTCTGTATATTGCCACCACGCATACACAGGCGCGTTATGCGCTTCCCGGGGTGATCAAAGGTTTTATCGAACGCTATCCCCGCGTTTCCCTGCATATGCATCAGGGCTCACCGACGCAAATCGCAGAGGCCGTGTCTAAAGGCAATGCAGACTTCGCTATCGCGACGGAAGCGCTCCATCTGTACGATGATCTGGTCATGCTCCCGTGCTACCACTGGAACCGCTCTATTGTTGTGACCCCGGATCACCCGCTGGCGGGGAAGGGTGAAGTGACAATCGAAGAACTGGCGCAATACCCGCTGGTGACCTATACGTTCGGCTTTACGGGCCGGTCTGAACTGGACACCGCGTTTAACCGCGCCGGATTAACGCCACGGATTGTCTTTACGGCGACGGATGCGGACGTCATAAAAACGTATGTGCGTCTGGGCCTGGGCGTTGGGGTTATTGCCAGCATGGCGGTGGATCCTGTCTCAGACCCGGATCTGGTGCGTCTGGATGCGCATGATATTTTCAGCCACAGCACCACCAAGATAGGTTTTCGTCGCAGCACGTTCCTGCGCAGCTATATGTATGATTTTATTCAACGCTTCGCGCCACATTTAACGCGCGACGTGGTGGATACAGCTGTGGCGTTACGCTCCAATGAAGACATCGAAGAGATGTTTAAAGACATTAAACTTCCCGCCAAATAATCACACCCGGTATCTTTCTTGCGCGGAAAGATACCGTCATTCCCCTTTAAACCTGAATTAGAATTATCATCATCTACGCCCACTGTCATATATCGTCATAACCCATTTAATGACTATGGTTTTACTGTCGCAAATTTGCGACAAAAGTAGAAACTAATTTACAGGTGTGCAAATTATTCTTTTCAATTATTTATTTCGGGTCAAAAGATTGAATTTTCCCAGGCTCAGATACGTAAATTCACTGGCTTTTCGGCTAAAGTTTCTTTAGGATTTATCTCATCGGATGATTACTTGTGCCAATTGTTTGGTCTCTAAATGATAAGCGATGTCGATTGTATGAGGTTAGCAATGCCGTCAGGAAGTGAAGAACCGCAAAGGGATCCCGCGCTTAAGCGTAAAGCCTGGCTGGCGGTCTTTCTTGGCTCTGCCCTGTTCTGGGTGGTGGTTGCTCTTCTTGTCTGGAATTACTGGGGTTGATTATGGTCATGACGGTGCGTACAGAAGCGCGAAAAGAGATGTGTCAGCTTCGTGACAATGTTCACAAAGCCCGTAAGGCGCCAGCAACCAGCGTGCCAGCTTCCTGGAAACTGACGCCACAACAGCAGGCCTTTATTGATGTGTTCGCGGAAGACGAACCCAAAAAACAATAATTTTGATTTTTGCGTAATGATGCAAATAGTCTGAATAAAGACTATGCACTTTTGTACTCCTTAATAAATACACATCAGCAATATAGAACGAGGGCAGACCTCGCAACCTTAAATAATTAAAGTCTGGTGTCCCTATGATGAATAACATGACAACCGTAAAATACTGGTCATGGCTCGGCGTATTCTCAGCGTCGATCCTCTTCTGGTGTCAGCTCCTCTGGCTGGCCTTGCACTAAATCGTAAAACCTCGCCACGGCGGGGTTTTTTGTTTTATCCCTCACGTTGGACCATTCCTAAATTTATCAATTTGGGTTGTTATCAAAACGTTACGACATCTTTGTGTTATCTTTAATTACAGCCCTGATGATTGTCAGGACATCCCTGTTTTTAAGGAGGAGCTTATGTCGTTAACCCTACGCGAAGCCAGTAAGGACACATTACAGGCGGAAAATAAAACCTGGCGCTACTACAGCTTACCGCTGGCTGCCAGAACGCTTGGGGACATTTCGCGGTTACCCAAGTCGTTGAAAGTCTTACTGGAAAACCTCTTGCGCTGGCAGGATGGCGACTCGGTTACCGAGGAGGATATCCAGGCTCTGGCAGGGTGGCTGAAAAATGCTCATGCAGACAGAGAAATTGCCTATCGCCCGGCCAGGGTGCTGATGCAGGATTTCACCGGCGTGCCAGCGGTTGTGGATTTGGCTGCCATGCGTGAAGCCGTTAAGCGTCTCGGGGGCGATACTGCTAAGGTTAACCCCCTGTCCCCGGTAGACCTCGTCATCGACCACTCCGTCACCGTCGATCACTTTGGTGACGACGATGCTTTCGGCGAAAACGTCCGTCTGGAGATGGAACGTAACCATGAACGCTACGTATTTCTGAAATGGGGACAGCAAGCGTTCAGCCGCTTCAGCGTTGTTCCACCGGGCACCGGCATTTGTCACCAGGTCAATCTGGAATATCTCGGCAAAGCCGTCTGGAGTGAATTGCAGGATAAAGAGTGGGTGGCTTACCCGGATACGCTGGTGGGTACCGATTCACACACAACCATGATTAACGGCCTTGGCGTTCTGGGCTGGGGCGTCGGTGGTATTGAAGCGGAAGCGGCCATGCTCGGCCAGCCGGTATCAATGCTCATTCCCGATGTGGTGGGCTTTAAGCTGACCGGTAAATTGTCCGAAGGCATTACCGCCACGGATCTGGTTCTGACGGTCACCCAGATGCTGCGTAAGCATGGCGTGGTGGGCAAATTCGTTGAATTTTATGGCGATGGTCTGGATTCACTGCCGCTGGCGGACCGGGCCACCATCGCCAACATGGCTCCGGAATATGGCGCGACCTGCGGCTTTTTCCCGATTGATAGCGTTACGCTGGAGTATATGCGCCTCAGCGGTCGCAGCGAGGAGCAGGTGGCTCTCGTTGATGCTTATACCAAAGCGCAGGGCATGTGGCGTAACCCGGGTGACGAGCCGGTATTTACCAGTACGCTGGAGCTGGATATGGGCACCGTTGAGGCAAGCCTTGCAGGGCCAAAACGTCCGCAGGACCGCGTCGCCCTGAGCAGCGTTCCCAAAGCCTTTGCCGCCAGCAATGAGCTGGAAGTTAACGCCGCGCAAAAAGATCACCGTCCGGTGGACTATGTTCTGAACGGGCATCAGTATCAGCTCCCTGACGGCGCCGTGGTGATCGCCGCTATCACCTCCTGTACCAACACGTCCAACCCGAGTGTGTTAATGGCTGCCGGGCTGCTGGCAAAAAAAGCGGTAGAGCTGGGGCTCAAGCCACAGCCGTGGGTTAAAGCCTCCCTGGCGCCTGGTTCGAAAGTGGTTTCCGATTACCTGGCGCAGGCCAGACTCACGCCTTACCTCGACGAGCTGGGCTTTAACCTGGTGGGCTACGGCTGTACGACCTGCATCGGTAACTCTGGTCCGCTGCCTGAACCTATTGAAATGGCGATCAAGCAGGGCGATTTGACCGTTGGCGCGGTACTTTCCGGTAACCGAAACTTTGAAGGGCGTATTCATCCGCTGGTGAAAACCAACTGGCTGGCCTCGCCGCCGCTGGTTGTAGCCTATGCGCTGGCCGGAAACATGAACATTAATCTGGCGACCGATCCGATTGGTCACGACCGCAAAAATGAACCGGTCTATCTGAAAGACATCTGGCCATCATCGCGTGAAATTGCGCGCGCGGTAGAGAAAGTTTCCACCGAGATGTTCCGCAAAGAGTATGCGGAAGTGTTCGAAGGCACAGCGGAGTGGAAAGCGATTGACGTGGTGGGTTCCGATACCTATGACTGGCAGGATGATTCGACCTATATTCGCCTGTCGCCATTCTTCGATGAAATGCTGGCGGAGCCTGCACCGCTGAAAGATATTCACGGCGCGCGCATCCTGGCGATGCTGGGCGATTCCGTCACCACCGACCATATCTCCCCTGCGGGGAGCATCAAGGCGGACAGTCCGGCAGGTCGGTATCTGCAAAGTCGTGGCGTGGAACGTCGCGATTTCAACTCCTACGGTTCGCGCCGCGGTAACCACGAAGTGATGATGCGCGGGACCTTTGCCAACATCCGCATTCGCAATGAAATGGTCCCGGGCGTGGAAGGGGGCATGACGCGCCACCTGCCGGATACAGAGGTCATTTCAATTTATGACGCAGCCATGAAGTATCAGCAGGAGGGGACGCCGCTGGCCGTTATTGCCGGGAAAGAGTACGGCTCTGGGTCCAGTCGCGACTGGGCGGCAAAAGGTCCGCGTCTGCTCGGGGTTCGCGTGGTGATTGCCGAATCCTTTGAACGTATCCACCGCTCAAACCTGATCGGCATGGGGATCCTGCCGCTGGAGTTCCCGCAGGGCGTAACGCGTAAAACGCTGGGTTTGACCGGGGAAGAGCAGATTGATATCAGCGGTCTGCAAAATCTGGAACCGGGTAAAACCGTTCCGGTGAAGTTAACGCGCGCAGATGGAACGACAGAAGTGCTGGATTGCCGGTGTCGTATTGATACGGCAACAGAGCTGACCTATTACCAGAACGACGGCATTTTACATTATGTGATTCGTAAGATGCTGGACTGATATAATTCGCCCGGCACATGTGCCGGGCGTTTTGCGTTTACTCGCTCAGCAAATGCCCCATTTTGGCAGCTTTGGTATCGAGGTAGTGCGCGTTTTTCGGGTTGCGGCCGACAATCAGCGGCACGCGTTCCACGATATTGATGCCCGCTTCAGTGAGAATTTCCACTTTTTTCGGGTTATTGGTCAACAGACGCACTTCGTCCACGCCCAGCAGCTTGAACATATCTGCGCACAGGGTGAAATCGCGCTCGTCAGCAGCAAAGCCGAGCTGATGGTTCGCTTCGACGGTATCGTAGCCCTGATCCTGCAACGCGTAGGCGCGGATTTTATTCAGCAGGCCGATATTGCGTCCTTCCTGACGGTGATACAGCAGAACGCCACGTCCTTCCTCTGCGATATGAGAAAGGGCGGCTTCAAGCTGGAAACCGCAGTCGCAGCGCAGGCTGAACAGCGCGTCACCAGTCAGACACTCTGAATGAACGCGGGACAGCACCGGCGTTTGCCCCGAAATGTCGCCGAATACCAGGGCGACGTGATCTTGCCCGGTTGCCAGTTCTTCAAAACCCACCATCAGGAAATCGCCCCATGGGGTTGGCAGTTTGGCTTCTGCCACACGTTTAAGCTGCATGTGATTCTCCAGACCAGGCTGACACGTTTCGTGCCTTTGCCCCATTATGCTTTCTGTATTGGACTATTTTGCCACAAGCCCGGCAACTTCACCTAATCACCACCACGCTTTACAAACGTTAAACGCACAATCCGACATATCCACCTGAATGATGAAATTCAGTTATGATTGTGGTGCTTAGTGAAAAAGGAGAGGACATGCTTTCAATTGCCAGACGAACGGCCGCAGGCGCCGCCGTATTGCTCGTTATCCCCCTGGTCGTTTGGTTCTCCGGCTGGATGTGGCAGCCCGGACAAAACGAGACGTGGCTGAAAGCCTTATACTGGATAACCGAGACGGTCACCCAGCCGTGGGGGATTATTACGCACGTGCTGCTCTGTGGCTGGTTCCTGTGGTGCCTGCGCTTTCGCCTTCGCGCGGCGCTGGTACTGTTTGCCATTCTCGGCGGGGCCATACTTATCGGGCAGGGGGTGAAGTCGTGGGTGAAAGATCGCGTGCAGGAACCCCGTCCTTTCGTCGTCTGGCTGGAAAAAACGCACCATGTTCCGGTGGATGAGTTCTACAATTTAAAGCGTAAAGATCGCGGTGCGCTGGTAAAGGAGCAGCTTGCGGAACAGCAGGATATCCCGACCTTTTTACGCAAACACTGGCAAAAAGAGACCGGCTTTGCGTTTCCTTCCGGGCATACGATGTTTGCTGCCAGCTGGGCGCTACTTGGCGTGGGACTGCTGTGGCCGCGTCGGCGTACCCTCACGATTGCGATTTTGCTGGTCTGGGCGACAGGCGTAATGGGCAGCCGGATGCTGTTGGGGATGCACTGGCCGCGTGATTTGGTGGTGGCAACGCTGATCTCGTGGGTACTGGTGACGCTGGCGACCTGGCTTGCACAACGTTTTTGTGGACCCCTGACGCCGCCGCCGGAAGAGAAGGAAGAAATAGCCGAAAGGGAGTCTGGCGGAACCTGAAGGTTGATATTCCGCATTTTGACCATAAATCCATGTAGGGCGCGTTACTTTTTCCATTTCGCGCCCGCCACTAAAATGGTAGCTTATAAGGCTGATTGCAGTGAGTTGAACACGCTTTATACGCTCGAACCACATAACGGGAAGTCATGTGAAATATTTACTCATTTTCTTACTGGTGTTGGCGATTTTTGTCATTTCAGTCACATTGGGCGCGCAAAACGATCAACAGGTAAGTTTTAACTATCTGCTGGCGCAGGGCGAGTACCGGGTGTCGAGCCTGCTGGCGGTGTTATTCGCGGCGGGTTTTGTCATCGGCTGGCTTGTATGCGGCCTGTTCTGGCTTAAGGTTCGTGTTTCTCTTGTTCGCGCTGAACGTAAAATTAAACGACTTGAACATCAACTTACGCCTGCGTCTGACATTCCGGCGAGCTCTGGTGTGCCGGTAGTCAAGGAATAATCGAATATGCTGGAGTTGTTGTTTCTGCTTTTGCCTGTCGCCGCAGCCTATGGCTGGTATATGGGCCGCAGAAGCGCGCAACAAACAAAACAGGATGAAGCAAACCGACTCTCCCGTGACTACGTAGCGGGGGTGAACTTCCTGCTGAGCAATCAGCAGGATAAAGCGGTGGATCTGTTCCTCGACATGCTTAAAGAGGATACCGGCACCGTTGAGGCGCATCTCACCCTGGGAAACCTGTTCCGCTCGCGCGGAGAGGTTGACCGTGCCATTCGTATCCACCAGACCCTGATGGAAAGCGCTTCGTTGACCTATGAGCAACGGTTGCTGGCCGTGCAGCAGCTTGGGCGGGATTACATGGCCGCGGGGCTTTACGATCGCGCCGAGGATATGTTCTCTCAGCTGGTGGATGAGACGGACTTCCGTATCGGTGCGCTTCAGCAGCTTTTGCAAATCTATCAGGCCACCAGCGACTGGCAAAAAGCGATTGATACTGCTGAACGGCTGGTCAAACTCGGTAAAGACAAACAGCGCGTCGAAATTGCCCACTTCTATTGCGAGCTGGCTCTCCAGCAGATGGGTAGCGATGACATGGATAAAGCCATGGCATTGTTAAAGAAAGGCGCCGCGGCCGATCGCAACAGCGCGCGCATCTCGATCATGATGGGGCGGGTCTTTATGGCTAACGGTGATTACGCCAAAGCCGTGGAGAGCCTGCTTCGCGTTATCGATCAGGACAAAGAGCTGGTCAGCGAAACGCTGGAAATGCTGCAAACCTGCTATCAGCAGTTAGGTAAGCAGGACGAGTGGGTTGCGTTTTTGCGTCGCTGCGTTGAAGAAAACACCGGTGCCACAGCCGAACTGATGCTGTCGGATGTCGTCGAAGAGCACGAAGGGAGTGATACCGCCCAGGTATACATTACCCGCCAGTTGCAGCGTCATCCTACCATGCGGGTATTCCATAAGCTGATGGATTACCACCTCAATGACGCAGAAGAAGGGCGCGCTAAAGAGAGCCTGATGGTGCTGCGAGACATGGTGGGTGAACAGGTGCGCAGCAAACCGCGTTATCGCTGCCAGAAATGCGGTTTCACCGCCTATTCGCTCTACTGGCATTGCCCTTCCTGCCGGGCGTGGTCCACCATTAAGCCAATCCGAGGTCTGGACGGACAGTGATTTTTTAAAACGCCGCACTTTAGTTACAACATACTAATGAGTGCAGTAATTTCGTCAGCACCGTGCGGTCTGGGGTTCAGCAGGAAAAGCATTCGATTCTGTTCATTTACCCCGAGGGCAGGTAGAATGCACGCCGTTTATCTGTTCCGCGCCGCTGCGCGCCCATAGACGAAAAGGGCTGGTCATGACGTCTGTTACATCCTCCACTTCCCGCGTAGTTACCGATTCTCCCGTAGTTGTTGCTCTGGATTACAATAACCGTGACGCCGCACTGGCCTTTGTTGATGGCATTGATCCCCGCGATTGCCGTCTGAAAGTAGGCAAAGAGATGTTTACGCTGTTCGGCCCGTCAATCGTCCGCGATCTGCACCAGCGTGGCTTCGACGTTTTCCTCGACCTGAAATTCCACGATATTCCAAATACCACTGCGCACGCCGTTGCTGCGGCGGCTGAACTGGGTGTGTGGATGGTTAACGTTCATGCATCGGGCGGGGCACGCATGATGACGGCTGCGCGCGAAGCGCTGGTGCCGTTTGGCAATGACGCTCCGCTTCTGATCGCCGTCACCGTGCTGACCAGTATGGATGAATCCGACCTGCGCGACCTGGGTGTGACATTGTCACCTGCCGAACATGCAGAGCGTCTGGCGCGCCTCACGCAACAGTGTGGGCTCGATGGCGTGGTCTGTTCGGCTCAGGAGGCGGTTCGCTTCAAATCTGAGCTAGGCCGCGACTTTAAACTGGTGACGCCAGGTATCCGTCCGGCAGGCAGCGAGTCTGGGGATCAGCGACGCATCATGACGCCAGAGCAGGCGCTGAGCGCGGGTGTAGACTATATGGTGATTGGTCGCCCGGTGACGCAATCCGCTCATCCGGCAGAGACCCTGAAAGCGATTAATGCATCACTGAAAAAGGGGGCATAATGCGTGACGCCAACAGTCGTCTGGTCTATTCAACGGATACCGGGCGCATTGAAGAGCCAAAAGAAAAAGCTGAACGTCCAAAAGGCGATGGTATCGTGCGAATTCAGCGCCAGACCAGTGGCAGAAAAGGGAAAGGCGTTTGCCTTGTCACCGGCATTGACCTGGATGATGCAGACCTGGTAAAGCTCGCCGCTGAACTTAAAAAGAAGTGCGGATGCGGTGGGGCAGTAAAAGACGGCATTATTGAGATTCAGGGCGATAAACGCGATTTAATTAAAACGCTGCTGGAAGCCAAAGGAATGAAAGTCAAACTGGCGGGCGGCTAAAATAAATGAGCCACGGACATTGCCGTGGCTCTTGTTTTTACGTGCGTAAGTCAGACCTGAAAATACTTAATATATTATTATACCGGTGAGAGCCGTTATGGTGATTATTTGCCCACCTGGTGACCGATAATACCACCTACGGCAGCACCACCTAATGTACCCAGCGTACTACCATCCGTTAATACTGCACCACCAAGCGCACCAGCACCGGCACCAATCGCGGTGTTACGGTCACGTTTAGACCAGTTAGAGCAGGCGCTCAGGGACATTGCTACAGTGATTGCCAGAACAGCGGCGGCTAATTTTTTGCTGGTAAAGGTCATAATACTTTCTCCTGAATTATCGATTCACGGAAAGGAATGCACTTTAAGTATAGACAATATCCCTACTTAAATTCTGTTCCCGTGAAAGCTGGTCGCGCAGGCGTTTCATCATCACGCAGGTGATAGTCACTTCCTGTTATATCGCTAATATTAATTTTACGTGTTTAGAACGGTTTCAACAGGTAAAAACTCTTAAAGGAAGGGTCGGAATACTCTCAGAGAAAGGTTTAAGTGCGCCCATTATTCGGGCGCAGCAGGATAATCAGGCCGTTTTTTTCACAATATCGACAGTCAGGCCGTCTTGTTCTAATTGCTGGCGATATTCATCGCGCAAACGCTCATCCGTAATCACACGGCTGAAGCGCGAAGCCGGACCCATCGTATAAGGGTGTACGGCGCCAAACTTAGAGCTGTCGGTCAGCACAATCGCTTCACACTCTTTGGCGAGTACGGCGTTAACCACGTCTGAACGCATCATGTCGCGACCGGTAAAGCCGGTGTCGGGCTGCCAGCCATCAATACCAATGAATGCCTTACTGAAGTGAACCTGCTGAACATATTGGCGCGTTAATGGCCCGACCATGCTTTCGCTTTTCTTCTGGTAAATGCCGCCCAGAAGAATCACCTCGCAGCGAGTTTCCTTCAACAAATGGGCGATATAGCTGCTTACGGTGATGATGGTAACGTCTTTTTGATTGGCGAGCGTGCGCGCCAGAAGGGCGTTACTGCTGCCATTTTCAATAAAGACGGTCTCACCGTTATTCACTAAGGATGCAGCAAACTCCGCCAGCTCCCGCTTGAGCGCATAATTGTTCATCATGCGGGTTTCGACGTCGTCGCTGTCCAGTGGAACGGCATATCCGTGCGCACGCCGCAGGTAGCTCTGTTTTTCCAGAAGATTCAGATCCTGACGAATGGTGACTTCAGAAACGCCGGTGGCTTTAGCGAGATCGACCACGCTTACGCGTCCCTGATCGATCACCATCTGCAAAATGATTTGTTGTCGGGAATTCATAGCATCCATTTAAAAGGCAAGGGCGAAAACGACGTGGTTACACTTCCCACGGGGCTTTAGGTTGAGTGGATTCTGGAGCGTTATCAGCGCCGTTCTCAGCCAGCAGTTCAGACTTGAGGATCTCAAGATTACGGATAGCAGAGTGATAATCGCCTGCGACAAGAATATCCAGCACAGTATCAATACGCTGTGCCACGGCTGTTGCATCAATGTTAGACATAAGCTCACCCTGAAGCGAAAAGTTAATATTATCAATGATGCAGAAAATTGATTCAAAAGAGAAGGTAAAAAATGCAATAACCAAAGTTCAAAAATGAAAGTGATAAATTTGACCCCCGTATGCTGCGGGTTGTAGGGGTGGATTAGTCTAAAACTGCGCGCAACGCGCTTTTTTATAAGAGGAATTCGACTATGACAGTTATCAACCAGACAACCTGCACATTGTTTACTGATGCTGAACGATTCACTCAACTGGCGGCTTATTATGAGGCCGAACGGCGTACGGTGTGGATGATGTTACGTGCCACGCCACGGTCTTGCTTCAACCATGCGCTGATCGAGGAGATCATGAATCTCTCCTGGCTGGTTCGACAGTCCGGATTTGTCGTTGATTTTTGGGTCACCGGATCGCTGGTCCCCGACATCTACAATACCGGCGGTGATTTGCAGTTCTTCGTTGAGTGCATCAAAAACAACCGACGCGAAGCGTTACGCGCCTATGCCCGGGCCTGTGTGGACTGCGTTCATGCCGCCTCGCGAGGGTTTGATACCGGCGCTGTCACGCTGGCTATGGTGGAAGGAAGTGCGTTAGGGGGCGGGTTTGAAGCCGCGCTGGCGCATCATTTCATTCTGGCCCAGCGCGATGCCCGATTAGGCTTTCCGGAAATCGCGTTCAATCTGTTCCCGGGCATGGGCGGCTATTCACTGGTGGCGCGTCGTGCCGGCATGAAAATGGCGGAGGCGCTGATCTATAAAGGTGAGTCGCATACGGCGGAATGGTATGAGCAGCATGGTCTTGTGGATCTCTTATTCGAGCCGTTACAGAGCTATGTTTCGGTGCGGACATTTATCGACACGCTACAGCCGAAGCTGAACGGCGTAAGGGCTATGCTGCGTGCGCGTACGCGCGTTCTGCCACTTCCGCGAAGCGAGTTGATGGACATTACCGAGGATTGGGTTGATGCCGCCTTCTGCCTTGAACCGAAGGATATCGCCTACATGGAGCGGCTGGTTATGCTGCAAAATCGCCATCAGGCGACGGGCTTACGCAAAGCCAGCTAACGGACATTCCTGGCCTGATAGCGCTTTAGCCATCGCTCGAATGCGGCAGCGGGCATGGGCTTAGCAAAAAGATAACCCTGCCGTTCGTTGACGCCATTCTTCGTCAGAAAGGCGTCTTCTTTTGCACTTTCCACCCCTTCAGCAATGACCTGCAAATTTAACGCCTGCGCCACGGCGACTATCGCACGCACCAGCGACTGTGAAATGGACTGCTTATGGATATCCCGCACGAAAGACTGGTCAAGCTTGATGGCATCAATAGGGAAGCGCGCCAGCTGCGACAGGGAAGAGTACCCCGTACCAAAGTCATCCAGGTGAATTTGCGCTCCCAGGCGGCTAAATTGCTGGATCACTGACAGGGCCAGCTCTTCATTTTCGATGAGACAGCTTTCGGTCAATTCCACGTCAATCGGGCAGTATTCAAAATTCAGGTCTTTCAGCGCCTGCTTCAGGTCACTGAAAATGGTCTGGTCCGCCAGCTGACGGGCGGAGACGTTGACCGCGACGCGAAGGTTGATCCCCTTGTCGCGCCATTTTGCTACCTGGCGCACCACATCAAGCATAACCCAGCGGCCCAGGGGCACAATCAGCCCTGATTCCTCGGCGTAGGAGATAAACTCCATCGGCGGGATCAGGCCGCGCTCTGGCGACTGCCAGCGCACCAGCGCTTCCAGACTTCTGACTTCGCCGCGCCAGGTCATTTTTGGCTGGTAGTGGATTAACAGCTGATCGTTATCCAGCGCTTTACGCAGGTTGGTATCCAGCCACAGGTATTCAAATACGCGCTGGTTCATCTCTGGCGAGAAGACGCAGAATTTACCCCGGCCATTTTCTTTGGCGGTGTACATGGCGGTGTCGGCATTGCGAATGACGCTTTCGCGATCGTTACCATGCTGGGGCGCAAGCGCGATGCCCAGCGAGCAGCCGGTGTAAACCTCAATCAGCCCGATGCGGAAAGGCTGACGCAGTCGGGTCAGAATGCGCGACGCCATCGCTTCCAGCGCGCCCTGCGAGGTATCGGTGGCCATCACGATAAATTCATCCCCGCCCAGGCGCGCCAGGGTTTGTCCTTCGTCCAGGCAGCTCAGGATCGCCAGCGCAACGGCCTGTAGCAGCTGGTCGCCAAACATATGCCCATAGGCATCGTTCACTTTTTTAAAGTTATCCAGATCGAGATAAACCACGCCTACCTGCGTGTCACCCCGAGCGGCAATGGCATCGGAGATCAGCTCATGGATGGCGTTTCGGTTAGGCAAACCGGTAATCGTATCCGTATTGGCGAGAACGCGCAGGCGCTCCTGGGCCCGACGCTCTTCGGTTATGTCGGTACCTGAACAGATGAGGAAAATTTCATTTTTCCCGCTGCCGCTGTGAACGAATTTATTTCTGAAGAGAAACAGGCGCTGCCCCTTGCGGGTCTTGATCCAGCGTTCAACCTCGTACGAGCTGCCGTTACGAAAAAAGCCGGTGATGTTGCGTTTGGAGGCCGCGGCTTCGCTGCGGCTCATAAACAGTTTGAACACGTTTTGCCCGATAACTTCCTGTTCCTTCAGGCCCGTATATTCTTCACTTAAACGGTTGAAGCGCTGAATATTCCCGTTCTGATCGAGGATCACAATCACGGAGTTAGCCTCGGAAACCACCTGTTCGGCGAAGGAAAGCCCCTGCGCCAGGTCGCGCGCCACGGAAGGGGTATCGTTCCAGGCTGATGCCGTTCCTGCCCACTCATTTTTGTTAATTTTACGGCCGACAAGATGAACGGGAACGTCCACACCGTACAAGGGCAGGGTCATGGCAATACTGGAGGTGATCACGGTGAGCTGGCGGATCAGCGCGGCCTGCTCATCATCCAGCGCAACCACCTGAATGATGTCAGCGCTTTCACTGGCAGCAAGATGCAGAGCATTGCTGTCTGCTGTCAGTCGCCACCAGGGGCTATGCGTACCCATGTAACGAAACAGCAAATTCTGCTCCAGATCGTCCATCACGTTTTCTCCCGCGGCTGCTGAGTAGCGCACAAATTATTCATTTGCAGTCGACAATGACGGCTCTCTTTTACTGTAGATAATTCTGGCGAAATGTGGCGATGGGAAACAGAAAAGTGTGAGAAAAAACGATGATTTTGCGGGAGATAATTCAGGAGAGAACTCCCGGCCACCCCTTAACGGAACGGCCGGAAGTTTACGCGGTTATCAGGCGGCAGGGCGCGCGATAATACTGCGGGTTTCCATGCGCACTTCAGCGATGGTGACATCAATCACGTCAGTGACCTTGTAAACCGTTTCGCCTTTAATTTGCACGGTCCCGTTTTCCTGGCTACAAACCAGTTCGTCGCGAACGGCATGCAGGAATGGGGCAGGAATAAAGGCAACGGCGCCATTATCCACCAGACGAACGCGCATACCGCCGCGGCTGATGTCAATGATTTCCGCCGGGAAACGGGTGTCAGTCCCTGCCTTATCATTCAGGAAGCGCGCGTACAACCAGTCGCCGACATCACGCTCCGCCATACGGTTGAGACGGCGACGCTCTGCCATCTGCAATGTCGTATCATCCTGTGGGCGGGCAACAGATTCCCCTTTGATGATCGCTTTCAGCAGACGATGGTTAACCATGTCGCCGTACTTACGGATCGGGGAGGTCCAGGTCGCGTAAGCCTCAAGGCCAAGGCCGAAGTGCGGGCCTGGCTCGGTGCTGATTTCCGCAAAGGACTGGAAGCGGCGAATACGGCTGTCGAGGAACCCTGACGGCTGTGCGTCCAGCTCGCGGCGCAGTTTGCAGAAACCTTGCAGGGTCAGCACTTCCTCAGGATCGACGTGTACGTCATGGGTTTTCAGCAGGGCAGCCAGCGCTTCGGTGTTCGCCGGATCAAACCCGGTGTGCACGTTGTAAATGCCAAAGCCTAATTTGTCGCGCAGCACGCGGGCGGCACAAATGTTGGCGGAAATCATCGCTTCTTCAACGATGCGGTTGGCAATACGGCGCGGCTCAGCGACGATATTCAGCACTTCACCTTTTTCACCCAGCACAAAACGGTAGTCCGGACGATCTTTGAAGACCAGCGCGTGAGTTTGACGCCATTCGCTGCGGCTCAGGCAGACGCGGTGCAGCAGACGAATTTGTGCGGCAATGTTGTCGGACTCGGGTTTCCAGCTGCCCGTGTTTTCCAGCCAGTCGGACACGTCGTCATAGGCCAGCTTGGCTTTGGATTCGATGGTGGCGGCGAAGAATTCAATATCTTCTTCAATGGTACCGTCAGCCGCAATGGTCATCCGACAGGCCAGCACCGGACGCACTTCATGCGCACGCAGCGAGCAAAGATCGTCGGAGAGTTCACGCGGCAGCATCGGAATGTTAAAGCCCGGCAGGTAGTTGGTGAACGAACGCACTTTGGCCATCTCGTCCAGCTTGCTGCCTTCGACAATCCATGCGGTAGGGTCGGCAATGGCGACGGTCAGATGCAGTTTGCCATCGGCTGTCTCTTCGGCATACAGCGCATCGTCCATATCCTCGGTGCTGGCGCTGTCAATGGTGACAAAGTCCAGCGCCGTCAGATCGCGACGTTCCAGACCTTCGTCCTGCATTTCAGTCGCCACGCCATCAGGCGCTTCTTTTTCGAGATTGTGGCGCGCCAGCGTCACCCACCATGGGACGAAATGGTCGTCGCCGAAGGTAATGTATTGGGTAAGCTCGGCGTAGAAACCGCGATCGCCTTTTAAAGGATGACGGCGCATCTCAGCAACCGCCCAGTCACCCTCAACAAAATCATGCTCAACGCCACGCGCGGCGCGGCACGGAATAGCATCTTTCAGGAGAGGATGGTCCGGCACGACAGAAAGACGATCGTCTTTTTTATGCACTTTCCCGACAAAGCGGGTCAGGAAAGGCTCGATCAGTGCTTCCGGCTCGGCAGACTCTCGTTCCTTTTCGGTATGAATAACGGCCGAAATGCGGTCGCCATGCATCACTTTCTTCATCTGAGGAGGCGGAATGAAGTAGCTCTTCTGCCCGTCAACTTCAAGAAAGCCAAAGCCCTTTTCCGTGGCTTTTACGACCCCTTCTGCACGCGGCGTCTGGGAATGCAGTTGCTGTTTAAGCTGCGCTAGCAGCGGGTTGTCCTGAAACATAATGTTCTATTTTCGTAGCCATTGAGCGGCTGACAGTTTTACGCGAATCTCACTGCTACAGCAAGCGCTCTTTAGGTAAAGAGTATGGTTATTCCTCTTTGCCGAGCGCCACGCGCAGACGGTCCAGCCAGCCAAAAAATGCATCTCGGGTTAGCAGGTTGATGGCCTTCTCTGGCGAGAGACCTGACCCGGTCAGGGGCGTTAACTGGGCGGCGCTAAAGCGATCCGGAGAGGCGACGAGCAGCACACGAGCGGCTGAGATCATCGAAGACGCGGGACCTTCACTTTGCGGATGGTGAAGCAGAATTTCGCCCGTCAGATTAAGCAGCATCGGCTCATGACACAGCACAGGGGTGAGCGCTTCAAGCGCCGGTTCCGCCTGCCAGCGTGAGAGCGCCTCAAGCTGAAGCGCACTGGCATATTTTAGCTCAACCGCGGGTAGCGTGGCGGTCCATCTGCTGAAGCTGACCGGCAGCGTATGGGGCTGAATGTGGTGTCCGGGCAGCCAGCGTACCGGATGGCCAAGCAATGCCTGAAATATCGCGACCACTCGCGCCTGAAAACCGACAAAGCCGATGATCTGGTTGATAAGCACAATGTCATACGTTGTGAGTCCAACCTCATCAAGCTGGTTTTGGGCTTTATCATCGATGACATCGGGTGAGCTGGCTAACTGGCGGGCATACTGGGTAATTTCTGCAAGGCGTCGATTGCTTTCCCGGGAGGAGTCCGGCCCCGGAAGAGGGGCGAGCAGAGCAGCGTAGTGGTTACAGAGCCGCTGAACGCCACACGCCTGGGCAACCGTTAATGCCGTGCTCAGCCTGTCGTAGGCGCTGAGCGTATGCAGACGGTTCACGGGAGTATCAAGCGGGAACAAAAGATGACACAAGGTTCGGGCAGGCGTAAGCCAACCAGCACAGCTTGCGAGAATGTCATCGGGCAGGGCTAAATCGAGCAAAAAACGGTCGTCGACGTTAGCGGCTTCGGGCACCAGCGGCAGAACGTCCGTCTGCGAATGATTCGACTGGGTTTCATGATACCAGTGGCCTTTGCCGGAAAAACGGCGTTGTTCCATGGGCGTTCCTTGATCTCAAAATGGCGATCAATATCCTGGCGTAAGGCGGATGAGGGGAAAAATATTGTTAGGTGATAACAAATAGCAGAACGGAATAACGAGGGGCGGGGCGGGGGAAACTCTCTTCCCTGACGGGAAGAGAGAGACAAACTTATTTGATTTCCAGCTCGTTCATTGCAGCGATGTTGAAGCCGCCGTCAACGTGAACCACTTCGCCGGAGATACCTGCGGAAAGGTCAGAGCACAGGAATGCCGCAGAGTTACCCACATCTTCGATAGTAACGGTACGACGAATCGGGGTAACCGCTTCGCAGTGTGCCAGCATTTTACGGAAATCTTTGATACCGGAAGCGGCCAGGGTACGGATTGGACCCGCAGAAATAGCGTTAACACGCACGCCTTCAGGACCCATTGCGTTCGCCATGTAGCGCACGTTGGCTTCCAGAGACGCTTTCGCCAGACCCATAACGTTGTAGTTAGGGATAGCACGTTCTGCGCCGAGGTAGGACAGAGTCAGCAGGGCTGCGCCCGGGTTCAGCATCGCGCGGCAGGATTTTGCCATTGCAACGAAGCTGTAGGAGCTGATGTCGTGGGCGATTTTGAAGCCATCACGGGTAACCGCGTTCACGTAGTCGCCGTCCAGCTGGTCGCCAGGAGCGAAGCCGATGGAGTGAACAAAACCGTCGAATTTCGGCCATGCTTTTGCCAGTTCAGCAAACATGCCATCAATGCTTTCGTCTTGTGCAACGTCACATTCCAGAACAATGCTGGAACCCAGCTGCGCGGCAAATTCTTCAACACGGCCTTTCAGCTTGTCGTTCTGGTAGGTGAACGCCAGCTCAGCGCCTTCGCGATGCATTGCCTGTGCGATGCCGTATGCGATGGACAGTTTGCTGGCAACGCCAGTCACCAGAATGCGCTTACCGGAAAGAAAACCCATAGCTTTAATCCTTATATTCATTGCTTATTTTGCCTTGTAATTCATAGCGTTACAGGCAGTATTTCAAAATCATTCGAAATTAGCTCGAAATTATAGCCCACTCACAGCCCCATGTGTCACGATATTTCTCGCTCCTGCGCCGTGAATGGGCTCACGGAAGAGGTTGAACTGACTCTTCATCAGGCTGTTTCGTGTGTATTTCAGCAGTATATCACCGCACGCGGGGTTCGCCTCATCCAACCAGCGGGCACCGTGACGCCGCCCTCATGCTGATGTGTCCAGCGCCTTTTGCGCAAAATGATCCGTTAAGCCCTTTAAACGCTTTAAAATTGCGCGAGGGTCGATAACGGCTATGCCATTTTGCGTCTTTATCTGTGTGCGGTAAGAAGGAAGATGAAAAATATAACGTTGGCCGAAAAACTGATCATGCTGTCAGGTGCGGTGCTTTTTGCGCTTATGATCGCGGTGAACTCCTTTTGCGTGAATGATAATCCTGGTTTCAGGGTGCCTATGACCACCTATTTGATCGTCATGATTGCGCTGTTCTTTCTGGATACCATTATCTTTATTTTTATCCAGATGCTGTATGCCTCCGACCGATCGCGTTTTTCATTATTCATTCTGAGTCTGGCATTTCTTAGTGGGCTGGTTTATTTCATTGAGACGATCATTGTTATTCAGCTTCCGGAGCATGCTGGTTTTACCCAGGCGGCAAAAACCAACGATACGGCGGTATTCTATTTTTTCCGGCAGCTGAGCTTTATCGTATTACTGGCGCTGGCGGTCCGTGTGGAGAAAATCACGAGACGTTCCACGCTCAGATTCCGAAATAAGATCAGCATGACGTTAGCATTGATGATGTCACTGGTTATGTTTCCGATGCTGGCCCATTATCTCAGCAGCTACCATCCGGCCTGGACATTAACGATTGCAGCATACGAAGATGAATATCATCATCCTGTCTGGGATATCAGGTACGTAAACGTTCTGATCCTGCTCTGGTCGATTTTACTTTGTTATATGATTTCAGTGACACGCCTGGCGTCCGGGATCTGGAACAGTATTATTGTGGTCTGCCTTTCCGCCATCGTTTACAATTTTTTCCTCTTACTGCTTGATACCTACAATCTGTCGCTCTGGTATATCAGCCGGGCAGTAGAGGTCCTCAGTAAATTATTTGTGATTTGTACCTTAATGTTCCATGTCTTTAACCTGTTGAAAATTTTCGGCGATCGGGTTGATCGCGATCCGCTTACTCAGATCTACAACCGTAAATATTTTTACGAGGCACTTCCGCGGGTCCGCTCGCTCAGGACAGAAAAGGGGGCCAGCATTATGATGCTGGACATCGACAACTTTAAGTCGATAAACGATAACTGGGGCCATCTTGTGGGGGATCGCGTGATTCTGGCGGTCGTGGATATTATCAAAGACAGCATTCGCGAAAACGACATCTTTGCCCGACTGGGAGGCGAGGAATTTGGTCTTCTGCTGCCGGATACCGACGGTAAGCAGGCTATTGCCGTCGCGGAGCGTATTCGCCAGAACGTTCAGCAGCGCACCGGGCCGGGCTACTATTATGCTCTCCCTGTAAAGGTCACATTAAGTATCGGCGTGTGCTCAGCCATTCAGAATAACGTCAACAGCAATGATATTATGCGTGACGTGGACGAGGCGTTGTATGAGGCTAAGCACAACGGTAAAAACAGAATCGTTACCAGACAGGCTGAATGCAGCTGAGGTCACAGGATGGGGATGAAAACATCAAAATCGACACGCTCATCGCTGTACGCATTAATTTTCATCAGGTAAATACCGTCGCGCAACGTCAGGCGTTTATTTACCATCGCCTTAACGAAGCCAATCTTGTTAAACGCGCTGTAGCTTTCCCAGCTTCCGCTAAAGGGCATTCTTGCGTATCTCCCCCGCACAACGCAGGATTTTTTATTTGTCACCGTGTCGCTTTGTAAAGCGTACGATATTAATACCTCGACCAGATACGATCGGCTTTTGCCTAACTCTGGGCGGCGGGGCATCAGAATAATTTTATCGATATCATGGCGGTTTTCTGTCAGGAGCTTTTTGATTTTTTTAGTAATATCATGCACCGAGGTATCAAAAAGATGATCGTGCTCGATAATTTCATGCGTATAGACAAACGTTTCATCCAGAAAGCAGACCTCAAGCTCAGGCGTTTCCAGTTCGCTTAATAAAAAAGAGGGCTGTAAGATGTCAAAATTCCACCCTCTGGCACATCTGTACTCAGAGGGTGTCAGCCCCATCATTTTTTTAAAGGCTCTGGAAAATCCCTGGCTGCTCTGGTAATGGAATAAATACGCAATATCCGTCACCGGAATCGACGTCATTCTCAGCATAATGGCGGCACGGCTTAACCTCCTTCGGAGAATATACTCACCTAAAGAGAGCCGATACTTCTCTTTAAACCATGTTTCGATGGTTCTTCTGCTGTATCCAATATCTGCAACCAAATCATCAATATGTAAAATAGTAAAGTTATTTTCTTCTACCCAGGAGAGAATATAGTTACTGATGCTGTCTTTCATTTATGCGTCAGTGATAGCTTAACGGTAAATCAGTTTGCTGCCTGTTGTTAATTCGCGGGCGTAGGGATCCTGGCGATAACCTTAATTTCGAAATCAAAACCCGCAAGCCAGTTAACGCCTATTGCTGTCCAGTTTGGGTAAGGAGGGTGGGGAAATGCCAGTTTTTTCGCCTCCATGATGACGGGGAACTGGTTTTCAGGATCGGTATGAAACGTCGTGACATCGATCAGATCGTCAAAAGTACATCCTGCGGCTGCCAGCGTCGCCCGTAAATTATCGAACGCCAGCTGTACCTGAGCGGGGAAGTCGGGTTCAGGTGTGCCATCGCTGCGGCTGCCAACCTGACCGGAAACAAATAACAGATCGCCAGAGCGGATTGCAGCTGAATAGCCATGCTCTTCATAGAGGGCATGGCGATTAGCCGGAAAGACGGGATCACGTGAATGCATGGCTTTTCCTTTTCTGTCAGGGGTATTGTTGTGGTTGCGCAGTAGAAGTAACATACGCGATGTATGTCAAAAATGCAATCCACATACGCCGCGTATGTCAAATTATAATTACCGCTTAATGAAGGAAGTCCCATGGCTACAAAACGTCGCGCTGAAACGGCCCAGGAAAATCGCGAGAAAATGATTCAGGCGGCGCGCAAGGCGTTTGCTGAAAAAGGCTATGCCGCAGCGTCAATGGATGAACTCACGGCAAGCGTGGGGTTAACACGCGGCGCGCTATATCATAATTTCAACGACAAGAAGGGATTACTGGCGGCGGTGGTCGCGCAGATAGACAGCGAAATGGCAGCAAACGCAAAAGCGATTGCCGCCGCCGCCGAAGATGACTGGGAGCGACTGCTGGCGGAGGGCATCGCCTATATCAAAATGGCGCTCGTTCCGGAAGTTCAGCGTATCGTCCTCCTTGACGGCCCGGCTGTTCTGGGCGATCCGGCGCAATGGCCCAGCCAGAACAGCTGCCTTGAGTCGACCCGTCAGACCATCGAAAAAATGATGGAGTGCAACGTAATCAAAAAGATGGATGCCAGAGTCGCAGCCCATCTGCTGAATGGCGCCGCGCTGAATGCGGCTCTGCTGATTGCCGCGAGTGATGAACCGCAGAAGACCCTTCCGCATGCCATAGAGGTGTTTACTCTGCTGGCAAGCGGGTTACGCAACGGCTAACGATCTTTACGCCACGCGTCCGCCGTCAATGCTTCACCAAAGTGTCCGGCAATCAGGCGTTTTGTCAGATCGTGGAGCGGGGAGGCCAGCACGTCAGCGGTACTGCCGCGCTCGACAACTTCACCCTGGTGCATCACCAGCACCTGATCGCTGATGTGCTTCATCATGCCCAGGTGCTGAGTCACGTAGATATACGAGATACCCTGTTTTTCCTGTAACTCCAGCATCAGGTTAATGAGCTGCGAACGCATCGACATATCCAGCGACGCCAGCGCTTCGTCGGCGATGATGACCTTCGGGCGCAGGATCAGCGCACGGGCCAGACCGAGACGCTGTTTTTGGCCCGGGGCCAGCATGTGCGGGTAATAGCTGACATGGTCGGGAAGGAGGCCTACCAGACGCAGGGTTTCGACAATCCGTTTGCGACGCGCTTCCGGCTCCAGGTCGGTATTCAACCTCAGCGGGAAATCCAGGATCTGGGAAATACGCTGGCGCGGGTTCAGGGACGTCGACGGATCCTGAAAAATCATCCGGATGCGCTGACTGCGAAAAGAGTAGTCCCCAAATTCCAGAGGATGATCGTCAATCAGTATTTCACCGCCGCTCGGCTCGACCATACCCGCGAGCATTTTTGCCAGGGTCGATTTGCCCGAGCCGTTTTCACCGATAATTGCCAGTGTCTGCTTTTCGCGCAGCGTAAAGCTTAGCGGTTTAACCGCCTCGACGGTCTGACGGTGAAACAGGCCGGTGCGATAGCGAAAGGTCTTACTCAGGTTACGTACTTCCAGTAAGGTTTCGACCATTTCACTCTCTCTCCATGTTCAGCGGGAAATGACAGGCAAACAGATGGTTTTTCGGCCCTGTCAGGCGCGGTGTTTCGATGCATTTACGCTGAGCATACGGGCAACGCGGACCCAGACGGCAGCCAATGGGCAGCGATTCCAGCAGCGGTATCGCGCCAGGCAGCGTATTCAGACGGCTTTTGTACGGCATCGCGCTGCCAAAGTCAGGGATCGCCCTGATCAGCGCCTGCGTGTAAGGATGATGCGGCGTTGTCACCAGGTCTTCGCTTGGCGCGGTTTCTACCGTCTGGCCGCAATACATTACGTCAATTTTATCCGCCCACTTGCTCAGCATTTGCAGGTCATGGCTGATCAGCAAAATGGTGGTGTTGTTATTTTGATTCAGACGCGTGAGCAGGCGGAAAATTTGCGCCTGGGTGGTTGGCTCCATCGCGTTCGTCGGTTCGTCCGCAATCAGCAGACGCGGCTGATTCGCCAGGGCGATGGCAATCATCACTTTCTGGCATTCACCGTCCGTCAGTTCGTAGGGGAAACTGCGCATCGCGTCTTTATGGTCTTTGATCCCGACACGGTGCAACAGCTCAATGGCACGGCGTTTACGCCAGCCGAAACGCTGCCACCAGCGGCCTTTATAGGTCCAGCCGGGAATGTTCTGCATAAGCTGTTTCCCGACGCGCTCGGACGGATCGAGACAGGATTGCGGCTCCTGGAAAATCATCGAGACGTTATGGCCCACCAGTTTACGGCGTTCGCGCGGGGAGAGACGCAACAGATCGATGTCGTCGAAACGCATACGGTCGGCGGTTACCCGCCAGTTGTCCTTCGCCACGCCGCAAATGGCCTTGGCGATCAGACTTTTCCCTGAGCCCGATTCGCCCACCAGCCCGCGGATTTCGCCCTCAGCGAGCGTAATACTGATGCGATCCACGGCCTTGACCCAGCCTTCGCCCGTTTTAATTTCGATCGTGAGGTTGCGGATATCAAGTAACGGCATTATTGCACCCCCGCATTGATTGCGCGGCGGATCCCGTCGCCCAGCAGGTTAACGAGCAGCACGCTCACCATGATGGCCGCGCCCGGCAGCATGACCGTCCATGGCGCAACGTAAATCAGCTCCAGCGCATCGCCGAGCATAGCGCCCCATTCCGGGGAGGGAAGCTGCGCGCCCAGATCCAGAAAGCCCAGCGCTGCGATATCCAGAATCGCCATCGACAGGGCGCGGGTGATCTCCGTCACCAGCCCGGCGGCAATGTTAGGCAGCACGGCAAACCACAAAATATTAAACGTGGTGGCGCCATCCAGACGGGCGGCGACGACATACTCTTTCTCCAGTTCGTCGTGAACCAGGCTGTAAACCGAGCGCACCATGCGCGGCAGAATGGCCAGCCAGACGGCGAACATCGCATGGGTGAGGTGCGGCCCCGCAAAGGCCACGACGATAATTGCCAGCAACAGCGAAGGAATAGAGAGCAGGGTATCCAGAATATGGTTAAGCACGGCAGACCGCAATCCGTGGGTTGAGCCGGCAAAAATGCCCAGTGCCAGGCCGCAGATCGCGGCAGCCAGGGTGACCACGAACGCGCCGCCTACCGTCGGTGCGGCGCCGCTCAGCAAACGACTTAGCACGTCGCGTCCGAGATCGTCAGTCCCCAGGAAGAACGAAACCTCCCCGTAACGCGACCACGACGGCGGTAAAAGCTGATAACCCAGGAACTGTTGATCGATGCCATACGGCGCAAACCACGAACCCAAAACGCACAGCAACACGAGGCCAATGCAGCCGTAAAAGCCGATCATCGCCGTGGTGTCGCCGTAAAAATTACGCCACACGGTACGTAGCGCACCGGGCGTGCGCTTTTCGCTGTAGACGTTATCGTAAGGCATACCATTCCTTATGCTTCAATGGGTTGGCCATGGCACCCAAAATATCGGAAACAACGTTAACAATAATGACCAGGGAGCCAATCACCATCACGCCGGCAGAGATCGCCGCGTAATCCTGCTGGCGAATGGCGTTGATCATCCAGCGCCCAAGGCCCGGCCAGCTGAAAACCATCTCGGTGATCATCGCCAGCGTCAGCATGGTTGAGAATTGCAGCCCAAGACGTGGGATTACGGGTGGCAACGCATTATGCAGCACATGGCGACGTAGAATCGTCAGGCGAGACAGTCCGCGCGTGGCGGCGGCTTTCACATAGTTTTGATCGAAGACGTCGATAGTGCTGATGCGCATCAGGCGGATCACTTCGGTCGTCGGCGCGACGGCCAGCGTAAGCACCGGCAGCACCATGTGGCGCAGCGCGCTTACGATCATTTCGTCGCGCCAGACTGAATCAGAAAGCCAGGCGTCAACGATGGCGAAGCCGCTCACCGTTTGCACGTTATACAGCAGGTCAAAACGGCCAGATACCGGCAGCCAGCCTAACGTCAGTGAGAAGAAGAGGGTAAGCAACAGCGCCAGCCAGAAAACAGGGATGGAAAAGCCAATTAAGGCAAGCGCGCTGATGAATTTATCCTGCCACTTATTACGATAAATGCCTGCCAGCATCCCCACCGGGATCCCCACCATGAGGGCAAAGCCAAAGGCGAGTATACATAGCTCCATGGTGGCCGGGAAAACCACTTTCAGCTGCTCGGAGATGAGCTGTCCATTGATGCTGGACACGCCAAAATCCCAGTGCAGCAGGCCATTAAACCAGAACAGCCAGGCGTCCCAGAGGGATGAACCCTGAAGCGGGGCGTGCGGCGTAAAGTAGCTCAGGCTAAAGCCGACAAAGGTCAGGAAGAACAGGGTGACCAGCAGTAACAGCAGCCGACGCAAGGTAAATATAATCATGGTTTCTTCACCTCTTGTTCTTTCTCACGGGTCACGCCCGCGAAGGAGGCGTTACCAAACGGGCTGAGTACCAGCCCTTTAATATCGTAACGGTAGGCCTGGAGGCGCAGGGAAGAGGCAAGCGGCAACACGGGAAGTTCTCTGGCCAGAATATTTTGCGCTTCATCGTAGGCCTCAATGCGTGAGGCAAGCTGTTGAGACGCAAGCGCTTTTTGCAGCACGGCATCAAATTCCCGGTTACACCAGTGGGCGTAGTTGGTCTGGGAGTTGATTGCCGCACAGCTCAGCAGCGGACGGAAGAAGCTGTCCGGGTCGTTACTGTCGGTGGACCAGCCAGCCAGCGTTAAGTCGTGATTCATGTCCATCAGACGCGCCTCCTGGAAACGGCCTTCGACAGGCACGATGATCACCTTAACGCCCACCTGCGCCATATCAGCCTGCAACAGCTCCGCCGTTTTTAGCGGGCTGGGGTTCCACGCCTGAGAGCTGGTGGGCACCCACAGCTGTAGCGTCAGGTTTTCTGCCCCCAGCGCTTTAAGCTGTTCGCGCGCTTTCGCCGGATTATATTCCGTAATCTTCGCCTCGCCGTCATAGGCCCAGGAGGCGCGCGGCAGAATAGAGGCGGCGGTTTCTGCGGTCCCGTAGTAAATCGACTGCATCAGACGCTGATTGTTGATCGCTAACGCCAGCGCATGGCGCACGGCCGGATTATTGAGCGGCGGCTTATCGGTGTTAAACGCCAGATAAGCGATGTTCATTCCCGGGCGCAGGGTCAGGCGCAGGCGTGGGTCGTCGCGCAAAATGGTCAACTGGCTGGCCGCAGGCCAGGCAAGCACGTCGCACTCGCCGGTCAGCAGTTTGGAGAGTCGGCCTGTGCCACCTGAACCCAGATCAACAATCACCTGCGGCATCAGCGGTTTGCCGCGCCAGAAACGATCGTGACGTTGCAGGCGAATGTATTGTCCGGCGCGGTACTCTGCTAACTGGAACGGACCTGTGCCCACAGGCTCACGATCGAGACGTTCCTGGCGATCCTTTTTCGTCAGCTGATCCGCGTATTCGGCTGACATGACCGAGGCGTAGTGCGTCGCCAGATGCCAGAGGAAGGAAGCATCCGGGCGCGTCAGGCGAAACTCAACCGTGCGGTTATCCAGCTTACGAACGCTTTTGACCGTATCAGCAAACTGCAAACTGTCGAAATAGGGGAAGTTATCGCCGTTGACGTTGTGCCATGGATGGCTGCGGTTAAAGATGCGCTGGAAGGTGAAAACCACGTCATCCGCGTTGAGTTTACGGGTTGGCGTAAACCATGGGGTGTGCTGAAAAGCGACGTCATCGCGCAGGCGGAAGCGGTATGTTGCGCCGTTATCCATTACCTCCCAGCTTTCGGCAAGCTCCGGGACCAGCCGATAGGTGTAAGGATCGACGTCGAGCAGGCGATCGTACAGCTGCGCGGCCAGCGTATCAACAATCAGGCCGCTCCCCGCTTTTTGTGGGTTAAAGGTATCAACTTGCCCGCTGACACAATAGACGAAACCACTCTCTCGGATATCAGGGGGCACAGCGCGATCGGGCGCAGCAAAGGCCAGATTGCTGAACAGACCGAGTGCAAACAGGGACGATAAAACCAGGCGCATAGTTTTTAAGGTTTTTAGATTCGATCTGCAAAGTGTATCGCACTTACGCCTGCTTCGTAAAAATGTCTGGGGGTAAGTGCTGATAATGTCAGCTCATTTGATGTTTTTTGAGCAATGCCCTTAACTGATGGTAGGTCAGACCCAGCAGTTCAGCCGCCCGTTTCTGATTATATTTCGCCTCTTTCAGGCTCTGCTCGAGCAATTGTTGTTCCTGCTGATGCTGGAACTGGCGTAGATCGAGCGGCAACGCCGGATCCTGCTGGCGTGTCGCCGGAGCCGGGAGCTGTTTATCCTCGCGCCGAAACGGATCGAGAATAATGTTGTCCAGTTCGGTCTCGCTGCTGCCATGCCGGTAAACGGACCGTTCCACCACGTTTTTCAGTTCACGAATATTGCCCGGCCAGTGATAACCGAGCAGGGTCTCGGTGGCCCGTTCGCTGAAGCCCGGAAAGAGCGGCAGGCCCAGTTCCCGGCACATCTGAATGGCAAATTGATCGGCCAGCAGCATGATATCGCTGCGACGCTCCCGCAGCGGCGGCAGCTGTACAACATCGAAAGCCAGCCTGTCCAGCAGGTCGGCGCGGAATTTGTCCTCAGCCACCATCGCGGGCAGGTCGGCGTTGGTGGCGCATACCAGGCGCACGTTGACCTGGAGCGGCTGACTGCCGCCAACGCGTTCCAGTTCACCGTACTCAATGACGCGCAGCAGCTTTTCCTGCACCAGCATCGGCGCGGTCGCCAGCTCGTCGAGAAAGAGCGTTCCGCCATCGGCGCGCTCAAAGCGTCCGGGATGCCGTTTTTGTGCGCCAGTGAAGGCGCCAGCTTCATGACCAAACAGCTCGGTGTCGAGCAGATTTTCATTCAACGCCGCGCAGTTAAGGGAAATAAAAGGGCCGTCCCAGCGGCCAGACAGAAAGTGCAGGCGGTTAGCGATAAGTTCTTTACCCGTTCCGCGCTCACCGATAATCAGCACCGGTTTATTCAGCGGCGCGAGGCGCGATACCTGTTCAAGCACTTCCAGGAAGCTGTTAGCTTCGCCAAGCAAATTATCTTTATATTCAGCCATGATGAAATTAACCACTCCTTAGTGATATTCACCAGGTGAGAATAGCGGTTAGCTGGATAAATATCAATCACAGTCAGTAAAATCAATAAGATAAAAAGTTGGCATGGGATTTGTATTAACTATTCAGCAGGGCATCGCCCGATAACAGAACTATGAGGATTGAATTATGGGTATTTTTTCTCGTTTTGCCGACATCGTGAACGCCAACATCAACTCGCTGCTGGAGAAAGCGGAAGATCCGCAGAAGCTGGTGCGTCTGATGATTCAGGAGATGGAAGACACGCTGGTTGAAGTACGCTCCACCTCCGCCCGCGCGCTGGCAGAGAAAAAGCAGTTAACGCGTCGTATCGAGCAGGCGACTGCCCAGCTTAACGAATGGCAGGAAAAAGCGGAACTGGCGCTGCGTAAAGATAAAGAAGATCTGGCCCGCGCTGCGCTGATTGAGAAGCAGAAGCTGACCGACATGGTTGCCACGCTGGAGCATGAAGTGACGCTGGTGGATGATACTCTGACGCGTATGAAGAAAGAGATTGGTGAGCTTGAAAACAAACTCAGCGAAACCCGGGCGCGTCAACAGGCGCTGGCGCTGCGCCACCAGGCTGCAAGCTCGTCCCGCGATGTGCGTCGCCAGCTGGACAGCGGCAAGCTGGATGAAGCGATGGCGCGTTTCGAATCGTTTGAACGCCGTATCGACCACATGGAAGCGGAAGCCGAAAGCCACAGCATCGGTAAACAGAAAACCCTCGATCAGCAGTTTGCTGACCTGAAGGCCGATGATGAAATTAGCGAGCAACTGGCTGCGCTGAAAGCCAAAATGAAACAAGACAACCAATAATAATTCCTGCGGCACCTGAGCGTGCCGCATCGTAAGACAAGGAGTACACATGAGCGCGCTTTTTCTGGCAATACCCCTGACCATTTTCGTGCTGTTTGTTCTGCCCATCTGGTTATGGCTGCACTACAGCAACCGCTCTTCACGCGGGGAGCTGTCGCAGAGTGAACAACAGCGGCTGGCGCAGCTCTCTGCCGAGGCAAATAAAATGCGCGAACGTATTCAGGCGCTGGAAGCGATCCTGGACGCGGAACACCCGAACTGGAGGGAACGGTAATGGCTGGACTGAATCTGAATAAAAAACTGTGGCGGATCCCACAGCAGGGCATGGTTCGGGGCGTTTGCGCCGGGCTGGCGCACTATCTGGATGTCCCGGTAAAACTGGTGCGTGTGGTCACGGTATTGTCGATTTTCTTCGGCCTGGCCTTTATTACCCTGGTGGCTTACATCATTCTGTCGTTTGTGCTCGATCCTATGCCGGAAGGTGAGCTGGATGCTGAGAACACGCCTACCAGCAGCGATCTCCTGAACGCGGTGGATGAACAGCTGAGTGCAGGGGAGAAGCGATTGCGCGAGATGGAACGTTATGTCACCTCCGATACCTTTACGCTGAGAAGTCGTTTTCGTCAGCTTTAAGAGAGAACTTACATGAAACAAAACTGGCAACAGGCCGGTCAGAAGGTAAAACCCGGCCTGAAAATCGCAGGTAAACTGGTTCTGATGACGGCGTTACGTTATGGCCCGGCCGGTGTGGCGGGTTGGGCGATCAAGTCTGTTGCCCGCAAGCCGGTCAGAATGATGCTGGCGGTCGCGCTGGAGCCGCTGTTACAGAAACTGGCAAAACGCGTTTCCCGGCGCTACCTGTCACGCTAGTTCCTCCCGCATAAGCCCTTTCTCGCCCAGAGAAGGGGCATGACTTTCCTTTCTGCGTTTCTTCTGCTTTTCTGCTTTCTTTGCGGCAGCTCACAATAATGCGTTGCGCTGCGCTGAGATTGCTGCTTTCTGCCCCCGGGTCCGTTGACAGATATTTTTCATGGGAGTAGATTGCCACTCCGTGGGACCGCTACCATGGAAAATAATGTGAACGCAAAAATTAAAAAACTTATCAATCATATCTACGGTGAATCATTTTCAGATGCACACCTTAACGTGTTATTAACTAAGCTTGAAAAAGCGGCGGTTAATATTACTGAAAAGCGTAAGTCAGGCTGGGATGAAAAAGACGTTGTGCTGATTACCTATGCCGATCAGTTCTCCGCGAAAGGGGAGAAAGCGTTGCCGGTATTTACCCGGTTCTATAATGAATGGCTCTCTCGCACGTTTTCCCATGTCCATCTGTTACCTTTTTATCCGTGGTCTTCGGATGATGGATTTTCCGTTATTGATTATCACGAGGTTGCACCTGAAACCGGAACCTGGCGAGATGTCGCGGAATTAAAACAGTCTGCCAGCTTAATGTTTGACTTCGTTTGCAACCATATGTCAGCGAAAAGCGAATGGTTTGCTAATTATCTGGCGCAGAAGCCGGGCTACGAAGATTTCTTTATTTCTGTCGACCCTGAAACCGATTTATCCGCGGTGACGCGTCCACGCGCATTACCGCTGCTGACGCCGTTCACGCTTCATGATGGCAGCGTTCGTCATCTGTGGACCACATTCAGCGATGACCAGATCGATCTCAATTTCGCCTCGCCGCAAGTGCTGATTGCCATGGTTGACGTTCTGCTCCATTACCTCATGGAAGGGGCGCGTTATATCCGTCTGGATGCGGTCGGGTTTATGTGGAAGATCCAGGGAACCACCTGTATCCATCTGGAACAAACCCATTGCCTTATCCAGCTGTTCCGCGCCATTACGGACGCCGTGGCGCCTGGAACGGTGATCATCACTGAGACAAATGTTCCCCACAAAGACAATATCTCTTACTTCGGTGATGGTGAAAATGAAGCCCAGATGGTCTATCAGTTTTCCTTACCGCCGCTGGTGCTGCATGCTGTTCATCGTCAGGATGTTAAAGCCCTATGCCAGTGGGCGGGGTCACTGGCGCTGCCTTCAACTCATACCACCTGGTTTAATTTCCTGGCCTCGCACGATGGCATCGGTTTGAACCCGTTACGCGGCATCCTTCCGGAATCAGAGATCCTCTCGCTGGTCGATAAGCTTCAGCAGGAAGGCGCACTGGTCAACTGGAAAAATAATCCTGACGGAACGCGAAGCCCCTATGAAATTAATGTCACCTATCTTGATGCGTTGAGTTTGCGAGACAGCTCAGATGATGAGCGCATTGCGCGGTTCATCCTGGCGCATGCTGTGTTGTTAAGTTTTCCTGGCGTACCGGCTGTATATATTCAAAGCATTCTTGGTTCGCGTAACGATTATGAAGGTGTCGAACGTCTCGGATATAACCGCGCGATAAACAGGAAGAAATACACCGCAGGTCAGGTTGATCTGGAGCTCAATAATAAGAAGAGTATTCGTTATCAAATTTATTCTCGTTTGAGTGAGCTTATTGCTATTCGTCGCGGCAAGCGTGCGTTCCATCCGGATAGTCAGGCTATTTTTGACGCAATCGGTGAACATATTCTTAAAATTGTTCGTGTTGCTGAAAATGGCGAGCGAATGACAGCATTATTTAATTTTAGCAATAAAATGCAGACCGTTTATGGACAAACGCTCTTTGGTACGGAATTACTCTCAGGACAAGATATTAGCGGTACGGAACTGACCCTCAATCCATGGCAGGTAATGTGGATTAAAGAATACTAAAAAGGACCCTAAAATGAAAATGCCCAAAATTGTGCTGTTATCAGCACTGGTTTCGTGCGCCCTATTATCAGGCTGTAAGGACGATAAAGCATCTCAGGTCACCATTGAGTTTATGCACTCGTCGGTAGAACAGGAGCGTCAGGCGGTTATTACGAAACTGATCGAAAAATTCGAGAAAGAGAACCCGACTATTACGGTGAAACAGGTACCCGTTGAGGAAGATGCCTATAACACCAAGGTTATTACGTTGGCCCGTACTGGCGCGCTACCGGAAGTGATTGAAGTCAGCCATGACTACGCCAAAGTCATGGATAAAGAGCAACTGCTGGACCGTGACGCGATCGGCAACGCGATTAAAGCCGTCGGTGAAGATACCTTTTACGACGGCATTTTACGCGTTGTTCGCACTGAAGACGGCGAGGCATGGACGGGGGTGCCGGTTAGCGCCTGGCTGTCCGGCGTCTGGTATCACAAAGATGCGCTCGCGGCAGCGGGAATCGAAGAACCGCACAACTGGGAGCAACTGCAGAAAGCCAGTCAGGCGCTCAACGATCCGGCGAAAAAACATTACGGTATCGCGCTTCCAACCGCAGAAAGCGTCATGACGGAGCAGGCTTTCTCGCAGTTTGCGTTGTCAGGTGGAGCCAACGTCTTTGATGCAAACGGCAACGTAAAAATCGATACCCCTGAAATGTCGAAAGCGCTGGCGTTTTATCGGGCACTGGCCGCGAATACCATGCCGGGCTCGAATGATGTCATGGAGATCAAAGACGCCTTCATGAACGGCTCTGCGCCGATGGCCGTTTACTCCACCTATATCCTGCCCGCGGTCTACAAAGATGGCAATCCGGCCAACCTGGGGTTCGTGGTCCCGACGGAAAAATCATCAGCCGTGTACGGCATGATCACCTCGTTGACGATCACGACCGGCCAGACCGAAGAGGAAACGCAGGCGGCAGAAAAATTTGTGACCTGGATGGAGCAGGCTCAAAACGCGTCTGACTGGGTGATGATGTCCCCTGGTGCGGCGCTGCCGGTAAACAAACTCGTGGTGGGCACTGAAAGCTGGAAAAACAACGACGTGATCAAAGCCTTTGGCCAACTGCCTTACGAGCTGATTGCCCAGTTCCCGAACGTCCAGGTATTTGGCGCCGTAGGCGACAAAAACTTTACCCGCATGGGAGACGTTACCGGCTCCGGCATTATCAGTTCCATGGTGCATAACGTGACGGTGGGACAAAAAGATCTCAATGCGACGTTAAGCAACAGCCAGAAGAAACTGACTGACCTGATAACACAACGATAGGAGCGCTTTGCGAAGGGAATTATGAAGACGTTGTTTTCTGGTCGTTCAGATATGCCTTTCGCCATGCTGCTGTTGGCCCCCAGCCTGATTTTGCTGGGGGGCCTGGTGGCCTGGCCAATGATTTCCAACATTGAAATCAGTTTTTTACGTTTACCGCTGAACCCGCGTATTGATGCGGTGTTTGTCGGCCTGGATAACTACATTCGCATTTTGGGCGATGCTGCGTTCTGGCACTCCCTGTGGATGACGTTCTGGTACACGGCGCTGGTCGTCCTCGGCAGCACCGGGTTGGGACTGGCCGTAGCGATCTTTTTTAACCGTGAATTCCGCATGCGGAAAACGGCACGTTCACTGGTGATCCTGTCCTACGTGACGCCGTCTATTTCACTGGTATTTGCCTGGAAATACATGTTCAACAACGGCTACGGGATTGTGAACTACCTGGGCGTGGATCTGTTGCATCTCTACGATCAGGCGCCGCTGTGGTTCGATAATCCTGGCAGCAGTTTTGTCCTGGTTGTGCTGTTCGCCATCTGGCGTTACTTCCCGTATGCCTTTATCTCGTTCCTCGCGATTTTGCAGACCATTGATAAATCGTTGTACGAAGCGGCAGAGATGGACGGAGCGAATGCCTGGCAGCGTTTTCGTATCGTGACGTTGCCCGCCATCATGCCGGTGCTGGCCACGGTGGTCACGCTGCGAACCATCTGGATGTTCTACATGTTTGCGGATGTGTATCTGCTCACCACCAAGGTCGACATTCTGGGCGTATATCTCTACAAAACCGCCTTTGCGTTCAATGACCTGGGTAAAGCAGCCGCCATTTCCGTTGTGCTGTTTGTGATCATCTTCGCTGTCATTCTGCTGACCAGAAAAAGGGTAAACCTCAATGGCAACAAATAAACGCGTTCTGGGCCGTATCGGTTTTTATCTGGGACTGGCGCTATTTCTGATTATCACGCTGTTTCCGTTTTTTGTGATGTTGATGACGTCGTTCAAAAGCGCGAAAGAGGCGATCTCGCTGCACCCGACCATTCTGCCGCAGGAGTGGACGCTACAGCACTACATAGACATCTTTAACCCGCTGATTTTCCCGTTTGTGGATTACTTCCGTAACAGCATGGTGGTGTCGCTGACCTCCTCGGTCATTGCGGTGTTTCTCGGCACGCTGGGCGCGTATGCGTTATCCAAACTGCGCTTTAAAGGGCGCACGACGATCAATGCGAGCTTCTACACCGTCTATATGTTCTCCGGGATCCTGCTGGTGGTGCCGCTGTTCAAAATCATCACCGCGCTCGGCATTTATGACACCGAACTGGCGCTGATCATCACCATGGTCACGCAGACGTTGCCTACCGCGGTCTTTATGCTGCGCAGCTATTTCGACACCATCCCGGACGAAATCGAAGAAGCCGCGATGATGGACGGCCTGAACCGCCTGCAAATCATCTTCCGCATCACCGTGCCGCTGGCGATCTCGGGTCTGGTGTCGGTCTTTGTCTACTGCTTCATGGTGGCGTGGAATGACTATCTGTTCGCCTCCATTTTCCTGTCCAGCGCCAGCAACTTCACGTTGCCGGTCGGGCTGAACACGCTCTTCAGTACGCCAGATTACATCTGGGGTCGCATGATGGCGGCATCGCTGGTAACGGCACTTCCGGTCGTCATTATGTATGCCCTGTCTGAACGTTTCATTAAAAGTGGTTTGACCGCCGGCGGCGTGAAGGGCTGAGGCGGCCGATTTTAACAAGGAGTCAGTCATGAAAAAATTAGTTGCGACAGCGCCTCGTGTAGCGGCGCTGGTGGAATACGAAGATCGTCCTGTTGCAGCACATGAGGTGAAGATTCGTGCTCGTTATGGCGCCCCGAAACACGGCACTGAAGTTGTGGATTTCCGCGCGGCAAGCCCGTTCATCGATGAAGAGTTCAACGCTGAGTGGCAGATGTTTACCCCGCGTGAAGAAGGTGCAGCGCGCGGCATCGAATTTGGTAAATTCCAGCTGGGGAACATGATCGTCGGCGACATCATCGAATGTGGTGCGGACGTGACGGAATACCAGATCGGCGACAGCGTCTGCTGCTACGGCCCGTTGCAGGAAACGGTCATCGTTAACGCGATGAACAACTATAAGCTGCGCAAAATGCCGCAGGGCGCATCCTGGAAAAACGCCGTTTGTTACGATCCGGCGCAGTTCGCCATGAGCGGCGTGCGTGATGCTAACGTCCGCGTAGGGGATTTCGTCGTGGTTGTGGGGCTGGGCGCGATTGGCCAGATTGCGATTCAGCTGGCGAAAAAAGCCGGAGCGTCAGTGGTTATTGGTGTCGATCCTATCGAACACCGCTGTGAGATCGCCCGCCGTCACGGTGCAGACCACTGCCTGAACCCAATCGGTACCGATGTCGGTCTGGAAATTAAGAAACTGACCGGCAAGCAGGGCGCAGATGTGATCATCGAAACCAGCGGATTTGCAGATGCACTGCAATCTGCGCTGCGCGGTCTCGCCTACGGCGGCACCATCTCCTACGTGGCCTTCGCCAAGCCGTTCGCGGCGGGCTTCAACCTTGGTCGCGAAGCACACTTCAACAACGCCAAAATTGTCTTCTCCCGCGCATGCAGTGAACCCAACCCGGATTATCCGCGCTGGAGCCGCAAGCGTATTGAAGAGACCTGCTGGGAATTGCTGATGAACGGTTATCTCAATTGTGAAGATCTGATCGACCCGGTCGTCACCTTCACCACCAGCCCGGAAAGCTATATGAAGTATGTCGATCAGCACCCGGAACTCAGTATCAAAATGGGCGTCACTTTTTAAGCTAAGGACAGCAAATCATGAAAATCGCAACACAAAACCAGGCCTTTTTCCCGACCGCTATCATGGAAAAATTCGAATACATCAAAGCGATGGGATTTGATGGCTACGAAATCGATGGCCGACTGCTGGTGGAAAACCTCGACGAAGTAAAAGCGGCTATCAAAGCCACCGGCCTGCCAGTCACGACGGCCTGTGGCGGTTACGATGGCTGGATCGGGGATTTCATCGAAGAACGCCGCCTGAACGGTCTACAGCAGATTGAACGCATCCTGGAAGCGCTGGCAGAAGTGGGCGGTAAGGGGATTATCGTTCCGGCTGCCTGGGGGATGTTTACCTTCCGTCTGCCGCCAATGACTTCCCCACGTAGTCTGGACGGCGATCGCAAAGCGGTCAGCGCTTCCCTGCGCTGGCTGGATGAGGTGGCAGCGCGCACCGGTACGACCGTTTACCTGGAGCCGCTGAACCGCTATCAGGATCATATGATCAACACTCTGGCCGACGCGCGTCGTTATATCGAAGAGAATGGCCTGAAGCACGTGCAGATCATCGGTGATTTCTACCACATGAATATTGAAGAAGACTCCCTGACGGAAGCGCTGCATCAGAACCGCGACCTGCTGGGTCATGTGCACATTGCTGATAACCACCGCTATCAGCCGGGCAGCGGCAGCCTCGATTTCGCCAGCCTGTTCGATCAGCTGCGTGCCGATAACTATCAGGGTTACGTCGTGTACGAGTGCCGGGTGCGTGCCGACGATCCGGCTCAGGCCTATAAGGACTCTCTCACTTACTTGCGTGAATGCTAAGGATGACGAGCGTGATGAGTGCTTCTACACCTTTGCCTCTGCGCGTCGCCATTATTGGCGCCGGGCAGGTTGCAGACAAAGTGCATGCCTCGTATTACGCCACGCGCAGTGATGTTCAAATGGTGGCTGTCATGGACAGCCGCCTTGAGCAGGCACAGGCGTTCGCGGAACGTTATGCTATTCCATCGGCATGGCAGGACGCTCACGAGATGTTGCAGGAAGTAAAACCGGATGTGGTGAGCGTCTGTTCGCCTAACCGGTTCCATTTTGAACATGTGATGGCGGCGCTCGAAGCAGGCTGTCATGTGATGTGTGAAAAGCCGCCAGCGATGACGCCGCACCAGGCGGATGAGATGCGTCTCGCGGCGCGCAAGGCCGGAAAAGTCCTCGCGTACGATTTTCACCATCGCTTTGCCCTGGATACCCAGCTCCTGCGCGAGGCGGTAATGAACGGAACGCTCGGTGAAATTTACTTCACCTCCGCGCAGGCGCTGCGTCGCTGCGGTGTGCCGGGGTGGGGCGTGTTCACCAATAAATCGCTCCAGGGCGGCGGGCCGCTGATCGATATCGGCATTCACATGCTGGATGCCGCGATGTATGTGCTCGGCTTCCCGACCGTGAAACGGGTAACCGCGCACAGCTTCCAGAGACTGGGGAACCGGAAACACACCGGCCAGTTTGGCGAATGGGATCCTGCGCAGTTTACCGTGGAAGATGCCCTGTTTGGCACGATTGAGTTCTGCAACGGTGGCATTCTGCGTCTGGACACCTCTTTTGCGCTTAATATCCGCGAGCAGTCGATCATCAACGTCTCTTTCTGTGGAGAGAAGGCGGGTGCAACGCTGTTCCCGGCACACATTTATAACGACGAAGCCGGTGTTTTACAGACGCTGACCCAGCGTGAAGAAGCCGACGATCGCCGACATCTGCGCAGTATGGACGCGTTTGTTCGCCATGTATTGGGCGAGCCGGTCATGATTGCCGATGCGGAGCAGGGGCTGGTGATCCAGCAATTAGTCGCGGCGTTGTATGAAGCCGCGGAAACAGGGGAAAGCGTGACGTTATGCTGAACCAGTCTGTATTAACCGATCCGGGCTTTTGCCCGCATAGCCTGAATAAGTACGCGTCCATTATGGCCTGCGGCAATGGCTACATGGGCATTCGCGCCACGCATGAAGAAGATTACACCCAGCAGACCAGAGGCATGTATCTCGCGGGGCTGTATCATCGCGCGGGACGCAACGAAACCACAGAGCTGATCAATCTGCCGGATGTCACCGGGGTTGAAGTTGAGCTGGACGGCGTCAACTTCACGCTCCTTTCAGGCGAAATTCTTGAGTGGCAACGCGAGCTGGCCTTTGCTAACGGCGAACTGCATCGTAACGTGGTCTGGCGTTCGCCGGACGGAAAACGCTATCGCCTCGAGAGCCGTCGTTTTGTTTCGCTGGACCAGTTGCCCTTAGTGGCAATGCAGCTCTCGATCACACCGCTTGATGGCGCCGCTCAGGCCGTGCTGAAAACCGGCATAGATGCGACACAAACGAACAGCGGCAGGCAGCATCTGGATGAAATCTCGGTCAGGGTCTTCGACCAGCACTACATGCAGGGTGTGTATGAAACGCAGGACCGGGCGTCTGAAGTTGTTGTTTCGGCGTTTTGTCAGCTCTCCGCTAAGAGCGACAGCTGTTTCACCGCTAAAAATCGTCGCCTCAGCGTTCATCATTCTCTGACCATCACGCAAGGTGACACTGTCACTCTTGAGAAGATCGTCTGGTTGACGCATCGCAGCGATAAAGCACTCTCGCAGGAGTCTTTCGCCCGCAACGCGCTGGCCGATCTCAAAGTCTGCGCGGCAAGAGGCTACGATGCGTTGCTTGAAAGCTCAGCGTATGCCTGGAAAGCGGTATGGCGTGACGCTCGGGTGGAAGTGACGTGTGCAGAACAGCAGGATCAGCTGGCGCTGGATTATGCCGTCTGGCACCTGACGACAATGACGCCAGCCCATAGCGAAAGAAGCAGCATTGCCGCGAAAGGGCTGACGGGGGAAGGGTACAAAGGGCACGTCTTCTGGGATACTGAAATTTTCCTGCTGCCGTTCCATCTGTTTACCCGTCCACAAATTGCCCGCAGCCTGCTGCGCTATCGCTGGCTGAATCTTTCTGGCGCGCGCGAAAAAGCACGCCGTAACGGTTGGCCAGGCGCGTTGTTCCCGTGGGAAAGCGCCGCCAGCGGACAGGAAGAGACGCCAGAATTCGCAGCCATTAACATCCGTACCGGGGTTCGCCAGAAGGTCGCCTCCGCACTCGCTGAACACCACATCGTGGCTGATATTGCCTGGGCCGTTGTCGCTTACTGGCAGGCAACACACGACGATGCCTTTATGCGCAATGAGGGCCTGACGCTGCTGATGGAAACCGCTTCGTTCTGGATGGGACGCGCGACGGAAATTAATGGTCGTCTTGAGATCCATGACGTGATCGGACCGGATGAATACACCGAGCATGTCAACAACAACGCCTACACCAACTATCTGGCCTGGCACAACGTTGCCTGCGCGCGTCAGTTTATGGCGATGTTTGGGCGTGAAGATGCGCGTTTTACGGAGAATGCCGGGAAGTTCCTGGCGCGCCTGTGGCTGCCAGAGGCCGACGCAAACGGTGTGATCCCGCAGGATGATACCTTCATGGCAAAACCTGCCATCGATCTGAGCCGCTATAAAGCCAAAGCGGGCAAGCAAACCATTCTGCTTGATTACTCTCGCGCGGAAGTGAATGAGATGCAGATCCTGAAGCAGGCTGACGTGGTAATGCTTAACTACCTGCTGCCGGAACGGTTTACGCCGCAGCAATGTGCCGCCAATCTGGCGTTCTACGAGCCACGCACGATCCATGATTCATCCCTGAGTAAAGCCATTCACGGCATTGTGCTCGCACGCTGCGGTGACACCGAGGGTGCGTATGCCTTCTGGCGCGATGGGATTGCCATCGACCTGGGGGATGACCCGCACAGCAGTGATGACGGTATTCATGCCGCCGCCACCGGTGCGATCTGGCTGGGCGCTATTCAGGGATTTGCTGGCCTGCACATTAGCGAAGGGGAGCTGCATCTTGCGCCGAAGCTGCCTGCTCACTGGCAGAAACTCGCCTTCCCGCTGCGGTGGCGGGACGCAACGATGCACATTACCTGTGAAGATGACCAGTTAACCATTGAAACCACCGCACCTGTCACGTTGACGCTGTGGGGTAAAACGCTGCATGTATCAGGACGAAAGGTCTGTGAGCGTAAGGACTTTCTTGCATCGGTTAATGGGACCGCTACCACGGAGGGGCGCCATGACGCTTAACGCTGTTGTATTCGATCTGGACGGGGTGATAACCGATACCGCGCATCTTCACTTTCTGGCCTGGCGCGCCGTGGCGGAGGAAATTGGTATCACCTTCGATGAGGTATTTAACGAACAGCTGAAGGGAATAAGCCGTATGGACTCCCTCCAGCGCATTCTGAAACATGGCGGGAAAGAGGGGATGTTCAGTGACGAGCAGCGCCTGGCGCTGGCGACGAAAAAAAACGCGCTTTACGTCCAGTCGCTGGCATCACTGACGCAGGATTCACTGCTCCCGGGGATTCGCGACGTGCTGGCGGATATTCGCGCCGCGAAGGTCAAAATTGGCCTGGCATCCGTATCGCTTAATGCCCCCGGGATTTTGCACGCGTTGGGCATTCATCAGGCTTTCGATTTTTGCGCCGATGCTTCGCGTATTAACCGCTCAAAGCCGGACCCGGAAATCTTCCTTGCGGCCTGTAAGGGACTGAACGTACGTCCTGAAGAGGCCATTGGTATCGAAGATGCCGCCGCAGGGGTAGATGCGATCAACGCCGCAGGAATGCTGTCGGTCGGGATTGGGCCTGGCCTGAACCATGCGGGATTACAACTTCATTCAACGCAGGAACTGACCTGGGAACGCCTGACGGCGTTCTGGGCATCCCGGGCGTATTGATAAGGAATTAATAATGGCTCAACTGTCTCTGAAACACATTCAGAAAATCTATGATAACCAGGTCCATGTGGTGAAGGATTTCAACCTCGAAATTGAAGACAAAGAATTTATTGTCTTCGTCGGTCCATCGGGCTGTGGGAAATCCACGACGCTGCGAATGATTGCCGGCCTCGAGGAGATCAGCGCGGGTGAACTGATTATTGACGGGGTTTGCATGAATGATGTTCCCGCCAAGTCCCGTGATATTGCGATGGTCTTCCAGAACTATGCGCTCTATCCGCATATGACGGTCTACGACACCATGGCGTTTGGCCTGAAAATGCAAAAAATTGCGCCCTCCGTCATTGAAGAACGCGTTAGCTGGGCGGCACAGATCCTGGGCTTGCGCGACTATCTCCAGCGTAAACCTGGCGCGTTGTCCGGCGGTCAGCGCCAGCGCGTGGCGTTAGGCAGGGCGATAGTGCGCGAAGCGGGGGTCTTCCTGATGGATGAGCCTTTATCCAACCTCGATGCCAAACTTCGTGTGCAGATGCGCGCTGAAATCAGCAAGCTGCACCAGAAGCTTAACACCACCATGATTTACGTGACGCACGATCAGACAGAAGCCATGACGATGGCGACCCGCATCGTGATTTTAAAGGACGGCATCATTCAGCAGGTGGGCGCGCCGAAGCAGGTCTACAACGAGCCGGCGAATATGTTCGTTGCAGGGTTTATTGGCTCACCGGCGATGAACTTCATTCGTGGCGCGATCGACGACCGCTACTTTGTGACGGAAACGCTGCATCTGGAGATCCCGGAAGACAAGCTGGCCGTACTGAATGCGCAAGGTTACCAGCGTAAAGCGGTTGTCTTTGGGATCCGTCCGGAAGACATTCTCACCGCACAGCGAAGCGGTGAAAACATCACCGCGAAGATCAGCGTTGCTGAGCTGACCGGGGCTGAATTTATGCTTTATGCCACCGTGGGTGGGCATGAACTGGTTGTCCGTGCGGGAGCGGCGGATGATTATGTTGCCGGAGATAATATCGGCATCCAGTTCGATATGAATAAGTGCCATTTCTTCGATGCTGATACTGAAACAGCTATTAGATAAGAAAGGTGTTCGCCGGAAATGAAAGTTTCCGGTTTTTTGTGTGTTAATTATAAAGGAATATTTTAATGAGTACTCTACTAAGAAGTGCTGCGCTCGTTCTGTGCGCAGGGGTGAGCTGCGCGCAAGCAACTGAATCAGCCAAACAGTGGGAATTTAATATTGGCGCCATGTATGAAATTGAAAACGTCGAAGGTCAGGCCGACGATAAAGATGGATTATATGAACCCTCCGTGTGGTTTAATGCCACATGGGATGCATGGACCATTTCGCTGGCTATGTATCAGGAAGGGCCGGTTGATTACAGTAGCATGACGCGCGGCACCTATTTCGATCGTCCTGAAGTAGAATTACGCTATCGTATTATTGGTACCGATGATTTCACGCTGGGACTGACGGGAGGTTTCCGTAATTACAGCTATCATTTCAAAGACGAGGATGGCGCGAAAGCGGGCAGCGCGAATATGCAGCGCTATAAAATTCAACCTGACTGGGATGTAAAATTAACTGATGACTGGCGTTTTGGCGGATGGTTTGCCATGTACCAGTTTGCGAATGACCTGGCAAAAACCGGTTATTCTGACAGCCGTGTTGAAACGGAAACCGGTTTTACCTGGACAATTAACGAAACCGTCTCTGCAAAAGTTAATTACTATTTAGAGCGGGGTTTCAATATGGACAGTTCACGTAATAACGGTGAATTCTCCACTCAGGAAATCCGTGCGTATCTGCCTGTTTCATTAGGCCAGACAACCCTGACGCCGTATACCCGTCTTGGGCTTGACCGCTGGACAAACTGGGACTGGCAGGACGATCCGACACGTGAAGGGCATGATTTCAATCGTCTGGGGCTGCTCTACGCTTACGACTTTGCGAATGGCCTTTCCATGACGCTGGAATATGCCTACGAATGGGAAAACCATGACGAAGGCGAAAACGATCGCTTCCACTATGCGGGGATCGGCGTGAATTACGCGTTCTGATAACACTTCACCAGGGGCATTTGCCCCTGGTTTTTAGCGTAATGAAGCCGCATCCGAAAAATGCGTTTCAACCAATACCTTATGCGGGGCAGGTTTACCCGCAATGCACCTGAACAACAAATCGCAGCTCTCTTCGCCCAGCTTTCTCGTGGGGATATCAAAACCGCCTGGTGCAGGGGTTAAAATGAGAGATAGCATCGGGTCGCTGTATCCTGCCATTGCGACCTGTTCCGGGATCGTCAGATTTAGCTCATCCGCGGCACGATAAAGACTCAGCAGTTTCATGCTGTCCGTCGCAAAAACCGCATCGGGCGGGTTGTCTGAAGAGAGTAGCTGACAGGCCGCCTGAAGCGCGCTTTCATGGGTATACCCGCCATCAATAACCCAGTCCGGGTTAATCGCAATACCCTGCTTCTCAAGGCTCGATTTATAGCCCGCCAGGCGATCGATAGAAACGTGATAATCGAGCGGGGCATGCAGGCAGGCAATTTTAGTGCGACCATGTTTGATAAATGAGTCGGTTAATATGGCGCTGTCGCGGAAATTATCCGTGTCGACAGAATAGATATTCTGGTAATTACCTTCCACTTTACCAATAACGACCACGGGCACACCGTATTCGTCCAGCGTCGCGAAAAAAGACTCGTTCGCCGGCGAGCTTAGCATGATGATCCCTTTGATCATCTTCTGCTTTATTTTACCCACGCATTTTTGCAGATCATCTTCGCTGCTTTTGGACGTTTGTAAAATAACATCAAAACCTTCTTCTTCTGCTTTTGCCGTTATGGCATGCAGTACATCAGAGAAAAACGGATTTCCTGCGGTGGTTTTGGTTGAACGGGTCGAAATAACCATAATGGCGTCGAAGCCAGAAGAGGTGAGTGCGCGGGCAAGTTTATTCGGTTGATAATTTAATTCTTCTATCGCCTTCAACACCTTTTCGCGCGCTTCAGGAGAAATATTCGTTTGTTTATTCAGAACGCGCGACACGGTTGATTTCGAAACGCCAGCAACGCGGGCAATATCATAGATGGTGGGTGACATACACCTTACTCACTCCAGACGGACAGCAATTGCGCCCATCTTACTGGAGAGAAAACGGCAATAGCAATAATTAAGAATTGATAATCAACGATCTGCCCCAATTTACTGTATTCTGAAGTGACTTTTTTCAGGGTTCCAGGCAATGAAGGACGGCGATGAAGCGACTTAAAAACGAATTCAATTCTCTGGTGAACCGTGGCGTTGATCGCCATCTACGTCTTGCCGTGACGGGGCTGAGCCGCAGCGGTAAGACAGCATTCATTACGGCGATGGTCAATCAGCTGTTGAACCTGCATGCAGGGGCGCGCCTGCCACTGCTTAGCGCAGCGCGCGAGGAGCGGTTGCTGGGGGTAAAACGCGTACCGCAACGTGATTTTGGCATCCCCCGTTTCACCTATGATGAAGGTCTGGCGCAGTTATACGGGGAGCCTCCCGCCTGGCCCACCCCGACGCGTGGCGTGAGCGAAATTCGGCTTGCGCTTCGTTTCCGCTCAAATGAATCCCTGATGCGTCACTTCAAAGAAACGTCCACGCTCTATCTCGAAATTGTGGATTATCCGGGAGAATGGCTGCTCGATTTACCGATGCTGGCGCAGGATTACCTGAGCTGGTCCCGACAGATGACCGGACTGTTGCAGGGGCAGCGGGCAGAGTGGTCGACCAAATGGCGCCAGCTTTGCGAAGGGCTGGACCCGCTGGCACCGGCGGATGAAAACCGTCTGGCCGTCATAGCTGAAGCCTGGACGGATTACCTGCATCAGTGCAAGCAGGAGGGGTTGCATTTTATTCAGCCGGGCCGTTTTGTTCTGCCGGGTGATTTAGCCGGTGCTCCCGCGCTACAGTTTTTCCCGTGGCCGGACGTTGACAGCATCGGTGAATCGAAACTGGCGCAGGCGGACAAGACCACCAACGCCGGTATGCTCCGCGAGCGATACAATTATTACTGTGAGAAGGTGGTTAAGGGCTTTTATAAAAATCACTTTTTACGCTTTGACCGCCAGATCGTGCTGGTGGACTGCCTGCAACCGCTCAACAGCGGGCCGCAGGCGTTCAATGATATGCGGCTGGCGCTGACGCAGCTGATGCAAAGCTTTCATTATGGCCAGCGTACGCTGTTTCGCCGTTTGTTCTCGCCGGTCATCGACAAGCTGCTGTTTGCCGCCACAAAAGCTGACCATGTGACGGTCGATCAGCACGCCAACATGGTATCCCTGCTGCAACAGCTGGTGCAGGATGCCTGGCAGAATGCGGCTTTCGAAGGGATCAGCATGGACTGTCTGGGGCTGGCGTCCGTACAGGCTACGCAGAGTGGGCTGATTGACCTGAATGGCGAGAAAATTCCAGCCCTGCGGGGCAACCGTCTCAGCGACGGCGAACCGCTCACGGTCTATCCGGGGGAAGTCCCGGCGCGTCTGCCGGGCCAGGCTTTCTGGCAAAGCCAGGGTTTTCAGTTCGAAGCCTTCCGTCCGCAGAGCATGAATGTTGACCAGCCATTGCCGCATATCCGTCTGGATGCCGCGCTGGAGTTTTTAATTGGAGATAAATTGCGATGACGGAACCGTTAAAACCACGCATTGATTTTACCGGCCAGCTTGAGCAGTCCCCGCATGAGGCGTTTAAAACGGCGCAAACCTTCAGCGGCCCGCAGGCCGACAACTTTGCTCCCGTGCTGGCAGACGAGCCGATGGCTGAACAGGGGCAGGCGGAAGCGGTGGTTGATGCGGCACTGCGCCCGAAACGCAGCCTGTGGCGCAAGATGGTGACCGCCGGGTTAGCCCTTTTTGGTGTAAGCGTAATCGGCCAGGGCGTGCAGTGGGGCGTCAATGCCTGGCAAACGCAGGACTGGGTGGCGCTGGGGGGATGCGCCGCCGGGGCGTTGATTGTTGGTGCGGGCGTTGGCTCAGTCGTCACCGAGTGGCGTCGCCTCTGGCGTTTGCGTCAGCGTGCGCACGAACGCGATGAAGCGCGGGATCTGCTGCACAGTCACGGCACAGGAAAAGGGCGTGCTTTTTGTGAAAAGCTTGCGGCTCAGGCCGGAATAGATCACTCTCACCCGGCGCTTCAGCGCTGGTATGCGGCGATCCACGAAACCCAGAATGACCAGGAAGTGGTCACGCTCTATGCGCACATTGTTCAGCCGGTACTGGATGCGCAGGCTCGTCGTGAGATCAGCCGCTCGGCGGCGGAATCCACCCTGATGATTGCCGTCAGTCCGCTGGCGATGGTGGACATGGCCTTTATTGCCTGGCGCAACCTGCGTCTGATCAACCGCATCGCCAGACTGTACGGTATTGAGCTTGGCTATTACAGCCGACTGCGCCTGTTCAAACTGGTATTGCTGAATATCGCCTTCGCCGGGGCAAGCGAACTGGTGCGGGAGGTCGGGATGGACTGGATGTCGCAGGATCTTGCGGCGCGTCTCTCTGCCCGGGCGGCGCAGGGGATTGGTGCCGGTCTGCTGACGGCACGCCTGGGCATCAAAGCGATGGAGGTTTGTCGTCCACTCCCCTGGATCGATGGCGATAAGCCGCGGCTGGGGGATTTCCGTCGCGAATTAATTGGCCAGCTTAAAGAGACGCTCAATAAAAAACCTGCTCAGTGAGGTTTTGTTTACTAATCGTGCGGGCTGTCAATATTTGTTGACAGCCACCTTCCCGAACACCGGGATCTGACATATCATTTTACTGTTAATGGCTTAAACGGTGAATTTCCCATGCGTCTGGAAGTCTTTTGTGAGGACCGTCTCGGTCTGACCCGAGAGTTACTCGATCTTCTTGTTTTACGTAGCATTGATTTACGTGGCATAGAGATCGACCCTGTCGGGCGAATTTACCTCAATTTTGCCGAAATTGAATTTAATACCTTCAGTAGCCTGATGGCGGAAATCCGCCGTATCGCTGGCGTTACGGACGTACGCACCATCCCCTGGATGCCGTCCGAGCGGGAACACCTTGCACTGAGCGCGCTGCTGGAAGCAATGCCGGAGCCGTTTCTCTCTCTCGATCTGAAAAATAAAGTCGAGCGCGTTAACCAGGCCAGCTGCCAGCTGTTTGCGCAGACGCAGGAAAAACTTATCGGGCACCACGCCACGCAACTGATCACCGGGTTTAATTTCCAGCGCTGGCTGGATAGCAACCCGCAAAATACCCATAGCGAGCACGTCGTCATCAACGGACAGAATTTCCTGATGGAGATCACGCCGGTCTATCTGAAAGGGGAAAATGCCGTGCGGGTGCTCACCGGCGCGGTGATCATGCTGCGCTCCACGGTGCGCATGGGACGCCAGTTACAGAATATTTCCAGCCAGGACGTCGGCGCATTCAGCCAGATTATTGCGGTGAGCCCGAAAATGCGTCATGTGATCGACCAGGCGCGCAAGCTGGCAAATCTTACGGCGCCGCTGCTGATTACCGGGGATACCGGTACGGGGAAAGATTTGCTGGCGCATGCTGTGCACATGGCCAGCCCGCGTGCGGCAAAACCGTATCTGGCGCTGAACTGCGCGTCTATTCCTGAAGATGCCGTTGAAAGTGAGCTGTTCGGGCATGCGCCGGAAGGCAAAAAAGGCTTCTTTGAGCAAGCGAATGGCGGCTCGGTGTTGCTGGACGAGATTGGCGAAATGTCGCCACGCATGCAGGCGAAACTGCTGCGTTTTCTCAATGACGGCACGTTCCGCCGCGTGGGGGAAGATCATGAAGTTCACGTGGACGTGCGCGTCATCTGCGCCACCCAGAAAAACCTGGTGGAGCTGGTGCAGAAAGGAGTATTCCGCGAAGATCTCTACTATCGTCTCAACGTTCTGACGCTCAATATTCCGCCGCTGCGCGATTGCCCGCAGGACATCATGCCGTTGACAGAACTGTTCGTGGCCCGTTTTGCCGATGAGCAGGGCGTGCCGCGTCCGAAGCTCTCTGCCGACCTGGGCACCGTACTGACGCGTTACGGCTGGCCGGGCAATATTCGTCAGCTTAAAAATGCGGTCTATCGCGCATTAACTCAGCTTGAAGGGTATGAACTGCGTCCTCAGGATATTCTGTTGCCGGATTACGATGCCGGGACGGTCTCGGTAGGCGAAGAGGCAATGGAAGGCTCGCTGGATGACATCACCAGCCGTTTCGAGCGTTCAGTGTTAACGCAGCTTTATCGCAGCTATCCGAGCACGCGCAAGCTGGCTAAACGTCTTGGAGTGTCTCATACCGCAATTGCGAATAAGCTGCGCGAGTATGGGTTAAATCAGAAGAAGGGTGACGAATAAATAAAAAAGCCTCTTTGCAGAGGCTTTTTTACGTTTAGGCTTTAAGCGCCTCAAGTGCAGCGGTGTAATCCGGTTCGGTAGTGATTTCGTTGACCAGCTCACTGAAAACAACGTTGTTGTTTTCATCGATCACCAGCACCGCACGAGCAGCCAGACCTTTCAGCGCGCCTTCGGAAATGGCAACACCGTATTTTTCCAGGAAATCCGGGCTGCGCAGAGTGGAAAGGGTGATAACGTTGCTCAGGCCTTCAGCGCCGCAGAAGCGGGACTGGGCAAACGGCAGGTCAGCAGAAATGCACAGCACCACGGTGTTATCCATTTCGGTCGCCAGCTGGTTGAATTTACGCACTGATGCAGCGCAAACGCCAGTATCGATGCTTGGGAAAATGTTCAGGACTTTACGCTTGCCAGCAAACTGGCTCAGCGTGACGTCAGACAGATCTTTAGCCACCAGAGTAAAAGGCTGTGCTTTGCTGCCAGACTGTGGGATGGAACCTGCAACAGCAACCGGGTTGCCCTGGAAATGAACGAGTTGTGACATAGATATCTTCCTGTTTACAAATAGTTAACGTCGTGGCTAGTGTATGTCATCCGCAGTTAGCACGGCAAACCAATTTTCTGCCTTTCCGGCCTGCAAGGAGTCAGTGATGAGAAGCGTTAAGGTCTATGAAGAAGCCTGGCCATTGCACACCCCGTTTGTGATCTCGCGCGGCAGCCGTAATGAGGCCTGCGTGGTCGTGGTTGAATGTGAAGAGGACGGCGTAAAAGGCGTCGGAGAATGTACCCCTTATCCTCGCTACGGAGAAAGCCTGGCGTCAGTCATGGCGCAAATTATGACGGTGGTGCCCGAGTTGCAGGCGGGCCTGACGCGCGAGTCTCTTCAGCTTCGGTTGCCGGCCGGCGCGGCACGCAACGCGATTGACTGCGCACTCTGGAGTCTGGAAGCGGCGAAACAACAAAAACCGCTGCCTGCGCTGCTGGACGTTACGCTGCCGCAATCGATCGTCACCGCGCAGACGGTGGTCATCGGTGAACCAGAGCAAATGGCCGCCAGCGCTCAGGCGTTGTATGCCACCGGTGCAACCTTATTAAAGGTGAAGCTCGACGATCGCCTGATTAGCGAACGCATGGTCGCCATTCGTGCGGCGGTGCCTGATGCCACTCTCATCGTCGATGCGAACGAATCATGGCACAGCGAAGGGCTGGCAGCCCGTTGTCAGCTGCTTGCCGATCTGGGCGTTGCCATGCTGGAGCAACCCCTCCCGGCAGAAGACGATGCCGCGCTGGCGAATTTTATTCATCCGCTTCCCGTCTGTGCAGACGAAAGCTGTCATACCCGTGAGAGCCTGTCAGCCCTCAAGGGACGTTACGAAATGGTGAACATTAAGCTGGATAAAACAGGTGGATTAACCGAGGCTCTGGCTCTGGCACAAGATGCGCAGGCGCAAGGCTTTGCTCTGATGCTGGGCTGTATGTTGTGTACGTCCAGAGCGATCGGCGCTGCACTCCCGCTGGTGAACAGCGTGCGCTTTGCCGATCTGGACGGCCCAACCTGGCTGGCGGTTGACGTCTCACCCGCGCTGAATTTTACCTCCGGCGTACTTCATCTTTGAGGCTGCCAGCGCAGGAGATCTGTCATCGCCCGCAGGTATTTTTCGCTCGCTTCATCCGAGGAGATGGGCGGAAACTCAGCGGTGATACAGTGAAGGCTGAGGTCCGCGCACCAGCTGCCAAAAGACCCGGGTGTTTCATAGCCAACGCTGCTCACCAGAGGTAGAGCAAACGCATCCGCCAGCCACTGCCCGAGCGCCGTATGACGAGGATCTTCAATACAGGCGAGGGGATCGTGGAAAGAGACAACCCAGGCCGGGTGGATCTTATGAATAAGCTGGCACAGCGCCTGAGTCTCCGGTTCGGAACCGGGTTTGTCTCCCGTGAGCAGGACCACATCTCGCTCCTGCGCCGAACTGTTCCAGCGATATACCGTTTCACCGGCGCGCCAGTTTGCCGCCGGGAAGTTCCTGTTCAGGTCAACGCCTCGTGCATTCGCCCGTAATCCAAGCTGACAACCGTCCGGGTTGACGGTCAAAATTACATGATGACGTCGTAAATCGGGGGCCAGCGTACGTAACGCGCACGAGAGCGTCACGACAGACGAGTTTTCATCACCATGCGTGCCTGCAATGATTAAGCCGCTATTGCGATCGGCCTCGGGGGCCGGAAACCAGATCAGCGGCGCGCCTAAAAATGAGCGTCCATAATGTTCAGTTCCTGGCGGGAAGGCGCCGCGTTCCGTTCTTGGTCGGGTAGTTGCCATAGTAAACCCTGATGATAAAGTCACTTCTGGCAGTGTTGTGCAAAAGCCGCGCTTAATCAAATAGTTTCCGTGTGTGTGGAAAATTGCCTGACATCAACTTTCCGGAGGAAGCATTTGCATTTCTCCGTTTCGAAACAAATAATTACGCATCTGCCTGTTACCTGACATCATTAAGGGGATCGTATGAAGCATCCTGTTTCGCTTCTTTGTACTGCGCTGTGGCTGTGCGGGCTTTCTTCACTTTCATATGCCGCGGAGGTTCCCGAAGGAACGGTTCTGGCGCAAAAGCAGGAGCTGGTTCGACATATCAAAGATGAGCCCGCTTCGCTCGATCCGGCAAAAGCGGTGGGATTGCCCGAGATCCAGGTGATCCGCGACCTCTATGAAGGGCTGGTGAATCAGAACGAAAAAGGGGAGTTAGTTCCCGGCGTGGCGACGCGCTGGCAGAGCAATGACAATCGCGTCTGGACGTTCACGTTGCGGGATAACGCTAAGTGGTCTGACGGTACCCCGGTGACGGCACACGATTTTGTCTATAGCTGGCGTCGTCTGGTTGATCCTAAAACAACGTCACCTTTCGCCTGGTTTGCGGCGCTGGCGGGCATTAACAATGCCCAGGCCATTATCGATGGCAAAGCTGCTCCGGATACCCTCGGCGTGACGGCGGTGGATGCTAAAACGTTGCGCGTGCAGCTGGACAAACCGCTGCCCTGGTTCAGCAATCTGACGGCTAATTTCGCGTTTTATCCTGTTCAAAAGGCCAATGTGGAAAGCGGTAAGGAATGGACGCGCCCTGGCGCGCTCATTGGCAACGGTGCGTATGTGCTGAAAGATCGCGTGGTGAATGAAAAACTGGTGGTTGAGCCAAATTCTCATTACTGGGATAACGGCAGGACGGTGCTTAAAAAAATCACCTTTGTGCCGATCAACCAGGAGTCCTCAGCGACCAAACGCTATCTTGCGGGCGATATCGATATTACAGAATCGTTTCCGAAAAACATGTACCAGAAGCTGCTTAAAGATATTCCGGGACAGGTATATACACCGCCACAGCTTGGGACCTATTACTACGCGTTTAACACGCAAAAAGGCCCAACCGCGGATGCCCGCGTACGTCTCGCGCTCAGCATGACTATAGACAGACGTATTATGGCGGAAAAAGTCCTGGGGACCGGTGAGAAACCGGCCTGGCATTTTACTCCCGATGTCACTGCGGGCTTTACGCCGGAAACCTCGCCATTTGAGCAGATGTCGCAGCAAGAGCTGAATGCGCAGGCGAAAACGTTGTTGCAGGCGGCAGGCTATGGCCCTCAGCGTCCGCTAAAATTAACGCTGCTGTATAACACGTCTGAAAACCACCAGAAAATCGCGATTGCCGTTGCATCCATGTGGAAGAAAAATCTGGGTGTTGACGTTAAGTTGCAGAATCAGGAGTGGAAAACCTACATCGACAGCCGCAATACCGGGAATTTTGACGTCATCCGTGCATCGTGGGTAGGGGACTACAACGAGCCGTCGACATTCCTGTCGCTGCTGACCTCCTCCCACAGCGGGAATATCTCACGATTCAACGATCCTGCTTACGATAAGATTATTCATCAGGCGACGCTCGAAACGACTGAAAAAGCGCGTAATGCCGACTACAACATGGCCGAGAAGATCCTCACCGAGAAAGCACCGATTGCCCCTATTTATCAGTACACCAATGGACGTCTCATCAAGCCATGGGTTAAAGGTTATCCGATAAATAACCCAGAGGATGTTGCGTACAGCCGTACAATGTATATTGAAAAGCATTAAAAAGAGGTCAGGGCGCTACGTGATTATGGTAAACATCCATTAACCGCATAAGCGCCCGCTCTCAGGGGGCATGATTTTACAGCCTGGTTAATACCGAATATCCCCTTCATATCAGCCCATCACTCATTGTCATGATGAATATCTTAAGAGAGATTCTTTCTCCCGTTTATCGAAAAACGCGTAGTCATTTATTCGCCATTCCTGTAGCAGTATAGTCATTACTGTTTTTAAGATTGAATTTGTCCGATACAGGATTTTTTCATATTCAGGCCATTTATTGAATTAAAACCTTATTTCTCTGCGCTGTTATGGGGCGTGTTAATGAATGCATTGATGTAAATCAATTATTCAATCTCATGGAACAATAAGTTCAATATTTCCAATCAAAGCAGTCATTCCTGCCAAATTAATGTGAATAAATAGTTAATTTTTACTGTATGTCATGTATGCATGGCATTTATGAGTACAATAATTTAGTGGAATATTCTTAAGAAAAGTCCAATAGTAGATCTTTGATCTGAAAAGTTGATTTTAAATGGGCTTTTGCTCTAATATGGTTTTGTAAAGAAACGTCACTCACTTAACATTTATTTCTTTTAAAGAAAGGGACTGCTATGGCCGATTCATTCCAGAATGAGGTGCCCAAGGCACGCATAAACTTAAAGCTGGCTCTGCATACAGGTGGCGCGCAGAAGAAAATCGAACTGCCGCTTAAACTCCTCACCGTCGGTGATTTCAGTAATGGAAAAGAGAATCGCCCATTATCTGAAAGGGAGAAAATTAACGTCAATAAAAATAACTTCAACAGCGTACTTTCGGAATTTAACCCGGAAGTGAATCTGACGGTTCCTAACACAATGGTCGGGGATGGTTCGGAAGAAAGCATAAAACTGAATTTCTCCGATATTAAGGATTTCGAACCTGAACAGGTTGCCCGCCAGATCCCCCAGCTCCGCGCCATGCTGGCCATGCGTAATTTATTACGCGACCTCAAATCCAATCTTCTTGATAACGCCACTTTCAGAAAAGAACTCGAGAAAATTCTTAAAGACCCGGCGCTGTCTCAGGAATTACGCGACGAAATGAGTGCACTGGCCCCGAAATAAGCGGCATGTGTAATTTAATGGATTAACCGGGAATATGCTGATGTCTGTGAATACTGAAACCGCCTCTGCGCAGGGGCAGACCACCGTACTGGAAAAAGAGGGCGTTTACGCCTCCCTGTTTGAAAAAATCAACCTGACCCCGGCCTCCAGCCTGGGTGATATCAATGCGTTTCTGGATGACGCCGCGCTTTCTGACGCTCCGGCGGGTGAACGCCTGACGGCGGCGATGCAGGTGTTTATGGACTGCATCCGCAAATCCGGTCAGCCGGTGGAGAAGCTCGACAAAACGCTGATTGACCACCATATCGCTGAGCTGGATTTCCAGATCAGCCGTCAGCTGGATGCCGTAATGCATCACCAGGAGTTTCAGAAGGTGGAGTCCCTGTGGCGCGGCCTGAAGCAGCTGGTGGACAGCACCGACTACCGCCAGAACGTGAAAACCGAAATCCTGGATGTGTCGAAAGAAGATCTGCGTCAGGACTTTGAAGACGCGCCGGAACTTATCCAGAGCGGCCTCTACTGGCACACCTATACCGCCGAATACGACACCCCGGGCGGCGAGCCGATTGGCTCCGTGATTTCATCCTATGAATTTGACGCCAGCCCGCAGGATGTGGCGCTACTGCGCAACATCTCTAAAGTGTCAGCTGCCGCACATATGCCGTTTATTGGCTCTGTTGGTCCGAAATTCTTCCTGAAAGACTCCATGGAAGAGGTCGCTGCAATTAAGGATATCGGCAACTACTTCGACCGCGCGGAGTACATCAAGTGGAAATCCTTCCGCGACACCGACGACGCCCGCTACATCGGCCTCGTGATGCCGCGCGTGCTGGGGCGTCTGCCGTATGGCCCGGACACCGTACCTGTACGCAGCTTTAACTACGTTGAGCAGGTGAAAGGCCCGGATCACGAGAAATACCTGTGGACCAGTGCGTCGTTCTCCTTCGCGTCAAACATGGTGAAGAGCTTCATCAATAACGGCTGGTGCGTGCAGATCCGTGGCCCGCAGGCGGGCGGGGCGGTGAAAGACCTGCCTATTCATCTGTACGATCTGGGCACCGGCAACCAGGTGAAAATCCCGTCTGAGGTGATGATCCCGGAGACCCGCGAGTTCGAGTTTGCCAACCTCGGCTTTATTCCGCTCTCGTATTACAAAAACCGCGACTATGCCTGCTTCTTCTCGGCGAACTCCGCGCAGAAACCGGCGCTGTACGACACCGCAGATGCTACGGCCAACAGCCGCATCAACGCCCGTCTGCCGTACATCTTCCTGCTGTCGCGTATTGCGCACTACCTGAAGCTCATCCAGCGCGAGAACATCGGCACCACCAAGGACCGCCGTCTGCTGGAGCTGGAACTGAATACGTGGGTGCGTAGTCTGGTGACGGAAATGACCGATCCGGGCGATGAGTTGCAGGCTTCTCATCCGCTGCGTGACGCGAAGGTGGTGGTGGAAGATATCGAAGACAACCCGGGTTTCTTCCGCGTGAAGCTGTTTGCGGTGCCGCACTTCCAGGTGGAAGGCATGGATGTGAACCTGTCTCTGGTGAGCCAGATGCCTAAAGCGAAAGCGTAACGTAAGGCAGGAAGCATGAGAACGGAACAACCGTTATGGGGCAGGGGCCAGATGGTCTCTCCCCAGCACTTCCAGCAACAGGCCGCCTATGCGGCCTGGTCTGCGGAATGTATCGCCCGACTGGGTCTCTCCCATCCCTGGGGGGTGATTAATGCCACTTTCGAACCGGATGTACTGAAGTTGGGCCGTCTACAGGCCCGTCATCTGCACCTCCGGTTCCCTGACGGGACATTAATCGATACGGATAATGCTGACGACCTGCCACCGGTGCTGGCGCTTGAGAGTGAAACACAGGACGTGGTGGTGGTTCTGGCTCTTCCGCTGCTGCGCGCGAATGGTGGCAACTGCCTTAAGCCCGATGAGGTGGCCGCGCGTCCTGTTCGCTATCGCCAGCGCTGGCGGGATGTCCGCAACCTTTTTGGCGATGACACCCGCCAGATTGCAGTGATGCGGCCAGAGCTGACGTTGCGATTTGCCCATCAGAACAACAGCGATTACCTGACCTGTCCGGTTGCCCGCCTGCAACAAGATTCGCAGGGGAACTGGGCACTTGATGAGACATACCTTCCGCCGCTGCTGGCGTTGCTGGGCAGCCGCTGGCTGATGACCCAGCTGGAGCAACTGTTGACGCAACTGCGCGCCCGTCTGGGCCGCCTGATGGACATGCGCCGGGAAAGTAATGAGCGCATGGCGGATTTTGCCGTAGCCGATGTTTCATTGTTCTGGCTGCTCAATGCCCTGAACAGTGCTGAGCCCGTGCTGGGTCAGTTTCAGCGCCACCCGCAAAGCCCGCCTGAGCGTCTCTATCCGGAGCTGGCAAGGCTTGCAGGCAGCCTGTTGACATTCTCGCTGGAGCATCAGGTCAGTGCGATCCCGGCATGGCAGCATGAGCAACTGAATAACGTCTTCCCGCCGCTGTTTGATTTACTTGGCGATCTTCTGGAAGCCAGCCTGCCGTCGCGGGTGGTGGCGATTGAGCTTGAGCATGATGACCGGCTTCACTTCTGGCAGGCCCGTCTGCATGATCCACGTCTGCGCGAAGGGGCTGATTATTACCTCTCCGTGCGTTCACCGATGCCGGTGGCACAATTGCAGGAGCAGTTCCCGCGCCAGTGCAAGGTCGGCAGTCCCGATCATGTCAGGAGTATCGTCAATTCATCGCGGGTGGGCGTCACTCTGATGCCGCTGCGCCATGTGCCGGCAGCCATTCCACTACGTCTGGAAAATCAGTATTTCAGCCTTGATGTCTCTCATCCTCTGGCCATCGAAATGTTCCAGAGCGGCACCTGTATGTTTTACGTTCCGGGAATGCTCGCCGAGCCTGAACTTGAACTCTTTGCGGTACTGAGAACATGAATGATCGTAAACGCGCTACTGCCGCGTTCATTGATATTGATGCCCTGTTACAGGACACCTGGCTACAGGTGATCAGTCTGCGTCACGGCCCGACATTCCAGGACGGGGAAGGTCGTACGCTTTGGGAGCGCTGCATTGATGATGTCGGGCGTGTGCAGCGAGAACTGAAAGCGAGCGAACTCGATGAAGCCAGCTGCCAGCATATTCTTACGGCACAGTGTGCGCTGCTTGATGAGGCGGTCAAAGGTCGCGGTGTGGAGGATGATGCCTGTATACAGTGGTATGACATTCCCTTACAGGGATACTTCCTTGGCACTATGGACGCCGGTGACACGTTATGCGATCGGATGCGTGATGTGCTGCGTGAACCGGCTCCTGACCACGCCGTTGTGACCTGCTTCCAGCGAGTCATGATGCTCGGATTCCTCGGCAACTTCCGCTCCCTGAACGATCCTGAGCGGCAGAAACTCATGAATGCACTGAATGAATGTGTTGCGCCGTTCAGCTATTCACAACCCCATCCCGTTCTGGCGGAAAGCCATGCCGGACGGGGGATAGGGGGTTGGCTGGCATCATGGCCTATGCGCATTGGCCTGAGTGTGGTGGTGGTCACCGCATTATGGTGGGGACTGGATTGCTGGCTGGATAAGACACTGCTTACCCTGCTACCGGGAGCTGTGAAATGAGCCCTGCACAACAGCGCGGGCTTGCGCTCTGGGCTGCCCTGCTGAGTGCAGTGGTCTGCCTGTGGTTTCTGCCAGCATCCCGGCTGGTTTCCGTTCTCGTCCTGCTGGCGGTACTGGGGCTAATCATGGCGTTCTGGGCTGTCACCTGCCGTCGCGTGCAGCACGATTTCACCCTGTGTCTGGAGGACCTGCCTGAAGCCAATTATTGCCAGCCCGTGGTACTTGTCTGTGGCGATCTGCCGCTTGCCTGGCCGCATCAGTCACCTGTACTTACTGTCACGCAGGGCTGCTGGATCCGTGTAGAGGATCATCTGGAACTGGAGCAGGCCGCCCGTCAGGTACTGTGGTTGCGCCCCGACTGGGGACGTCAGCTGTCAGTGATGGTCAGTGTTTGTCCGCAGCAGCACCCTGACAGTGAGCGCCTTACCAGTCGTTTGCTTGCCCTGCGCTGGCAGATTAGCCGGTTGCGTAAAGCAACCGGCCATTCTGTGCCACTGGTTCTGAATGGACAGGTCGGCAGTGCGATGATGAATGACATGCTCTGGCAGACGGCGATCCTGGGGGAAGGGGTAAAGGTCTGGAGTGGGACTTCAGCGCCTGGCTCAGTTGCTGAATGGGTTAATACTGGCGGAACGCCTGCGATGCAGCAACAGGTGCTGATGAACAGCCTGATGAGCTGGTTCCAACAGCACGTCCAGGCTGTCCTTATGGATGAAAACCCCGATATTCCTGTCATTGAACCTGTTGCGGTTCTGTGGGGATTGGGCCCGATCCTGGCCGGAAGCATGGCCACCTCTGTCTGGACAGCGTGGTTGTCCCGCCATACTGCGATGCAGCAGGTGTCTGGCTGGCAGCCGGCGGGAACGGACAGTACGGTTATTTCCCTGTTCCCGAATTTTGTCCTCCCTTTACTGCCAGAAGGACGAGGCCTGACACCGCATGGTCGAACCTGGCGCGGTGCGCTCGGAATCTTCACGCTGGCGACCATTGCTGCGCTACTCAGCAGTGGCTGGAATAATCGCCAGCTGTTGCAACGCGTGAGCTTCGATATTGCACGCTATGAACGTATACCGATGAATGACTTCGGGCCGAAAGCTGACGCCGTTGCCGTGCTGCGCGAGGATGCGGCATTGCTGGACGACCATGCACGTAACGGTGTACCGCCCCGGCTGAGTCTGGGTCTGTATCAGGGCGGACGTCTGCGTATGCCAGTGCTGAATGCGATTCGCTCTTATGTGCCTCCGCCTCCGCCGCCTGAACCGGAACTCAAACCGGCACCGAAAATCATCCGCCTCGACAGCATGTCGCTGTTCGATACCGGAAAGTGGGCGCTTAAACCCGCCTCAACAAAGCTGCTGGTGAACTCGCTTGTGGGGATCAAGGCGAAGCCCGGCTGGCTGATTGTGGTCGCGGGCCATACCGACAGCACCGGGGATGACCAGTCCAACCAGGTGCTGTCGCTTAAGCGCGCGGAGTCGGTGCGCGACTGGATGCGGGATACCGGCGACGTGCCGGAGAGCTGTTTTGCGGTGCAGGGCTATGGTGAAAGCCGTCCTGTCGCCACCAACGACACGGCTGAAGGCCGGGCGCTGAACCGCCGTGTCGAAATCAGTCTGGTACCGCAGGCGAATGCCTGTCAGGCGCCGGGCAAGACCCATGCGTCATCGCAGGATGATGGCGCTGATAACAATGTAACGGAGTAATTAACATGGCAATTCCAGTCTATCTGTGGCTGAAGGACGACGGCGGCGCGGACATCAAAGGGTCCGTGGACGTTCAGGATCGTGAAGGCAGTATCGAAGTGGTGGCCCAGGAGCACAACCTGTACATCCCGACCGATAACAATACCGGCAAACTGACCGGCACCCGTATCCACACCCCGTTCCTGTTCACCAAGGAAATCGACTCCTCCAGCCCGTACCTGTACAAGGCGGTGACGACCGGCCAGACCCTGAAATCTGCCGAGTTCAAATGGTACAGAATCAATGACGCAGGCCAGGAAGTGGAGTACTTCAACACGAAGCTTGAGAACGTGAAGCTGGTGAAAGTGAATCCGAAGATGCATGACATCAAGGATCCTGCTTTCGAGAAGCACAACCACCTCGAGCAGATTGAACTGCGCTACGAAAAAATCACCTGGACCTACAAGGACGGCAACATCATTCATTCCGATTCCTGGAACGAACGCGCCACTGCGTAAGAGCCCTGAGCAGACGGTCAGCCGTCTGCTTTTTTTGCTGAGCGCCTGCACTGACGGGTGGTCAGCAAAGAAAAACACAATCTGCCTGCCCGACCTGATGCGCTTTGGGTTCCTGAATAACAGGGAACAGCGACGGGCGGTAGCGTGTCCGGAACTGATAAAGAGAGAGTCTCATGGAAAATCCAGCCATTCTGTTACGCCGTCTTAACCCTTACTGTGCCCGCGCGATGGAAGGGGCCGCTTCCCTGTGCCAGACCCGCGCTCATGCGGAAATCCTGCCTGAGCACTGGCTGCTGAAACTGCTGGAGCAGGGTGAGGGCGACCTGACGGTGCTGGCGCGGCGCTACGAATGGGATATGGATACGATATGGCAGGATATGCTGGGTTTTCTGGACAGCCTGCCACGGTCGGTGCGCAGCCGTCCGCAGCTTTCGGAGGGCGTGCAGTCCCTTATGCAGGACGCCTGGCTGCACGCCTCGCTGGCGGGGGAAGAGCATATCCGCAGCATTCACCTTCTGATGGCTCTGGTGGAAAAACCGAAACTGCTGCGCTGTGACGGCCTGTGGCCGCTGCTGACGCTGGCGCAGAGCCAGCTTGAGCGCCTGCGTGGACTTCTGGATGCGCAGTCGGATGAACGCCCGGAGGTGCAGCAGGAAGCGGAGCTTACGCAGGGGGATGAGGTGGAGTTTGTCGGCCGTCCGGTGAACGCGGATATAAAAGGAGAGCTGAACCCGGCGTTGCAGAATGCGCTGGACAGGTTCACCCTCGACGTCACCGCCCGCGCCCGTGAGGGCAGAATCGACCCGGTCTATGGCCGCGACAATGAAATCCGCCAGATGGTGGACATTCTTTCCCGGCGCCGCAAGAACAACCCGATTCTGGTCGGCGAACCGGGGGTGGGCAAGACCGCGCTCGTGGAAGGACTGGCGCTGCGCATTCATGAGGGCAATGTGCCGGACGCGCTGAAGCCGGTCGCGGTACGCACCCTTGACCTCGGCCTGTTACAGGCCGGGGCGGGTGTGAAGGGGGAATTCGAGCAGCGCCTGAAAAACATCATCGACGCGGTGCAGCAGTCACCCCTGCCGGTTCTGCTCTTCATTGACGAGGCGCACACCATTATCGGCGCGGGCAACCAGGCGGGCGGCGCCGATGCGGCCAACCTGCTGAAACCGGCGCTGGCCCGCGGTGAGCTCAGAACCATTGCCGCCACCACCTGGAGCGAATACAAACAGTACTTTGAGCGCGACGCCGCGCTGGAGCGTCGTTTCCAGATGGTTAAAGTTGATGAACCGGACGACGACACCGCCTGCCTGATGCTGCGCGGACTCAAGTCACGCTACGCGGAGCACCATGGCGTGCATATTACCGATGAAGCGGTTAAAGCCGCCGTCACGCTCTCCAGACGCTATCTGACCGGACGCCAGCTTCCGGACAAGGCGGTGGATTTGCTGGATACCGCCTCTGCCCGTGTCCGTATGAGCCTGGATACGGTGCCGGAGCCGCTGACCCGCATGAAGGCGCAGCTCACGGCACTGGCTATGGAGAAGCAGGCGCTGCTGGAGGATATCGCGGTGAGCAACACCACCCACGGCGAGCGTCTGGCGGCCATTGAACAGGACAAAATCCGCATCATCCTGCAACTCGACGAACGGGAAACCCAGTACGGCCAGGAGCTGAAACTGACGGAAGAACTGCTTGCCTGCCGCACGGATATCTCCCGTCAGGGGGAGATTGCGGACCTTCAGAGGCAGCTTACTGCCGTGCAGCAGAATACCCCGCTGCTGGGGCTGGATGTGGACGCGCGTACCGTCGCCACCGTTATCGCCGACTGGACGGGCGTACCGCTCTCTTCCCTGATGAAGGACGAGCAGACGGAACTGCTGAGCCTTGAGCACAGTCTGGCGAAACGCGTTGTCGGTCAGGACAGTGCACTGAATGCCATTGCGCAGCGCCTGCGCGCCAGCAAAACCGGTCTGACGTCAGAGAACGGCCCGCAGGGCGTGTTCCTGCTGGTTGGTCCGAGCGGTGTGGACAAAACCGAAACCGCGCTGGCGCTGGCCGATGAACTGTTCGGCGGCGAGAAGTCTCTTATCACCATCAACCTCTCGGAATACCAGGAGCCACACACCGTCTCGCAGCTCAAGGGCTCACCGCCGGGCTACGTGGGTTACGGTCAGGGCGGCATTCTGACCGAAGCCGTCCGTAAGCGCCCCTACAGCGTGGTGCTGCTGGATGAAGTGGAAAAGGCGCACCGGGATGTGATGAACCTGTTCTACCAGGTGTTTGACCGGGGGGTCATGCGCGACGGCGAGGGGCGGGAAATTGACTTCCGCAACACGGTGATTCTGATGACCTCCAATCTCGGCAGCGACCTCATCATGCAGATGCTGGAGGAACAGCCGGAGGCGACAGAGCCGGACCTGCATGAACTGCTGCGTCCTGTCCTGCGGGACCACTTCCAGCCCGCGCTGCTGGCGCGCTTCCAGACAGTGATTTACCGTCCGCTGGCAAAGGCAGCGATGCGTACCATTGTGGAGATGAAGCTGGCGCAGGTCAGTAAACGCCTCAACCGTCACTACGGTATGAAGACCGATATCCACGAAAGTCTGTACGACGCACTGACCGATGCCTGCCTGCTGCCGGACACCGGGGCTCGCAATGTTGACAGCCTGCTGAACCAGCAGATCCTGCCGGTGCTGAGCCAGCAGTTGCTGATGCATATGGCAGCGGGGCAGAAGCCGCATACCCTGACGCTGGGCTGGGATGAGGAAGAGGGCATAGTGCTCGAGTTTGACCGGACAGAAGGAGTGCACGCATGAGCAGCAATCCCCCGCTAAGATTCAGCCACAGCCATCACCTGCTGTCGGTGAAGGGATGTGACGCAGAACCCGATGTGCTGGCGTTTGAGGGTGATGAAGCCCTGAGCACGCCGTTCAGCTGCCGTATTGAATTCACCAGCGCGGACCATGCCATCAGCAAAGAGATGATGCTGATGAAAGCGGCTTCCCTGACGCTTCAGGCCCCGGTAGACCAGGGGTACGGCATCAAAATACAGCAGCCGGTGCGGGTGATTCAGGGCGTGGTCACGGGTTTTGAACGTCTGGGTACCTCAAAGGATGAAACCCGTTACGCAGTGACGCTTGAGCCGCGTCTGGCGCTGCTCAGCCGCTCGCACCAGAACGCCATCTACCAGGACATGTCCGTCCCGCAGATTGTGGAGAAAATCCTGCGCGAGCGTCACGGCATGCGCGGCCAGGACTTCCTGTTCTCGCTGAGTAAAGAGTATCCGCGCCGTGAGCAGGTGATGCAGTACGGTGAGGACGACCTGCACTTTATCACCCGCCTGCTGTGTGAGGTCGGTATCTGGTTCCGCTTTACCACCGACACGCGCCTCAACATCGACGTGGTGGAGTTTTACGACAGCCGGCAGGGGTATGAGAAAGGCCTGACGCTGCCGTCGGTGCCGCCGTCAGGGCAGCACTCGCAGGGGGTGGACTCGGTGTGGGATATGGAGAGCCGTCATAAGGTGGTCCAGAAGGCGGTCAGCACCCGCGACTACAACTACCGTCAGGCCACGCAGGACATGAACACCCTGGTGGATGCGACCCGCGGGGATGTCACCACGTACGGTGAGGCCTATCACTGGGCGGATAACTACCTGACGCCGGGCAGCGCGTATGACCGCAACCCGGCACCGGAGTCCGGTGCGTTTTACGCCCGCATCCGTCACGAACGCTACCTGAATGGCCAGACGCAGACCGTTGCCTTCACCAGTTGTCCGGTGCTCTCTCCGGGTATGCTGCTGACCGTCACCGGCGGGTACGAAGTGGCAGACGTGTTTGCGCAGGGCGTGGTTGTCACGGCGATGCACAGCCATGCGCAGCGTGATGCGGACTTTTGCGTCAGGTTTGACGGTATCCCGGACAGCCCGGATTTCAGTTTTCGCCCGGAACCTGGTTCACGTCCGGTGATGGCAGGTACCTTACCGGCCCGCGTCACCAGTACCACTGAAAATGACACCTACGGGCATATCGACAAAGACGGCCGCTACCGCGTCAACATGCTGTTTGACCGTGAGAACTGGGAGACCGGGTTCGAGAGTCTGTGGGTCCGTCAGTCCCGCCCGTATGCGGGTGACACCTACGGCCTGCACCTGCCGCTGCTGGCAGGCACCGAGGTGGCGATTGGTTTTGAGGACGGCAACCCGGACCGGCCGTACATTGCCGGTGTGCTGCACGACTCGGCGCACGGCGACCACGTCACCATCCGCAACTACAGACGTAACGTCCTGCGCACGCCGGCGAACAACAAAATCCGCCTCGACGACGAGCGCGGGAAAGAGCATATCAAGGTCAGCACGGAGTACGGCGGCAAGAGCCAGCTGAATCTAGGCCATCTGGTTGACAGCGACAGGCAGAAGCGCGGTGAGGGGTTTGAGCTCAGGACGGACAGCCGGGGCGCCATCCGGGCGCAGAAGGGGATTTTTATCAGTGCTGACGGCCAGGAGAAGGCGCAGGGGCAGGTGCTGGAGATGGTGCCGGCGGTCAGCAATCTCGGCGATGCCCGGGAGCAGATGACATCCATCTCCGGTGATGCGCAGCAGGCGACCGCGAACCCGGCAGACCTTCAGGCGCAAATCACCCTGCTGGAGCAGCATCTGACGGACCTTAAAAAATCGGTGCTGCTGATGAGCGCACCGGACGGTATCGCACTGACCAGCGGAGACCATCTGCAGGTATCGGCCGGGCAGAACCTGATTGCCACGGCCGGTAAAAATGCGGACGTCAGCGTGGTGAAAAATTTGTTCATCGGGGTGGGCAATGCCCTGAGTGTGTTTGTGCGCAAACTGGGGATCAGGCTCATCGCCAACCAGGGGCCGGTGCAGGTACAGGCACAGAATGATTTAATGGCATTGCTGGCACGAAAAGAAATCAGCATCGTCAGCACGGAAGATGAAATCAGGATCCTTGCGAAGAAGAAGATCACGCTGAACGGCGGCGGGAGCTATATCACACTGGATGCGAATGCGATTGAGGCGGCGACGCTCGGGGATTACCGGACACGGGCGGGATTTTATGACCGGCAGCAGAAGGCAAATAAACCAGAAGATTTCCCGAGTATTGCCCCGATAGCAGCAGAACCTGCCAGCTCCGGTAACAACCAGCAAGAAAAACCAGACAAAGACGAAGATGTCCCGGGTACTGGTCCTGCTGCTCCGGAAGCAGCAGAGCCAGCCAGTTATTTCCTTTTTTCCTGACACGGAGTCATAACATGATTATCAGCCCACCGTTTCTGAGAAACAGAACTGCATCCCAGTCTGATGCCGACTGGACTGGCGCAATGATGCCGGTTAATCCAGACCAGGGATTCCCGTTGAACGGAGCAGAATCCTGGCATGGAGGTGTTCACATCACACATACAGACGAAGGAATGCCTAATGAAAAAATACGGGCAATTGCTGATGGCGTGGTTGTTTCGTTCCGCCAGCCATCGCCGTCTAAAGATACAGAACCACTCAATTATCTCGGACCGACAGATGACGGCTATGTGTTGCTGAAGCATGAAACGGAGACAGGAAGCGGAGATGACGGGAAGGTCGTATTCTATTCACTGTGCATGCATATGAAATTTCTGGAGGCAGAAATAAAGCAGGATGCAAAAATATACCGTAAAGCCCCCCTGGGCTCTTCAGGCACGTGCAGTGGACGGAATGAATTCCATTTCCAGATTTTCTGTGATGACAACAATATCAGCAAGCTGACGGGCAGAACGACCCGTGAACTGGACGTGTCGAAAGATGGCCGGACTGATGCCGTTTACGGAGATATTCACTTTTATCTTCCGGCCGGAACGAAGTTTTATGATAAGGCACCCGCAAATAACAGTACTTCCATAACCGGGCTTTCTGAGCTGTATACCAGCAGTGCGCCTCTGTATGCCAGTATGACGCTGGCACAGGGCAGCTGCACGATGGTGACCCGGCAGAAAAATACGCAGACTGACGGGAAGTATGACCTGCTGGGCGACCCTCTGGTGAATGCTGACGGAGAGGACTACGAATATAATCTCTATAACACCGCGATGCGGAATTATAAGGAAAGCCCCAGCGCCGGGTTTGAGCTGCTTCGTTTTGGCCGGGTGATCAATACGGAGCATGAAACGCTGGTACCGGCAGATGCGCCATTATGGATGACGGTCAGTTATCCGGGTGGCAAAGGGGTGGTCAATCTCGCTGATCCGAATATTAAAAAATTCAGTGACGCTGATTTTCCTCACTGGACGGGCTGGCAGCTGGTTGATGACGATACTGACAGTAATAGTCAGTGTAGCTCAGCCATAATCAGGAAACTGCAGGAGGACGGTGAGTACAATAATCAGTGTGGAAAGTTAATCTGTCATTTCCCGTTCGAATGGGAAAAAAGTACGGTCGATACCCGTTTTTCATGGCTGAAAACGGGGAATGACAAGCGTGCTCCGATGACGGAAGGAGATTATGCAAAATTTAAGGCTCATGCAGAAGCGTTGTGCTTTGATTCCGGAGCATTGAGTAATGGAAGGCTGTGGCATTTTGAGCCAAAAACATTCATTAAACATTTTAGAAACTGTGGATGGTTAAGTTTCTGTGAAATGAAACAAATAGTACCTAGCCATGCACTGCGGCAATCTGGCAGAGATCGGTTTGTTTGGGAGGCAATTAATACGAATTTAAGAACGCCGGGCTCAATTTTAAGTAACCAGATTTCAAATTTAAATTCCTCGATGAGAAAGTATTGTATTAATACGCCCTTTAGGATTTCTTGCTTTTTAGGTAATGCAATACAAGAAACAGGCTGGTTAAGTACCCTTCATGAAGGAAATGGCAGTAACCTCTGGTACGCCCCGTGGTACGGACGCGGTTTTTTGCAATTAACTAATCCAGAAAACTACCTAAATTATTTTAAATATATTGGCAAGGTAGTTGAGGATCAATTAAAACGAAGTTTGGTTGACGCATATGCATTAATTGCAGCACAACCACCTGCGAATAGATCTAATGCGACATTGCAAGATCGCCACTTCCCTACGCTTCCAACAGAGTTTATAGGACTAAGGAGCGAGGTTAGTGATTCACAAGGTACATTAGCTGCAGATAGCGCTGGGTTTTATTGGGTAAAAAATAAGATGGCTAAATATGCCGATGAGGAGCATGTTTTGAGAGGGTTTCTGTTAATTCAAATCTAGGAATTAAGTATTACTACCGAAGTCCTAGTTTTTGGAAAGCAAGTGCCGCAGTTAATTTACCTGGAAGGATCGGTTCACTTTACCATCGCTCACTAAATGGATTCGATTCAAGATGCTGTGCCTACGGAGTTGCCATTGCTATTTTAACTGAAAATAAATTCCCGAATGCTTCTGGAAGTTTTGTTTTGGACTTTCCAGAAGGATATAATCATAGGACGTAAATTATATGAAATTGTTATATATAGTGGTTTTTCTCAGTATTAGTTCCTTCGCTATGGCCTCTGCTCCTGAAGCTAAAGTTGAAAATACTTCAGTAACCAGAGCATTGACTTCAGATTCTAACGCAGAAATCTCTTCGTCATCCAGTTTTGATGCATGTAATGTGCATTTCAGGGATTACAAATTCCCTACATTGTCAGAGGATGAGTACTTTAAAAAAAAATCGCCAATATCAGAGTGGAGTTGTTTATATTCTGGTGAGGCATTTGAAGCGGGATATGATACACAGCAAGTAAACACTAAAGGAATTAGTGTTAGTAGTACTGATAATAAAATTGTTTATGATTATAAGAATAAGATATGGAAACTAATACCAGATACAGCTTATGTAAAAAATGTAAAGATAAATCATCTATCCCTAGTGCAGGTAAAAAGTAAAAATGCATCTGGTTTTATGGCTGTTAACAGTATGGCGAAACTCATAGATGGAACTCTAGGTGAGAGCATTTATTTCTGTTTGATACATAAAAATAATGCTCTATGTGGCTCTGGCATTAATTCCCCTGATGATAAAAATGAAGAGCTCTCTAAAGATGCGTTGAAACTGCTTGAGAGTATTTCATTTGATGATAACTAACCTTAGTTAATATTTATAAATTATAAATTATGAAGTATGAATTATAAATTATAAATTATGAAGTATGAATGTCGTACTCACTGAAACATCCTCCTGAATGTTATCCACGACCAGTTTCACCAAAAACATCCCGCTGGTTTGTCGTTCTGGCGGCAATGTTGGTTATTAGCGTGACCCTTATGCGTATATTCTGACGCTACATCGATACCAGACACTTCTGGTTGCTTGCTATTGGCACACCTGTCGTTGTGTGGATTGTAAGTTTCGGTTTTCGCATATGGCTCTGGCCATTACAGGACAGTAAAGCGAATAGTTTTACCCGGCGTTAAGCAACTGTTACTGTAAGCCTTACTGGAAAATCTCGCATTGTTGTGGACTTAACAAAATCCTAAGGTGTTATAATGAGGTATATTATTTTTCTTTTTTACATTTTTACAAATACTGCATTAGGTTGTGATAATAAACTTTTAGATGTTAACTTTGCAGAAGGTATTTCTGCGAAGGTTTTGCTGAAAAATAATGATTCGTTGTTAATGTCGATTTTAAATCATGGTAAGATTATTAGCACAGAAGAAATAGATGTTTCATCTGAGAAAAAATCATGTTACACTCGAAGATTATAATCGTGATGGTTATAAAGACTTCAGTGTATGGCATTTAGATGAAGGAATGGGTACGTATAAAATTTATAGATTATTTATCTTTTCTCCACCTGAGGGAAAATTCAAAGAGATAAAGCCTGGATGCGGCGATGACTTTGTTAATATTCGGATTGATGGTGACAATTTAATTAACACGTTTTATGATGGTAACGCTCCGAAATCATGCGCTATGCCAATTGACGCTCTTAAGTGAAATAAGTATCAATATAAGGAAGTGAAAATTGGTAATAGTTGTGAAAAATCACCTTTGATTGTAAAAACTAGTGAAGATGATGGCTTAGAGAATCAGCATTCTGGAGGGCTAGTGCAACAATGAATTTGTCTGGAACTATCAGCAAACAAAATCGTCAAGGGATAAATGGATTAATTGGAAGAATGACATTTGAGGATGTCAGATGGCCTCCATTTAAGTATTCCTGGTATGTGCCTAACGATTCTACAGAACAAGAATCCGATTATTATGCTATTACGTAATTAAAATGTAATTTCTTAAGTTGTTAATTATATTATTTGTGTTAATGATCTTCTCAGCTTTTGCAATGAGATCAAATGCAAAACTTACTCCTCAATAAACAGTCATTGATTTTATTAGTGACTATGAGGCGTGGAATCAATTTGCTACGCAAAATTTAAGCGAAGATACGGGTTTTCAGGCAAAAGAGGAATACATTAAATTACTGAATAAATATTGCACTCAATCTTCTGGCATAATTGGTTGTAATAAGTATGGGCAATATTCCTTGCATGTTTCCGGTGGGGAGAGAGTAATTAGTACCAAAAAAGCAAGAGCCAGCTGAATCTCGGCCACTTGGTCGACAGCGAAAAACGATAAAGTACATAGTCATGTCAGGAGACTCCCTCTCGAAAATTGCCGAACGTTATAAGACAAGTACTGATGAAATTGCTAAAAATAATAATATAAAAGATGTAAGTAAGATCTTCCCCGGTCAGCACTTGACGATTTATGGTGTCAATACTAGTGACCCTTCAGTGTATATCGTTTCACCGGGTGATACTCTTGCGGAGATCGCGGATAAATACGATGTTAGTTTAGACGAAATCGCACGACAGAACAACATATCCGAACCTAATAAAATTTACCCAGGGCAATCACTTTCCATAAGCAACAGTGGTAGTAATGCTGTTGGCGAAACAGAAAAACCAGCAGTTAGCCCTCCAGCATCAAAATCAGTGAATAAAAAAACACAAAAAAAGAAGTAAATACCAATAAAAAAACGCTGGAATCGATTGGGGGAAAATTCTGGAAATCCAATAGCTATACTCCCTCATGACCAGAGAGAAGCTCCGTGGATGAATATTGCACTGAGTGAGGCAAAGAAATGGCATGGAACTAAAGAAGACTCTATTACCAGCAATTATCATGCATTAATAGGTCATAAATGGATAAAAAATCTAGTTGGGACATCAAATGCTTGGTGTTCGTCTTTTGTAAATTATTGTTTTCAAGAAAGTGGATATCATAAAACAGTGCCAGATCCATATCGTGCTATTTCGTTTTTTAAAGATAGCAATAACTTTTTTGAAATCAAAAAACCTATCTATGGATGTGCCGCATCATCAGGAAAGCATGCAACCTTTGTATATGGTCAATCGAAGTCTGGAGAATTAATTTGTTTGGGCGGTAATCAGGGTGACACAATAAAATTTTCACTTTTTAAAGATTTTAGATTTTTTTTACCAGTGGCATATAAAGGATACTATGAGTCAAATGCACAAAAAGAATTAGACATCTTTGATGTAAATGAACTGAATGAAATGATTGGTATTCATTCTAAAACAACTGGACACGAGAGCACAAGATGATTCTAACAAACAAGATAAAACTAGCATTATTTCTGGTGACTTTGCCTGTTATGAGTAGTTTTGCATCTTCTTTTACTAAGGAGTTTGTTAGGATTGATGGTGTCCATAAGGTAAGGATTGATATTCAAGAAGAAAATCTTGGGGATGTTAAAAATTCAACAATAACTGCTTCGGAGTATGTGAAAAACAAAAAAATATGGAGTCTTGTCGATTTTGTAAATAAATGTCCGCTTGATATAAATATGGCCTTGATTAAGGGCTCATTCGAGGTTAAGAAAATTAATGACTCATTAGATACAGTATTGTTTGCTTATACCATAGGTTGTGTGGGCGGCCTTGATCCAGTTGCTGTAAAATATTTTGCTTATGAAAATGGTATTAAGCATTCTCTTCGAGGAGAAGAACGGATGATTACGCCTGATGGGGTAATTGATAATAATATTAGACCATTACCAGATACTAATTTAAAAAATAATATTCTTTTGCATAAATACATGCTCAACAATTGGTGTAAAGCATCAACAGTTGTTCTGGAGTAAACATTTTTTGATTAAACATTAAATAAATTCAGTGTACCAGAATTATTTTTGAATGGGAAAGGTAAAAAATTAATGACAAAATCCCACTCATGTTCTTGCATTTCTTATCGTGGGGATGATAATAAAATCCAATATATCAATAATGTTTCATTCAACTACAAAGGTAGTAGCTAGAGACATAAAAAATCGGTAATGTATATGCTTCCGATTATGCTTACGGAAAAAGACCAGGTAAATTGAATGCAGATAAAGATAATAAAGCGTATCTTGCTTACAACTACATACCCAACAGAGAGAACAGGTTTTTCTTTTTTCATAATGAAATGACTATATTTTATATCTTCGAAAAACATGGGCCACTTTATGTGAATTCCGGAGTATGTACTCAAAAAAACAATGCATTGCCGTGGGTATTATACATCAGGCCCTGAAATTGGCCGCCTCAGAATAGAAACAAATTACATTGACATACAAGGTAATTATATTGAGGAGGGTAAGCGCATTTCATATGATTCAAACGGGGAGGTAACGCTAATTGAAATTAAAAACAGAGGCCATAAAAAATATGAAATGATCTTTGACAGATATCCCGAGAGAGCCAAACATTTTTCCCTTTTAGCTAATGCTTAGAAATTTTGAATCATGAGTGTGTGAATGCGGTATTCCCTTAAACATCTTCCTGAATGTTATCCACGACCAGTTCCGCCAAAAACATCCCGTTGGTTTGCTGTCCTGGCGGCAATGCTGGTCATCAGTGTGATCCTCATGCGGATATTCGGGCGATACATCGATAACAACCACTTCTGGTTGGTCGCTATTGGTACGCCCGTTGTTGTTTGGATTATAAGTTTCGGTTTTCGTATGTGGCACTGGTCATTACAGGACAGTAAAGCGAATAGTTTTGACCGGCATCGGGAACGCTGGATCTTAAGTGAGACCCGTAAAGCACGCCGCGCGCTTCAGATACTGAATATGACATTTATAACTGCCCATAAGGAAGACAAACAGGGTTCTGTCGCTGTTGAGATACTCAAGAATCACAGCATTATTATTTCTCAGTCGGACTGGAAAGGCGAAAAAGGCAAGAGGCTAAGCCGTATTACGACAGAGCCGGGAGAGACTCCTGAGCTGGTTGTCACACGTCTGTTTTCTGAACTCATTGCGGATCTGCCAGTTGGTCAGTTCCCGGAAAATGCCTCACTGGCTGTCATCCTTGATAACTCGTCATCTTTGTCATTCCCTGCGATTCAGGAGATTTGGCAGGAATCCTGGAAGGAAAGTGGAATAACCTGCGCGGTTGAGTATGTGGACAGCAATGGGCCGGGAGTCGTTAGCCACTGGCTGGATTACCGCATTAAAGATGAAACGATGTTATTGATCGTTGGCCTCCAGATTAACCCGGTTGACTCAAACAATACCGCAGAAGCCGCTGTTGCACTGCTTCTCGGCAACCGCCTGACACAGGAGGCACTCGAACCTCTCGCGCTGCTGCACCGGCCAGATGCTTCCTCTCCTGGTGAACTGAGCGAGGGGATGAACATGTCCGCCTGGAACGTCCCGCTCAAAGGACATATCGTTAAAAATTTATGGCTTGCCGGACTGACGGATGAGCAGCACGCAGAAGTGATCACATGTCAGAATGCACATCCTGCGCAGTCTGTAGCGGACGACTCCGTCATTTCACTCGACAGGTCTATGGGACGTGCCGGTGCCGCAGCCCCCTGGCTTGCTATCGCTGCCGCCACTGAAATCGCCCAACAAACACAGTCACCACAGATGATTATTTGTGGCGATACCACAAAGAATGTGCTGTGGAGCACGCTCATTACCCCGATTGCTTCCCGACAGGAGATGGATCCGTGAAGCTACCTTTTTCTATTGCACCAAAGACTACGGAAGGCCGCTATCTTGCTGTCGCATTGCTTTTCTTTTTGTTGTTAGCCGTTATGACGTTGATGATCTGGAAGCATCCGGATATAGCCGGGATTCAAGACGGTAGTCAGCAGCAAATCTACTGGCTTATCGCTGGCGGAAGTATTTCAGGCTGCACCCTTATCCTATCCATGTTGCTCCTGGCGGCAGTTCGTAATGCCGGTAAGCAGGAGTTTAATGCGCTTGTCGACGATACCAGTGGTGATGATGAAAAAAGGAAGCGGGAAAATGATAACGCCCCTGTTCACCCTGCGGTGGTCATGTGTGACAGGATTCGGGCGCATCTCCGCTCCCGTATTAGTTTTTACTGGCGTAGCAAAACACGTCTGCTGTTAATCACCGGCGATGAAGCCGCGATTGAGCAACTGCTACCCGGCCTGCAAAAGCAGCAGTGGCTTGAAGGCAACCGCACCGTGCTGATTTACGGCGGCAGCCTGGCATCGGAGCCTGACCGCGAAAAATACACAGCGCTGCGTAAACTACGCCGCGGGCGCCCGCTGGACGGGATTATCCGTGTACTGCCCGAGTCGCTTAAGCTGACCCCACATATCAGCGACAGCGATTTACGCGGCCTGGAAAAAATCAGCGAACTGCTGCGTTATTCCGCTCCGGTCTGGCTGTGGCAACTGTGCAGCAGTCACTGGTCGCAGGGTACGCGTCCTGAGCAGGCGGTAGGTGCAAGCTTTCCACCACGCGCAAAAGAAGACGATGTAATCCGCCAGCTGGAACTGATGCTGCCAGCCCTGCGGGCGCAGGGGATGAGTCAGGTCGCGGAAAACAGCAGCCACGACTTCCTGCTGCGCCTGAGCCATCACCTGAACGACGGTGCTATTGCCCGCTGGGCTCAGCAGTTGCAGCCATGGCTCTTTGTTTCTCAGCAGCGCGTCCCGCTGCGTGGTCTGATGTTCAGCCTGTCGGAGAAGAAACCTGCCGGAATGTCAGCGGGAACAGCCGACGCTGAGAATTATGGATCGCAGCGTCATGCCCTGACTCTGCCAGCAACCTGGCAGAGTATTGTCGACGACTGCATCCGCGTACGTGGCCGTCGTGTCGGTATGCCGTGGGAACGAGCGCTGGCCTGGGTACTGATGGCCATCATCAGTGTCTGGGGGATAGGGACGCTGCTGTCGTTTGCGGTCAACCGGTCACAAATCATTTCTGTTGCACAGCAGGCTCATGCTCTGGTGGAGCACCCTTCTGTATCTGATTACCAACTGACGGCCCTGCATGCTCTGCGTAATGATGCCGGTCGTCTGCTGCACCATATTCAGGACGGCGCGCCATGGTATCAGCGCTTTGGTCTGGACCATGATCAGCAGTTGCTTGACGCAATGCTGCCCTGGTACGGGGTGGCGAACAACCGTCTGATACGTGATCCGGCAAATGAAGCGCTTAAGCAGAAGCTCATTGCGCTGGTCAATTCGGCACCCAACAGCGACCAGCGGACACAGATGGCGAAACCGGGTTATGACCAGCTGAAAGCCTGGCTGATGATGTCCCGGCCGGATAAAGCTGATGGTGCATTCTACGCGCAAACCATGAAAACCGTGCAGCCGACGCGTTTAGGCATCTCAGCTGGCCTGTGGCAAAGCCTGTCACCGGATTTGTGGGCTTTCTACATCACCGAACTGCCAGCGCAGCCACAGTGGAAAACCACGCCGGATGAGCAACTGGTCAGCCAGAGCCGCCAGGTGCTGTTGCAGCAAATTGGACGGCGCAACGCGGAAAGTACGCTGTACGAGAACATGCTCAAATCCGTGCGTCGTAACTTCGCCGATGTGTCTCTGGAGGACATGACCGGCGGTACCGATGCCCGTCGCCTGTTTACCACCGATGAGGTGGTGCCGGGCATGTTCACCCGTCAGGCCTGGGAGGGAGGTATTCAGCAGGCCATTGAGAAAGCGGCGAACTCCCGCCGCGATGAAATTGACTGGGTGCTGAGCGACAGCCGGAAAGCCGTCTCCTCAGACCTGTCGCCGGAAGCACTGAAAGCACGTCTGACGGAACGCTACTTCACCGACTTTGCCGGTAGCTGGCTGAGCTTCCTCAACAGCCTGCAACTTAATCCGGCAAACAATATTGCAGATGTCACCGACCAGCTGACGCTGATGAGTGATGTTCGCCAGTCACCGCTGATTGCCCTGATGAACACCCTCGCCTGGCAGGGACAGACCGGCCAGAAGAGTGAAGACCTGTCGGACTCCATCATCAAATCGGCTAAAGACCTGGTAGGCGGGAAGGACAAACCGGTAATTGACCAGTCAGCCTCAGGCCCGCAGGGCCCACTGGATGAAACCTTTGGACCGTTGCTGGCACTTATGGGTAAAAACAAAGGCAGCAACGTTATGTCGGCTGACAACTCACTGAGCCTGCAAACGTATCTTACCCGTATCACCCGTGTGCGTCTGCGTCTGCAACAGGTCGCCAGCGCCTCTGACCCTCAGGAAATGATGCAGAGCCTGGCGCAGACCGTGTTCCAGGGCAAAAGCGTGGACCTGATCGACACCCAGCAGTACGGCAGCCTGATTGCTGCAAGCCTGGGCGAAGAGTGGAGTGGTTTTGGCAGCACCATGTTTGTGCAGCCACTGACCCAGGCCTGGGAAACTGTGCTTCAGCCATCGGCAGCGAGCCTGAATGACAAATGGAGTCGCTCCGTGGTGGCGAACTGGCATACGGCATTTGACGGACGCTTCCCATTCGCGATCAGCAAGAGTGATTCCTCTCTGCCAATGCTGGCTGAGTTTGTGCGTAAGGATAGCGGACGCATTGAGCGCTTCCTGACCACGGAACTCGGCGGTGTGCTGCATAAGGAGGGCAGCCAGTGGGTGCCGGATAAGGTTAATAGCCAGGGGCTGAGCTTTAATCCAGCCTTCCTGCGGGCGATTAATCAGCTCAGCCAGCTATCGGATATCTTATTTACCGACGGCAGTCAGGGCATCAGTTTTGAGCTACAGGCGCGTCCGGTACCGCAGGTGGTAGAAACGCAACTGACTATTGATGGACAAAAGCTGCACTACTTCAACCAGATGGCAGACTGGCAGAGCTTCCGTTGGCCTGGTGACACCTACAAGCCCGGAACCATGCTGACATGGACCACCGTCAATGCGGGCGCACGTCTGTTTGGTGATTACAGCGGAACCTGGGGCTTTATTCGTTGGCTGGATGAAAGTAAGAGAGAGCAGCTAGACCGCAGTCAGTGGATGATGAGTTTTACCGCCCCGGATGGTCGGACCCTACAGTGGGTACTGCGTTCACAACTGGGCAGTGGGCCGCTGGCGTTACTGGCACTGCGGGGTTTTACGCTGCCAGATCAAATATTCAGCGTCGACAGCGCGGCTATGGCGCAGGCGCTGATGACCAACACAGAAAACAGTGACATGGACGGAGTCGAATAATGGACGCTTTGCTGAATCTGGTTGTTGCCTGCCAGGCGGATGAAACCTTGTTGCGACAGCAGGCGCAGTCACGTATGGAAAGCTGGCAGCGCTGGCTTACCCCTATCAGTGAGATCAATCCTACAGGAGAAGACCCGGGTTATGACGATGATTTCCAGCGTATCCGGGAGGAGGTCAATAAACTTTCCGGCATTGATACCGGGCTGATTTGCCAGCTGGCTGAAAAGGTGCTGACCACAGAGGCCAAAGATGTCCGGGTTGCTACTTACTATTGTTGGGCGCGCTTGCACCAGGACGGTGAAACCGGGTTTGCTGAAGGGCTTGAGTTACTGGCGGGATTACTAACCCAGTATGGAACACAGCTCCATCCACAGCGCGAGCGAAGCCGTAAACCAGCGCTGGAGTGGCTCGCAGGCTCTCGTCTACTTGATAGCCTGTTACTCTGGCCAGAAGTGGTACGCGACGATGCCCAGCGTACGACCGGTGCGTTGCTGCTCATCCGAGACAGTCTTGAAACTGAGCCTGAAGCGTCACGTCCAGATCTGAGTGCCCTGTACAGCGCGCTGGGATCCCGCCTGATGAAAGCCGGTGGCGTGGATGTGGTAATACCCCAGAACGCCAGCAGTCAGACACGCCCGCAGTCGGCATCTCACACGGCAGAACAGGACGCGCCAGTGCTGAGCCGCATCACGTCCGGTCAGGATTTGCTGGCTCAGGCCCGAACCCTGACGGGATATTTGCTTGAGCAACCGGATGGCTGGCTTGCCGCACACCGGCTGATGAAAAGTCTGCGTCACGACACGCTAAGAGCAATCCCGGCACCGGATGCCGAAGGGAAAACGCGCATAGAACCGCCGCGGGCTGACCAGCGGGCAATGCTCAAACGGCTGTATTTGCAACAGAGCTGGCTGGAGATACTGGAGCAAGCGGACAGCACTTTCTCGCGTGGCGCCAATCATCTCTGGCTGGATTTGCAGTGGTATATCCATCAGGCCCTGATTAAATCAGGCCAGGATGTGCTGGCCGATATCATTACCGCTGACCTGAAAGGGCTGCTGCGGCGCCTTCCCGGACTTGAAACGCTGGCCTTCAATGACGGCACACCCTTTGCTGATGAGGTCACGCTGAACTGGATAAACCAGAGCGTGCAGGACGAGATGTCCAACTGGCGGGATGAGCCTGTCAATGCCTTGAGTGAAACTGGCAACGATATTCTGGCCCTTGAACCGGAAGCACTGGAGAAAGCTGACACGGATGGTCTGGATGCCACACTCCACTGGCTGCAAACGCGCCCGGGCACCGACACCACAAAAGACAAATGGTTGGTGCGTCTGCTGATGGCACGTGTGGCGGAGCAGAAGGGTAAGAATGAACTGGCGCTGCATCTGCTGGGTGAACTTGACGGTGCAGCACAGGCCATCACCCTCACTCAGTGGACACCGGCGCTGTTGTTTGAAGTGAAATCGCGCCGTCTCAGGCTGCTGCGCATGAAAGCCGCCCGCAGTGAAACCGATAAGTCACGGCTTCAGCCAGAGATGGACCAGCTTCTGGCGGGCCTGATTGCGCTTGACCCGGCAGGCAGTGCGGTGCTTTGCGGGTAACCAGGACTGAATTCAGCGAAAAGGAAAAACGTATGCCAGCAAAAGGCTTTTATCTGGTGCAGGGCGACAAAACGACCTGCGGCGGAAGAATTATCACGGGCGCAGAAGATCACACTCTGTTTGGTAAACCGGTTGCCCGGGAACAGGACAGCGTGACCTGCGGTAAATTTCCGGGGATTTACAAGGTAGCCGGTGGCATCGACAACGATATCATTCATGGCAGGCGAATGGCCGGCACTCTCGACAGCTACAGTTCATGTCCCTGTAAGGCAAAGTTTATTCCCTCGATGTGGGATGATACGTACGAAAAGAGTTCAGCCGGAGCAATTTCAGCAGCAGAAGAATCTGGAAAGACATCTCTGGCGAATGCGGTTTCTCAGGCGTTTCTGGCTGGCTCACAGACTGATACAATGTTAGCGCCGGGATATCCTGTGTTAATCAACACTCATACCGTACCGGATGACAACGTTCGAGGGATGCTCAGAGCTAACAGACATGATTTCCTCTTACTGACGCTGGAGGAATGTCAACGGATTATTGACGGCTGGGATTTTGTAAAAAAAACATGGAAAGATGCCGTGACAAATCCCGTTGGTAATACTGTCAAAACATATGCAACGAATATCGATGATGCAGCCAGTGCTTCAGCGATGGTTTACAAACTGGGAAGCATCGGTATAACCGCAACGGTGTTTATTAACCACAAAGGAACACGCCTGATAAAAATTAGTGGTTATGCCGCAATCAGGAAAACGCTCAATGCCCCTGTCTTTGCAGAGATGAACCCCAAAATCATCGAGGCTGGAATAGGGAAATTTGGATTAAAGAAATCCATCATTCAAGGTGCGATTCTCGGTTTTATATATGTTTCGGTTATAGATACAATTGATTTTATATTGAATGATGAAACAACACTCGCAAAGTTCCTGGGCACGCTTGCTACCGATATCGTCAAAGTAGGAATTACTTCAGCAGCGCTTTATGCTGTTGGATTATATACAATGTCTGCGTATATAGTCCTGAATATCGCTGTTGTTCTTGTTTTTGGAGCTGGTTTAGCTTGGGTGTTAAACACTCTGGACAGGAAATATCATATTACGGATAGTCTGGTTGAGTTCATGGCACCTTACATCGAATCTGCACAGCAAGAGTTTGTTGAAAGATCCAGGGGGATCTCAAATGATTTACTTGATTTGGGAGCCATGTATATAGATGGAAAGCTCAGAGAAGGGCGGCAAGTAATAGAATCCGAAATAAAGCAATATATTAAAAAATTTATTGGCGATCTGGCGCCGCAGGTAATTAACTTATGAGTGCGAAACGCAGGTTTTTTGGAAATATTATTATTTGGTGTGTTTCATCATTAGGTTCCCTGTGGTTTGCAAATGATGCATTTAGTGAGCTATTTGAATTTGGAAATGATATAGTGTTTTCACCGATTGTTTCCGCTCTGCTAATGATTCCGATAATTCTTCTTTTCCCATGCATATACTGGTATTTGGCAATGAGGCACGGAGAAGAGCAGGCAATTATCAAATGCAAAAAAACAAACAGGGTATTTATAGGTCTGGTTGGTGTTTTTATCATAAGTTCTGTCATCTTTTCCTTTGCGTATACTTCGATTCTTGAGAGTAAAGGCTATGTGAAGTGCGTCGGCCGCCCTGATGGATGGATGCCGGGAATGGCCACCGAATACGTACTCCCACCATCAGTATGTGGAGGAAGTAGGCTCGCCGGAAAAGGATCGAGCAGTTATGCTCCCACTACATTCAGCCAGTCACAGGACGTTGAGAATGATTAAGTATCTGTTGCTTTTTTTTGCGCCTGTAGCTTCATTTTTACTGGTCAGGCATCACAGATAATATTAATAAACTATTTTTCATACATGCAGGTAAGAGCATCTCTATCGGTTTTGCTCTTTTCCATAAACAGGGTGAATATGGCCACAGTTTGACTGCGATTAATATCCTTGACGCGCTCGAGCAAACACCTAATGTGCTACTACCGCACTCAAAGGAAAAGCATTGGTGCTGGAATATAGATAATCCAGATAAGATTGGAGAATGATCATGAAAAAGAAATTAATTCTGGGGTGCATTATATTATTTTCGGGATTGTTGGTGCTAGTTGTTCATGTCTTCCCGATACGACCTTTCGTTACGATTACAAATAATACTAACAAACCTCTTTTTATATATGCTGGTGAGAGTATCTATGACGTCGACCCCGAACCTGAAGAAGTTGAGCGAATTGTAAGGTCAAAACCTAAAATCATAGCTCCAGGCGAGAAAAGTGAATTTACTGCTTCATTTATATCTCTGATTAGAAGAGACGCAGTAATCGATATTGGTTGGAGGATCGGTGGCCAATACGAATATAATTCAGTTGGTGGTGGAGGCCGGAATTTCATTCTTTCCTCAACAGCAGGTGCGTGTTCTGTGTCGATTAAAATAAACGATGGGTTTAATAATGATATTCTAGAGAAAGCTCCCGGTGATTTATGTTTTAAAAAAATAAAAGCATTCAACTATAAATATTGATCCATAGCCTGTTTTCTAGGAAATGTCTGTTTAAAGTTGGAATTTCCAGTGTTTAATAAATGATAAGAAATTAATATAAATATATGGATGATTTAACCCTGCGTTACTACGACGCTGAAATGCGCTACCTGCTGGAAGCCGGCGAAGAATTTGCCCGCGCTCACCCGGAGCAGGCAGCAATGCTCAATCTCGATAAAGCGGGCGCGCGCGACCCATACGTGGAGCGCCTATTCGAGGGCTTTGCCTTCCTGATGGGCCGCCTGCGTGAGAAGCTTGATGACGACCTGCCTGAATTGACTGAAGGGCTGGTCAGTCTGCTGTGGCCGCATTACCTGCGCACTATTCCCTCGATGTCGGTGGTGGAGTTCACTCCTGTCTGGCGTGAGATGAAAGAACCGATGCGTATTGCCAGAGGTTTCGAGGTCAATTCGCGGCCGATCGGTGAAAAAGGCACGCGTTGTCGCTACACCACAACTAAAGAGATAACCCTTCAGCCACTGGCGCTGGAGCATGCCCGCCTGTCGACTGATCCTGATGGGCGCTCTGTCATCAGCCTGCGCTTCAGTTGTAGCCATCTCGCTGACTGGAGCCGTGTCGATCTCAGCCAGATCCCGTTCTACTTCAACGCTGACGCACCGCTGGCCTGCGCCATGCATGAAGCCTTTACCATGAATACTGCGCGCCTGTGGCTACGCATGCCGGGTGACACGGACAGAAGGCCGATGGACGGGTATTTCACCGCACTGGGGTTTGGTGATGATGACAGGCTGTGGCCGAAGGGGGACAGTAGTTTCAGCGGTTACCAGTTGCTGCTGGAGTACTTCACCTTTCGCGAGAAATTCATGTTTACGGGGCTGCGCGGGCTGGAGAGCGTGGTCTTTCCGGCTGAGATCCCGTGGTTTGAAATCGACGTGGTGCTGGCGGAACGCTGGGAGCATGACTTCAGCTTTACCGAAAAGCACCTGCGCCTGAATTGTGTGCCGGTCATTAACCTGTTCCCGCTGGAATCCGATCCGCTGACGCTCAATTCTCTGCAAACCGAATACATGCTGCGCCCGATGCGCGTGCAGGATGGCCATACCGAGATCTATACCGTGGATTCGGTGATGTCATCGAGCCAGCATACCTACGTGCCGTTTTCGAGCTTCCGTCATAAGGGAGGAATGATGCGTCATGAAGCACCAGAATATTACTACCACACCCGTGTGCGCCGCGGTCCGTCCGGTCTGCATAACACCTGGCTCATCCTTGGCGGCGAAGCATTTGATAATCATACCGTCCCGGAAGACGAAAGCCTGTCGCTGACGCTAACTGGCACCAATGGTCAACTGCCACGACGTGCGCTGCAAAGCACCGTGCTTGATACGGTGATGAAAACCACTTCGGTCAGCATTGCCGTGCGCAACCTGTTTGCGCCGACGCTGCCTTGTTACCCACCGGCGCAGGACCGTTTCCACTGGCGCGTACTGAGTCACCTTGGCAGCGGATTTCTGTCGATGATGGATAATGCCGACGTGCTGCGCGGTACCCTGGCGCTGTATGAATGGACCGACAGCGAGATGAACCGTCGCCGCCTGGAAGCCATTCTCGAGGTAAAACACAGTGAAACGGAGCGCTTTGAACAGGGCTACCTGGTCCGTGGCGTGCAGATTGAAGTCACGCTGGACAGCAATGGCTTTGCCGGACGCGGCGACATCTGCTTATTTGGCGAGATGATGAGCCGATTCTTTGCGCTATACACTGACATCTATTTGTTTAACCGCCTGATTATCATTCTGCAACCGACCGGAGAACGCCTGGAATGGGAAGAGAAGCACAACCGCCGCATTCCCGGCTGAGCCCACGGCTGGAAGCCGACCTGCATCGTATTAACTTTTACCGTTTATGCCAGTTGCTGGAGAAGCGTAACCCGGGCAGGCCGTTGATGGGCTCGACCAGTCACCCGGGCGATGACCCGGTACGCTTTGCCCCGCATCCGGGCATGGGATTTCCGGCCAGTGAGCTGAAAGCCGTGGAGTATGATGAGGATGATGACAGCCGGCCACCACTTATCCGCACGACCTTTATGGGAATGTACGGTGTCGACTCACCCCTGCCGATGGCGTATCTCGATGACATCGCTCAGCGTCGGGAAGGGCATGACGCACTACAGGGTTTTCTGGATATTTTCAGCCATCGCATTCTGACGCAGTTTTACCGTATCTGGCGTAAATACTCTTATCCGGCCACCTTTGAACCCGGTGGTACGGACAGCATCTCGCAGTCACTGCTGGGCCTGGTGGGATTGGGTATTCCCGGCACAGCAGACCACATCGCCACACCGGTATCCCGTTTTCTGGCTCTGCTGGGTGTTCTACAGCAACCGGGCAAAACTCAGGAGGGAATGCAGGCGCTGGTGACGTTGCTGGCCCCGGATACCACCGTGAAGGTCAGTCCATACTGCCTGCGGCCGGTGGAAATGGGTCAGCCGCTGGGCTTTTACGGTGATGACGATTTTCTGCTGGACGGCAACACGCCACTGGGTGACGAAGCGATGGATGCGGGTAGCCAACTGCTGGTTGCGCTTACAACGGATAATGAACAGGAGGCACAGGGCTGGAAGCCGGACGGTCTGCTGTATCAGGACTTTCTGGTGATGCTTCGTGTCTGGATCGGCTGGCGTTTTAAAGCAAAGATCACCCTGACCACACGGACCCGACTGCTGGCCGTTCCGCCGCTTGGCGAAGGCCCTTTCTGGCTCGGGATGAACGGCGTGCTGGGTGCTGATGAGGGGGAACTTAAAGACGATATCCCACCGACCTTTACGACGGAACTGGGCTATTACACTGGCCTGAAGCCAGCAATACCACAACAAGGAAACCGACGTGTTACGTACAAGTTTGATTAAATCCGCAGGCTGGTTGCCTGCGCTGCTGGCGTTCAGCCTGACGGGGTGCGGGATGACGCAGGGTATCACCGATGGCACCAAATCGGCATTTAACGCCGTGTTCTACAAAAAAATTAAGATGCTGCACCTGGATTTCACGGCGCGTGAAGCGCTAAACACCGATTCCCGCGAAAGTAACTCACTCTCCGAGCCGATGGTAGTCCGTGTCTATCAACTGAAAGACCGTAAAATCTTCGATAAAACGGTTTACCAGCAACTACTGAACGATGGCGAAACTATTCTGAAAACCGACCTGATGGCGACCCGCGATGTGGTCGTAAAACCGGGCGGTGATACAAATCTTGATATGCCAATGGAAGAAGAAACGCAGTTTGTCGCGGTAGTCGGCCTGTTTCGTCACCCGGACCTGGTCAACAATACCTGGAAGCAGGTTCTAAAACGTGAAGATCTCGATCCGGATAAGCCGCGCATTCTGGAGGCCGGGAATAACCACCTGACGTTACAGCCATTGAAGGATGACTGATGCCTAAGGGACATAATACGCCATCGCTGTATGAAATGCTGAGCGGCAATTTCTCAGGTGGCCTGAGCCTCAACCAAGTCAGCGAACAGAATCAGGTGATTTTATCAGTACTCGATAACATGCAGCGCATCCTCAACTGCCGCGCCGGTACGCTGGCTCACCTGCCGGACTACGGCCTGCCGGATATGACAAAAATCCTCCAGGGAATGCCCGGTACCGCCCATCAGCTGATTACCACACTGTCGGCCATATTGCTGAAATATGAGCCGCGCCTGAGCCGGATTAACGTGGTGATGCAGGAACAGATTCAGCCCGGTGAACTCCGCTACGCCATTGATGCGGAGCTGAAGGGGGTCGGGCTGGTGCGCTACGGCACGGAATTTATGCCCGAGGGCAGGGTATTAATCCGTCATCTGAAACAACAGCAATACCTCGATGCACGAGCCGCCATCTAGTTATTACTCAGGTTAAAACAGTTATGACAATAAATTCTGAACGCCAACTTAAAACCGGCGGGGATCCGCGCACACTTGCAGATTACGCTGCCTTGCGCGAAGAAATGAACAAGCTCACCCATCCGGCACGCCCGGATGTTAACTGGCAACACGCGGAAACGCTCTGTCTGTCACTGTTCGAGCATAACGGTGTGGAGCTACAAACGGCTGCCTGGTATACGCTCGCCCGCACGCATCTTGCCGGCCTCTACGGCATGAATGAAGGGCTGGCGGTACTGGCTGCCCTGGTCGTCCGCCAGTGGGGTAGCCTCTGGCCACAGCCTGTTCATGCGCGAGTTGAAATCCTCAGCGCACTGAGCAAACGCCTGCAACAGGTGGTGAGAACGCTGACGTTGACGTATGCCGATTTAGGGCAGCTTTATCAGGCTGAGGAGAATCTGAACGCTCTGAGTGACATGTTGCAGCGCCTCGAACTTAAGCATGCTGCTCAGCTTGATGCTCTGCGCACGATGATGCAGAACGCAGCAGTGCGTCTGGAAAACAGTGAAAATTCGGGCGTAAGTCTGCCGGGTAACGCGGTAGGGGCCGCGGAACTCCACCTCACAGAACCGACAGAGCGTTGCAAATGGGTTTATGTGGTTCAGCCCGAGTCGTTGCCGAATAAAGAGCCTCCTGTGCCCGTGAAGCAGTGGAAACCATTTGCTGCGGGTATGTTGTCCATGCTGGTGGCTGCCAGTGTTGTCGTAGTGGGATGGCAGATGATGCATGCGCCAGATTCGGCGCAAATGCAGCTGGCTGCAACTCTGACTCCTTTACCTGAAGGACTCTCTACAGCACAGTTGCAGGCGCTGCAACAAACGTCACCGCCACCTGAACCGGGGATCAGCAAGACACAGCAGTTGTTAGCGCAGCTTTTACACCTGAAACCAGACTGGGCAGTAAGCTACGGCGACCGTCTGGTGCAGCAGGCGCTGACGTTGTGGCCTGAAGAGGCCAAACCCCTGGCACAACAGTGGCACAAGCAGATTAGCGTTGCCGGACTTGCAGAGTCAGATCTGAATGGCTGGCATCAGGGAATGACGCAGTTACAGCAGTTGACGAACAGGCTAAACGCGCTGGATGAACAGAAGGGGAAGTACATGACGGTCAGCGAACTGAAATCAGCCGTGTTTGCCATGTCGCAGTCCTTCAGCCATACCGTTCCGCTTGAGGAGCAGCTTCGTCTGCTTTCCATTTTACCTGCCGGGCAACCCCTGTCAGCAGCGCAGCTAAACCAGGCCGAACAGCATCTTCAGCAGTTGATTGCCAGCTATGCCTTGCTGAAGCACCAAAAAGAATAATGAGACTGGCGAAAAACACGGAGTTGACATGTCAGCAAGAGAGCGTTTTTTTAAGAAAGTGCAGCAGAGCATCGGGGACAAACCGATCTATGTTAATACGGCTGAGGCCGAAGTCAGGGCGTTTTGTGAGCGGATGGAGGATCTTGCGCAGCAAATCATTACATGGTTTGAAGGTTCTGGTATTGAAATATTTTTATCTAAAAAACATATCACCGATTTAAGTACGGTTGGCTACAGCCTCAGTAGCGGTATATGTCGTTATGCCATTACGACGATCATTTTGCAAAATGGGGATCGCAGCGTCACCATTATGCCAGAACAGGTGATCAGGGGGCCGGAGAAGGGGTGTGTGACGATGAGTATTAATGTCCCCGATAGTCTGTCGGGGGCGAGGATATTCCATTTAAGCATGGCGCCTGATACAGGCTGGTATATTCGTCGCGGGCATCAAAGTGCAAAAGAGAATATTCTCATGACTGAGGACTGTTTTTTCCAGGCTATCGACTGTCTGGCCTGAACGTAAGTCACCCTAACGGAAGGAGCGCGCATTAACGTAGTTAATATATATTAACTACGTTAACTTATTAAGCACCACTACACACCGGCGGCCTACAGTACCCCTCCTTAAATATATAATTAACATTTTTGAAGGGGTATCAGTAACCCAACGACAAGCCAGATATTTAGCGTAAAACATGCTTTTTATCCGCCTTAAGTAAAACTGCGCAAATCAAACTGCAAAACAACAAACCAGCGACGAACGTGAGGACAAATTCGTATGGCAATGCTATAACCCTTAATGCCAACCAAAATATAATGTCCCAGGAAAACGTATGCTAAGAAATATTAGTGTCAGAACGTTCATTGTCTATTTCCTTTTATGTGTATTTTTGGTAAGTGATGGAGTTATAGCGCTATTTTCACGAAATTCTTCGCTTTTTATTGCAGTCATAATTGTACAATTCATCGCCTTATTTTTGCTTTGGGCGTACATGACAAAATATCTTGTGACGCCGATCAATACGGTGAAAAAAAGTATTGAAGAAGTGACGTCAGGCAAACTTGGCGTGTCGATACCTGAATTTGGCAACAATTGTGCGGGACGCCTGATCCCGGGGATTAATAGTCTCTCCAGCAACATTGCAACCCTGGTCCGTGAGATCCGCGCCTCCTCGCAAACCGCGATGACCCTGTCAGATCAACTCTCTTCACGCAGCGCGCAGCTTTCCGTCAAAACAGAACAGCAGTCAGCTTCGCTGGTGCAAACGGCAGCCAGCATGGAAGAGATGGCTGCAAGTACAAAAAATAATGCCGACAATACCCGTTTAGCCAGCGAGCAGGCGAATATCGCGACGTTACAGGCGCGTAAAGGCGGAGAATTAATGGGGCAGGTCGCGAACAATATGCAGTCGATTACCGACTGCGCCCAGCAAATGACAGAGATTATCTCGCTGATTGACGGTATCGCTTTTCAGACCAATATTCTGGCGCTTAACGCCGCCGTTGAAGCGGCAAGAGCGGGCGACCATGGTAAAGGGTTTTCTGTGGTCGCGGGTGAGGTGAGAAGCCTGGCGCATCGTAGCGCCGAAGCGGCAAAAAATATTAAGTCACTGATTGAAGTTACCAGCCATAACGTGACGCAGGGCGTTAACGTGGTCTCTGAAGCCGAAAAAAACATGCATGACATTGTTACCGGTTCGGGCAATGTGAGCAGACTGATGGATGAAATATCCGCCTCAACATCAGAACAGGAAAAAGGTATTTCACAAATTACGCAGGCATTGTCAGAGCTTGAACGCGTAACGCAGAGCAACGTGTCGATGGTTGAGGAACTCAATGGGTCGTCAGATGTGCTGCGCAATCAGGTGATTGAGCTCCAGACACGAACACGTAATTTCCGTCTGGAAAATGAGTTCCAGACTGATAATGCATTAAAAAGCCGCGAATGGGCGGTGAATTCCTGAACGTATTCAGGACGATGCCTCACATAATTATTGCTTAACCCTCGGCGAAAGCTAGACTGACACCGAAAGAGATAAAACGGTGGAGGCGCTGTGGAGAGCATTAAAGGGTCTGAGGTTAACGTACCTGACGCAGTTTTTGCATGGGTGTTTGATGGACAAGGCGGCGCAAGGCCGCTTGAAGATCAGGATCACATCGACAGCGAACATCCATGCTGGCTGCACCTCAACTACACGCACCCGGACAGCGCCGAGTGGCTCGCGTCCACGCCGCTATTGCCCAACAACGTTCGGGATGCGCTGGCGGGAGAAAGTCTCAGACCCCGCGTCAGCCGGATGGGTGAGGGGACGTTAATTACGCTGCGTTGTATAAACGGCAGTACGGATGAGCGTCCGGATCAGTTGGTGGCAATGCGTGTTTATATGGATGAACGGCTGATTGTTTCCACCCGCCAGAGAAAAGTGCTGGCGCTGGATGACGTCATTAACGATCTGAAAGAGGGCACGGGGCCTACGGATTGCGGCAGCTGGCTGGTGGATGTGTGTGATGCGCTGACCGATCATGCCAGCGAGTTTATAGAAGAACTTCACGATAAAATCATCGATCTGGAAGATAACCTGCTCGATCAGCAAATCCCCCCACGTGGTTTTCTGGCGCTGCTGCGTAAGCAGCTCATCGTGATGCGCCGCTATATGACCCCTCAGCGCGACGTTTATGCGCGGCTGGCCAGCGAACGTATGAGCTGGATGAACGACGATCAGCGCCGCAGAATGCAGGATATCGCTGACCGGCTCGGACGTGGACTGGACGAGATTGACTCATGTATTGCCAGAACGGCAGTCATGGCGGATGAGATAGCCCAGGTGATGCAGGAGTCGTTAGCCAGGAGAACGTACACCATGTCGCTGATGGCGATGGTCTTTTTACCGAGTACCTTCCTGACGGGGTTGTTTGGCGTAAACCTCGGAGGGATCCCCGGCGGTGAATATCACTATGGCTTCACCACGTTTTGCGTCATGTTAGTGGTTTTGATTGGGGGTGTTGCATGGTGGTTGCATCGTAGTAAATGGCTGTAAATTTACGCTTTTCTGAGGCAGAGTCGGCTTCAAAACGACATTTTAATTGAGCGAAGTCAATAAACTCCGACCATGTTAGGTGCAATATTACTCCCGCAGGTGAATGCAACGTCAAGCGATGGGCGTTGCGCTCCATATTGTCTTACTTCCTTTTTTTGAATTACTGCATAGCACAATTGATTCGTACGACGCCGACTTCATAGTCGGCTTTTTTTTGCCTCCTGTTTATCTGCGTCTACCCTTTATAGGGGTCAGCACCCTAATCTGGAGGAAAAGATGAGTATGCTACTTGACCTGCAACGCCTGAACACCTGGCAGTCCGATCCGGTGCCTACCGATCCGACGCCAATACCCGATCCTGTCCCACGTCCGCAGCCGATGCCGGATCCGCCGCCGGATGAAGAACCGATTAAATTGTCGCATCGTTAGCGCAGATCTGCGAGGATACGCGCCATCTGACTGCAATCATTACCACGAGAGTATATTGTGACCGCTTTTTCCACGCTGAACGTTCTGCCTGAAGCCCAACTGACTAACCTGAATGAGTTGGGCTACCTCACTATGACCCCTGTCCAGGCCGCCGCGCTGCCGGCTATCCTTGAAGGCCGTGACGTGCGCGTGCAGGCGAAAACCGGCAGTGGAAAAACGGCTGCATTCGGGCTAGGCCTGTTACAACACATTGATGCAACCCTGTTTCAGACCCAGTCCCTGATACTCTGCCCGACGCGCGAGCTGGCCGACCAGGTCGCGGGTGAGCTGCGTCGTCTGGCGCGTTTTTTGCCTAACACTAAAATTTTAACGCTCTGCGGCGGGCAACCGTTCGGCGCGCAGCGCGATTCCCTTCAGCACGCGCCGCATATCATTGTGGCAACGCCGGGCCGTCTGCTCGATCACCTGCAAAAAGGCACCGTTTCACTCGATGCACTGCAAACGCTGGTGATGGATGAAGCTGACCGCATGCTGGATATGGGCTTCAGCGATGCGATTGACGAAGTGATCCGCTTTGCCCCAGCCACACGCCAGACGCTGCTCTTTTCTGCCACCTGGCCTGAGGCGATTGCGGCGATCAGCGGACGCGTGCAGAAGAACCCGCTGACCATTGAAATCGATGCTGTCGATGCGTTACCGGCGATTGAGCAGCAGTTCTTCGAGACATCGCAGCAGGGCAAAATTCCACTGCTACAAAAATTGCTGAGCCAACACCAGCCAGCGTCCTGCGTGGTGTTCTGTAATACCAAAAAAGACTGTCAGGCGGTGTGCGATGCCCTGAATGATGCAGGACAGAGCGCATTATCGCTGCATGGCGATCTGGAACAGCGCGATCGCGATCAGACGCTGGTGCGTTTCGCTAACGGCAGCGCTCGCGTGCTGGTTGCAACGGATGTGGCGGCCCGTGGCCTGGATATTAAATCGCTTGAGCTGGTGGTGAATTTTGAGCTGGCATGGGATCCGGAAGTGCATGTCCACCGCATCGGGCGTACCGCACGTGCGGGTAACAGTGGTCTCGCCATCAGCTTCTGCGCACCTGAAGAGGCCCAGCGCGCCAATATTCTTGCGGAAATGCTGCAACTGAAACTCAACTGGGTGAATGCCCCAGGTAATATCAGCATCGCTCCGCTGGCGGCGGAAATGGCCACCCTGTGCATCGACGGCGGTAAAAAGGCCAAAATGCGTCCCGGTGACGTTCTGGGGGCGTTAACTGGGGATATCGGTCTCGACGGGGCAGATATTGGCAAGATCACTGTCCATCCTGCGCATGTCTACGTAGCGGTTCGCCAGTCAGTTGCGCAGAAGGCCTGGAAACAGTTGCAGGGCGGGAAGATTAAAGGGAAGACCTGCCGCGTTCGACTGCTGAAATAAGCTTAAAACGCGTCTCAGAAACGATATCTGAGACGCTGCCAGGTTACTTGACTTCTACCACGTTCAGGCGCAGTTCATCGAATTGCGCATCCTCTTCCTCTGGCTGCCAGCCAGCAGGCTGCATCGGGATCTCTTCGCGATCAAACGCCAGATCCCCGCCATTCACCACCTCTGAACCGTGGTTAATCCCTTTGAAATCGAACAGTTCAACGTCGGCGAGGTGCGAAGGCACCACGTTCTGCATGGCGCTGAACATGGTTTCGATGCGGCCCGGATAGCGTTTATCCCAGTCACGCAGCATGTCGCCAATGACCTGACGTTGCAGGTTCGGCTGTGAGCCGCACAGATTGCACGGAATGATAGGGAAGGCTTTAGCCTGAGAGAAACGCTCAATGTCTTTCTCGCGGCAGTAGGCGAGTGGGCGGATCACGATGTGTTTGCCGTCGTCGCTCATCAGCTTCGGTGGCATTCCCTTCATTTTGCCGCCGTAGAACATATTCAGAAACAGCGTTTGCAGAATGTCGTCCCGGTGATGACCAAGCGCAATCTTGGTGGCCCCCAGTTCGGTTGCGGTGCGGTACAGAATGCCGCGACGCAAACGTGAGCAGAGCGAACAGGTCGTTTTGCCCTCAGGGATCTTCTCTTTAACAATGCCGTAGGTATTCTCTTCTACGATTTTGTACTCAACGCCCAGGTTCTTGAGGTACTCCGGCAGGATATGCTCCGGGAAGCCCGGCTGTTTCTGATCGAGGTTAACCGCGACCAGGGAAAAGTTCACCGGTGCGCTTTGCTGTAGATTGCGCAGGATCTCCAGCATGGTGTAGCTGTCTTTACCGCCCGACAGGCAGACCATGATGCGATCGCCTTCTTCAATCATGTTGAAGTCTGCAATGGCTTCGCCCACGTTACGGCGCAGTCGCTTTTGCAGTTTATTCAGGTTGTACTGTTCTTTCTTGTTAATCTCTTGATTTTGTTGCATCTATTCGTTACTCAGATCTCAAATGGGGCACAGGGTGAGGAAAACGATTTCAAAGCGTCAGCTTCGTGTTCATCTCTTCTATCCATGTAGCATAGATTTCATACACCATCTGCGCATTTACGTGCCCCATCTGGTTAGCGATAAAAGACGGGTTTGCGGCTACCGGTAAAAACCAGTATGCGAAAGTGTGTCGTGTATGGTACGGATTGCAGCGCCGAATGCCAGCACGATTTACAAATGAGCCCCACAGGAGAAGTTTGGTTAAGACTGAAGGGTTGTCTACACTTACAGCTTACGCAGTAAAAACGGAGGTGAAAATGACTGACCGTCCCGTTCATGGTGACCATCCTGATTATAATCCCAGCCCGGATAACCCGGAAAAGGATGGAAGAAAACCGAAAGATGATCCTGGCTCAGCGCCTGAATCAGGCGATAAAGATCCAGAGTAATGACCAGCCGCCTTTACGAAGGCGGTTTTAACACCCATTACGGCCTCTCTACGCGCACCGCTGTTCACGTTATCCTCATTAACGTTGTCTGATAACCGCTCAGAATCCCTCCTGTTTTGCCTGGCGAACAGCTGAGATAAAGCACGGATCTCATTCCCGCGTACCAGCGCGTTTTACAGTTCTCCTGCTACGCTTTTGAGGGGGACAAGGGAGCGCTTCTATGAAAAATAAAGACGAACAGACAGGATTAGTTGGGCTGGCGATTGGTGCCGCCGTTATTGGGCTGGTTTCATCCCAGAAGATCATCAACCGTGAAAGTATTGTCGATGAGCTGGTAAGGCTCGGCAGGCAGAAGGGGGATGGTGTTGAAGATGAGGTCTTTTTAAAAGCGGCTGAGTTAGTGAGAAAAGGGGTATAAGTGATGGCTGACATTCGTCATGCACAGTGTCATTGTGGGGCGGTGAAATTTACGGTTGAGCTGACGGACGGCCTGAATACCGCGCGTCGATGTAGCTGCTCGTTTTGCAGGATGCGTGGGGCGGTCGTGGTTTCCGCACCTTTGACGGGCATTAAGGTGACGCAGGGCGCGGACACGCTCACAGAGTACCGTTTCAACACCGGCACGGCGCGCCATTTCTTCTGTTCGATTTGCGGTATTTACACGTTCCATCAACGACGTTCCAATCCCAATGAATATGGTGTGAATGTCGCTTGTCTGGAAAATGTCACGCCATTTGACTTCCCGGAAGTGGTGGTAATGGATGGAGTTAATCACCCTATGGATGGCGACAGCGGGGTATTTGGTTATCTCTCTTTCCGCAAAGAACAGGCGAAACAGCGGTAAAATTAGCCCGCAGATCGCTGCGGGCTAATGGGATTAGAACTGGTAAACCAGACCTAACGCTACGATGTCATCCGTACCGATGCCATTGTTTTTGTAGAATGAATCATCTTCATCCAGCAGGTTGATTTTATAATCAACATAGGTGGACATATTTTTGTTGAAATAATAGGTAGCACCGACGTCAGCATATTTCACCAGGTCTTTATCGTCCTGGCCATTGCCCAGGTCTTTACCTTTAGACTGTAAATAGGAAATAGCCGGACGCAGACCGAAATCGAACTGATATTGTGCGGTCACTTCGAAGTTTTGGGTTTTGTTTGCAATACCGCCGCCATCTTGGCTATCGGTTGAACCATAAGGGGTCATATTGCGGGTTTCGGAATACATTGCCGCCAGGTAAATATTGTTAGCGTCATATTTCAGGCCAGCAGTCCATGCATCCGCCTTATCGCCACCTGCATACTGAGATGCTGCGCCAGTGCCAGCACTAACCTGATCGTTGGTACGGTCAGATGACGCATATGCCGCGCCTGCGCTGAAGCCCATGCCGAAGTCATAGGTGGTGGAGATACCGAAGCCATCACCGTTTTGATTACGAATGTTGTTATCTGAACGGTTATTAGTGCCTTCCTGAGAGCAGCCATACTCGTCACAGTTGCTGCCTTCATTATTACCCTGATACTGCACCGCGAAGTTCAGACCCTGCACCAGACCAAAGAAGTCGGTGTTACGGTAGGTCGCCACGCCGTTTGCACGACCAGTCATAAAGTTATCGGCATTAGTATAAGAGTCGCCACCAAATTCTGGCAGCATATCGGTCCAGCCTTCCACGTCGTACAGGACGCCATAGTTACGGCCGTAATCGAAGGAGCCGTAGTCGCCTACCTTCACACCCGCGAAGGCCAGACGCGTCCAGGACTGATTGTCAGACCCTTCGGTGTTGTTTGCCTGAATGTTGTATTCCCACTGCGCGTAACCGGTCATCATGTCGTTGATTTGGGTTTCACCTTTAAAACCCAGACGCATATAGGTTTGATCGCCATCTTTAGAGGCGTCGTCAGAGAAATAATGCAGACCATCTACTTTGCCATACAGATCCAGTTTATTGCCGTCTTTATTATAAATTTCAGCTGCGTGAGCGGCGCCAGCCATTAACAAAGCGGGGATCATCAGTGCCAGTACTTTTCTTTGCATTTTGATTATTCCTTTGCAGTTATTTTTTTATTACTTCGTGAACTTTCCGGGCTGGAAAGCTGTCCCATGCTAAATCACTCTGGCGGCGGATGAATAAAATATAATTGTTACGGGTTAAGTAAAATCTAAACTAAATGATGCGGTTGAAATAACGATAGATGTCATGAATGAATTATTGTAATTAATACAAAATAAAAATTATTAATTACGTGGAAAACAAGGTAATCTCCACGCCGTTATATGCCTTTAAGATTTTTTCATCCATAATTCACGTGAATATTGTTCAGAACGTTGAGACAATTTTCACCGATCTTCTGGATTCGCCCGGTGCACATGCATCGGGCTTTTTTATGGCAAAAAAATGCCCGGACAAGCCGGGCATACAGGTTATTCACTGGTCGACTTTTCGGCTTTCCCTGCCAGTTGCGCCAGGAAGTCATAACGCTTCTGAAGATCCGCTGCCGCATCCTTCCATAGTTGCTCTGCTACTTCAGGCTGTTGGGCGTTCAGCCTGCGGAAACGCTGCTCCTGAAGTAAGGTTTCGGCAAGGGCGTCTGACGGCGGACGCGAATCCAGCGCCAGCGGCAATTTCCCTTCATCGGCACGGCGCGGGTCAAAGCGGTACAGTGGCCAGAAGCCGGTTGCGGTGAGCTGACGCATCTGGTCGTGGCTGAGCGCCAGATCGTAGCCATGCTCCTCACACGGACTGTAGGCGATAATCAGCGACGGGCCTGGATACGCTTCCGCTTCCTGAATGGCTTTCACCGTCTGGTTGAGCTGCGCCCCCAGCGAAATCTGCGCGACGTAGACGTGTCCATACATCATCATGCTGACGCCCAAATCTTTACGCGCCTTGCGCTTGCCGTGCTCACCAAATTTGGTGACCGCCCCCAATGGCGTTGCTTTCGAGGCCTGTCCGCCGGTGTTGGAATAGCACTGAGTATCAAGCACCAGAATATTGACGTTTTCGGTCAGGCTCAGGACATGATCAAGACCGCCGAAACCAATATCGTAGGCCCACCCGTCGCCGCCGATCAGCCAGACAGATTTTTCAACCAGCGCGTCAGCATCAGTCAGGAGTTGTTCAGCCCCTTCAACACCCTGAAGCGCGTTGCGCAGTTCAGCAACCTGCGCGCGACGAACGTCAGGTGTGGCCTCCGCATGCAGGGCATCATTCAGTTCTGCCGGGATCTTATCGGCAAACTGTGCCAGCAGACGCATTACGCGGGCGCGGTGCTGATCGACCGTCAGACGGAATCCCAGACCAAATTCTGCGTTGTCCTCGAAAAGCGAGTTTGCCCACGCCGGGCCGCGACCGTTCGCGTCGGTGGTGTACGGCGTGGACGGCAGGTTACCCCCGTAGATCGACGAGCAGCCCGTCGCGTTGGCAATCAGCATCCGGTCGCCGTAAAGCTGAGTGAGCAGTTTGATATATGGTGTTTCGCCGCAGCCGGAGCACGCCCCGGAGTACTCGAAGAGCGGGGTGATGAGCTGCGAGGTACGAATGTCAATGCGTTCCAGCTTGTTACGATCGATTTCGGGCAGGTCGAGGAAGAAATCATAATTCACTTTCTCTTCTTCAACATGTTCAAGACGCGACATCATATTGATGGCTTTGATTGACGGGTCCTGACGATCTTTCGCCGGGCACACCTCGACGCACAGGTTACAGCCGGTGCAGTCTTCCGGCGCCACCTGTAGGACATATTTCTGACCACGCATATCGCGGGATTTTACATCCAGCGAGTGCAAACTTTCCGGTGCGCCATCTAACGCTTCTGGCGACACCACTTTGGCGCGAATGGCCGAGTGCGGGCAGGCCGCCACGCAGTGGTTGCACTGGGTGCACAGCTCTTCTTTCCAGATAGGGATCGCTTCGGCAATGTTGCGTTTTTCCCAGCGGGTCGTGCCCATCGGCCAGGTTCCGTCAGGCGGAAGCGCAGAGACGGGAAGGGTGTCGCCCAGTCCGGCAAGCATCGCCGCCGTGACGGTTTTGACGAAATCCGGGGCGGCGTCAGATACCACTGGCGGTCGGTTCGGACTGCTGGCATTGACCGGCTGCAACGGCACCGCGAACAGCGATTCGCGGGCCAGCGCCAGCGCCTGCCAGTTGCGCTCAACCAGCTCCTGACCTTTGCTGCTGTAGCTTTTGGCGATCGCACCCTGAAGCTCCATCAGCGCGCTGTCGCCCGGCAGAATATTAGTCAGGTGGAAGAACGCCATCTGCATAACCGTATTGATGCGCGCGGCCAGGCCGCATTCGCGGGCGATCTTCGCGGCGTTAATGACATACAGGCGCGCCTGTTTCTGGTTAAGCACTGCCTGGACTTCCTGGGGCAGGCGTGCCCAGACCTCATCGGCGCTGTAAGGGGTGTTGATCAGGAAAATACCGCCGGGCTTCAGGCGCTCGGCCATCTGATATTTATCAATGAACTGGAGCTGGTGACAGCCAACAAAATCGGCCTGAGAAATCAGGTATGCCGAGCGGATCGGGTGTTCGCTGACGCGCAGGTGGGAGACGGTCAGTCCGCCCGCTTTTTTGGAATCGTAGACGAAATACCCTTGCGCATACCACGGCGTGGAGTTGCCGATAATTTTGATGTTGTTCTTGGTCGCCGAGACGCTGCCGTCGCTGCCCAGACCGTAGAACAGCGCTTCCAGTATCGCAGTCGAGGGCAGGGTGTTTTCCGGCAAGGGCAGAGAAAGGTTAGTCACGTCATCATAAATGCCGACCGTAAAGCGCGGCTTCGGTTTTGCCTCGCGCAGTTCAGCAAATACCGCCAGGACGCACTCCGGCCCGAACTCTTTGGAAGACAATCCATAACGCCCGCCAATGACGCGCGGCAGCGTTTCGCGCTCACCGCGGTTAAACGCCTCAGCCAGAGCGGTCATCACGTCCAGATAAAGTGGTTCAGCCTGTGCGCCAGGCTCTTTGGTGCGGTCCAGTACCGCAACGGCACGCGCGCTGTCCGGCAGGGCTGCGAGCAGGTGTTTCGCTGAGAAGGGACGGTAGAGGCGAACTTTGAGCACGCCAACTTTCTCTCCACGCGTCAATAGCTCATCAACCACCTCTTCACAGGTGCCGATGGCGGAGCCCATCAGGACGATCACGCGCTCGGCCTGCGGATGACCGTAATTTTCAAACGGCTTATATTCGCGGCCCGTCGCAGCGGCAAAATCGTCCATCGCCTGTTCAACGTGCGCATAGACCGCGTTGTACCACGGGTTCGTCGCCTCGCGGGACTGGAAATAGGTATCCGGGTTTGCAGAGGTACCCCGGATCACCGGATGTTCCGGATTGAGGGCGCGAGCGCGATGCGCATCGATGTCCGCCTGCGGCAGCAGATTCAGAATGGTGTCGTCCGGCAGTGGAACGATTTTATTGATCTCGTGGGACGTGCGAAAACCATCGAAGAAATGAATAAATGGCACACGGCTTTTCAGCGTGGCGATATGCGAAATCAGCGCGAAGTCCTGCGCTTCCTGCACGCTGCTGGCGCAGAGCATAGCGCAGCCGGTCTGACGCACGGCCATCACGTCTGAGTGGTCGCCAAAAATAGAGAGAGCGTGAGTGGCTACAGTGCGTGCGGCAACGTGCAACACAAACGGCGTTAATTGCCCTGCCAGCTTGTAAAGCGTGGGGATCATCAACAGCAGCCCCTGAGACGACGTGAACGAGGTCGACAGGGCGCCGGTCTGCAACGCACCATGCACGGTGGCAATGGCACCGGCTTCGGACTGCATCTCTACAACCCGCGGGACATCGCCCCAGACGTTTTTTATCCCATTACCAGCCCAGGCGTCAGCCTGTTCAGCCATCGTGGAGCTGGGCGTGATGGGGTAGATGGCGATCACTTCGCTGGTACGAAACGCAACAGACGCGACTGCACCATTGCCGTCAATAGTTTGCATAGGACAACACCCTTACATTGCGCAAAAAGAGGGGCCTGTAAAACGACGACAGACCCTGAATATTATCTGTGTATTTTAGCAAAGCTCAGGTTTTACGATTTTCGCTTTTGTGTCCTTGGTATGCGCTGTATCAATGACTCGATGGCTATTCGCGTTAAAAAATTGCGAGAAATTGTTACCAGGGCGCATAAATACGCACATCCGCTCTCGACGATGCGGCGCGTGATGCCTATTATGCATAGGTTTCGCGTTAATTATGGGGAGGAAGGTATGCGTTCAGCATTTTGGGTCGGATGTGCCGCGTTACTGTTGTCGGCATGCAGCAATGAACCTGTACAGCAGGCGACAGCGGCACACGTTACGCCGGGTATGCGAGCGGCGATGTCCAGTTCAGGTCAGGCCAACTGCGCAATGATCGGCGGTTCACTCTCCGTTGCCCGTCAGCTTGACGGCTCCGCCATCGGCATGTGCGCATTGCCAAATGGCAAACGCTGTAGTGAGCAGTCGCTTGCCGTAGGTTCGTGCGGAAGTTACTGAGTTATTCAACTCGCTTAAACATCAATGTTTTATTGGCTGTCGCCAGCGTTAACTGGTCTTCGGTCAGGTCTACCTGTGCGCCTGTGCGTAGCATATCGGCGATGGTCTGATCCAGTTCATTTAGCTGCGGCTCGGTGCAGAGTTTCCGCGTCATTGCCAGCGTTTTGACCGTCAACTCGCCTTCGGACAGTTTCCCCTGGCCGTTGAAGCCGTTGCACATTGTGCCGGAGACGACAATGTTGTTAATCAGGCTGATATTGGGTTGCGCACTGAAGCGAATTTCAGGCTGCGTTTTCCCGCCTTTAACTGCTTTGCCATCCACATTTTCCAGAACGAAACGGTGATTCTCTAACTGATCGGTCTGAACGGAGGCTTTACCAGGATTAACGCATCCAGCCAGTGCGAGGCTGATTAAACTTACTGCCGCGAGCTTTTTCATTTTTCTTCTCAAACTATCAATGCTGTAAATATTTTTTCAGTGTAACCATACCCTCCTGGGTGTTAATGGGGTTTATCTGAAAGTGCGGGAAGGGACCGGGCGGCGGCGCACCCGGTCAGTGAGTTAGTGCGATTTAAATCCGGCTGCGGCCATCAGCATTTTAAAGAGCATACTTACGCAGGCCAGCGCCAGGACGCTGCCGCCCCAGATGATGGCAAGCCACATCAAACGTTTCCATACAGGTTGTTGCATCAGTGATAACCCTCCCCATGCTGTACTTTTCCGCGAAAAACGTAATAACTCCAGAAGGTGTAGACCAGAATCACGGGAATGATCAACAGTGCACCCACTAACATAAAGCCCTGGCTTTGGGCTGGCGCAGCGGCCTGCCACAGGGTAATGTCCGGCGGGATGATATGCGGCCAGATGCTGATCCCAAGCCCGCTAAAGCCAAGAAAAACCAGCCCTAACGTCATGATAAACGGCAGAGTATGGCTCGCAGGATCGTTCAGGCAGCGCCACTGACACAGACTCAGGATCGCAACCAGCGCAGGGACAGGCAGCAGATAAAACAGATTCGGCAGCGTAAACCAGCGCGCAGCAATGGCTGGCTGGGCGAGAGGGGTCCAGATACTGATTACCGCAATGAATACCAGAAGCAGGAGCAGAAGCACTTTCGATACCTGACGCATCCGCTGTTGCAGGGCATTTTCGCTTTTCATTACCAGCCACGTTGATCCTAACAGCGCGTAAGCCACCACAAGACCCGCGCCGCAGAAAAAATTGAACGCGGTAAACCAGTCAAACGGACCACCGCTGTAAGCGCGACCGGTGACGCTGAACCCCTGAATGACCGCGCCGACGGTGATGCCCTGGCTGAAGGTAGCCACAATCGACCCGCCAATAAAGGCCTTATCCCAGAACGGGCGGTGAGCCGGAGTGGCCTTGAAGCGAAATTCGAAGGCGACGCCACGAAATATAAGCCCGATCAGCATTATTGTCAGTGGAATGGTTAGCGCGTCGATGATAACCGCATAGGCGAGAGGAAAGGCGCCAAACAGGGCCGCACCGCCAAGCACCAGCCAGGTTTCGTTGCCATCCCAGACGGGAGCCACGCTGTTGACCATCACGTCTCGGTCGTCCGCATTCGGCGTTGCCGGAAACAGGATGCCTATCCCCAGATCAAAACCGTCCATCACGATATACATCAATGTGGCGAAAACGATAATCACGAACCAGATAATGGAAAGATCGATACCCATTACGGTTACTCCTTAAATTCAGTGGTGACGGCAGAAAGCGGACGAGCAGGGCGGCCATCGGATTCAGTCGCGAAGGATCCATGGGGCTGCGGCCCTTTTTTAATCAGACGCACTATATAGCTGTAACCCACGCCGAACACCGCGGTATAAACCACGAAGAAGGCCAGCAAACTGACGCTCATGTGCAGATCGCCATGCGCGGAGACCGCATCCTTCGTACGCTGTAGTCCATAGACAACCCACGGCTGGCGGCCGACCTCCGTTGTTACCCATCCGGCGAGGATCGCGATCAGCCCGGACGGCCCCATCAGCAGGGCAAACCACAGGAAGGAACGTGAGGTATAAAGGCGCTGTTTGTAACGCAGCCAGACCGCCGTCACGCCCAGGAGCAGCATCAACATCCCCAGGCCAGCCATGATGCGAAAAGACCAGAAGACAATGGTGGCGTTCGGGCGATCTTCTTTCGGGAACTCTTTCAATGCCGGAACCTGTTTATCGAGACTGTGGGTCAGGATCAGGCTGCCGAGCGCGGGAATTTCCAGGCCAAAACGGGTCCGTTCCTGCTCCATATCCGGCCAGCCAAACAGCAGCAGTGGGGTAGGCTCACCCGGCGGATTCTCCCAGTGGCCTTCTATGGCGGCTATTTTCGCTGGCTGGTGTTTCAAGGTATTAAGCCCGTGCATATCACCCACCAGCGCCTGGACGGGTGCCACGATCAACGTCATCCACAACGCCATTGAAAACATGGTGCGAATAGCGGGCGTGTTGTTTCCGCGCAGCAAATGCCAGGCCGCGGAAGCACCGACAAACAGCGCGCTGCTGAGAAATGCCGCTATCGACATGTGCAGCAGGCGGTAAGGGAAGGAGGGGTTAAACACCACGGCAAACCAGTCCACCGGAACGACCTGACCGTTGATGATTTCAAACCCTTGCGGTGTCTGCATCCAGCTGTTTGACGAGAGGATCCAGAACGTAGACATGAGGGTCCCCAGTGCGACCATGCAGGTCGAAAAGAAGTGCAGCCCCGGCCCGACCTTATTCCAGCCAAACAACATTACCCCGAGGAACCCCGCCTCAAGGAAGAACGCGGTAAGCACTTCATAGGTCAGCAGGGGGCCGGTAATACTGCCCGCGAACTGGGAAAACCCACTCCAGTTAGTGCCAAACTGATAAGCCATCACCAGGCCGGAGACCACGCCCATCCCAAAGTTGACGGCGAAGATCTTCGACCAGAAATGGTACAGCGAGCGCCAGACGGGATTTTTTGTTTTCAACCACAGCCCTTCCAGCACGGCGAGATAGCTCGCCAGGCCAATGGTTATCGCCGGAAAAATAATATGAAAGGATACGGTAAAGGCGAACTGTATTCGCGCAAGATGAAACGCATCTGGACCAAACATGCACTGCCTCAATGTTAAACGGTGTACTGTTATGATAGAGAGGGGGCAAATAAGATATCAGAAGCAGAAATCGATAATTTATCTATAACAGTTGTGGGAAAACCTGAACTTTATCTGGCTGATATAGGTAACAAGGAAGAATAAAAAATTTCTTTTTATGATTTTTACGCATTAAACAGCTTGCTTTGTCGTCAGCAACATGCGTTAATGGATCTCTGGTTTTGAATCCAAATAAATATCTGACGTAGTATTATAAAGCAGTTCTCATCACGTTGTGCCTCTCCGCAGCCTCTCTTGGGTCTTTATCTACATTCCGATTCGTTTTGTATCGAACCATTTATTGCCTGATCGGCTCATGAGTAATTTACGTTTTTACGTTTACAGGAGAATCCTATGACTTCTTATATCCATTTCCGCTGCCCATGCTGTCATGGCTCGCAGTACCGCACCTCAGCTTTTGATGTGTCTGACAAAAATCCGTTCGGCGCGAAATGCATTTTCTGCAAATCGTCGATGATCACGCTCGACCACCTGGCCGCAGCGCGTTCTGCTCAGAATCACATTACTGAGTACCGCAAGTAATCTGCTGCGTTTCCTATAACAGTTAGCAAAATCTTCTCTTTTTCTCCTGCTGATATAAACTGTCAGCAATAAGGAGAATCTGATGAAAAAATACCAGCGTCTGGCGCAACAAATTATCTCGCAGATTGAGCTTGGCGTATGGTTGCCGGGCGATAAGCTGCCTTCTCTGCGAGAGCAGGTGGCAAGCAGCGGCATGAGTTTTATGACCGTGGGCCACGCGTATCAGATGCTGGAAAGTCAGGGGCGCATTGTTGCCAGACCGCAGTCAGGCTATTACGTTGCCGCCCGCCCGACCACACACCAGCCTGCACCACCCGCGCAGGTGATGCGCGATGAAGTGGTCGACATCAACACCTATATTTTCGACGTGCTACAGGCCAGCCGCGACCCCTCCGTTGTCCCTTTTGCCTCGGCATTTCCCGATCCGCGCCTTTTCCCGCTTCAGCAACTCAACCGTTCGCTGGCTAACGTCAGCAAAACGGCTACCGCCATGAGCGTGATTGAAAACCTGCCGCCGGGTAACGTCGACTTACGTCATGCCATTGCCCGTCGCTACGCTCAGCAGGGAATGAATATCTCCCCGGATGAAATTGTGATCACCGCGGGCGCGCTTGAGGCGCTCAACCTCAGTTTGCAGGCTGTGACTGAACCAGGGGACTGGGTTATCGTTGAAAACCCCTGTTTTTATGGCGCACTCCAGGCGCTTGAACGTCTGAAACTGAAAGCGCTGTCGGTTGCCACTGACGTGCGCGAGGGCATCGATCTCAGTGCCCTTGAGCAGGCGTTGAATGATTATCCGGTGAAGGCCTGCTGGCTGATGACCAACAGTCAGAACCCGCTCGGCTTCACGCTGAGTGCAGAGAAGAAAGCTCAGCTGGTGGCCTTACTCACCCGGCATAACGTCACGCTGATTGAAGACGATGTTTACAGCGAACTCTACTTTGGCCGTGAAAAGCCGCTTCCGGCAAAGGCCTGGGATAAGCAGGATATGACGTTGCACTGTTCCTCATTCTCCAAGTGTCTGGTGGCCGGTTTCCGTATTGGCTGGGTGGCGGCGGGAAAACATGCGCGCCGTATTCAGCAGTTGCAGCTGATGAGTACGTTATCCACCAGCTCTCCCATGCAGCTGGCGCTGGTGGATTACCTGGCGACCAAACGTTACGACGCCCACCTTCGTCGCCTGCGACGCACGCTTGCTGAACGCAAACAGCAGGCCTGGCAATCGCTTTTGCGCCATATGCCTGCTGGTGTCAAAATCCATCACAACGACAGCGGCTATTTTTTATGGCTGGAACTGTCTGAACAGCTGGATGCGGGGCGGTTGAGTGAGAAGGCGCTAACCCATCAAATCAGCATTGCGCCCGGCAAGATGTTTTCCACCTCCAATATCTGGACACCGTTTTTCCGTTTCAATACCTCATGGGGCTGGGGCGAGCGGGAGGAGCAGGCGGTCGTCCAGCTGGCGGGGTTAATCCGCGAAATGATGCTGCACCCAGTCACACCTTGATGAAAATTCCTGAAGCGACATAACGCGCGGTCTACCTTTAGTAAGGGAGCGCGGATTGGTAACGTGACGTTGTCACGTTTCTGCCCGCCAGAACGTGTGCTGACAGCGAAAACAATGTCGATTTCAACAGGACGATGCTATGCAAAATCAATTGCTGATTAATGGTGAACTGGTGACCGGCGAAGGTGAGAAGCAGGCGGTTTATAATCCTGCCACGGGTGAAGTGCTGCTGGAGATGGCTGAAGCGTCGGCAGCACAGGTGGACGCTGCCGTCCAGGCTGCCGATCGCGCATTCACAGAGTGGGGACAAACGACGCCGAAAACGCGCGCCGAATGTCTGTTGAAACTGGCTGATGTGATAGAAGCCAACGCTGACGCGTTCGCAAAACTGGAGTCCCTTAACTGCGGGAAACCGCTGCACTGTGTCCAGGGGGACGAGATCCCGGCCGTGGTCGATGTGTTTCGCTTCTTTGCCGGGGCCGCCCGCTGCCTGAACGGGCTGGCTGCCGGAGAATACCTCGAAGGACATACCTCGATGATCCGCCGCGACCCGGTTGGCGTTGTCGCCTCTATTGCCCCCTGGAACTATCCTCTGATGATGGCGGCGTGGAAGCTGGCGCCCGCGCTGGCGGCGGGAAACTGTGTCGTCATCAAGCCGTCTGAAATCACCCCGTTGACGGCGCTGAAGCTGGCGGAACTGGCGAAAGATATTTTCCCGCCAGGCGTGCTGAACGTGCTGTTTGGTCGCGGCAAAACCGTAGGAGATCCGCTGACCGGTCACGAAAAAGTCCGTATGGTTTCTCTCACCGGCTCTATTGCTACCGGAGAACATATTATCGGGCATACCGCATCTTCAGTTAAACGTACCCATATGGAATTGGGCGGAAAAGCCCCGGTCATTGTCTTTGACGATGCAGATTTGGATGCCGTGGTTGAAGGCGTGCGTACGTTTGGTTTCTACAATGCTGGTCAGGATTGTACCGCAGCCTGTCGTATCTATGCCCAGAAGGGGATTTACCCCGCGCTGGTCGAAAAGCTGGGCGCAGCCGTTGCCAGCCTGAAAATGGGCGCGCCGGACGATGCGTCAACCGAGCTGGGCCCGCTCAGCTCCGCAGCGCATCTTTCCCGCGTTTGTGCTGCCGTGGACGAAGCCAAAACCCTTGGACATATCCGCGTCGTCACCGGTGGCAGTAAAAGTGAGGGGGCAGGATATTACTTCCAGCCAACGCTGCTGGCCGGGGCGAAGCAGGAAGATGCGATCGTCCAGCGAGAAGTGTTTGGCCCGGTGGTCAGTGTGACAGAATTTGAGGATGAAGCGCAGGTGCTGAACTGGGCTAACGATTCGCAATACGGCCTGGCCTCGTCCGTCTGGACAAAAGACGTCGGACGCGCCCATCGCCTCAGTGCACGGTTGCAGTATGGCTGCACCTGGGTCAATACCCATTTTATGCTGGTGAGCGAAATGCCGCACGGCGGGATGAAGTTATCCGGTTATGGCAAAGATATGTCGGTCTACGGACTTGAGGATTACACGGTAGTCCGGCATGTCATGATCAAACACTAAACCCACATGCCCGGCGCAGTGCCGGGCGATTCAGCTTACCAGCCACATACCTCGTGTTCATTTTCCGTATCGTAGGCGCGAACGGTGTTCACCAGATCCTTCACGACATCTGCCGCGACGTCCGGGATCAACAGCTCCATTGGCGCTTCTGTCTCATAATCCACCGACACGCCGTTGCTGTTGTTGGTGACGGTCACGGTATAGGTAGCCTTACCCATTATTTACTCCTTATGCGTGTTGACCACTTTACCGATGCCCGCACCGCTGAGCGTGACGGCAGGATCCGCGAAAAAGTCGATATTAAAATAGGTGTCGTCGGTCAGAAGCTCAATGCGGTGCCATTTTTGTGGTGGGGAGATGCCAAAAGAACCGGCCTCAATAACCACTTCCAGATCGGGCTCGGTGGCGTCGCCATCGGCAAAGCCAAAGTAACGCACCGCACCCTGCATGACGGACAACCGACCGTACACGCCGGCTTTGGTGTTGTGATGGGTAAAAAGCGCTTTTGGGGCGGTCTCTTTATTCCAGAACGGCGTCGAGCGGGTATGAACAAAGTTTTCAGGAATACGTAACATAATAGTTTCCTTCATGTTGGCGGGCGCTTAAAGGGACTTAAGCACCTCAGGTTCAACAAAGAATTCAATATTGAACAGGGTGTCGTCGGTCATCACCTCAATGTGGTGCCATCTCTCTGGCGGGAAAACGCCGAAACGACCCGCTTCAATGACGAGCTCGCTGTCAGGCTCAGGTGTAAATTCATCAGCATAGCCCAGATAACGCACTGCGCCACGCATCACCGAAAGGCGAGGGTAAACGCCCGGACGCGTGCCCGTATCCAGGTGACGTTTAAAAATGCCGGCGGGGGCCGTTTCTTTGTTCCAGAAAGGCGTGGAACGGGTGTGAATGCAACTCTGCGGAATGCGTAGCATGTTTCCTCCCTTAAAAGCCTGCTGTTATTAAACTGCTTTCTGAAGGGATGGATTTATCAAAAAGTGCATTTAATATGCATCTTATCAATAATAACCGTTTTGCTTTACCCGGCGTTGTTACACAAGGTACTCAGTTGTTATTATCCTTAGTGTTTAAGTGGTTATGATGTAACGAAAAAACTTGATCTGTGTCAACATATGACGCATATTGCGTGCGGTTATTTTTCGGCTCAGGTAAACAGAATGACGTTGTATCAAAAGATGTTGGTGTTCTACGCAATCATGGCCTCCATCTGCGCATTAATCACCTGGTTCCTGTCTAAAGATCGAAAACGTATTCGCCTGTTGAGCGCATTTCTGGTGGGTTCTACCTGGCCGATGAGCTTTCCTGTTGCCCTGTTGATCTCTCTTTTCTGAAGTACGCTTCCAGAATCGGCATCCAGACATAGCATTCCATACATTGAGGCTGTATAAATATACAGTCCGTCATACATGGAGTGCTTATGAACAGTTTCTATTCGCAGCAAGCAGGCTGCACTGTGCGCTGGCAGGATCTTCCCGGTTTCGGTGACCCGGTTGTGTTTATCCACGGGTTGGGCTGTGCATCGTCGTATGAATATCCTCGTATTGTCTGTGATACCCGTTTCGGGGGGCGCAGAGCCATTCTGATCGATCTTCCCGGTAGCGGTTACAGTGACAAACCTGACAACTACCGTTATTGCACGAGCGAACAGGCGCAGGTGGTGGTTGAACTGTTAAACCATCTCGGCCTGGATAGTCTCTGGCTCTATGGTCATAGCATGGGGGGGAGTATCGCGATCGAGACGGCAACGCTGTTAACGTCGCGCGTTAAGGGCCTGATAGTGTCTGAACCCAATTTTCATGCGGGTGGCGGGATGTTCAGCCGAGCAATTGCGGCCCAAACGGAACAACATTTTCTGGCTCAGGGCTATGATGACATGCTGCGGGCGGAAACGTCGCCGTGGGCTGGAAGCCTTCAAAGCAATGCTCCCCGGGCCGTCTGGCGCGGCGCAACAAGCCTGGTCGAGGGCGTTAAACCTGACTGGGAACACCTGTTCTTGTCATTGCGCTGCCCGGTAATGTTAGTCTTTGGTGAGCGCTCCCTGCCTGATGACGATTTTAATCGTCTGCAACAAAACGGCGTTGCTGTAAAAATTATCCCTGATGCGGGCCATTCAATGTCCTGGGAAAACCCGTCAGCGTTGGCTCAGACTTTATCTGGCTTCATAAACGGCTCATGAAGGGGTAGCCCGCATTGCTGCGGGCTGCAATGATTAAGACAGCAAGGCAGACAAGGCTTTCCGCGCAGCAGGCTGAACGTCATACGGGCACTGATAATCCACGTTCTCAATCGCGCGGGTGTAGAGCGCAACCAGCCAGTCATAAACATAGGCTGTTGCCGCATGGACAGGCTGCTCGCCAAGCCGGGTAAGACGGGGTGAAGCGCTGCTCACAACGGGCGTCACAAAAATTGGCTGACCTTTGCGGATCCGGCTTGCAGGCCGTTCAGCGACGGGCGTCAGTTCATAGCCAAGCCAGCTAATGAAATTGCCTGTCGCGGCATGCAGCTGCGCGGCACTGCTTTTATCTTTTTCTGCAATGCGTTGCAGTTGCAGCGGCAGATCCAGCCGGTAGCTGGTAACGATCAGCACATCCGCAATCTGCTGTAATACCTCTGTGTCCAGGCCCAGACGGGCAGCCGCCGCGTCGTTGCGACTCCACTGACGAAGATGGTTAACCCACACGTTATGGGCCAGCCGCGCCTTGTCTTGGGTCTGCAACGCGCCTGGATTTTCCTGCGTCTCTTCCGCAAACAGATCGATAACATCGTTAAACAGGCCGTTGACCTGTTCCTCACGAGGCTGGTGAACGGTCAGCAGCGTCTCAAACGCGTTTAACGGCGGCAGAAGTCCCTCAAGCAGTTCACCATGACGAGCGGCACTGCCTTGCAGCGTTCGGACCATTTTTTCGGCCATTGCCCGCCCTGCGCCTGGCTCCTGAGTAAGAGGCGCGACATATGGGCGCATCAGCGTCGACAGAGACTCTTGTAACTGCCTTTTCAGCGCGCGGAGACGCTTCTGGCGCTGTGCCGGCAGGGTAGCCTGCGACAGCCACTCAATCACCCGCTGCATGCTGTGGGTATCGAGCGCCTGAAGCGTGCCCCAGCGCAGACCCGGCTGGCCCAGCAATTGCTGCACCGCTTCGTCCAGATTCTGCTTTGTGGTAAACCGCGCGTCATGAGGGGTAATGGCCCAGACCAGACCCGGCAACGCGGACTCTTCAACCGGCTGCGTCTCTTTGACCCAGTTTTGCAGGAGCCTTGCCGTTTTCGCGGTCTGCTGGTGGTGCGCCGTGGCATTGCAGATAACCAGGACATCCGGCTGAATGTGCTGACGATAATGTTCCAGCAACCACAGGCATTTTGCCTGCATCATCAGCGGCGTGTTTTCCTCAGAAATAGCTGGAATATCAATAACGTCAACGTTATCCAGCACGCAGTGCTCAACGGGCAGCATCACTTCGCGGGTCAGAGATGCCAGTACATCGACGGGCAGGCTAATGGCGTTAAGCAGCTCGCCGTTTTTTACCGGATGAAGCAGTGTTTCCTGTGCTTCCGGCACGGTAAACGCCCCGTGAGTAAGGAAACCTTCACACGGCAGACCAAAGCTGTCCACCAGCAGACTCAACGGCGCCGCAAGCGCGCTGGCATGGCTGGTTTGATGCAGCACCTGGGCGAATTTAAGCCACTGGTGGGTTAACTCCTGCTGCTCACCCCACAGCAGAGACCAGACGCTGGCGCGGGTGCTGAGATCAAGCGACGGAACCAGCAGGGCAAACTGGTGCCACAGGGCATCATCAATATGCTGCTTAGCGCCGGGTACTACGCTTTGCCAGAACCGGGCAATGGTAGCGACTTCCCGCGCCGTCATTCCCGGCACGCTCTGCGGTTGACGCAGCGCCCGCCACTTCTCAAGCCGGGCTTCAATTACCGATTTATCCACCGCGCGGATCTGCGGTTCCAGCGTGGTGCGCGCGATAAACAGCTGCACCAGCTCGGCCTCCGTTACCAGGCGCAGGCGCAGGGGAAACGCGTCGTCTGCGACCTCGCGGGACGCTCTGCTGAAACGCACGGCCATGTTGGTCGGTGCATGCCCGGGGTTAATATGCGAGAAGTAATCAAACGTGCGTTGACCCGGCGTAATGTTCAGCCGTTCGTCGCCGCTGCCGCACAGGGCAGCCAGCAAGTGCGCTTTTGCGGCCTGCGAGTGGCCGTATAAGCCGATGCTGCCCTGGCTGACAAGGGCAGCATCGAGCGCTTCTTCACGCGCGCTTACTGCGTTAAGGCGGGCAAGCAGGGCGTCGGCTTCGTTATCCAGCATCGGGGCGTGCTGTCGCGTCTCGTTGATCCACCCGATTAAGGCCTGAGTGGTGGCAGTCGTCGCAGTCATTTGAGGTATACGCTCCCGCTGTCGATCCAGTAGTGGCTGCCGCTGTGTCGGCGATCGGCCAGAGTATTCAGTTTAAAGGTCAGGGCATCCGGCGGCACGGGCGTGCCGTCCTGTAGCCAGGCATCACTCAGCTCGAAAGATTCCGGGCCTTCCTGCTTAGTGCCGCCACGCAGCTTCAGACGCACGTTCAGTACGCCGTCGCCCGCAATGGCTTTCGCCAGCTCGGCTGAGTTGATGCTCAGGGTATAGAGCGGCGTCGCGGGCCAGCGGGCATTGGCCAGTTGCCGGAAGCCGAGCGTAACGTTGCCGCGCAGCGGGAAGTGCAGACGGGCGTCCAGTTTCGCGCCGGGTTTATCGAGGTCGATATCGTGATACCAGACGTTCTCGTCCCGCAGGGTATTGATCGTGTTATCCAGCACGCCCAGATAGCGCACCGTAGAGTACGCGCCGATATCCGCTGCTTTAAAGTTAAAGCGCGGCAGACGAAGATCCAGCGCCAGGCTACAGAGCATCGCTCCCACCGCAGCGGTGGATTTCGGGTTGCCGATCCGTCCCTGCTGGCTGAACGGATACCATTCATGAACCTGGTATTTATCCAGCCAGACGATGCGGTTGACGGGCACCGGTTGCAGGTGGCGAATCAGGGCCTGAACGCCCGGCAGACAGCCCGGCCGTCCCGTGATCAGCAGGATATCGCAGCTGTAGTGAGAGATCGCCTCACATACCGCATGAAGCGGGGCGGCAAGCGTGAACTGACCCGCCAGCATGGCGTCCTGCATCTCCCGGAAGCTGACGTGCAGCGGTACGCTGAACAGATCAAAGTGTTCTGAGCCAGCAGGCAACGCATGGTCGATCGCCTGCTGGAGATAATTCATCACGTTGCGCGTCGGTTTTTGCGCAAGCAGATCGCCAAAGATGGCGTGCAGCCCGGCCAGCGGATCGTCAACATCGCTCGATTCCCACGCCGCCAGGATCGCGTGACCGATCGGCATAAAGAGCTGAAGCGCCGTCTGCTGGCGCAGGACCGCCTGGGTATCGATCCGCCCGGAGTCGCCGAACAGGGATGCCATCAGTTGGGAAGCATCGGCTATGCCGGATTTCTGAAGCTGGGTTTGCAGCGCAGGCAGAACGTAGCGCTGGATCACGTCCAGCAGCGTGTCGTCGCCAGCGACCTTAAACCCTTCGCGGAACAGCAGCTGTGGGGTGATTTTGACGTTATTCCCGGAACCATCATCTAACTGATAGTGCGTGATAGCCATATCCGTAGTGCCGCCGCCGATATCAATCGAGGCCACGCGCAGCGCACGCCCCGGCTGGACGTCAGGCTCAGGCGCGCGATCCGGACGGGCGAGGGAGGCGAAAAAGGCCTCGGTCTGACCGCCGAAATGGGAAATGGCTTCGTTATACAGCCACACCAGCTGGCCGCAGCTGGCCTCGTCCCACTCCATCTGGATCTCAGGAACCGGCACCACGCTTTTTTCCTGCTGCTTGCGGCTGGCAAAATCTTCATCCTGCGGGTGCCAGCCCATCGCTTTCCAGACGATGGCGATAGCTTCAAACATGCGGCGACGGAAAATCTCGCGCTCCTGTTTCGGCATCGCCGAAGGCAGGGTGAGGATCAGCGTCCGCAGCTGGCGGGGAGAGGCCGGGAAGCCGAGCCGCAGGCGGGTGGCCACGCTGTTAATCTGGCCAAGCGCCTGAGCCAGCAGCTCGCAGAGCATGTGCGTCATCAGGGTGCTGCGGCTGTACTGCGGAGAGAATACCGGCAGGCGTTCATCCTGCGGCAGCGTAAAGAGCGGTTCCCCGTCGTCGTTCATCAGGTTCATCAGCGGAAACGCGGTTGCCAGCGGTTCGCGCTGAGTTTTGCTGTTCATCTGGCTAAAGCGCCAGTCCTGCACCACCGGCGTCTCGTCCCACAGATAGCGACGCGGGCTGGAGATGCCGCTGTTGCCTTCCGTGCCCAGACGCTGCATCGCCAGCTTACGCGCTTCATCACCCACGCGGACAATCGACGGCCAGACGAACGCATCCTCCCGGCCGCTTTCCACCGAGAAGTGCTGCTTGCCAAAACGCGCTTCGGAAAACTCAAGACGGCTGGTAAACAGCGGTTCATTCAGGAACTGCGGCTCACTCAGCGATCGTACCTGAAGTTCAGCCGTCTGGCGCAGGCCGTCGTTGGCATCACCATGATCTTCAATAATCACGCCGCAGGTATGGGTGTTGCCTACGTCAAGGATCAGATCGACAGGAATGGCAGGGGTGCTCAGGGTATGGGTGACAAACTTTACTTCCGGCACGGTGAGTTGTTCACCGAGCATGGAGAGCAGGTTGAGCCAGTGCGCCTGATATTCAAAGCTGCGCATGGCCTGATGCAGCTCGCGCTCGGAGCGTTTTTCAACCCCGTCAGCAAACTGCGTGAAGGCTTCGCGCAGCCAGCCGTCAATCCAGGTCTGGTCGAGGAAACTTTCAACCTCACTGTCGCGCCAGGCGAGCGCGAAACGCGTGCCGTTCAGGATATCGTTTTCAACCGGCGACAGGGCAGACGTCGCATGCTCTGCAATCTGGCTGTCGAGCGCGACGGTGACCCGGTGCGTATTGCCAGCCGCGTCGGGGGTGGAAAGCTTTCGTACCTGGACGCGCGCCCAGTTATCCGGGCCTTCAACAAACGTCCGCGGCGGGTTAAAGCGCAGGAAAGGGAGCGGCAGCCAGACGCCGTCCAGCACAGTCAGGGAGTCATGCAGTGGAATGGTGCTTTCAGGCTTGACCACTTCCGGCTGCCCGCCATCGGTGGCAGGCAGCGTGTACCGGCCGTTAACCAGGTCAAAATCCAGGCGCAGCAGCGGGCCATTTGCCGTTTTACGCACGAAACGCCCGTTGCTGGCGGTGTCCTGCGGAGTCAGGCCAAAATCGAGAAACTGCACGCCGCTGTTAGCAATCAGCGTCACGCTCTGTTTATAGTCGCAAAGATTAACCAGCATAGGATCAGACACCTGCTTTCTTGAACGTCAGAGGAACGACGGTGCTGGCATCGTAACGTGCGGTGCATTCCGCCACGTCGCTGGCACCCGCCTTACAGGTCACTTCCGGCATCGGATAGCGTGAACCGTCGGTGCAACGCGCGTTTCCGCGCGTTTTGATCAACAGCTCGCCGTTGCTGTGTAATCCGGAAAAGACGTCCACCCGGCAGACAATGTTGTCGCCATGCACGACCCGGGCGAAACCTTTATTGTTCTGGATCTGGTAGCGCAGCGACGGCGGTTTGCCGGTGAGCGGATCCTGCACATCGAGAAACGCGCGCCAGGTGCCGTTCAGGAAGCGCGTTAACCCCGCTTTGACCTGGTTTGCCTCCATCACCATCGCATCTTTCGGTATCGCGGTAATGACCACCGGTTCGGCTGCCGGGGCAGGCGTTTTCACCTTCGGCTCTACCACTTCGGCATGGTGCAGCGGGAGTTTCAGTTCAAGCGGCTCAACCGTCTTTATGGGGGCCGGAGCAATGGCGACGGGTACTGGCGCTGGTGTGGCAACAGGCGCTGCGATCGGGGCCTGTTTTGGCCAGAGCAGCGGGGTGGCGATGGCTGCAATAATGACGGCGGCAACCGGCAGCAACCACAGGGGGGAGCGACGTTTTTTCTGTAAGGCCGCCGGTGCGGGCTCTGGCGGCGCGGCGTTTATGCGCACCGGCTCTGGCGTATACAGTTCATCGTCGGTGATACGGACGGTAGTCACAGGCGTGATAAGCGGCGCGTCGGCCTGCGCAAAAGTCACCACCGGGGCCGGTTCTGACTCCGGTTCAGGTTCAGGCTCGTTAATCACCACTGGCTCAGGTTCAGGGACCAACGATTCGCGCAGGCAGTCCAGCACGTCGTCGCGCGCGTTTTCGTTAAGGTTGACGAAACCCCAGAAGCATATCACCGGTTTGCCATCCACCAGGAAAACAAAGTTTTCACCGGGAAACTGAAAGGCTTTTGAGAGCAGAGAGCCAAACAGTTGCTGCGCCGTTTTCGGTGACTGAAGGCATTTTTTACTAAGCGACTCCACGCTGGCGAGCGTGTTTTCCAGATAGCGCAGGGCGCGATAACGATCATCTTCATCCGCCGCCTTCCAGCTGGAGACGGTTCCCTCAACCGGGGAGTACCAGTCAACGCGATCGCCGCCGTCGTTGACCTGGGGGATGGCCAGGCAATCAACAATAGCCTGCTGTTTGCGCAACCGAAGCGCTTCGCGGATTTGCAGCGCTGATTCAAAAACGGCCTGTCCGCCGCCGCCAACGGCCTGAAAATCATCCAGATTACCGCTGCGTAAAAGTGTTTTTGCCACGATTTGGTCCTGTAGACTTCTTCACGCCATTACTGTAACGAAACAGGTAAGCAAACAAACGGCGGAGGAGACGACAAAAGGGACGATTTCTTGCGGCATTGATCGTGACGGTTGTGCTTGACGAATAATGAACCTTAAGACAAATCGGTTTCTGCGGGCTGATGCTAAAACCAGCGAAATGTACGGCTTTAGAATAACCTGATAGTGATTCGTTATTTGTCAGGCCAAAACGTCTGTGCTGTTATTACTGTTCACTATAATAAAACCGAAAGGGTAATAACCATGTCTACAGGGAAAACCGTGCTCGCCCTCGCGCTGAGCGCGCTGCTACCGGCAAGCGCCGCATGGGCGGCAAACAAAGACACCATTATCTACTGCTCCGAGGCGTCGCCGGAGTCGTTTAACCCGCAGATCGCCAGCTCTGGCCCCTCGTTTGTCGCCAGCTCGCAAACGCTGTATAACCGTCTGATTAACTTCGACCCGGTAAAAAACACGCCGGTGCCTTCTCTGGCCGAGTCGTGGACCATTTCGCCAGACGGCAAAACATACACGTTTACCCTGCGTAAAGGGGTAAAATTCAACAGCAATAAATACTTCAAACCGACCCGTGATTTTAACGCTGATGACGTTATTTTCTCCGTTATGCGTCAGAAAGACCCTAAGCATCCCTATCACGATGTTTCCCAGGGCAATTACGAATACTTTAATGACGTGGGCCTCGACAAGCTCATTCAGGATGTGAAAAAAATCGACGATTATCACGTCCAGTTCACGCTGAGTGAACCTAACGCGGCGTTCCTGGCCGACTGGGGAATGGACTTCGCTTCGATCCTCTCTGCCGAATACGCGGACGCGATGCTGAAAAAGGGTACGCCTGAAAATGTGGACACCTGGCCAATCGGCACCGGGCCGTATGTGCTTCAGCAGTACAAGGTGGATTCGCTGATCCGCTACGTTGCCAATCCGAACTACTGGGAGGGAGAGGTGCCGACCAAACACCTGATCTTCTCCATCACGCCAAACGTTGAGACGCGTCTGGCTAAGCTGCAAACGAACGAGTGTCAGATCATTCCTGCGCCGTCGCCGGTGCAGTTTGAAGCGATCAAGAAAAACAAAGACCTGACCCTGCACTCGGTAGATGCGCTGAACGTGGGGTACCTGGCGTTCAACACGGAGAAAAAACCGTTTGATAACGTGCTGGTGCGCCAGGCGCTGAATTACGCAACGGACAAAAAGGCCATTGTGAACGCGGTCTTTATGGGGTCTGGTACGGTCGCTAAATCGCCGATCCCGCCGAACATGCTCGGCTTTAATAAAGACCTGAAGGATTACGGCTACGATCCGGAAAAAGCGAAAGCGCTGCTGAAGCAGGCGGGTCTGGAGAAAGGCGCGGAAGTGACCCTCTGGTCCATGCCGGTTCAGCGTCCGTACAACCCGAACTCGCGACGCATTGCGGAGATGATCCAGGCTGACTGGGCGAAAGTGGGCGTGAAGGCGAAAATCGTCTCTTACGAGTGGGGGGAATATCTCTCCGGCATGCGTAAAGGCGAGCATGATTCCGCGCTGTTCGGCTGGATGTCTGATAACGGCGATCCGGACAACTTCGCCGATGTGCTGCTGGGTTGTAACAGCATCAAAACCGGATCTAACGCCGCGCGCTGGTGTGATAAGGGGTATGATGAGCTGGTGCAAAAGGCCAAACTGACCAGCAACCCGGACGAACGTGCGAAGCTGTATGGCCAGGCACAGGAGATTTTCTACCAGCAGGCACCTTGGATTGCGTTAGCTAACGGCAAAACGTTCTACGCGACCCGCAGCAACGTGACCGGGTACAGCGTGAGTCTGATGGGCAGTGACTTCTCGAAAGCGAAGCTGAACTGATCGTATTCTTGCCGGGTGGCGGCTATGCCTTACCCGGCCTACAGTTACCACCCGTAGGCCCGGTAAGCGTAGCGCCACCGGGCATCTGGAAAGGAGTGACAATGTCACATTTAACCGATGTTATCGCCCGCGTCGACGCTGCCATCGAAGAGAGCGTAATTACCCACATGAACGAACTGCTGATCGAATTAAGCGATGATGCAGAGCTAAGCCGTGAAGATCGCTATACCCAGCAGCAGCGCCTGCGTACCGCGATTGCGCATCATGGTAAGCAGCATAAAGAAGAGGCGGAGGCGCGCCATGCCCACCTCACGCAGGGTGGGACTATCCTGTAAGGGTTAAAACTGGCGCCGTGCCACCAGCCAGGCGCCAACCACCAGCATCACTGCGCCGCAGACCGGGCCTACCAGCGCCCGCAGGGGGACACCGTTGCTCTTGAGGATGTCCATCACCAGGCCGCCAATCAGCTGGCTTGCCACCAGCACGGCAATGGTCGTTGCCGCGCCCACATTCTGATACCCGCTAATACTGGCAAAGACAAAAAATGACCCCAGCAGGCCGGGTACTAACGTCCACCAGCGCACCGTTGACGCCAGTTCGCTAAACCCCGCCAGGCCATTTTTCATAAGCAAAATGCTGACAAACAGCACAATCCCCACCAGCGAGTTCAGCAGCATGGCGATAAGAATGGTGGAAGAGGATTGCGTAATGCGCACCATCAGGGTGTTTTGTACCACCAGCCCAATCCCGGCGGCCACCAGAAACGCTAACGTCAACGATTGATTCATGGCAGAGCATCCGGATCGCTGCGCTCATCGAGCTGGAGTTGCATAAAGGTTAAATCCAGCCAGCGACCGAATTTGGTTCCCACCTGCGGCATATTTCCGGTGGTCATAAAGCCCAGGGTTTCATGCAGATGAATCGACGCCCGATTCTGCGCCTCAATACCGGCAACCATCACATGTTTACCAATCTGGCGGGCTTCCTTGATTAATTCCGTCATTAGCAGTCGACCAATGCCTTTGCCCTGGTGATCGGGATGAACGTAAACCGAGTGCTCCACCGTATGGCGAAAACCGTCGAACGCTCGCCAGTCGCCAAATGAGGCGTATCCCGTCACAACACCTTCTTCTTCACTGACCAGCACCGGATAACCCAACAGCGTACGCGCCTCAAACCATGCAATACGGTTATCGGTGTCGACAGTTGTATCGTTCCAGATGGCGGCGGTGTGCAGCACCGCATGGTTATAAATTTCACCGATAGCGGCACAATCTTCTTTACAGGCATGACGAACAATCATGGTTAACCTCTGGCTGTGTTGTTCACTATAGTAGTACGATTTACTCACAATATTACACAGTTCTTGTATTGCATCGCTACGACAAAATCCCTATTTTTTTGTCACAAAACTGCCCCGAAAAACCATCCGTACACTATAGTATGACGTCATGAACACAATGACAGACAATATGAATCAACGCATTAGCGCCCGTATACGCCTTGAACGCGAGTCGCGGGGCTGGTCATTAAGCGAACTGGCCGAACGGGCAGGTATCTCACGCGCCATGATCCATAAGATTGAGCGGGGTGACAGTAGCCCAACGGCGACGCTGCTTGCCCGGTTATCCGGTGCCTTCGGTATTAGCATGTCTACGCTCATTGCGCGCGCGGAAATGCAGGAGGGCAAACTGTTACGTCTGGCGAACCAGCCCGTCTGGCGCGATCCGCAAACCCACTATTTGCGTCGCCATGTCTCGCCGCGCAGCGATATGCCTATCGACCTCGTCCAGGTGGAGCTGCCCGCGGGCAGCGATGTGCCGATGCCCGCCTCCTCTTATGCGCTGGCGCGACAGCTGATTTGGTTGCAGGCAGGTGAACTGGTCTTTCTGGAGGGGGATACTCGCCATGAAATGAAGGCCGGAGATTGTCTGGAACTCGGTCCGCCGAACGACTGCCGGTTTATCAACGAAACGGATGAATCGTGCCTCTATCTGGTCGTGCGGCTTAATCAGTCCGCCTCATAATGCGAAGGCGATCCGCAGGATAACGTGCCAGACTTGAATGACATTTTCAGCACTAAGGAGCGATGAATGAGTCAATCAACTACGCAAAACCGACGCTGGGTACTGGCTTCCCGTCCACACGGCGCACCGGTTGCCGAAAATTTCCGCCTGGAAGAGCAGCCGATCCCCACGCCCGCAGAGGGGCAGGTGTTATTACGCACCGTATGGCTCTCGCTTGATCCGTACATGCGGGGCCGTATGAGCGATGCGCCGTCCTATTCACCTCCTGTCGAGATTGGCGCGGTGATGGTGGGCGGCACGGTAAGCCGCGTCGAGACCTCCCGCCATCCGGATTATAAAGAGGGTGAGTGGGTTCTGGGCTACAGCGGCTGGCAGGAGTATGAACTTTCCGACGGGAAAGGACTGGTCAGGCTGGGCGAAAACCCGTCGCACCCTTCATGGGCACTCGGCGTGCTGGGAATGCCGGGCTTCACCGCGTATATGGGGCTGCTTGATATCGGTCAGCCTCAGGCGGGGGAAACGCTTGTCGTGGCGGCAGCCACGGGGCCGGTCGGCGCAACGGTGGGGCAGATCGGTAAAATCAAAGGGTGCCGGGTTATCGGCGTGGCCGGCGGGGAGGAGAAATGCCGTCATGCGGTCAACGTGCTCGGTTTCGACGCCTGTCTGGATCACCATGCGAATGATTTTGCTGAACAGCTGGCGAAAGCCTGCCCGCAGGGCATTGACGTGTATTATGAAAACGTCGGCGGTAAAGTCTTTGACGCCGTACTGCCGCTCCTGAATACCTCCGCGCGCGTACCTGTTTGCGGACTGGTCAGCGGCTACAACGCGACCAACCTGCCGGATGGTCCGGATCGCTTGCCGCTGCTGATGGGGACCATCCTCAAAAAACGCATCCGCATGCAGGGCTTTATCATCGCTCAGGACTATGGTCATCGTATCGACGAGTTCCAGCAGGAAATGGGACGCTGGATGAAGGAAGGCAAAGTACACTATCGCGAGCAGGTCACCGAAGGGCTGGACGCGGCGCCAGAGGCGCTGATTGGGCTGCTGGAAGGGAAAAACTTCGGCAAGGTCGTGATCCGCGTGGCGGCGGACTAAACAGAGCATCGGTTATGGCGGGCAAAGTCCGCCATAATTATTTGTGAAGATACGATATATTGTCTTTAATTAATCCATAAGCATTGCGCGCCATCGGCCCAGCTGAGCCAGAAGTGGTAAACGTAATATTAACTGAACAATTTTTATTTTAACGCGCGCCCTTCATACCAGGCATGACGATACAGGATATATCAAACCGGCGATGTTTTTTTAAACAGTCGCTGAAAATGGCATTTTGTTTTGGCTACGGGAATTAAACATGCTTGATTTGGAAAATCTGGAAAAAGCACAAAGAATCAGTCTGACGATGCAAGTTGAGAACAGTTTAAAGGGAGCGTTAATTACGGGCTCATTAAAACCTGGGGCTCGACTCATCACGAAAGAGATTGCCGATAAATTAGGCACCAGCATCACACCGGTACGCGAAGCCCTGCTGCGCCTGGTGTCGGCGGGCGCATTACAGGCCACGCCTGCACAGGCGTTTTTGGTGCCAGAGGTTACGCTGGAGCGCTATAACGAAATTAACGCCATCCGAAAACAGCTTGAGCCAATGGCCGTTGCGGCGGCGTGTCAGAATATGACCGAGACCAAACTGGATGCATTACGCGCGCTGTCAGATAACTTCAGCACCGCCATGCATCAGGGCGACGTGCAGAAGGCGATCCATGCCAACCGCGTGTTCCGGTTTACGCTCTATCAGTATGCCGAAATGCCGACCCTGAACTCGCTGATTGAGCAGCTCTGGGTACGGATTGGTCCGTGTATCAACTACCTGCATGAAGAGATGAAAGATATCCCTGCAACGACCTATCATTATGCCGATCTGCTTTCTGCGCTTGAGCAAAGGGACGTGCTGGCCAGCCGGGAAGCGATCGACCGCGCCATTGATGAAGCCAATATCCTTCTGCAACGGCAATACTACAGTTAAGGATCCCTCTGGCGCACTTATTTGTTTATTCGTTTTAAACTTCCCTGAGTATATTCCCGGCGCTTCAGGCTACCGGGAATGATGTTATTTTTTACCGGCAACGTGCGCTGCCGGAAAATGTTTTACTCAAAGCGATAAGAGACCGACAGGCCCACGCCATAGTTACGGCCAGGGGCGGGTTCGTAATAGCGATTGTAGCCAGCGTTAACAATCTCTGAACCGACGTACTCTTTATCGAACAGGTTATCGACGCGACCAAAGATGTCCATTCCCCATTTGCCGTAATTGAGTTTATACCCGGTATTCAGACCGACCACGGTATAAGAGGGCGCTTTGGCGGTATTGGTGTCGTTTGCCATCACGTCGCTCATGTAGCGGGCATCTGCCCCCGCGTACCAGCCTTCCTCAGGCTCCCAGCCAAACGACGCATACCCCATGTTACGGGCAATCCCCGGCATCCGGTTGCCGCTACAGTCTGCATTGCTACAGACGTTGGTACGGTAGGTCGCATCGAGATAGGTCCACGCCATTTTCAGCTTCCAGTTTTCGGCAAACTGCTGGTCGAGCGCAATTTCCACACCCTGACGGCGCGTTTTCCCCGCATTTTTGTAGGTCGTGCGACCATCTTTGTTTTCGTCCACCACGATCTCGTTGTCGGTATCCGTGCGGAACAGCGCCGCCGTCAGGATGCCATTGCCGATGCGGGTTTTGCTGCCAATCTCATAGGTGTTGTTGGTTGACGGTTGCAGATTAATATTGAGGCCGCCTTTGCCATCAGGACGGTAGGAGAGTTCGTTGATGGTCGGGGTCTCGAATCCCCGTCCCGCTGCGGCATACAGGTTCCAGGCGTCGGTCACGGCGTATTTCACCGCACCTGCCGGGAGCCATTTATGGTAGCTGGCGTCACCGCTGTCATCGCCGTTTTGCGGGGTAATGTAATGATCGTTGGAGTCAAACCAGACGGAGCTGTAACGCACGCCTGCCTCAACGGACAGCTTTTGCGTGAGCTGCCACTGGGTTTGCAGGTAGGGATCAAGGTTCCACATCAGGTTACGTTCGTCACGGCGTTTGTTACCCTTCACGCCATAATCCGGCACGCCGTTGTTCATCACGAAGTTTTCATACCCGCGACGATTTTCACTCATATTTTCGTAGTTCAGGCCGGTGGTAAACGTTACCGGCACCAGCAGCTCGCCGCGATGGGTCCAGCGGGTATCAATACCCTGATAGTGGCGCTGCATATCAATTACGCCGCCCGAATGGGCAGGATTGTCACGCTGAGTGGACGCCGGAATGGACTGGTACTGGGTCATTTCACGCTCACCGGCATACATCATCACGCTGAGGTCGTCCTGTTCGCTCAGCTGACGGTCATAGCGGAGCCCGGCCTGGGTCTGCTTAATGGTTTTCCGCGTGTTGTACTGATCGCCACGGGGTGACTGACGCGGGTTGTTCTGCCACTCCTGATAACTCAGTCCGCCCGGATCGTTGGCTTTCATGTCCACGCTGTTAAAAATCAGCGTTAGCTTGCTGACATCATCAATGCGCACGCCCAGTTTCGCATTGGCGAGGTTTTTCCGTGCGCCGCTGTGGTCACGATAGCCATGGGTGGTGAAACGGGTGGTGGATACCGCATAGTCCACATCACCCGCCTGAGTCCCGTCGCCCACCGCACCGGTGGCCTTCATGCCGTAACGCCAGGTGCCGTAGCTGCCGTAATAGCTGCTGGCTTCAACGGTGGCTGGCTGTTGTCCGGTCTGGGTGTTGATGTTGATCACGCCGCCGGAGGCATTCCCGTACAGGGCGGAGAAGGGCCCGCGCAGCACGTCGACGCTCTCAATGCTGTTGAGGTCAATGTTTGATGTCTGCCCCTGGCCGTCGGGCATGGTTGCCGGAATGCCGTCCACGTACATGCGGATCCCGCGTACGCCGAAGGTTGAACGCGCGCCGAATCCGCGAACGGAAAGTTGCAGATCCTGAGCATAGTTCTGGCGGTTCTGGATTTGCAGGCCTGGTACGCTCCCAAGGGATTCAGAAAGGTTGATGCGCGGTGTGGCATGTCGCATATCCTCGCCGTTCACCACGCTGACTGCGGCCGGGGTGTCCAGTTCGGAGACGGTTTGCGGCGTGGCGCTGACGATCAGGGTCTGTTCATCCGCGGCCATCGCACTCAGCGGGCCAAAAATGACGGGAACGAACAGCAGTGGTAGTGATGCCTTACGGGCAGTAATAATTTTCATGGAGTAAACCGGTTAAGAAAAATTCGAACCAAATCAACTGGAACCTGTGTATATATGTTAAATCCTTTGTAAATGTTATGAAAACTATAACCGCACATTTCGTGAATGTAATGCTTTGAAGGAAAGAAATACTCCACATTCAATTCATTAATGATTACTATTCTCATTAAAATAGCGGCAAAGCGATGACTTTGCCCACCGGAAGTGATGTCAGCGGTAAATCTCCTCATTTAAAAAGGAATTGTTATGTCTTTACGTCATCTGTGCTCGCCGCGCCTGCGTGGGTCTCTGCTGTTGGGCTCTTTACTGTTTGCCAGTACGTTCCAGGTTCATGCCGCTGAAGAGATGCTGCGCAAAGCGGTCGGCAAGGGCGCGTATGAAATGGCCGTCAGCCAGCAGGAAAACGCGCTGTGGGTTGCGACGTCACAAAGCCGCAAAACCGATAAGGGCGGCGTGGTCTATCGTCTGGATCCGGTCACGCTGGAAGTGACGCAGGCGATTCATAACGATCTCAAGCCGTTTGGCGCCACGATCGATAACGCCACCCAGACGCTGTGGTTCGGTAACACCGTCAACAGCGCCGTGACGGCGATTGACGCCAAAACGAGCGAGGTGAAAGGGCGCCTGGTGCTGGACGATCGCAAGCGTAGCGACACGGTGAAGCCGCTTCAGCCGCGCCAGCTGGTGGCCGATGACACGACCAATACGGTTTACATTACCGGTATCGGCAAGGAGAGCGTGATCTGGGTTGTTGATGGCGCAACGCTGAAGCTGAAGGACACCATCACCAACACCGGCACGTTCAGCACCGGGCTGGCGCTGGATGCGAAAGCAAAACGCCTGTATACCACCAATGCGGACGGCGAGCTGGTGACCATTGATACGGCAACCAACAAAATCCTCAGCCGTAAAAAAGTGCAGGATGACGGAAAAGAGCATTTCTACCTGAACCTGAGCCTGGACACTGCCGGCCAGCGTGCGTTTGTGACGGATTCAAAACAGCCAGAAGTGCTGGTGGTGAATCTGAAAGATGGCAGCGTGATGCAGAAAATCGCCGCGCCAGAATCGCTGGCCGTACTGTTTAACCCGGCGCGTAACGAAGCCTATGTGACGCACCGCGAGGCGGGTAAGGTGAGTGTGATTGACGCCAAAACCTACAAAGTGACCAAAACCTACGATACCCCGGTTTACCCGAACAGCCTGGCGCTGTCTGTGGACGGTAAAACGCTGTACGTGACGGTGAAACAGAAATCAACCCGTCAGCAGGAAGCGACCCAGCCTGACGATGTGATTCGTATTGCACTCTAAGGTGGGCATTGCCCGGTGGTGGTGCGCTTACCGGGCATAAAAAAACCATGAAATGCAGGCCGGGTAAGGCGAAGCCGCCACCCGGCTTTTTTATTAACGCGAGGTTTCTTCTACCAGCGGTGCGTCGTGCTTTTCATCGTCGTGATGAAGCGGCGCGGTGCTGTGGATCTCGTGAACGCGCTTACGCACGCCGAACCAGCCAGCAATCAGCAGAACCGCCAGCAGTGGGATCGTCGCGATGGTGTAAGTACCGTTCGGGTAGTCAAACGCCATCAGTACCAGCACGCTGAACAGGAACAGCAGGGTGAGCCAGGAGGTCACCGGTGCGCCCGGCAGCTTGAAGCTGACGTCAGCCGCTTTTCCTTCTTTGATCGCTTTGCGCAGACGCATCTGACACACCACGATAAAGGCCCAGGAAGCAATAATGCCCAGTGCCGCGACGTTCAGCACGATCTCAAACACCTGAGACGGCACCAGATAGTTCAGGAACACGCCAAAGATATACACCACCAGCGTGGCCAGAATACCCGCGTAAGGCACCTGCTGCTTGCTCATCTTCGACATAAACTTCGGCGCAGAGCCCCCCATCGACATAGAGCGCAGGATACGGCCCGTCGAATAGAGCCCGGAGTTCAGGCTGGAGAGCGCGGCGGTCAGTACCACGATGTTCATGATGCTGCCCACGTACGGCACGCCCAGCTTAGAGAAGAAGGTCACAAACGGGCTTTGCCCCGCCTGGTATGCATTCCACGGCAGCAGCAGCACCAGCAGCACCACGGAACCCACATAGAACAGACCGATACGCCAGATCACGCTGTTGATGGCTTTTGGCACCATCGTCTGCGGATCTTTACATTCGCCTGCCGCCGTACCGACCAGTTCGATGGAGGCAAAGGCGAACACCACCCCCTGCACCAGAACCAGCGCTGGCAGCAGGCCGTGCGGGAAGAAACCACCGTTATCGGTAATCAGGTGGAAGCCGGTTGCGTTACCGTCCAGCGGTTTACCGGTGCCGAGGAATACGGTCCCGACCACCAGGAAGATCACAATGGCCAGCACCTTCACCAGCGCGAACCAGAACTCCATTTCGGCGAACCATTTCACGCCGATCATGTTCATGGTTCCGACAATTGCCAGCGCCCCGAGGGCGAACACCCACTGCGGTACATCACCAAACGCGCCCCAGTAGTGCATATACAGCGCAACGGCGGTGATATCGACGATACCGGTCATCGCCCAGTTAACGAAGTACATCCAGCCCGCGACATACGCGGCTTTTTCACCAAGAAACTCGCGGGCGTAAGAGACAAAGCTGCCGCTGGAAGGGCGGTGGAGTACCAGTTCGCCGAGGGCGCGAAGGATGAAGAAAGAGAAGATCCCGCACACCAGATAGACCAGGGCGAGAGCGGGGCCAGCCATTTGCAGACGTGCGCCTGCACCTAAAAACAGACCTGTACCGATAGCGCCGCCGATGGCGATCATCTGCACCTGACGGTTGCCCATCGCCTTGTGATAGCCCTCTTCATGAGAGTTCAACCAGCGACGTTTCGCAGCATGATGATCGGCTGCGCTTTTATTGCTTGTTTTCATTGAGTTACCTGTTTGCCTGTCTGAACCATTAACGTGATAGTCCTGCCTGGCAGATGCCGAAACAAACGATTGCTTCTGCGCAGACACATGCTGCCTTTCCAGTCATTCTGTGTATGGATAAGGCAAAACATGGCGAGGCATCCTACCCGCAATTGATAAGCGACGCAAAATATAACCGTGCCGAAAGTGATGCACGTCGAAGGAAATCGTGTGGTCAGAGCAGACGGGGATCACAACGCGCTGAATCGTGGCGTTTTTTTAGGCAAAAAGGTCTGTGAATGCTGATTTAATCATCAGGTTTACTTAATAGTTACTTATAGGTAGAGCTTATGAATGCCGCAGGGCTGCAATAAGTAATGCAAACGCGGTAGTGTGCTGGCGGCGGCTCGGATAGTACAGATGGTATCCCGTAAAAGCCGGGCACCAGGCTTCAAGCACACGCACTAACCGGCTCTCAGCAAGGGCGTCCTGAACCGCATCTTCCGGGACGTACGCCAGCCCCAGACCGTTTTCGGCGGCATCGATGCGTTGCGGCAGGCTGTTGAGGATCAGCTGGCCGTCAACCCGCACGCGCAGCTCACGTCCGTCCCGTTCAAATTCCCAGGCATATAATCCGCCGCGTGTGGGCAGGCGCATATTAATGCAGCGGTGCTGATCAAGCTGCTCCGGCGTTTCCGGTACGCCGAAACGTTGCAAATACTCTGCCGACCCGACGACCGCCATGCGCATGTCCGGCGCAATACGTACGGCAATCATATCTTTCGCCACCTGCTCACCCAGACGCACCCCCGCGTCAAAGCGGCCATCGACAATATCAGTCAGCCCATTGTCCACCGTGACTTCAACGTTGATGTCAGGATACTGCGCCATAAAGGGTATAAGCACAGGCCACAGCACCGCAGACATGGCGTGCTCCCCGGCGGTAAGGCGAATATTCCCGGCAGGTCTGTCGCGGGTATCACGCAGCACGGTGAGTTCCTGCTCGATCTCCAGCAGATGGGGGCTTAAGCGCATAAAGAGTTGCTCGCCGGCCTCGGTAGGAGCCACGCTACGGGTGGTGCGGGTTAACAGACGGACTTCCAGCCTCGCTTCCAGATTGCGCATTGCGTGGCTGAGTGCCGACTGAGATACCCCAAGCTGCGCCGCGGCGCGGGTAAAGCTGCGCTCCCGGGCGACGACCATAAAGGAAAGCAGATCGTTGAAGTTGTCTTTTAACATGGCGGCTTACTCGATTTATGAATTGAACTCATGATTCCTTTCTGATTATGCACTCTAATGCTCCCCATGGCTTTACGCTACTGTTAACGCAACAGCAAACGAGGAGTTAATCATGAAAATTATCCGTAGCGGTTCGTTACCTTCTGTTCAGGGGCCAGAGGCCTGGTTTACCGGCTGCGTGCGCATTGACGCACCTTTCCAGGCGACTGAACCGGCAAAAGTCGGCGGCGCGACCGTCACCTTTGAACCCGGCGCACGTACCGCCTGGCATACGCATCCTCTTGGACAAACGCTGATCGTGACGCAGGGGCGCGGCTGGTTACAGGAGTGGGGGAAAGAGGCGGAACCGCTGAATCAGGGTGATATCGCCTGGATCCCACCCGGCGTGAAGCACTGGCACGGCGCAAGCGCGCAGACGGCCATGACCCATATCGCCATCGCAGAAGCTGTCGACGGGAGTCCGGTGGCATGGCTGGAGAAGGTCACCGACGAGCAGTATCCGAACGAGCAGTCTGGCGTTTCGTAAACAAATTATTAACGTTATGATTCGATCCGTTTTCTTCAGCATGTGCAGGCGGAACGGTGAAAATCAATATCATAGGCACCAGCGGAAGTGGGAAAAGCACGTTTGGCAGGCGAATCGCGGAGGCGCTGGCTATCCCTTACATTGAGATGGACAGGCTTTACTGGCGAGCGAACTGGCAGGGAACACCGGATGATGAGTTTCTTGCAACCCTGGAAAAAGCGCTCGCCGCCTCGCAAGACTGGGTCCTGGACGGGAATTACAACCGCACACGCGACGTTAAGTGGCGCGACGTCGATCTGGTGGTGTGGATAGATCGTGGGTTTATCCGCACGCTCTGGCAGGCGGTGACGCGGGCCTCCAGACGCGCCTGGCACAAACAGGAGCTCTGGCCCGGCACGGGGAACCGCGAAAGCTTTCGTCGGTCGTTCCTTAGCAAGGACTCTATTATCATCTGGACGATCAAAACCTGGCGCAGCAACCGCAAACGATATGAGGCGGATATGCAAAACCCGCAGTACGCACACATTCGCTTTCTCCGCATTACCCGACGGCAGGATGCGGAAAGACTCATTACATCGCTCAAATCACGCCGATGACAGACTCTCTATTGCCGTTTTCCGGCAATCCAAATGTAAATTAATTGTTTCTCAGAGGTGAAATCCGCCTTTAATAATGACGACATGTTAAGTCAAACGAGAACGCAACATGTCATGGCGAATCAGCATTCTGGATAAAAGCCCCGTCGCAGAACACGAAACAGCCGCCGATGCGCTGGCGCGAACCTTAGCACTGGCGCAACAGGCAGAAACGCTGGGTTATCACCGCTTCTGGATTGCCGAACACCACAATACCCCGCAGCTTGCCAGCCCCTCGCCGGAGCTGCTGATTGCCTGGATCCTCGGGCAAACAAAACGCATTCGCGTGGGCTCAGGCGGCGTCATGCTGCAACATTACAGCCCCTATAAAGTTGCCGAAAATTTTAACGTACTGGCCGCCATTGCGCCGGGCCGGGTTGATCTGGGCGTTGGCAAAGCGCCCGGCGGCCTGCCGCTCTCTACCCGCGCCTTGCAGCACGGCCTTAATCCGCAGGAAAAAGGCAGCTTTGCTGAACAACTGACGCAGCTCGATCGCTGGATCCGCCCTGAAAATCAGTCAGCGGAGGAGGACGTTCGCGCCACGCCGCTGCCGCCGGTGCCTGCCCGGGGATTTCTGCTGGGTGCCAGCACCGAAAGCGCGCTGCTGGCGGCCTCCCTCGACTGGCATTTTGTCTTTGCCGCCCATCTGAACGGTGATCCTGAGCTGCTGCGCGAGGTCGTCACAGCCTGGCGTCAACACAGCGTCCGGGAGGTGATTGTGGCCGTGCAGGTCATTGTTGCCCCAACTCAAGCTGAAGCCGATGCGCTGGCGCAGAAGGTTGAAGTGTGGGGCGTGGAGCTGGCAAACGGACAGCGTGTCACCGTGGCCAGCGAAGAACAGGCCTACGCCTTTGCGCGGCAGGCGGGGAGTGAACCGGTGCGCATCGCGCGTCGGGCGCAGTCTCTGCTGGCCGGAACGGCGGCGTCGGTGCTTGAACAGCTCAACGCGCTGCATCAGCAGTGGGGGATTGACGAATTTATCATCGACACGCCGGTCGCTGATGGCGCAACGCGCGTACAGTCACTGCGACTGCTGGCCGAGGCGCGTCTTAACAGGGAGGTGACCGTATGAGCTTTAGCGAACAACTGATTGCCTGGCGCCGTGAGCTGCACCAGAACCCTGAACTCTCCGGTCAGGAGGTCGAAACAACGGCGCGCCTGCGCGAGTGGCTGACGGCCGCCGGGATTGCCCCGCTGGATTACGATCTCCAGACCGGGCTGGTTGCAGAGATCGGCACGGGCAACGCACTGGTTGCGCTGCGCGCCGATATCGACGCGTTACCCATCGACGAGCGCAGCGGGGTGCCGTTTAGCTCCCGGCGTGCCGGGGTGATGCATGCCTGCGGACACGACATCCACACCAGCGTGATCCTCGGCGCCGCGCTAAAGCTGAAGGAGCGGGAAGCCTCGCTTAACGGTCGTGTGCGGCTCCTGTTCCAGCCTGCGGAAGAAAATTTCGGAGGAGCGAAAAGCATGGTGCGGGCCGGGGCGTTACGCGACGTACGCGCGATTTTTGGAATGCATAACGAGCCTTCACTGCCGGTCGGCGAGTTTGCCACGCGCGGCGGCCCGTTCTATGCCAACGTCGATCGCTTCGTTATTCACGTGACCGGCAAAGGCGCGCATGCCGCACGTCCCCATGAAGGCAACGACGCCATCGTGCTGGCAAGCCAGCTGGTGACCGCGCTACAAAGCGTTGCCAGCCGTAACGTCAACACGCTGGATTCGGTTGTTCTGAGCGTGACGCGCATCGCCGGGGGAAATACCTGGAACGTGCTGCCGGAAAGCGTTGAGCTGGAGGGTACGCTGCGCACGCACCGCATGGAAGTGCAGCAGAACGTAAAAGCGCGCGTCGGTGAAATCGCCGCCGGATTTGCCAGCGCCTTTAGCGCGCAGATCAACATCACCTGGTACGCCGGGCCCACCGCGCTGGTGAACGATGAGCACTGGGCCGGGTTTGCCACCTCGGTCGCGCGCGAAGCGGGATATGAAACCCGGCATGCGGAACTGCACATGGGCGGGGAGGATTTCGCGGTCTATCTGCAAAACATACCCGGCGCGTTTGTCAGCATCGGCAGCAACAGTCCGTTTGGGTTACATCACCCGGCATTTAACCCGGACGAAGCATTAATCGAACCCGCTGCCCGCTATTTTGCACAGCTCGCGGAAAAAGCCCTGCAACACGTTTAATTAATTTGAGGTGAATATGTCTGCACATCGTCAATTGCGGCTGGGGACCATTTTGCATGGCGCATCCGGAAATATGTCTGCCTGGCGCCATCCGGCGGCGGTCGCGGATGCCAGCATTAATTTTGATTTCGTCAAAGAAACGGCTTTAAAAGCAGAAGCGGGCAAGCTTGACTTTATATTTGTGGCCGACGGTCTTTATATTAACGAGAAATCCATTCCGCATTTTTTAAACCGCTTTGAGCCGCTGACGGTGTTGTCCGCGCTGGCGAGTATCACCTCGCGTCTGGGGCTGGTCGGCACGTTATCCACCTCGTACAGCGAGCCTTTCACCGTTGCACGCCAGTTCGCCAGCCTCGATCACCTGAGCAACGGACGCGCGGGCTGGAACGTGGTTACGTCACCGCTGGAAGGGTCAGCGAAGAACTTCTCCCGCGAAAAACACCCGGAGCATGCGCTGCGCTACCGCATTGCCGATGAGTATCTCGACGTGGTGAAAGGGCTGTGGGATTCCTGGGAAGGGGATGCCTTTATCCGCAATAAAGAGAGCGGACAGTTTTTTGATGCGTCGAAACTGCATACGCTGGATCACCACGGTGATTTCTTCCAGGTTTCCGGCCCGCTGAATATTGGCCGCACGCCGCAGGGACGTCCGATTGTCTTTCAGGCTGGCGCGTCCGATGACGGTAAAAAGCTGGCGGCAAAACACGCTGACGCCATCTTTACCCACCATGACACGCTGGAAGAAGCCCAGGCTTTTTACCGCGATGTTAAACAGCAGCTGGAAAGTCACGGCCGTCGCGCAGGGGCTTTACATATATTCCAGGGCGTCAGCGTGATTGTTGGAAACGACGCCGATGACGTAGAAAACCAGTATCAAACCACGGCGGCACTGGTCTCCATTCATGATGCGCTGAATTACCTCGGACGTTATTTCGAGCATCACGACTTCAGCCAGTATCCCCTCGACGCGCCGTTCCCGGATATTGGCGATTTGGGCAAAAACAGCTTCCGCAGCACCACCGATGAAATCAAGCGTAACGCCCGTGAGCGCAACTTAACTCTGCGTCAGGTCGCGCTGGAAGCCGCATCGCCGCGCCCGCGCTTTTCCGGCACACCGGAGCAGGTAGCCGATGGTTTACAGGCCTGGTTCGAAGAGAAAGCGGCGGACGGCTTCATCATTCAGGGCGGCACGCCGGACACCTTCCCGCGCTTTGTCGACCAGGTGGTGCCCGTTTTACAGGCGCGCGGCCTGTTCCGCACCGACTATCCCGGCACCACGCTGCGCGAAAGTCTGGGCTTAGACGAACCCAAAAATCAGTTCACACAACAATAAAAGAGAAAAACGCTATGCAGAAATCATCGCTTATTCTGGCGCTTGCGCTGGCCTTTACCCCTGCCGTCTGGGCAGAGAACGTCAATATTAACGGCACCGGCGTGAGCATTGAGGCCAATAAAACGCCGATCAATACCGCCAAAAACAGCGATGCGATCGCGCAACTGCCGAAAGACTATCGTTTTGCCGTGCCGGGGAAATTTACCGTGGCGGTGGCGGGACTGAATCAACCGCCGCTGACGGTCTTTTCCGACGATAACAAAACCCTGCTGGGAAGTGAGGTCGACATTGCGCGTCTGGTGGCGGACAGCCTCGGACTGGAGCTGAACGTGGTGCCCACCTCCTGGGAAGACTGGCCGCTGGGGGTTGCCTCCGGGAAATACGACGCGGCTATCAGCAACATCACCGTCACCAAAGCGCGCAAAGAGAAGTTCGACTTCGCCACCTACCGCAAGGATTCTCTTGGCTTCTACGTGAAATCCACCAGTCCGATCAACTCGCTTGTAAAGGCCGAGGATATCGCCGGGCTGCGCATCATCGTGGGTTCCGGCACCAACCAGGAGGCCATTCTGCTGGCATGGAACGAAGAGAATCTCAAAAAAGGGCTTAAACCCTTTACGCCGATCTACACCAAAGACGACGCGGCCCAAACGCTGGCGCTTCAGTCCGGACGCGCGGACGCCTACTTTGGTCCGAACGTGATCGGCGCCTGGAAAGCGGCGCTTAACGGTAAAACCAAACTGGTCGGCAGCGTCGACGGCGGCTGGCCGAAGGCGGCGCATATCGCGGTGACGCTGAAAAAAGGCAGCGGCCTGGTCGAACCGGTTCAGACCGCGCTGAACGGCGCGATCAAGAACGGCGATTACGACAAAGTGCTGAACCGCTGGGGAGAAGGCGTGGAGCGTATCCCCAGTTCCGAAGTTAACCCGGCGGGTCTGGGCGATTGAGGAGGCGCTATGCGCGAACAATTTCGTGACGTTTCGCCGGAAGATGCCGATCTTCAGCCCATTATCGAGGGGCTGTTCGGTGAATACGCCGCTCGTTACGGCGACTACTTTTCAAAAGATGCGGAAGTCGAGCTGACAGAGTGGTACCTGGCGCCGCAGGGGCTGTTTATCGTCCTGGAGCGCGATGGCGAGATCATCGCCACCGGTGCGTACAAGCCCTTCGACGAACATACCGCAGAGATCAAACGCATCTGGACGAATAAAACGCTGCGCCAGCAGGGGCTGGCCGCGCGCGTGGTACAGGAGCTGGAGCGCCGGGCGGTGCTGGCGGGCTACAGCCACATCTACCTGACCACGGGGTTTCGTCAGCCGGAGGCGGTGCGGCTCTATCTCAGTCAGGGGTATCAGCCGCAGTTCGATCTCAACCGCGACCCGGAAGAGTACAGCCAGCCGCCGTTCGACGGCCGGCTGCGTTTCACCAAGACGCTGATCCGCGAAGCGCTCAGCAAAACCGCATAAGGAGCGACGATGAGCAACGTTGAAACCATAAAAGTGGTCCCGGCACGTTATCCGCTGCGCGCTGCTGGCGCCGTGGTGGCGCTGTTTGTGCTGGCGGTCGTGATCCAGTCCGTGGCCTTTAATCCGCGCTGGGAGTGGGCGGTATTTGCCCGCTGGTTCTTCGACCCGGTGATCCTCGAAGGCGTCGGCCAGACGCTGCTGCTGACGTTGATAAGCACCGTACTGAGCGTGGTGATTGGCGGCATACTGGCGCTGGCGCGGCTCTCGTCATCATGGCTGTTGAGCAGCCTGGCGTGGGGTTACATCTGGCTGTTCCGATCGCTGCCGCTGATCGTGGTGCTGATTATCCTCTATAACTTCTCCTATCTCTACGACACGCTCTCTCTCGGCGTGCCTTTTACCGGCATTACCTGGGGCAGCTTTGAAACCATCAACGTTCTCGGGCAGTTTTCTACCGCCATCGTGGGGCTGACGCTGGTGCAGAGCGCCTATACTGCGGAGATCATTCGCGGGGGCTTCCTTGGAGTCGACCACGGTCAGTATGAGGCGGCCGCTGCGCTGGGTCTGCCGGCGTGGCGTCGCACGGTGCGCATCATTCTCCCCCAGGCGCTGCGCACCATTCTGCCGTCCGGGTTTAACGAAATCATCAGCCTCGCCAAAGGGACGGCGATGGTTTACGTGCTGGCGATGCCGGAACTGTTCTACACGATCCAGATGATCTACAACCGCACCCAGGAGGTGATCCCGCTGTTGATGGTGGGGGCCGTCTGGTATCTGGTGATCACCACCGTACTGTCTGCCATCCAGCATGTTATTGAGCGTGGACTCGCCCGCAGCGAGCGCCGCTCCGCCGTAAACCACAACCGGGTGGCCAGCCGCACGCGTTCCGTCACCACTTCGCCAGCACAGGAGCCCGTTCATGCAAGCCTCTCCTGAAGGACACATTTCCATTACCGGCGTCAGTAAGTTTTTTGGCCGACATAAAGCGCTCGATAACGTCACGCTTGAGATCCCGCCGGGCTCCGTGACGGTGATCCTCGGTCCCTCTGGATCGGGAAAATCGACGCTGCTGCGCACCATTAACCATCTGGAGCGCGTAGACGAAGGCTTTATTCAGATTGACGGGGATTACATCGGCTATCGCCGTCAGGGTGACAAACTCTACGAGCTAAAAGAGAAAGAGATCCTGAAACAGCGCGTCAACGTTGGATACGTGTTTCAGAACTTCAATCTTTTTCCGCATCTCACGGTGCTGGAAAACCTGATTGAAGCACCCATCGCGCATAAAAAATTCACTAAAAAAGAGGCTGTTGAAAACGCCTACAGCCTGCTGGATGTGGTAGGACTGCGCGATAAAGCCGATGCCTGGTCACGTCACCTCTCCGGTGGCCAGCAACAGCGTATCGCCATTGCCCGCGCGCTGGCGCTGCGCCCCCGCGTGATGCTGTTTGATGAACCCACCTCGGCGCTGGATCCGGAACTGGTTGGCGAAGTGCTGGACGTGATTAAAAAGCTCGCCCGTTCCGGCACGACGCTGGTGGTGGTCACCCATGAGATCGGTTTTGCCCGGGAAGTGGCGGACCAGGTGGTATTTATGGTCGACGGTAAAATTGTGGAGCAGGGCAGCAGCGACGACGTGTTAAACCGACCGTCGCATCCGCGAACGCGCCAGTTCCTCTCAAAAGTGCTGTAAGGAGCGCAGATGAAATATGGACTCCTGGCGGGGCTGGTCTTCACGACGGCGAGCCACGCCAGCATTGATTTAAAGGCCAACGAACAGCCGCTGCCGGTGACGGTTGATCAACAGGCGGTGGCGAAAATCCCGGCGAACTATAAATTTGTTGAGCCGGGGACCCTCACGGTAGCAATTTCAGCCCTGAATTCTCCGCCGCTGGCGCTGCTGGCCAGTGATAACCGCACCCGTATTGGCAGCGACCCGGATATCGCCCGGTTGCTGGCGGGCAGCCTGGGGCTGAAGCTGAAACTGGTGCCAACGGCGTGGGAAGACTGGCCGCTGGGGATCACTTCCGGGCGCTATGACGTGGCGTTGGTGAATATCGCTGTCACCGAGCAACGTAAGGCGAAGTTCGATTTTGCGACCTATCGCGTCGATTCCCTCGCCTTCTCGGTAAAATCCACCAGCAACGTACAGTCGATCACCCGTGCGAAAGATCTGGCCGGTAAAAAGGTGATTGTCGGGTCAGGCACCAATCAGGAGCGTATTCTGCTGGGCTGGAACGAAGAGAATAAAAAGGCCGGGCGCGAGCCTGCGTTGCCGGTTTATCTGACCGACGACGCCTCAGGCAATCTTTATATTCAGTCCGGCAGGGCGGATGTGTTCTTTGGACCGCAGTCCGTTTCTGCCTATAAAGCCGCGTTAACCGGCAAAACCCGCGTCGTGGGATTAGGGCCGAAGAAAGCCTATGTCGCCACCACAACCAAAAAAGGCAATGGGCTGGTGTATGCGTTGCAGGCTGCGCTGGACGGTGCGATTAAGCGCGGGGAGTATCAAAAGGTGCTGGCGCGCTGGGGAGAAGCGGGCGAAGCGGTGACGTCTTCAGACGTTAATCCGCCCGGGATAACCTACTAATGGTGCTCTACACTTAGGGTTTTCATCCCTGAGGGGGCAACATGATCAAACTCTATGGCGTACCCGGCTGGGGATCGGCAATCAGTGAAGTGATGCTGACTCTGGCAGACATCCCGTATCAGTTCGTCAACGTGGACGGGTTTGACCAGCCCGGCCCGCAGCGCGAATTGCTATTGAAACTGAACCCGCTGTGCCAGGTGCCGACGCTGGAGCTGGAAAACGGGGCGATCGTGACGGAAACCGCGGCTATCGCCCTGATGGTGCTCGACAGACGTCCCGACCTCGCGCCGCCCGTAGGGCAGGCCGAGCGTCAGCGGTTTCAGCGCCTGCTCATCTGGTTTGTGGCGAACGTCTATCCCACCTTTACGTATGCAGACTACCCGGAACGCTGGGTGCCTGATGCCCCGGAACAGCTGAAGAAAAATTGCATTGAGTACCGAAAATCGCTCTATCTGTGGTTCGACAGCCAGCTCAGCGCCTCGCCGTTTGCGTTTGGCAAACAGCTGACGCTGCTTGACGTCTATATCGCCGTTGCGCGTACCTGGGGGCCACGCCATGAGTGGTTTGCCACTAACACGCCTAATATTACCGCCGTCGCGGATGCCGTCTGCGCGCTGCCGGAACTGCACAAGGTGCTAAAAGCTAACGATATAATCTGATAACGTGGAACGCTCATCTATAAAAGGAGCCCTGCCCATGCCACACGTTGACATCAAATGTTTTCCACGCGATCTGACTGACGAACAAAAAACGGCCCTGGCGGCGGATATCGCCGAAGCGATCGCCCGTCACCTGAACAGTAAAGATCGCTCAATCTCCGTGGCGCTTCAGGAGGTTCAGGAAGCTGACTGGAAGACGCGGGTCTGGGATACCGAGATCGGCCCGAAACTGGATGAACTGATTAAGAAGCCCGGTTATTCAATGTAACTTGCCTGCCGGGTGGTGCAATATCACCCGGCGCACCTCGCTTTTATTCCCTTTCGCAAAAATCGATAATAAAAACCATAACGATTCCGCTACAATTCATCCTTCCGAACAATATTCGTTAAATCAGCAGGTAAGCACTGCAACTGCACCAGATTAAGTACAAATTAGTAAAAGGATAATTTTTCCATGACAAAATTACCTCAGTTTTCACTTGCCTTTATTCATCCTCGTTACTGGCTCAGCTGGGCAGGCATTGCCGCGCTCTGGTGCACGGTTCAGCTTCCGTACCCGCTGCTGTTAAAAACAGGTCACGGGCTTGGGCGTCTGGCTATGCGCCTGCTTCCACGCCGCGTGGAGATCGCCAGACGAAATCTTGAGCTTTGCTTTCCTGATATGAAAGAGGACGAGCGCGAGGGTTTACTTGAGCGTAATTTTGAATCGGTTGGAATGGGCGTCATCGAAACCGGGATAGCGTGGTTCTGGCCAGACTGGCGCGTACGGAAACACTTCAGCGTGACCGGCTACGAACATATGGAACAGGCGCGGGCGCAAGGAAGGGGCGTGGTGCTCATTGGCATGCATTTTCTCACGCTGGAATTAGGCGCACGTATCTTTGGCATGCTCAACGCGGGTATTGGTGTGTATCGTCCCAACAATAATGCGTTGCTCGACTGGCTGCAAACGCGCGGTCGTCTGCGTTCCAATAAAACCATGCTTGACCGCTATGACCTGAAGGGCATGATCCGCGCGCTGAAGCAAAACGAGATCCTGTGGTATGCCCCGGACCACGACTATGGCAAAACGAATAGCGTGTTTGTGCCGTTTTTTGCCGTCCCGGACGCCGCGACAACTGCCGGGAGCTACATGCTGGTGAAAAGTGCCAGATCTGCCGTGATCCCGTTTGTACCGCGCCGAAAAGCAGACGGCACAGGGTATGAGCTGATTATTCTGGAAGATATCAGCGATACCTTGCAGGGAGGCGATAAAGCGTCGGTAGCCACGCAGATGAACAGAGCAATTGAGCGCGCCGTGATGATGGCGCCTGAGCAATATATGTGGCTGCATCGCCGGTTCAAAACCCGCCCCGAAGGCCAGCCGGACCGGTATAAACGCAAAAAACAGATCCCATCTTCTGCAAGAACCTTATCTGCCAGCGATATTTCGGGCCGGTCGAGTATCCAGCAGTAGCCCGGCAGGGCGGATGCCGGTGCGCTCCGCCCTTTATAAATCCGGCCGCGCTGGATAGAATTACCGCATCCACATTGACGGGATGCCCCACATGACCGGAAGAGTCGATTATCATCTTGAAAAATACCTCCTCACCGAAGCCGGCGAGCCGGAACGTCTGACGCGCCAGTGGGCGGAGGTGATGCGCGAGTGTCATGACCAGAAATCCGGGGCAGAAGAGCGGCTGCGTCTCGCGCTACTGAACGTGGATTATGTGACCAGCTTTGAGCTTCCCTTCCGGTTACTTCTTACCCGCGCACCGCAGCTGATTGATGGCATCAGAAATGAGTTTCAGCTCAGTCAAAAAAATGTCCTGTTCAACGGGAAGCGGTTTGGCTGCGTCTACAGCCTTAAACAGGATTTGAACGGCATTCCCGATGAATTTACCTACCACCTGAAGACCCGTATTCAGCGAATCGATGCGTCCGGCGGATCGGAAGTGCCTTACCGGCAAATCGCTCAGCAGGTGAAAGCCCCCCGCGAGCGCCTCCAGCTGGCGCTGGAGCAGGGGCTTACGGTCACCGCGCTTGACGGGCTTTTCTGGTTTGGCCTCCAGCGCATAGCCGCCGACGTGCAGCGGTTAAGGAAGACCGGGATGAGGATAGTGACGTCCGATACGGAGGTGTTCGACACCCTTACCGGAACAACACGGCGCATTCCGGTTTATCGTCTAGAGGTCGCTGCCGCTACTTAGCCTGGAGCAGGATCGCCAGCAGTCCAGGAAAGCGGGCGTCCAGATCTTCTCTTCTCAGTGAGATCATATTCTCGCGCCCCTGCGGGCGCTGCCAGATCACGCCACTGTCGCGCAGCACGCGCCAGTGGTGAGTCATAGTGGATTTCACCACCTCTTCCGGGCGCAGCGCGTTACAGCTCAGTTCGCTGCCGTCGGCCAGCCTGCGGATAATCGCTAATCGCAGCGGGTTGCCGAGGGCGAACAGCACATTTTCCAACACTATCTGTTCAGGTTCCGGGTGGTTTGGGATCATCGTTTTCCTGCGTCTCGCGTGAGATTGAGCTATATCAACAATAGGTCAACCGTTAAAAAATAGTTCGATAATACTTGTACAATGGGACTATTATAACAAACGAACGAACACGCGACCATCCCGGTCATCACAAACCAGTCATGAAGACTTAAGGAAATATCATGCCCCGACCCATTCCACTCGAACGTTATCGCAACATCGGTATCTCCGCGCATATCGATGCGGGCAAAACAACCACCACTGAGCGCATCCTGTTTTACACCGGGATGAGCCACAAGCTGGGTGAAGTACACGATGGCGCGGCAACCACCGACTGGATGGCGCAGGAGCAGGAGCGCGGGATCACCATTACGTCGGCGGCGGTGAGCTGTTTCTGGCCCGGTATGGACAGAGGCTTTGAACCGCACCGCATCAATATTATCGACACCCCCGGGCACGTGGATTTCACCATTGAGGTGGAACGTTCCATGCGTGTGCTCGACGGCGCGGTAATGGTCTATGACTCCGTCGGTGGTGTGCAACCGCAGTCGGAGACCGTCTGGCGTCAGGCGAATAAATATCACGTCCCGCGCCTGGCATTTGTCAACAAAATGGACCGCCCGGGTGCGGATTTCTTCCGCGTGGTGCGGATGATGCAGGAGCGGCTGAAAGCCAATCCGGTCCCGATTGTGATCCCCGTGGGAGCAGAAGAACACTTCACCGGCGTGGTGGATCTCATCAAGATGCGCACCATTCTGTGGGACGATGCGACGCAGGGCATGGCGTTCAGCTATGCGCCAGTGCCTGACGATCTGCTGAGCACCGCCCAGGCGTGGCGAGAAAAAATGGTTTCGGCTGCGGCAGAAGCCAGCGATGAGCTTATGGATAAGTACCTTGAGACGGGCGAACTGGATGAAGCAGAAATCATCCAGGGGCTGCGCGTCCGGACCATCTCCGGCGAAATCCAGCCGATGCTGTGCGGCAGCGCTTTCAAGAACAAAGGCGTGCAGCGCATGCTCGACGCGGTAATTGAATTGATGCCGTCTCCACTGGACGTGCCCGCTATTGATGGGGTAGACGAAGACGGACAGCACGCCGAGCGCCACCCAAGCGATGATGAACCGTTCTCGGCGCTGGCCTTCAAGCTGATGAGCGATCCGTACGTTGGCCAGCTGACCTTTATCCGCGTCTATTCCGGCATACTGCGCAAAGGCGACGCGGTGTACAACCCGGTGAAGGGCAAGAAAGAGCGTATCGGGCGCATCGTGCTGATGCATGCCAACGATCGCCATGAGGTGGACGAGCTGCGCGCAGGGGATATCGCAGCCTGTGTCGGGCTGAAAGACGTTACTACCGGTGACACGCTGACCGACCCGAATGCGGTGATCACCCTTGAACGGATGGAGTTCCCGGACCCGGTTATTTCGCTGGCGATTGAGCCGAAAACCAAGGCCGATCAGGAGAAAATGGGGATCGCCCTACAGCGCCTGGCGGCGGAAGATCCGTCGTTCCGCCTGCACACGGACGAAGAGTCCGGTCAGACCATCATCTCCGGGATGGGCGAGTTGCATCTGGAGATCATCGTCGACCGCATGAAGCGCGAGTTTGGCGTTGAGGCGAACATTGGTCGTCCGCAGGTCACCTACCGTGAAACCCTGCGTAAAGCGGTGAAGGATATTGAAGGTAAATTTGTCCGACAGTCCGGTGGGAAAGGGCAGTACGGTCATGTGGTCCTGAGCCTTGAGCCTTTAGCCGCCGGGAGTGGTTTTGTGTTTGAAGATGCCACCAAAGGCGGGGTGGTGCCGCGGGAGTACATCCCGTCGGTGGAAAAAGGCTTGCGAGAAGCCATGAATACGGGAGTGCTGGCGGGCTATCCGGTGGTGGATGTGAAAGCGACCCTGACGTTTGGGTCCTACCATGACGTTGACTCCTCGGAGATGGCCTTCCGCATGGCGGCGATCCTCGGCTTCAAAGAGGGCGCACGGCGGGCGGATCCGGTTATTCTTGAGCCGGTGATGCACGTTGAGGTGGAAACGCCGGAAGAGTACGCCGGGAACATTATGGGCGATCTCTCCTCCCGTCGCGGCATGGTGCAGGGGATGGCAGAGCAGTACGGCAGCCAGATTATTCGCGCTGACGTCCCGCTGGCTGAGATGTTTGGCTACGCTACCACGCTGCGCTCGATGTCCCAGGGGCGCGCGACGTATACGATGGAGTTCCATCATTTTGCGGAAGCTCCGCGGAATGTGGCGGATGAGATTATTGCGAAGCGTGTTAAGTAATAAAAAGCCCTCTTCCTCAGGAAGAGGGCTTTTCTTTTTTGAGAAGCCTTAATCCAGCGCCTTCACCATTTTCCCGCTCGCGACAAACGTACCCGCACCCAGATGATGCAGCGTATTCAGCTTATCCCCGTCAAACTGCCAGCGTCCGGCGACAAATGCGCGTTCATCCGCCGCGGCGGAAACCACTTCGCCAAACAGAGTGTCATATTTCTCGGCCGCAGAGGTTACAGGTAATAACCGGCACTCCATCCACGCCAGACATTTCTCTTCTATAACCGGCAGGCCAAGCTCAGGGCCATAAATAACCGGGATCCCGTAGCAGTTAAATTTATCCTCGTCGCGCCCGCTGACGCTGCCGACCGCCCAGGTCCAGTTGGCTGCCGCCACGCCGGGGATCACAATGCCGAATTTCCCGCTGCGTTCGATCAACTCCCGTGACCACGCGCTTTTGTCTACCACAATCGCGATACGCGGGGGCTCAAATTCCACCGGCATAGACCATGCGGCGGCCATGACGTTGCGACGATCGATGGTCTCATCCCGGCTGGTGATGAGCACGGTTGGACCGTGATTCAGAAGACGGCTGGCATGGCGTAATTCAACAGGGCGAAAGTGGTTCATAGGATCTCCTCATGTACACGATGAGTATGACGAAAAAGCACTTTTGCGCATATGCATAAGGGAAAATAGTTTATAAACAGGGGATATCACATCCTGGAGCAAATCATGTCCCCATTTCTGAGTGCTTATTTCGCCCGCACGGGCTGGCAGCAGCCCGTACAGGTTGATATCGATACCCTGCGGGGGCTGCATTTACACCATAACTGCGCAATCCCTTTCGAAAATATCGATGTTGTTTTGCCGCGTGAAATCCATCTGGACGACGGGTGTCTGGTGGATAAACTGGTCACCGCACGTCGGGGGGGGTATTGCTTCGAGCAAAACGGCCTGTTTGAGCGGGTGTTGCGCGAAGTCGGTTTTACGGTGCGCAGCGTGCTGGGGCGGGTTGTGCTGGCTAATCCGTCGCAGATGCCGCCACGCACGCACCGGTTGCTGCTGGTTGAGCTGAACGGCGAGCGCTGGATCGCCGATGTGGGATTTGGCGGACAAACGCTGACGGCGCCGATTCGTTTGATCGCTAACGAGGAGCAGGAAACCCCGCACGGGAGTTATCGTTTGCTGAGCGAGGGTAACGACTGGGTACTGCAATTCCGCCATCACGAGCACTGGCAGTCGATGTACCATTTCGACCTGGCGACCCAGTATTTCAACGATTACGTGATGGGAAACTTCTGGTCGGCGCACTGGCCGCAGTCCCATTTCCGTCATCACCTGCTGATGTGTCGCCACCTGCCGGACGGGGGCAAGCTGACGCTGACCAACTTTAATTTTACCCACTGGCAGAACGGTCATGTGGAGGAGCAGATCCATTTGCCGGATGCGGAGGCGCTGTATAAGCTGATGCAGGCGCGGTTTGGCCTGGGCGTTGATGACCCGAAGCACGGCTTTACCCTCGCCGAGCTGACGGCCGTGATGGCGGGGTTTGATACGCATCCACAGGCAGGTAAATAGCCCGGTGGCGGCTACGCCTTACCGGGCCAACAGCGGCTTGAAACGTAGGTCGGGTAAGGCGAAGCCGCCACCCGACAAAATCAACGGCGCGATCTCACTATCTGATACCGACGGGTGAAGTACTCAAACGGCGCGCTCCACACGTGCACCAGGCGGGTGAACGGGAAGATAAGGAAGATCGTCATCCCCAGCACCAGATGCACGCGGAAGATTGGCGCGACGCCGCTCAGCATTTCCGACGAACCGCCCTTAAACGTCACGATCCCCTGCGCCCAGCCGACCAGCTTCATCATCTCGCTTCCGTCAGGATACTGGGCGGAGAAAGGAATGGTCGACAGCCCAAGGATGCACTGAAGCAGCAGGATACTCATGATGATAATATCCGGCGTGGTGGACGTGGCGCGCACCCGCTGGTTGAACAGGCGGCGGTAAAGCAGCATCGACCCGCCAATCAGCGTTAGCACCCCGCAAATGCCCCCCGCAATCATGGCTAACTGCTGTTTAACCGCGATGGGTAAAAACCAGGCGTACATCCAGTGCGGGGTTAACATGCCGAACAGGTGCCCGAAGAAGATCCCCAGAATGCCGATATGAAACAGGTTAGAGCCCCAGTTCATCCCGCGCTTGCTGAGCATCTGGCTTGACGAGGCGCGCCATGTGTACTGCCCGTAGTCGTAGCGCAACCAGCTACCGAGGAAAAAGACGGTGGCGCAGATGTACGGATAAATGTCATAGAAAAACACGTTCAGGTAATGTGTCATTTTGGGCCTCCGGCGCTGACGTCCACGTACTGCGGCGCGACGTCCTGGCTAAAGCGTCGTTGATATTGCTGCATCGGCGAGCTGTCGCACGATGTGGCATTGTCTTCAATAAACTTCACCTGTTCCTCTTCCCACACGGCGTCCAGCGCCTGACGGGTATCATCCCGTTTTTCACCGGACACCTGTTTCGCCACGCTGTCGCTGGAAAGGCGCGTTCCGGCCAGCGTCAGTAGGGCGTCAAACAGCTGGTAATGTGCCACCTCACGCTGTTTCAGGCGGCCACCAATCAGCGCCAGGATCGGCGCGACGTTTTGCAGCCCTTCGCGCGCTTCGTCGTCGGTAACGATGCTAAGGTACTCCAGGTAGAGTGGCAGATAGTCCGGCAGCTCGCGGCAGTCCAGCTGAAGGCCCGCTTTCTCATACTGGCTCATCAAATCGACCATCGCCTGACCGCGATCGCGAGACTCGGCGTGAACATGCTCGAACAGCAGTAGCGAGGTTGCGCGACCACGTTCAAACACTTCACACCATTCAGCCTGCTTATCCAGCAGCGGGGCGCTCAGGTGCTGCTGCGCAAACGGCAGCAGCATGGGCGCGTCCTGTTCAACCAGGGAAAGCGCTTCGTCACGGTTTTCCCACAGCAGCTCATCGGGATACTCAATGAGCAGCGCGATGATTTTGAGGATTTGCATTACTCTCCCTCCCCGTGATCGCGCACTTCAGTGATGTTGATCGCGTCGATGCGGCTGCTGTTGAAGAGGTTGAATTTGGTGTCGGAGCCGTGGCAGCCGTCGCCAAAGGTGAAGCCGCAGCCGTTTTTCTCCGGGAAGGCGTCGCGCGCCATTTCTCGGTGGCTGGTCGGGATCACGAAGCGGTCTTCGTAGTTGGCAATCGCCAGATAGCGGTACATCTCCTCAACCTGCGCTTCGGTCAGGCCCACTTCTTCGATGGCGCGGGTGTCGGTCACGCCTTCCACGGTCTGGGAACGCTTGTAGTGGCGCATCGCCATCATGCGCTTCAGGGCGCGCAGCACCGGACCGGTATCGCCCGCGCTGAGCATGTTTGCCAGGTACTGCACCGGAATGCGCAGGCTTTCGACCGCAGGCAGCACGCCGTCGCTCTGCGGCAAACCACCTGCGTCGGCGTAGGACTGAATCGGTGACAGCGGCGGCACATACCAGACCATTGGCAGGGTGCGGTATTCCGGATGCAGCGGCAGGGCAAGCTTCCAGTCCATCGCCATTTTGTAAACCGGGGAACGCTGTGCCGCGTCAATGACGTTCTGCGGAATACCCTGTTTCAGCGCTTCCTCAATCACCGCCGGATCGTTCGGGTTAAGGAACACGTCGCACTGACGCTCGTACAGGTCGGTCTCATGCTCGGTGCTCGCTGCCTCCTCGATACGGTCCGCATCGTACAGCAGCACGCCGAGATAGCGGATGCGCCCGACACAGGTTTCCGAGCAGACGGTCGGCTGGCCGGATTCAATGCGCGGATAGCAGAAGATGCACTTCTCTGATTTGCCGCTTTTCCAGTTGAAGTAGATTTTCTTGTACGGGCAGCCGCTGATGCACAGACGCCAGCCGCGGCATTTGTCCTGGTCGATCAGCACAATGCCGTCCTCTTCGCGCTTGTAAATCGCACCGCTCGGGCAGGTGGCGACGCAGCTCGGGTTCAGGCAGTGCTCGCACAGGCGCGGCAGATACATCATGAAGGTGTTTTCAAACTGACCGTACATCTCTTTCTGGATCTTCTGGAAGTTGCGGTCGCGGGCGCGTTTTTCGAACTCGCCGCCCAGCAGCTCCTCCCAGTTGGGCCCCCATTTGATTTTATCCATTCGCTTGCCGTCGATCAGCGAACGGGGGCGGGCGGTAGGGAGGTGGTCTCCCTCCGGCGCACGGTGCAGATCCTGGTAATCGAAGGTGAAGGGCTCATAATAATCGTCAATCTGCGGCAACACGGGGTTGGCGAAAATCTTCGACAGCACGCCCATTTTGCCGCCGAGGCGCGGCGTTAGCTTGCCGTGAATGCCGCGGATCCAGCCGCCTTGCCACTCATCCTGATCTTCCCAGTTTTTCGGATAGCCGATACCCGGTTTGGTTTCGACGTTGTTAAACCATGCGTACTCCATCCCTTCGCGCCCGGTCCAGACGTTCTTACAGGTGACCGAGCAGGTGTGGCAGCCAATGCATTTATCGAGATTCAGTACCATGCCAACCTGTGAGCGTATTTTCATTTTTTCGCCTCCTGTACCTGATCCCGACCTTCGCCGTCCAGCCAGTTAATGTTTTTCATTTTGCGGATCATGATGAACTCGTCGCGGTTCGAGCCGACGGTGCCGTAATAGTTGAAGCTGTACGCCAGCTGCGCGTAGCCGCCGATCATGTGGGTCGGTTTCGGGCAGACGCGGGTGACCGAGTTGTGGATCCCGCCGCGCCGTCCGGTTACTTCTGACCCCGGAATGTTCAGGATGCGCTCCTGAGCGTGGTACATCATGGTCATGCCCGGCGGCACGCGCTGGCTGACCACCGCGCGGGCGGTGAGGGCGCCGTTGGCGTTAAAGGCTTCGATCCAGTCGTTGTCCTCAATGCCCAGCTCGCGCGCGTCGGTTTCGCTGATCCAGACGATTGGCCCCCCGCGCGACAGGGTCTGCATCAGCAGGTTTTCGCTGTAGGTGGAATGAATGCCCCATTTCTGGTGCGGCGTCAGGAAGTTAAGCGCCTTTTCCGGGAAGCCGTTCGGCGGGATCTCGCGCATATGGGTGACGCTGCGGGTATCAATCGGTGGACGATAGGCCACCAGACTCTCCCCGAAGGCGCGCATCCAGGCATGATCCTGATACAGCTGCTGGCGGCCCGAAATCGTGCGCCACGGGATCAGCTCGTGAACGTTGGTGTAGCCCGCATTATACGAGACGTGCTCGCTCTCAAGGCCGGACCACGTCGGGCTGGAGATAATTTTGCGCGGCTGCGCCTGAATATCGCGGAAGCGGATTTTCTCGTCTTCTTTGTTCAGCGCCAGATGGGTGTGATCGCGCCCGGTCAGTTCGCCGAGGGCTTCCCAGGCTTTGACCGCAACCTGACCGTTAGTTTCTGGCGCAAGGGCGAGGATCACCTCTGAAGCGTCAATGGCGGTCTCGATGCGCGGACGACCTTTCGCCGGGCCGTCGGCCTTGACGTAATTGAGCTTGCCGAGGAAATCGACCTCATTCTGGGTGTTCCACGATATGCCTTTTCCGCCGTTGCCGAGCTTGTCCAGCAGCGGCCCAAGGGCCGTGAAGCGCTCGTAGGTTTCCGGATAGTTGCGCTCGACGACTGCAATGTTTGGCGCGGTTTTGCCGGGGATCAGATCGCATTCGCCTTTGCGCCAGTCCTGAATATCAAACGGCTGCGACAGTTCCCCCGGTGAATCATGCTGTAGCGGCTGTAGCACCACGTCAGTCTCGGTGCCGAGATGTCCGACGCACACTTCAGAGAACACTTTGGCGATGCCCTTGTAGATCTCCCAGTCGCTGCGGGACTCCCACGCCGGGTCAACGGCGGCGGAAAGCGGGTGAATAAACGGATGCATGTCCGAGGTATTCATATCGTCTTTTTCATACCAGGTGGCGGTGGGCAGGACGATATCCGAGAACAGGCAGGTGCTGGACATACGGAAATCGAGCGTCACCAGCAGATCCAGCTTGCCCTCAATGGCGGCGGTTTGCCATTCCACCTCTTCAGGTTTCACGTCGTCCGTTGAGCCTAAATCCTCACCCTGAATACCGCTCTCGGTGCCAAGCAGGTATTTCAGCATGTATTCATGGCCTTTCCCGGACGAACCGAGCAGGTTAGAACGCCAGACGAACAGGTTGCGCGGGTGGTTCTTACCGTTGTCCGGCTGTTCGCAGGCGAAGCGAATATCACCCGATTTTAACGCCTGCACGGTGTAATCCTGCGGCGACATCCCGGCGGCGTCGGCGCGAGCTTTCACGTGCAGCGGGTTGAGGTTGAGCTGCGGCGCGGAAGGGAGCCAGCCCATGCGCTCGGCGCGGACGTTGAAATCAATAAGGTGACCGGTAAACTTCGATGCGTCTGCAAGGGGAGAAAGCAGTTCCTGTGCGGTGAGCTTCTCATAGCGCCACTGGCTGGCGTGGTTGTAGAAGTACGATGTGCTGTTCATCTGGCGCGGCGGACGGTTCCAGTCCAGCGCGAAGGCCAGCGGCAGCCAGCCGGTTTGCGGGCGCAGCTTTTCCTGGCCGACATAGTGCGACCAGCCGCCGCCGCTCTGCCCGACGCAGCCGCAGAAGACCAGCATGTTGATCATCCCGCGGTAGTTCATGTCCATGTGGTACCAGTGGTTCACACCGGCCCCGAGGATGATCATCGACCGTCCGTGGGTTTTGTGCGCCGTGTCGGCAAATTCACGGGCGATTTTTTCAATCAGGTAAGCGGGGACGCCGGTAATCTGTTCGCCCCAGGCCGGGGTGTAGGCTTTTATCTCGGCGTAGTTTGCCGCCGCATTACTGTCTTCCAGACCGCGATCGAGGCCGTAGTTTGCGAGCACCAGATCGTACACGCTCACCACGCGTCTCTGGCTGCCGTCGGCCAGGGTCAGGGTTTTACTCGGTACGCGGCGCGTCAGCACTGGCTCCTGCTTCACGCTGCGGAAATGCGGGTTCTCGTTTCCGCCGAAGTACGGGAAGGCCACGTCTGCCACGCTGTCGTGGGTGATGAGCAGGGAAAGCGTCAGCTCGGTTTCCTGTCCCGCGGCCAGCGACTCCAGGTTCCATTTGCCTTTTTCACCCCAGCGGAAGCCGATGGAACCATTCGGCGCCACCAGATTTCCGGCCACGTCAAAGGCGATGGTTTTCCACTCCGGGTTGTTGGTTTCGCCCAGCCCGTCGGCCAGATCCGACGCGCGCAGCATGCGGCCCGGCACCACGCGACCGTCAGCCTGTTCATCCAGCAGAACCAGCATTGGCATGTCGGTGTAGCGGCGGCAATAGTTGAGGAAGTACTCGCTCGGGTTATCGAGGTGGAACTCTTTAAGGATCACATGTCCCATCGCCATGGCAAGGGCGCTGTCGGTACCCTGTTTGGGGGCCAGCCACTGGTCGCTGAGCTTCGCCACCTCCGAGAAATCCGGCGTAATGGCGACGGTCTTGGTGCCTTTGTAACGCACTTCGGTAAAGAAGTGGGCGTCCGGGGTGCGCGTCTGCGGCACGTTTGAGCCCCAGGCAATGATATAACTGGAGTTGTACCAGTCCGCCGATTCCGGCACGTCGGTCTGTTCGCCCCAGGTCATCGGCGACGCCGGAGGCAGATCGCAGTACCAGTCATAGAAGCTCAGGCAGGTGCCGCCGAGCAGGGAGAGATAGCGCGTACCGGCGGCATAAGAGACCATCGACATCGCCGGAATTGGGGAGAAACCGGCCACGCGATCAGGGCCGTAATTTTTGATGGTCCAGACGTTAGCGGCAGCAATCAGCTGGTTAAGCTCTTTCCAGTTTGAGCGGATAAAACCGCCTTTTCCGCGCGCTTTCCTGTAGCTCTGCGCTTTCTGCGGATCGTTCTGGATGGCATCCCAGGCCAGCACCGGATCGGTATGCTGCGCCAGCGCCTCGCGCCAGAGTTCGATCAGCCTGCGGCGTACCAGCGGGTACTTGAGACGGTTGGCGCTGTAGAGATACCAGGAGTAACTTGCGCCACGCGGGCAGCCGCGCGGTTCGTGGTTAGGCAGGTCAGGGCGGGTGCGCGGGTAGTCGGTCTGCTGGGTTTCCCAGGTCACCAGGCCATTTTTGACATAAATCTTCCAGCTACAGGAGCCGGTGCAGTTAACGCCGTGGGTGGATCGCACAATTTTATCGAACTGCCAGCGCTGACGGTAGCTGTCCTCCCAGTCGCGGTTGGTGTGGTACACCTGCCCGTGCCCATCGGCGAAACTGTCGCCTTTTGTTTTGAAGTAACGGAAGCGGTCCAACAGTTTGCTCATGACATTTCTCCTGCTTCGATAGCATGGCCGGAGGGTGAGGCATCACGCTCCGGCGAAGATGTAGTTATTATTTTTGTGAGGATTTGCGGCCGTACACCAGCCAGGTGACGAGCACGCAGACGATGTAAAACACGAGGAAGACTTTCATGGCGCCCACCGGAGAACCGGTCATCGCCAGGGATGTGCCAAAGGCTTTGGGAATAAAGAACCCGCCCACCGCACCGATGGCAGAGATAAAGCCCAGCGCGGCAGCCGTTTCAGTCACCGCTTCATGCTGCGCCTGTTCGTCGCTCCCACCCTGTTTTTTCACGCGGTCGAGGGTGATTTGGCGAAAGATAATCGCGATCATCTGGAAGGTCGAGCCGCTGCCCAGGCCTGCGGTGAGGAACAGGCCCATAAAGACCAGATAGAAGGCGATAAAACTGCCTGAACCAGAGCCGGGCAGCGTCAGGAAAATCAGGGCGCTAAAGATGGCCATAAAGACGAAGTTGATCAGCGTCACCCGTACGCCGCCCAGCCTGTCCGAGATCATCCCGCCCGCGGAGCGCGCCAGGGCGCCAATCAGCGGACCAAAGAAGGCGAGGTGGAGGATATTCACGTCCGGAAACTGGGTTTTTGACAGCATAGCAAAGCCTGCCGAGAAACCGATAAACGAGCCGAAGGTGGCCAGATAAAGCAGGCTCAGCAGCCAGAGATGAAAGCGCTTAAGCACCGGAAGCTGGCTGGCAATGGACGCTTTCGAGCTGGCAATGTCGTTCATGCCAAAAAACGCCGCAAGGGTGGCAAGAATCAGCAGCGGGGCCCAGATCCACGCCGCGTTCGCCAGCCACATCGTCGAGCCATCCTCCTGCGGTACGCCGTGCACGCCGAGGAAGGTAAACATCGGCAGGAAAATCACCAGCGGCGCAACCAGCTGCATCACGCTCACGCCCAGGTTACCCAGCCCGCCGTTAATGCCCAGCGCGCTACCCTGTCTGGCTTTCGGGAAGAAGAAGCTGATGTTTCCCATGCTGGAAGCGAAGTTGGCGCCGGCAAAACCGCACAGCAGTGCGATGATGATAAAGATCCAGTAAGGCGTAGCGGTATTCTGGATGGCGATCCCAAGCCAGACACAGGGCACGACCAGGATCACGGTGCTCAACACGGTCCAGTAACGTCCGCCAAATATCGGCACCATAAAAGAATAGGGGACACGCAATATCGCGCCGGAGAGAGAAGGTAATGCCGTTAGCATAAAAAGCTGATCGGTGCTGAAATTAAATCCGACCTTATTAAGGTTTACCGCAATAGCGCTAAACAACATCCAGACACAAAACGCGAGAAGCAAACACGCCACGGAAATCCACAGGTTTCTTCGTGCGATATGTTTCCCTTTATTCTCCCAAAATTGCGCGTTTTCCGGTTTCCAGTTACTCAACAGATGCTGATTACTCTTCTCGCTTTGATGTGACATATCACCCTCTTGCTTACCAAAATGGAGAGAAAAAAGAAGTAAAAACAGAAAGATACCTGTCGGCAGTTTGTAGAAATTATTGGATGTTATGGGATACATCTGAAAGGATAGATAAAAAAGCGAATCCCTGAGTTTGGAATGGGAATCAGGGTTCGCTTTATGTGTTACTAATTGTAACTATTTGCGGAAATTAATACCCCGATGGGAGTATTAAAACAATTCGAGGGAGATAAGTTTATCCAGATGCTTATTAAATGCCGCGTCGTCCATTTCAGGCATATTTAATACGTATATGCCATCCAGGCCACATACCAGACCAATTAAACGCCAGGCGATATTTTCCGGCTGGTCAGCAAGCGTAAAGGCGTTGGCTTCCCCCCCGGCGCGGATAATCGCGACCGTTTCCTGGTGCCACATCTCCATAGTCAAAACGTAGGCGCCTTTGATATCGCTATCCCGGCTGGCGAGAATTTGCGCCTCCCGCCACAGTCGAATGTAGGGCTCAAACCCGCCGTCATCGCTGCCGAGCATGGCATGCAGGCGCTCGCGCCAGCCAGCGTTTTCGCCAACGATTTCAGCATCCAGCAAATCGCGGATCAGCCGGACAAACGCCAGCGATTTTAGCTCGCCCGCCGACGCAAAGTGGTGATGTACCTGCCCGGTGGCGACGCCCGCTTCGGTGGCGATGCGGCGCACGGTCATTGCCGCGAATCCTTCGGTCAGCGCCACGCGCATCGCGGCCTGGAGGATCTCTTCCCGCCGCTCGTCCTTGCTCAGATAACGCATAATTTCTCACTCTCAATGGCAACGAAACGAGTGTAACAAAGAGCTGGACAAGTGTTCAACTTTACGTAGGATCGCATTCTGGACATGTGTCCAGTTTTTAACTGAAAAGGAAATTTATGTTTCGTCAGTGGTTAGCGTTAGTGATTATCGTGCTGGTGTATATCCCGGTGGCGATTGACGCGACGGTGCTGCACGTGGCGGCGCCAACATTGAGCATGACGCTGGGTGCCAGCGGCAACGAATTGCTGTGGATTATTGATATTTATTCGCTGGTGATGGCGGGGATGGTGCTGCCGATGGGCGCGCTGGGCGATCGCATAGGTTTTAAGCGCCTGCTGATGATTGGCAGCGTGCTGTTTGGCCTGTCATCGTTAGCGGCGGCTTTTGCGCCGTCCGCGGGCTGGCTGATTGCCGCCCGCGCGTCGCTGGCGATAGGCGCGGCGATGATTATTCCGGCTACGCTTGCGGGGATCCGCACCCTGTTTATTGATGCGCGGCATCGTAATATCGCCCTCGGCGTCTGGGCTGCCGTTGGGTCGGGCGGCGCGGCGTTTGGCCCGCTGATTGGCGGCATGTTGCTGGAGCACTTTTACTGGGGGTCGGTGTTCCTGATTAACGTGCCGATCGTGCTGATCGTGGTTTCGCTTGCTGCGCGCTTTGTGCCTGCTCAGCAGGGGCGGCCCGAGCAGCCGCTCAATATCAGCCATGCCATTATGCTGATTGTAGCGATTTTACTGCTGGTCTATAGCGCCAAAACCGCCCTGAAAGGGGTGCTGTCGCCGTGGATGGTGGCCTGTACGCTGCTTACCGGGGCGGTGATGCTGTTTATCTTCGTCCGTATCCAGCTGCGCGCGCGCGTGCCGATGATCGACATGCGCCTGTTTTGCCATCGCATTATTTTAAGCGGCGTGGTCATGGCGATGACCGCCATGATTGCGCTGGTGGGCTTTGAACTGCTGATGGCGCAGGAGTTGCAGTTCGTGCATGGTTTTACGCCGTTTGAAGCAGGGACATTCATGCTGCCGGTGATGGTGGCGAGCGGATTTAGCGGGCCGATCGCGGGTGTGCTGGTCGGGCGTCTGGGGCTACGCATTGTCGCGGCCGGAGGCATGGGGCTTAGTGCGGTCAGTTTTATCGGCCTGTCGACGCTCGATTTCAGCACCCAACAGTGGCAGGCGTGGAGCCTGATGGTGCTGCTGGGCTTCAGTGCCGCCAGCGCACTGCTGGCCTCGACGTCAGCGATCATGGCTGCCGCGCCGAAAGAGAAAGCGGCCGCCGCAGGCGCAATCGAAACCATGTCCTACGAGCTGGGTGCTGGTCTGGGGATCGCCATTTTCGGTTTGCTGTTAACCCGCAGCTTTTCGGCGTCAATTGTACTGCCGCAGGGGCTGAGCGCGTCGCTGACCGATAAAGCCTCGTCGTCCATCGGTGAAGCGATGAAGGTGGCGCAGGAGCTGACGCCGTCGCTGGCCGAGCCGGTGATGACGGCGGCGAAAACCGCGTTCATCACCTCGCACAGCGTGGCCCTGGGTAGTGCGGGAGGCATGCTGCTGATTCTGGCGGTGGGGATCTGGTTTAGTCTGGCGAAGGTCGGAGGGCAGCAGTAATAAAAAAGGCCAGCCGCGAGGGCTGGCCTTTTGAACTAACAGATCTTAGAACTGGTAGGTCAGACCCACAGCCACGATGTTGTCGGTAGCCACTTTGGCATCTTTGGTGAACTGGCTGTCATCCACGAGGTTGATTTTATAATCAACGTAGGTGGACATGTTTTTGTTGAAGTAGTAGCTCGCGCCAACGTCAATGTATTCAACCAGGTCCTGGTCGCCATAAGAACCGATGTCTTTACCTTTGGATTTCAGGTAAGCGATGGACGGACGCAGACCGAAGTCGAACTGGTACTGAGCCACAACTTCAAAGTTCTGCGCTTTGTTGGCAACGTGACCGTTACCGAACGCCGTCATGTTGCGGGTTTCAGAGTAGGTGGTTGCCAGGTAGATGTTGTTCGCATCGTACTTCAGGCCAGCAGCCCAGACTTCTGCGTTTTCGCCACCGGCGTTCAGGTTGCTTGCAGCACGAACCTGACGGTCGGTACGGTCAGATTTCGCGTAGGTCGCACCCACACCGAAGCCGTCGAATTCATAAGTAGAAGACAGACCCCAGCCGTCACCGTTGGATTCGGTGATCTCTGAACGGTCGTTTTTACCCTGGTACTGGGCAGCCACGTTCAGGCCGTCAACCAGACCAAAGAAGTCGGTGTTTCGGTAGGTTGCAACGCCAGTGGTACGGCCGGTCATGAAACCGTCAGTCTGCGTCCAGGTATCGCCACCGAACTCTGGCAGAACGTCAGTCCACGCGCCGATGTCATAAGCCACACCGTAGTTACGACCGTAGTCGAAGGAACCGAATTCATCGAATTTCAGACCAGCGTACGCCAGACGGGTTTTGTTGCCGTCGGAACCCTGCGCTTCAGAGCGATTGCCCTTGAACTCATATTCCCACTGGCCGTATCCGGTCAGCTGATCGTTGATCTGAGTTTCACCTTTGAAGCCCAGACGAACATATGTTTTGTCACCGTCGCTACCAGCATCATCAGAAAAATAGTGCAGACCAGTAACTTTGCCGTACAGATCCAGTTTGTTACCGTCTTTGTTAAAAACTTCAGCCGCGTTAACAACGCCTGCTGCCAACATGGAAGTCACTGCCACTGCAACTAATTTAAGTTTCATCTTAAATAATCCTTATAATTTTATTTAGGTATTTCCTAAGCCAAATGAGCGATTTTTAAACGAGGCTTATCGTCAATGGCAGACTATTTTTAAAATTCCGTAGACTGCTTTCAATAATAAGTTTCAAAATATTAAAGATAATTTCAATTAGTGTGATCCCGATCGGGTAAATTGCCCTTAAATCGCCCAATCAGGTTAATATATAGACATAAATTGATTATTAACCAACCACGATAATATGGCTGTAAATAATTGTCGGACGTTTTAATTTTTCGGGGGAATTAAAGGGGTTTGACAGAGAGTATCAACGCGTGAGGTGCAATAACATGTTTTAAAACATCAGCTTATAGATTTTTCGGTGAGCCAAAGCCTGTTTTTTAAATGAAATATTCAGAAATAAACTATTGCGCTTTGTGCTATATAGCGCGGTAATATTGGCGCTGAATTAATTACCTTTGTTGTCAGTTTATGTCAATTTTCACAACGACTCTGACTTTCTAAAAGCACTCTATACAGAAATTTTAGTAGCCTCGAATGTTACGAATTATATTCTAGGGTGTGATCACATATTAAAATATTGTTAATATTTTGCCGGGTATATTGGGTACCCGGCACAAAATAAAAATACTATTTGCGCGTGGCATACCAGCACAGTAACGATCCGGCGCAGACCATTAATGCCCCTTGCCAGAATGAGAATGAAAGCGGAGAACTCAGCACAATAGCCGCCAGCGCGGCGGAAAGCACGGGCGTGAAATAAGAGACAGCCGCAAGCACCGTGACGTTACCGTGAAGAATACCGATATTCCAGGCGGCGTAGCCAAAGCCAAGGGCAACCCCACACATCAATAGCTTCACCACTACCGGGACGCTGAACACCATTTCGGGCTGATCGCTGACGGCATATTTGACCCACAGGCTCAGGGCGGTCAGCAGGACGAAAAGGGTAATGCCATTTTGCCCTTTGGCATACCTGCTGGTGACGGTGCAGTAGGCGGCCCAGATAAAAGCGCCAGCAAACGCCAGCCCATAACTTAGCGGGCTGGAGACGACGTTCTGCATGATGTCATTCAGTTGCAGACCGTTTTCGCCACCTAAAACCCAGCACACCCCCAACAGCGAGATGAGAAGCCCAGGGATGACCCACAGGGTGGTTTTTTGCCCGTTGAACAAAATCGCGAACGCAATCGTCAGGCTTGGCCACAGATAATTGACCATACCGACTTCAATCGCCTGTGAGCGCGTCGCGGCATATCCCAGCGACAGGGCCAGGCACATCTCATAGCTGACAAACAGGATGCTGCCCGCCAGAAGATAGCGCGTGGAAAAACGCAGAAGATCGGGAAAACCCACCGTCACCAGACACAACAGCCCGCTGACGGTGTAAATCATTGCCGCGCCGCCCACCGGGCCCAGTCCTTCACTGACGCTGCGGATGAGACCCACCATGGTGCTCCACAACAATATGGCCGCCAGGCCCGTCAGCGTTGCTCTTTTTCTGTCCATTACCCTGCCAGTCTTCTAAAAATCAAAGGGAAAACTTATAGCATCTATCCGCTTCACCTGGCGAATTTTCTCAGGGGCAGATACCCCGAAAAGAGTAGCAAATCGTACCAGCAGTGACTATTTGGGGGGCTAAGTATAGCGACCTTGATTTGACGCAATAAAAAAAGGGGCTTTGCTGTTAGTTTGCCGCGCGAAGTCTTATCAGATAACGAGGACAACAATGGACGTCAGCCGCAGACAATTTTTTAAAATCTGCGCGGGCGGTATGGCCGGAACAACAGCCGCAATGCTGGGATTCGCTCCCAAAATGGCGCTGGCTCAGGCACGCAACTATAAACTGCTGCGCGCGAAAGAGATCCGTAACACCTGCACATACTGCTCCGTGGGTTGTGGGCTATTAATGTATAGCCTGGGTGATGGCGCGAAGAACGCCAAAGAAGCGATTTATCATATTGAAGGGGACCCGGACCATCCGGTGAGCCGCGGGGCGCTTTGCCCGAAAGGGGCGGGGCTGCTGGACTACGTCCACAGTGAAAACCGTCTGCGCTACCCGGAATATCGTGCGCCGGGCTCTGACAAATGGCAGCGTATCTCCTGGGACGAAGCCTTCTCCCGAATTGCAAAACTGATGAAAGCGGATCGCGACGCCAACTTTATTGAGAAGAACGAGCAGGGCATCACGGTAAACCGCTGGACCTCCACCGGGATGCTGTGTGCCTCTGCGGCAAGTAATGAGACCGGCATGCTGACGCAAAAATTTGTGCGCTCCCTCGGCATGCTGGCGGTTGATAACCAGGCGCGCGTCTGACACGGACCAACGGTAGCAAGTCTTGCTCCAACATTTGGTCGCGGTGCGATGACCAACCACTGGGTTGATATCAAAAACGCTAACGTCGTGGTGGTAATGGGCGGTAACGCCGCTGAGGCCCATCCGGTGGGATTCCGCTGGGCGATGGAAGCGAAAAACAACAACGATGCGACGCTGATTGTCGTCGATCCACGCTTTACGCGTACGGCATCGGTGGCTGATATCTATGCGCCGATCCGCTCCGGTACGGATATTACGTTCCTTTCCGGCGTACTGTTGTACCTGATCGAAAACAATAAGATTAACGCGGAATACGTTAAGCATTACACCAATGCCAGCCTGCTGGTGCGGGAAGATTTCGCCTTCGAAGATGGTCTGTTCAGCGGCTATGACGCAGAGAAACGTCAGTACGATAAATCATCCTGGAACTATCAGTTCGACGAAAACGGCTACGCGAAACGCGATGAGACCCTGAGCGATCCGCGCTGCGTGTGGAACCTGCTGAAACAGCACGTTTCCCGCTATACGCCGGACGTGGTGGAAAACATCTGCGGTACGCCGAAAGCGGACTTCCTGAAAGTGTGTGAAGTGCTGGCCTCCACCAGTGCCGCCGACAGAACCACCACGTTCCTGTACGCGCTGGGCTGGACGCAGCATACCGTGGGCGCGCAGAACATTCGCACCATGGCGATGATCCAGCTGCTGCTCGGCAACATGGGGATGGCCGGTGGCGGCGTGAACGCCCTGCGCGGACACTCTAACATTCAGGGCTTAACCGACCTCGGCCTGCTGTCGACCAGCCTGCCGGGTTACCTGACCCTGCCGTCCGAGAAGCAGACCGACTGGCAAAGCTGGCTTGACGCCAACACGCCAAAAGCGACGCGTCCGGACCAGGTGAACTACTGGAGTAACTATCCGAAGTTTGCCGTCAGTCTGATGAAATCGTTCTACGGCGACGCGGCGCAGAAAGAGAATGACTGGGGCTTTGAGTGGTTGCCGAAATGGGACCAGGCTTACGATGTCATCAAGTATTTCAATATGATGGATAAGGGCGACGTCACGGGGTATATCTGCCAGGGCTTTAACCCGGTGGCGTCATTCCCGGATAAAAACAAAGTCGTTCGAAGCCTGAGCAAGCTGAAGTACATGGTGGTTATCGATCCGCTGGTCACCGAAACGTCTACGTTCTGGCAGAACCACGGTGAATCAAACGATGTCGATCCGGCAGCGATTCAGACCGAGGTGTTCCGCCTGCCATCGACATGCTTTGCGGAAGAGGACGGTTCTATTGCCAACTCTGGCCGCTGGCTACAGTGGCACTGGAAAGGTCAGGATGCGCCGGGCGAAGCGCGTAATGACGGCGAAATTCTGGCCGGGATTTACCATCGTCTGCGCGAGATGTACCGCGCAGAAGGCGGCAAAGGCGCTGAGCCGCTGCTGAAGATGAGCTGGAACTACAAGCAGCCGGATCACCCTGAGTCCGAAGAGGTGGCAAAAGAGAACAACGGCGTGGCGCTGGCCGACCTGTACGATGCCAACGGCAATCTGGTGGCGAAGAAAGGCCAGTTGCTCAATAGCTTCGCGCTGTTGCGTGACGACGGTACCACGGCCTCGTCCTGCTGGATCTACACCGGCAGCTGGACGGAGCAGGGTAACCAGATGGCCAACCGCGATAACGCCGATCCGTCAGGCCTGGGCAATACCCTGGGCTGGGCATGGGCGTGGCCGTTGAACCGCCGCGTACTGTACAACCGTGCCTCCGCAGACGTGAACGGTAAGCCGTGGGATCCGAAACGCATGCTGATCGAGTGGAACGGCACGAAGTGGACGGGGAACGATATCCCGGACTTCAACACCGCCGCGCCGGGCAGCAACACCGGGCCGTTTATCATGCAGCCGGAAGGGCTGGGACGTCTGTTTGCCATCGACAAACTGGCAGAAGGGCCGTTCCCGGAACACTACGAGCCGATGGAAACGCCGCTCGGCACTAACCCGCTGCACCCGAACGTGGTGTCAAGCCCGGTGGTACGCATCTACGAAGACGACGTGCTGCGTTTAGGTAAAAAGGACAAGTTCCCGTATGTCGGCACCACCTACCGCCTGACCGAGCATTTCCATACCTGGACCAAGCACGCGCGGCTTAACGCCATCGCGCAGCCGGAACAGTTTGTGGAGATAAGCGAAACCCTGGCGAAGGCGAAAGGCATTGCCAACGGCGATCGCGTGAAGGTCAGCAGCAAGCGCGGCTTTATTCGCGCGGTGGCGGTGGTCACCCGTCGTCTGCAAACGCTGAACGTGCATGGCCAGCAGGTGGAAACCGTCGGCATACCGCTGCACTGGGGCTTTGAAGGGGTGGCGCAGAAAGGCTACATCGCCAATACACTGACGCCAAACGTCGGCGATTCCAACTCGCAAACGCCGGAGTATAAAGCGTTTCTGGTCAACATCGAGAAAGCGTAAGGAGCGATTAAATGGCGATGGAAACACAAGACATTATTAAACGCTCCGCGACCAACCCGATAACGCCCGCGCCTCGTGCGCGGGACTACAAGGCAGAAGTCGCCAAGCTGATCGATGTCTCCTCCTGCGTAGGCTGTAAGGCCTGCCAGGTGGCCTGCTCGGAGTGGAACGATATCCGCGACGAGGTGGGGCACTGCGTTGGGGTCTATGACAATCCTGCTGATCTAAGCGCCAAGTCCTGGACGGTGATGCGCTTTAGCGAAACCGACCAGAACGGCAAGCTGGAGTGGCTGATCCGTAAAGACGGCTGTATGCACTGTGAAGATCCGGGCTGCCTGAAGGCATGCCCGTCTGCTGGGGCAATCATTCAGTACGCCAACGGGATTGTCGATTTCCAGCAGGATAACTGCATCGGCTGCGGCTACTGCATCGCAGGCTGTCCGTTTAATATCCCGCGTCTCAATAAAGAGGATAACCGGGTCTATAAATGCACGCTATGCGTCGATCGCGTCAGCGTCGGCCAGGAGCCTGCCTGCGTGAAGACCTGTCCTACCGGGGCGATCCACTTCGGCACCAAAAAAGAGATGCTGGAAGTGGCGCAGCAGCGGGTGGATAAGCTCAAAGCGCGCGGCTATGACAAGGCCGGGATTTATAACCCGCAGGGTGTCGGCGGTACGCACGTCATGTATGTTCTGCACCACAATGACCAGCCGGAGCTGTATCACAATCTGCCGAAAGATCCGGCGATCGATACCTCAATCAACCTGTGGAAGGGGGCGCTTAAGCCGCTTTCAGCGGCGGGCTTTATCGCCACCTTTGCCGGGCTGATTTATCACTACATCGGTATCGGGCCGAATAAAGAGGTGGATGACGACGAGGAGGAGCATCATGAGTAAGTCGAAAATGATAGTGCGCACAAAATTTGTCGATCGCGCCTGTCACTGGACGGTGGTCATCTGTTTCTTCCTGGTGGCGGTATCCGGCATATCGTTCTTCTTTCCGACGCTTCAGTGGCTTACGGAAACCTTCGGGACACCGCAGATGGGGCGCATTCTGCATCCGTTCTTCGGCGTGCTGATTTTCGTGGTGCTGATGTTTATGTTCGTGCGTTTTGTTCATCACAACATCCCTGACAAGCAGGATATTCCCTGGCTAAAAGGGATTGTTGAGGTTCTGAAAGGCAACGAGCATAAAGTCGCGAAGGTGGGCAAATACAACGCCGGGCAGAAGATGATGTTCTGGACCATCATGAGTATGATTTTCGTGCTGCTGGTGACCGGAGTGATTATCTGGCGTCCGTATTTTGCGCACTATTTCCCGATTCAGGTGGTGCGTTATGCGCTGCTGATCCACGCGACCTCGGCCATTATTCTGATCCACGCCATCCTGATCCATATGTATATGGCCTTCTGGGTGAAAGGATCGATTAAAGGCATGATTGAAGGGAAGGTGAGCCGCCGCTGGGCGCAAAAACACCATCCGCGCTGGTATCGGGACGTTGAGCGTCTTGAAGCGCAAAAAGAGAGTTCAGAAGGGATGAAGTAAATGCCCTGCGCCGTCGGCTTTGCCCGGCGGCGCTGCGCTTGCGCGGGCCTACTTCTCAATATCAAAACCGCTCTGCAATATAGCGGAAGGGATATTTTGTAGGCTTCACTTTGCCGATCTTGCGTTTCGGTAAATCCACTTTGTCTACGTGAATTTCTTTATAGGGGATCTGCGAAAGCAGATGCGAAATAATATTCAGCCGCACCCGTTTTTTATCTTCTGAGCGCGCCACAAACCACGGCGCCCAGGCGGTGTCGGTCGCTTTAAACATCGCGTCGCGGGCGAGGGTATATTCATCCCACAGATTGAAAGATTTAATGTCCATTGGAGACAGCTTCCAGATCTTGCGACCATCATTAATGCGATCGCGCAGGCGTCGCTCCTGCTCTTTTGGCGTTACTTCAAGCCAGTATTTCAACAAAATGATCCCGGCATCGACCATCGCTTTTTCCATTACCGGCGTTCCATCAAGAAATTTTTCGGCCTGCTCTTCGGTACAGAAACCCATGACTCTTTCCACGCCCGCACGGTTGTACCAGCTGCGGTCAAAAATGACGATTTCACCGGCAGAGGGCAGATGGGGAACGTAACGCTGAAAATAGAGCTGACTTTTCTCTTTATCGGTGGGGGCCGGTAACGCAACAACGCGAAACACCCGGGGGCTGACGCGTTCGGTGATGGCTTTGATGACACCGCCTTTACCGGCGCCGTCTCGTCCTTCAAAAACAATACAGACCTTTAACCCTTTGGCGACCACCCATTGCTGGAGCTTAACCAGTTCAACATGGAGGCGGCGAAGCTCTTGCTCGTACGCTTTAGTTTTGAGCGGCGCGTTTTTAACGACATCATCAACAACACGGGTTTTCTTCTTACTGACCATGGTGGGTCTCCCTTTGTATCCGGTCGCGGGATCGAGGCCGTACTAAGAGTGTAATCGGCCTGAATGAATGGATTAATGTGTCAGAAAGCTGATTTGAACTGGTTCACCATACAAGTTTAATCAATAATGCACGCTGCATATTTTTTAACAGTGGTCGCGGTATGAAAAAGACAATTTTTTCGTTAGCACTGGGTACTTTTGGCCTGGGGATGGCTGAGTTTGGCATTATGGGCGTGCTGACCGAGCTGGCTCATGATACGGGCATTTCGATTCCCTCCGCCGGAAATATGATTTCGTTTTACGCTTTTGGCGTGGTGATCGGCGCGCCGATTGTGGCACTGTTCTCCAGCAAATTTTCGCTGAAAACAACGCTGCTGTTTCTGGTGGCGATGTGCGTCGTCGGTAACGCACTCTTTACCTTCTCTGACTCCTACGTAGGGCTGGCGGCGGGGCGCTTAATCTCTGGTTTTCCGCATGGCGCGATTTTCGGAGTGGGGGCGATAATCCTGTCAAAAATCGCGCCGCCGGGCAAAGTTACGGTCGCTGTGGCCGGGATGATTGCCGGGATGACCGTTGCCAACCTGCTTGGCGTGCCGCTCGGGACGTGGCTGGGACATGAATTTAGCTGGCGTTACACCTTCTTTTTGATTGCGGTCTTTGACGCGCTGGTGATCCTGTCTGTTCTGCTGTGGGTGCCAGACATTCACGACACGACCACCACCCGGCTGACAGAACAATTCCACTTCCTGAAGAAACCGGAACCGTGGCTGATTTTTGCCGCTACGATGTTTGGCAATGCCGGGGTGTTTGCCTGGTTTAGCTTCGTGAAGCCGTTTATGGTCAATGTGTCAGGCTTTTCCGAGGGCGTAATGACCGCGATCATGATGCTGATGGGGCTGGGCATGGTGCTGGGTAATGTCTTCAGCGGTAAGCTGTCGTCGCGCTTTAGCCCGCTGCGCATTGCTGCCACCACCGACCTGGTGATTGTGGCTTCGCTGCTGGCGTTGTTCGCCTTTGGCGAGCTTAAAACAGCTTCACTGGTCATGGGATTCGTCTGCTGCGCCGGGCTGTTTGCGCTCTCTGCGCCGCTGCAAATTCTGCTGCTGCAAAATGCGAAAGGCGGCGAGATGCTGGGGGCCGCAGGCGGGCAAATGGCGTTTAACCTCGGCAGCGCAATTGGCGCGTATTTCGGTGGAATGATGATTACGCTCGGCTTTAGCTGGAGCTATGTCACGCTGCCGGCAGCGATCTTATCCTTCTCTGCGATGACCTCTCTGCTGATGTATGGTTATTTATGTGCCAAAAAACGTCAGGCCAACGCAGGTGCGCTGGCCTGATCTCACATGTTGCCCGCTGGTCGCGGGCGCAGGAGTGGACTAAACGAATTTCGCCAGTGGGTCAGCCGCGGCAAAAGCGACCCCTTTGTCTGCTGCTGGCGGGTAAATCAGTTCGTTGGTGATGGCGACTTTGATCTTTTTGCCTTCCTCGCGCACGGATTTAATGCGCTGTTCCCAGCCCTCGGTATATACCGCGCCCCAGCCACCCAAATCCAGACAGGTGACGTAGTTCACCTGACGGTAAGGGTACGGCTCCAGATTTAACAGGCTGGCCGCCGCGTTGTGTCCGGCGAATTTCCCCAGCTGGATCGCGTGCTGGCAGGTCATCAGCGCCGTGTTGCCCGCATCGTCCGTTTTGGCGTGCGCCATATCACCCGTCGCGTAAACCTCAGGATGCGCAGGAACCTGCAACGTGTCGGTGACGATCAGCCGTCCCTGAGTATCGCGTTCCCCGTCAATTTGCAGGCTGAGAGGGTTAGCTTCTACCCCTGCCGTCCACACTACAGTGGCGCTGGCAATGCGCTCTCCGTTTTTCAGCGTTACGCCGCTGGCATCGATGGCTTCAATTTCACTGTTTAAACGCCATTCAACGCCCAGCGCGTTGCTTGCTTCTTCAATTGTGTTACGCAGCGCCTCGCTGTAACGCCCGCCAATGGTTGCACCTTTTTCAACTACGATTACTTTAGTCTTTGTATCGGCACCGAAGCGAGTGCGGAGTCGGGTAGGGAGTTCCGTTGCCAGTTCGATGCCGGTAAAGCCGCCGCCACACACGACCACGGTATTACGCTCCGGGGTGGAGGGACGCGAAACCAGCGAATCAAGATGCTGCTCGAACAACCTGGCGGAGTCGAGTTGGTCGATATCAAAGGCGTATTCAGCCAGACCGGCAACAGGAGGACGTTTAGTCTGGCTACCGGTTGCAAGGATCAGACGTTCCCAGGCGACTTCAGCAATCGCGCCGTTTGAATCGCGATACAAAACGGTTTTAGACGAGGTATCAATACGTTGTGCTTCGCCCGCAATAAAGGCGATGCCCAGCTCAGCAAACAGTTCGGTCAGCGGTGCGACCATCGTCGACACGTTCTCTTCATAAAAGCGTGGGCGAACGCGCAGCTCCGGAACAGGGGCCAGCACGGCAATGCTGAGGCTATTGTTACCCTCCAGAGCAGAAAGGCGCGCGGCACTGACCGCAGCCCACATACCGGAAAACCCACTACCCACAATTAAAATCTGCTTTTTCATACTCGATCCTTTTGTTCGTCAGGCTGTATGTCTGACATAACTGCCACTATACTTGTCGGAGTTAACTGCGACAACTTCTTTCTGAGTTAAAAATCGTTATAATGCAGCGAACAATGACCCGGAGTGAGCCATGGCGTTTTACAGTTCTGGTGTGGAATATGGCATTCATAGCCTGATGTGTATGGTGGATGCAAAAGGCAATGAGCGTGAGATGAGCGTCCGGGAGATGGCGGCCTTGCAGGGCGTGCCGTACGACTATCTTGGAAAGATCTTCACCCGTTTATCACGCGCGGGGCTGGTCATCAGCACCGAAGGTAAAGGGGGAGGATTCCGGCTGGCGCGTCCGGCGGAGCTGATCAGCGTGCTGGACGTGGCGCAGGCCATCGACGGCGAGAAGAATATGTTTGAGTGTCGGGAAGTGCGTCAGCGCCTGGCGGTGTTTGATGAAACGCCACCTGCCTGGGTCTGTGACGGCCCGTGTGGGGTGCGCTCGGTGATGGACAGCGCGCAGCAGCGGATGGAAGAGGAGTTAGGGCGCCATACCATCCTGGATCTGGCGCGGAAGATGTATCGAAAAGCGCCGGACACGTTCCAGATCGAGGTTCAGGAATGGATTTCCGATCGCCGTTCGTCCACGTGAAAAGCCGGGCAGGGCAGAGCCGCTACCCGGCCACCGCGGTTAAGAACGTAAATCAATCACCATACGGCCACGGATCTGGCCCTGTTCCATCTCTTTGAAGATGGCGTTGATATCTTCCAGTGGGCGCATTGTAACTTTCGGCTTCACCTTACCTTCAGCCGCAAACTGGAAGGCTTCGAGCAGATCCTGACGGGTACCCACCAGGGAGCCCACCACCTGAATCCCATCCAGGACCAGACGTGGAATATCCAGGCTCATCGCTTCCGGCGGCAGGCCAACAGCCACCACGCGTCCTCCGGCGCGAACTGCGTCAACGGCAGAGTTGAAGGCCGCTTTCGCCACCGCCGTCACCACCGCCGCATGTGCACCGCCGGTTTTCTCCTGAATCACTTTTGCCGCATCTTCACTGCGGGAGTTCACGGTTAAGTCTGCGCCCATGCTGGCAGCGAGCTTCAGCTGCTCGTCATTCACGTCAATGGCGATAACTTTCGCATTGAAGACATTTTTAGCGTATTGCAGCGCGAGGTTGCCCAGACCGCCCAGGCCGTAGATCGCAATCCAGTGGCCGGGTTTGATGTCAGAGACTTTCACCGCTTTGTAGGTAGTGACCCCAGCGCAGGTGATGCTGCTGGCCGCCGCAGAGTCCAGCCCGTCCGGGACTTTAACCGCGTAATCCGCGGTTACGATGCACTCTTCCGCCATGCCCCCGTCAACGGAGTAACCCGCGTTTTTCACGTCACGGCACAGCGTTTCGTTGCCGGTATTACAATATTCACAGTGGCCACAGCCTTCGAAGAACCACGCCACGCTTGCACGATCGCCTACTTTTAGCGACGTGACGCCGGGACCAATCTCTTTGACGATACCAATCCCTTCATGGCCGAGGATCACCCCGGTTTTGTCGCCAAAATCGCCATTCTTAACATGCAGATCGGTATGGCAAACGCCACAGCACTCCATCTTCAGCAGCGCTTCACCATGTTTGAGCGCGCGTAAGGTTTTTTCTGTGACATTAACCTGATGATCCTGAGTGACAACAGCAGCCTTCATGTGTTTCTCCTTTCATGATGAGTATCTGCATAGCAGGTCTGATTACCCATTAAGGATTAATACTTTGGCGCTGTAATGCAAGGGAACCGCAACATAATGTCATTATTTGATGCATTTTCGGATTAAGAAAAGGCTGTACCCCTCATAAATTGGGGTGAAAAACACTGGCCCGGCGACGCCACCGCCGGGCTCAGATTTACAGTTGCGCTTCTATCACCTCAATCTCTTTTCGCCATTGCGCCTGTAACTGCGGTTTTTGATGTTTTGGCTTGCGCGCCAAATCCTCTTCCAGCAGCGTTTCCAGGGCAACCAGGCGTTCGAGCAGATCGTCAGACGCTGAAGAGGGTGCCTTGAATGCGGCCTTCGACGCCTCAGGTACAACCGGACCGGTGTCCTCACGCAGGCGCTCAAACACCGCCTCCGCATCGTGCCATTCGCTCAGCCTGCCGTCCTCAATCAGCCAGAAGCGGTTACAGCTCTGGCTAATTAACTGACGATCGTGGCTCACCAGCAGCACTCCGCCTTCAAACTGTTGCAGTGTTTCCGCCAGCGCCTCTTTGCCTTCCATGTCCAGGTGATTGGTCGGTTCATCCAGCATCAGCAGGCTATAACGGGCAAGCGTCAGGCCGACGAACAGCAGCCGTGAACGTTCCCCGCCGCTCAGCGTACTGACTTTTTGCCCGTGACGCGCCCACGGGAACCCGGCACTGATGAGCGCCATTTTACGGGTCTGCGGATCTGGCGCGAAAGGCTCCAGCGCATCAAGCAGCGCCGCATCGTCCGGCAACTGGTGCAGCGTCTGGTCGTAGTAGCCGGGTGAGACGCGCGGATGACGCTTAAGCCGCTCGTCCGCGATCTCGTCGCGAAAATGTCGCCAGATAAGCTTCAGCAGCGACGATTTCCCGCAGCCGTTACGACCCACAATCGCCACGCGATCGCCGCTCTTCAGCCGCGCGCTGTCGAGGGTAAACAGGTCTGGCAGGCCCGGCGCCGGGGGGACGCCGAGGTGAGTCATTTCCAGCAGACGGTCAGCGCGAAGCGCGTCCCCGCGCAGGGTTAAGGTCCACGGGCTTCCCGCCGTCAGTTCCGTCTGGGTCTCTTTCAGGCGTTCGACCTGTTTTTCCATCTGCTTAGCCTTACGGGAGAGATCTTCGTTGTCATAGACCTTGCCCCAGGTCGCGAGACGTCGGGCGCTGGCCGTGACGCGGTCGATCTCTTTTTGCTCTGCCTTATGGCGCAGCGCATCGCTTTCATCTTTCGCGTCGAGCGCCTGACGTGCGGCAGTACAGGGAAGGGCAAAGGCGTGCAGCGTTTTATCGCGCAGGATCCAGCTGCCGTTGGTTACCGCGTCCAGCAGTTGCCTGTCGTGTGAGACCAGCACAAAGCTGCCGGACCAGTTTTGTAGAAACTGCTCCAGCCACAGCAGGGTTGGCAGGTCGAGGTGGTTGCTCGGTTCGTCCAGAAGCAGCAGATCCGGATCGCTTATCAACGCTCGCGCCAGCAACAAGCGCGTATGCTGGCCGCCGCTCAGCGTGGCGGAGGTTAACGCTGTTTCCTGCGTCGTGAAGCCCATTCCGGCCAGCAGCGTCTCGGCTTTCCAGCGCAAACTGTCGCGCTCACCGATCGGCAGCTGCGCCAGCACCGCATCCAGCATGGTCAGGGGATCAAGGGTCTCCGGCAGATGTTGTTCCACGCGCGCCAGCAGGCAATGTCCCGCCAGCGAAACGGTTCCGGCAGCAGGGGACTGCGTCCCGTCGAGGATTTTCAGCAGCGTACTTTTTCCGCAGCCGTTATCACCCAGCAGGCCGATGCGATCGCCTTTTTTTAACGTAAAGGAGAGAGAGTCGAAGAGCGTGCCGAACGCCGTATCAACGCGTAAAGAATGTGCAGTGAGTAAAGTGCTCATTGTTGCTTACCCAGGAGTTACAGGCATGTTTATGCCTCGTCAAACATCGCTGACGATAACTCAGTAAGCCCGAGAGAAGGGATTTCAGGGGGTTGGTGTCTTCGCTCAAGCGGAAGTTATCGCAGCACGATACCGATAACGCTTGAGCTGGTGCGATCACCAAATGTATGTGAAACATTGAAAATTTCACAGTACAGCATAATTGGCCTCCTTATATATTCAGTAGGTTAATGGATGAAGGGAGTGTAGCGGGGGAAAATGGGTTTGGCTAGTGGGAACTGCCGTATATTCCCCTCTCCCCAAAGGGGCGAGGGGACTGTCCGGTGCGGTTTTCACCCTCTCCCCTTGGGGAGAGGGCTGGGTGAGGGGCAATGCTTAAATCGAAGTACGACGATAGCTACGGTATTCCGGCATCCAGAAGTTATCGTCAATCGCCTGCTGCAACGCATCGGCAGAGGTTTTCACCGCGACGCCTTGCTGCTGCGCCATTTTGCCTACCGCGAAGGCAATTGCGCGGGACACTTTATGAATGTCTTTCAGCTCCGGCAGTACCAGGCCTTCACCGTTATTCACCAGCGGTGAGTGACCTGCCAGCGTTTCGCTCGCGGACATCAGCATTTCGTCGGTGATGCGTGACGCGCCGGAGGCGATAACCCCCAGACCAATACCCGGGAAGATATAGGAGTTATTGCACTGTGCGATGGGGTAGAGCTTGTCTTTCCACACCACCGGATCAAACGGACTGCCGGTCGCGACCAGTGCCTTACCTTCGGTCCAGGCGATGATATCCTGCGGCGTTGCCTCCACGCGTGAAGTCGGGTTAGACAGCGGCATCACGATAGGGCGTTCGCAGTGCTTGTGCATCTCGCGAATAATCTCTTCCGTGAAGAGACCGGTCTGCCCGGATACGCCGATCAGAATGTCCGGCTTCACGTTGCGCACCACGTCAAGAAGCGAGAGCACTTCGTTATCCGTATCCCAGTTTTTCAGGTTTTCACGCTTCTGCACCAGTTTGGTCTGGAACGGGAGCAGGTTTGGCATACCGTCGGTCAGCAGGCCAAAACGGTCCACCATATAGACGCGGGAGCGGGCCAGCTCTTCGCTTAAGCCTTCACGCTGGGTCTGGGCAATAATTTGCTCGGCGATGCCGCAGCCCGCGGAGCCTGCACCCAGGAAGACAATTTTCTGATAGCTGAGCTGACTGCCTGCCGCACGGCTCGCGGCAATCAGCGTCCCCACAGTCACTGCCGCAGTGCCCTGAATGTCGTCGTTGAACGAGCAGATCTCATCGCGGTAGCGGTTCAGCAGCGGCATGGCGTTTTTCTGCGCGAAGTCTTCGAACTGCAACAGCACGTCCGGCCAGCGGTGCTTCACGGCCTGGATGAAATCATCAACAAACTGATAGTACTCGTCGTCGGTAATGCGCGGATGACGCCAGCCCATGTACAGCGGATCGTTCAGCAGTTGCTGGTTGTTGGTTCCCACATCCAGTACCACCGGCAGGGTGTAGGCCGGGCTGATCCCGCCGCAGGCGGTATACAGCGAGAGCTTACCGATGGGAATACCCATCCCGCCAATGCCCTGGTCGCCAAGGCCCAGAATACGTTCGCCATCGGTTACCACGATCACCTTGATGTTGTGGTTAGGCACGTTTTGCAGAATGTCGTCCATGTTGTGACGGTTCTGATAGGAGATGAACACGCCGCGGGAACGACGGTAGATCTCTGAGAAGCGTTCACACGCCGCGCCGACGGTTGGGGTGTAAATGACGGGCATCATCTCTTCGAGATGGTTCTGCACCAGGCGGTAGAAGAGGGTTTCGTTGGTGTCCTGGATATTACGCAGGTAGATGTGCTTATCGATTTCGGTTTTAAAGCCCTGATACTGGATCCAGGCGCGTTCCGCCTGTTCTTCAATGGTTTCAACCACTTCAGGCAGCAGGCCCAGCAGGTTAAAGCTGCTGCGCTCTTCCATGCTAAAGGCGCTGCCTTTGTTCAGAAGAGGAAACTCCAGTAAAACCGGACCGGCGTAAGGAATATAAAGGGAACGATGTTTTTTCAGTTTGTTGTCCATGTCACTCACTCTTTTTAAGAAGATCCGACCCTGACACTGCTGTTTGTCATCTTTCTGGCCTGTGCTACGGGGTGCGGTCGGGCGGTATTATAAAGGAGCTAAATATTAATTACCGCAACACATAAACAAAAACACCACCGGGGTAACCGATGGTGTTGTGGATTTCGTACTGGAACTTACTTGCCTGCCTGACGTTTCCTGCCGGTGGCGTGGGTCACTTGCGTTTCGCTCCCCTCTTCAATAACCACTTTGCGCTGGTTAGAGAGCTTGTAGTTCAGTCCCAGAATGTGGCGTGCCTGACGGTTCGATTTCATATTAACTCCTCAATCCCGTTGATAGTTTTAAGGACAAGTTTGCTCACGCAAAAGAAATGTAACCCCTTAGGTTGCAGATCCAGCTTAGCAGGTTTTTACAAAGGTGCATTTTGCCCGCTGACCACGTAGTTGATGGTTTGCTGGTAGATGTCACTGAGGATGTCATTGTCTGTGGCTTCCACCCACCTGGTCAGTTCCATCAAAATGTCATCTTCGGTAACAACACCGTGCTCCGCCTGAAGACCCTGCGCAATCGCGTTAACGAGTTCGGGTTGTGCTGCTGTGGTATGTGCCGGGTAATAAGTAAACATGCTGCCTCCGTGTCGTTGTCTGTTTAATGTTACGGCGTGCAAAATCGTAATTCGCATTCAGATTGGCAAATATTTTTGCCGTTGTGGTTCAGATTCGTCCTGGAAATAAAAATATCATCTCCCGTAGCACAGAAATAAAATTTAGGGTTTCCAGCGGCGTAAATTTGTCGTTTTTTCATAAGGCATGGGCGTAGGCCAGGAGATCAATTCCACAATGCTGCCCCAGGGTGTTTGCCCATAGCAGAAAGCATTCCCTTCACCTTTTTCATCCGAAAATGTAAGTGGCTTTGGCGCGGTAAACATCTCCCCGCCAGCAGCGGTGAAAGCGGCTATCGCCTTATCAAAATCATCAACATAGACAGCAAAATGCTGGAGGCCAAAGTCGCTGGCGCGGGCGGGCATTCCCTGTTCAGGACCATGCATTTCGAAAAGTTCTATGCCGGGTCCGTGGGGCATAACAAGCATGCGGATGGCGTGAATTTTTGTGCCGGGAAATAATTTTAAGGTGTGCTGCTGGGCGGACTGATCAATATTATCGGTTTGCGCATCGACAGAATGATATAAAACCTGTGCGTCGAAAGCGCGTTCAAAAAATAGGGTGGCTTTTTCAATGTCGGGCACCGTAATACCGATATGGTCGATGCCCCTTACTGACGATGGCATAGTTAACTCCTGCTATAAAAAATTTAAATATAGCAGGAGATAATCAGGCTATTACCACTTCATTTCGCCGGTATTCACTTTGGCACTCAGTTCCAGCGAACTGGCTTCCGCCAGGTTCGGCCACTGTTTTTTCATCGTGTTGATGACGCCGGTTGACGCTTTATCTGCCGTGAGGGCCTGTTCAAACTGCTGTAGATAGCGACGGGTAAAGTCGATAGCGCCGGTCCCCGCTGGCGGTGTCCCAAGGTAGTGGCCCGGAATAACGTGTTCGGGCTTAAGGGCTGCCATGCTATCCAGCGTCTGCTGCCACTGTTTGCGGCTTTCCGGCGTTTGGGTATCCGCCGTCCAGACGTGAATGCCCCATGAGACGCCCGTGCCGCCGAGGATGGTTTTTGCGGATGGGATCCAGACATACGCCGCATAGCTCTCAGGCTCTTCAATATTCACTCTTTCACCGTCAATCATAAAGGTGGTTGAGGCAAGCACTTGCGGCACGTAGAGCTGCGTCGGCGCGCCGTCTTTCATCTGAGGCCCCCAGAAGGCGAGCTTCGCGTCTTTTGTGGCCTTGATATGGTCCACCACCTGTTGCGTGGCGACAACTTTGGCATTAGGGAAGGCTTTCACCAGCGGTTGCAGGCCGAAATAGAAATCCGGATCGCCGGAGGTGATCACGATTTTATTCAGCGTTTTACCGCTGTGGCGAATTTTTTCTACCAGCGCTTCGCCATCTTTCACGCTGAACTGGGCGTCAAACAGTACCGCCTCTTTTGGGCCAGACACCAGGGTGGAAGAGACGGCAAAAATGCCTTTTTCCTGCGGGTTGTACGTATCAATGGTCAACGGCGCGGCAAAGACGGCCGGAGTGAAAAGGGTTGTCAGCAAAGCAAGGCGGGCGATGGTCATGGTCATGTCTCTGTTCTTCAGGAAAGTCTATATTGTACGGATCTGTTCATTTGCCAGAATTCCTGAAACAGGAGATGCTTAGTTTCATAAATCGAGCAAATGGAGGTCAGAATGGATCGCGTTATTGCCGCCCAGGTGTACAACCGCATCTGTGAGCTGGGGAGTTTAAGCGCGGCGGCGCGGGCGCTGGGGATCTCCCGTCCGATGGTGAGCCGTTATCTGGAGCAGATGGAGAAGTGGGCCGGGGCGCGGCTGGTGAACCGATCCACCCGCAAGCTGACGCTGACGGCGGCGGGGGAGAAGGTCCTGCAAAAGACGCGTACGCTCTCGCAAATTTCTCAGGAAATTGAAGATCAGTCCGTGAAGGATTTACCCTCAGGCACGCTTCGCGTCGCCTGCGCGCACTTTACGGCGATGCAGATTATCGCTCCGGTGCTGCCCGATCTGTTGCAGCGTTACCCTCAGCTGCGCATCGAGCTGGATGTTAACAATCATCCGGTAAGCCTGGTGGGTGAGCGAATTGACGTGGCGATCCGCATCACCGATAACCCCGAACCGGGCATGATTGCCCGCCGGCTGGGAGAGTGTCGGTCCGTACTTTGCGCTTCGCCGCACTACCTTGCCAGCCGGGGCGTTCCAGAACAGCTGGAGGATTTAGCCCAGCACAACTGCCTGCATTACAGCTTTTTTGCCGGTCAGTCGTGGCGTTTTTTGACCCCGGAAGGGGAGCCGGTCACGACGGCGGTCAGCGGCAATCTCAGCGCCAGCATCTCGTCACTGCTGATGGAGGCGGCGATAAACCACTGTGGTATTGCCATGCTGCCCGAGCGCGAGGCCGACGCGGCGCTACGGCAGGGCAGCCTGGTGCAGGTGCTCAGCGCCTTTACGCCAAAACCGATCGGCATTTTTGGTATTTATCAGTCGCGAGACTATCAGCCTGCGGCGCAGCGTGTGTTCCTCGACGCGCTGGCAAACCACCTTGCCACGCGCTCGGACTAGTCTGTCTTCCCTGCAAAATGGATTATGCGTCCTATACTTATCCCTTTGTAAGCCAAAAGGAGAGCAAGAATGACGATTCATAAGCACGGTTCAGCACACTGGTCTGGCGACATCAAACGCGGTAAAGGAACGGTCTCAACAGAGAGTGGCGTCCTTAACCAGCAACCTTACGGCTTTAACACCCGCTTCGAGGGCGAAAAAGGGACCAACCCGGAAGAACTGATTGGCGCAGCGCACGCGGCCTGTTTCTCAATGGCCCTGTCGCTAATGCTGGGCGAAGCGGGTTATACCGCCGATTCCATCGATACCACGGCGGACGTTTCGCTGGATAAAACCGACAGCGGTTTTGCCATCAGCAAAGTGGCGCTGCAAAGCAAGGTGACGGTACCGGGTATCGATCCGCAGCAGTTCGACGGCATTATTCAGAAAGCGAAGGCGGGTTGTCCGGTGTCGCAGCTGTTGAAAGCCGAAATCACGCTGGATTACAAACTGAACTGATATCTGGCCGGGCAAATGCCCGGCTCCTTTTAACAGTTACGCCAGCAGCGTACGCTTCGGCCTTCGGCTGCGGGCTGAAGCGGCTGCGGCTGTTCACATCCCTGCATCGCCAGCGGGCAGCGGTCGCGGAAGTAGCAGCCATCAGGCAGGTGGCGATTACCGGGGAGATCGGTTTTGCGTAATGCCAGATCTTCGTCCAGCGGTTCGCCGATACGGGGAACGGAGTCAAGCAGCAACTGCGTATACGGATGCCGGGGCTGACTCAGCACCTGGTCCGCCGGACCCAGCTCCACAATCTGCCCCAGATACATCACCGCCACCCGATCGCTCATGTGCCGGACCACCGAGACGTTGTGCGAGATCAGCACGTAGGTCAGATTTCGCTGCTGTTGCAGGACAACCAGCAAATTGAGGATCTGCGCCTGGACGGAAATATCCAGCGCGCTGGTAGGTTCATCCAGCACGATGATGTCCGGATCCGAAGAGAGCGCCCGGGCAATAGCGATGCGCTGGCGCTGTCCGCCCGAAAACGCATGCGGCAGGCGGTCAAGATATTCCGCCCGAATGCCCACCTGCTGCGCCAGCGTCTCAGCCAGCTGACGACGCTCCCGTTCGCTGCGGCGTTGCTGTATCCACACCGGCTCGGTGATGATGCGCCAGACGGGTAAACGCGGATCGAGGGACGAGAGCGGGTCCTGAAATACCATCTGCATACCGCCTGCCGCATTCGCGCGCTGACAGGCACCGGTACTCGGTTTGAGCATGCCCATCAGCAGCTGCGCCAGCGTGCTCTTTCCGCAACCAGATTCCCCCACAACGCCCAGCGTTTCGCCGCGATGGATCCGGAGATCCATGCCGTTGAGGGCGTGTACCTGCTCCGTCACGCGCCCCAGCCAGTTTTTGCGCGCAGGAAAATTCACATGCACGCTATCCAGTTCCAGCAGTACCTCAGACATGGCGTCTCTCCTGTTGTGGGTACCAGCAGGCAGCCTGCTGGCCTTCTGCGCCCGTGGAAATTAAGCGCGGCGTTTCGCTGCATTTCGCTCCGGCAGCAAAACAGCGCTCGCGAAAAGCACATCCGCGCGGGAGGTGGCTGAGGTTAGGCACCGTGCCGGGAATGGCCGGGAGGATCTCGCGCGGTTCGCCATTTTCCGGGGCACACCGCAGCAGGCCAATCGAATAGGGGTGTACAGGATGGTGGATCAAGGTCTGCGTGCTGCCGCTTTCGATCACGCTGCCCGCGTACATAACGTACATCCGGTCACAAAGCTGCGACACCACCGCCATATCGTGACTGATAAACAGCACCGACGTCCCGCTGGCGCGCGCTTTGTGTTTCAGCAGACGCAGCACCTGACGCTGAACGGTCACGTCCAGCGCGGTGGTCGGCTCATCGGCAATGATCAGCTCCGGCTCGCAGGAGAAGGCAAGGGCGATCATCACCCGCTGGCGCATGCCGCCAGAAAGCTCAAACGGATAGCGATCCATCACCTGTGCCGCATCCGGGATTTGCATCTCGCCCAGCAGGGCGATCGCCTTCTGCTGCGCGTCGCGACGGGAAAGCGACTGATGCTGGCGGATCACCTCCACCATCTGCCTGCCAATCCGGCGCGTGGGGTTGAGCGCCGTCATCGGCTCCTGAAAAATCATCGCCACCCTGGCGCCGCGCCACTGACGAAGCTGTTTTTCCGACGCGTTCAGGACATCTTCCCCAAGCAGCGTGACTCGGCCATGGTGAATATGGTAACTGCCTTCCGGCAGCAGGCGCATCGCCAGCATTGCAGTGACCGATTTTCCCGAGCCGGATTCGCCCACCACACCGACAATTTCACCCCGGCCAATCTCCAGCGACACGTGGTTGAGCGCGTGGACGTCACCGCGAAAAATGGGGAAGCTCAGGTGCAAATCTTCAATCGATAATACGGAATCACTCATGACTGCTTCCCTCCTGATTTGGGATCCAGCAGGTCGCGAAGACCATCGCCAAATAGATTAAACCCAACCGCTGTGATCAGAATTGCCGCCCCCGGAAACGCGCAGTACCACCACTGGTCAAGCACGTAGTTACGCCCCACGGCCACCATCGCGCCCCATTCGGCGGTGGGCTGCTGCGCGCCTAATCCAATAAAGCCGAGCGTGGCGGCCATCAGAATGGCGCTGCCGATATCCAGCGATGCCTGAACGATCAGCGGCGGCAGGGCGTTACGCAGGATATGCCAGCTGATCAGGTGCCAGCGCGACGCGCCAAAGGTGCGGGCGGCCTGCACGTAGGTGAACTGGCGCACCACCAGCGTTTGCCCGCGTGCCAGCCGCACGTAAAACGGAATGCGTACAATCGCAATCGCCAGCATCGCGTTAAACAGGCTTGGGCCGAGCGCGGCGGCCAGCGCCATCGTCAGCACCAGCGAGGGGATGGAGAGCATAATGTCCATGACGCGCATAATGATGGCGTCGCCGCGCCCGCCGAGTACGCCGGACAAACAGCCGAGCAGCGAACCGATGCCGCCCGCAATCACCACCACCGCCAGCCCCGCCGTGATGGACTGCTGGCTGCCCACCAGCACGCGGCTGAACAGATCCCGGCCCACCTCATCGGTGCCAAACCAGTGCTGGGCTGAAGGCGCCTGCAATCGCGCGGTCAGATCCAGCGCGTTCGGATCGTGCGGGACTATCCACGGCGAGACCACCATCATCAGCAGCATCACGATCATAATCACCCCGCCGATCAGCGTGAGCGGGCTTTTGCGTAGCATCCAGAACAGCTTTGCCCAGTTGATGCGCTGTTTGGCGGTGCTGACAGGGACGGGCGTTTCCTGAGTTAACATCATTCGGCACCTCCGCGCCCGATTCGCGGGTCGATCCACAGATACAGCAGATCCACCACCAGATTGACGAAGACATAGGCCAGCGATACCACGACCGCGAAGCCCATGACGGCAGGGAAGTCCAGCGCCTGAATGGAGGTCACCACCCAGGCTCCCATTCCCGGCCAGGCAAACACGGTTTCGGTAAGGACTGCCCCATACAGCAGATCGCCCAGCGCCAGCCCGAGCACGGTAATGGAGGGGATCATGGCGTTGGGTAAGGCGTAGCGCAGCACGATGTACCAGCCCGGCAACCCGCTCGCGCGGGCGGTACGAATATAATCCTCGCTAAGCTGCTCCAGCATCGCGGAACGCACCTGACGCGCCACAATACCCAGATGCACAAAGGCCAGGGTCAGGGAGGGTAGAATCAGGTGCTGTAGGGCGTTGAAAAACACCTCGCCGTTGCCTTCCAGCAGGGCGTCCAGCAGATAAAAGCCGGTAACGTGGGCAGGCGGATCGAGCCAGTCGTCCAGCCTGCCGCCGCCGGGCAGAATTTGCAGTTGCCCGTAGAACAGAACGATTACCCCCAGTCCCAGCCAGAAGGCAGGCGTCGAGATGCCCGTCATCGCCATCAGTCGCACCAGGTGATCCAGCCAGCGGTTACGGTACACCGCCGATAAAATGCCCAGCGGTACGCCAATCACCAGCGCCAGCAGCAAAGAGCAGAAGGCCAGCTCCAGCGTGGCGGGGAAGAAGGCTTTCAAATCTTCCGCAACGGGGCGACCGGTGCGAATGGACGTGCCCAGATCGCCGTGCGCCAGCGCCTCTACATAGCGGCCAAACTGAATATAGAGCGGTTGATCCAGCCCCAGCTGCTGGCGGATGCCCTGCACAATTTCATCGCTGGCGCGGTCACCGGCCAGCAGGCGGGCCGGATCGCCGGGGATCAGGTGTGAAATAATAAAAGTAATAATACAGACACCGGCCACCACCAGGATTAACCCCCAGCAGCGCTGGCGCACAATGCTCCAGAACGTCATACACTTCCCCCCGGCGTGGGCCGTTACTTACTCATGGTGGCGATGTTAAAGACCTGCTCAAGCATCGGATTAAAAGTGAAGCCTTTGACCTCTTTGTTCATCGCCAGCTGGTAGTTCTTCTGGAACAGATAAACGTAAGCCGCCTCGTCAATCACCACTTTCTGCGCCTGCTGGTAATCTTTGGTGCGTTCCGCCTGATCGGTGGTTTTCAGTGCCGCCTGCAACAATGCATCGACCTCTTTGTTCTCATAGAATGAGCGGTTCCCCGGCAGCCCTTTTTTGTCCGATTCGAACCAGTAGTTCATGAACATGTACGGGTCAGCGAAGTCCGGGCTCCAGTTACCAATCGCAATGTCATAATCACCTTTGCCGACGCGGTCGCGCATGGTGGCGTTCGCCAGTTTCTCAAGCTTGACGTTAATCCCCAGCTTGCCCAGGCTCGCCTGCGTGGAGAGGGCGATAGGCTCCCAGTTCGGGTCGTTATCGGAGTAGAGGAACGTCAGGCTGGCCGGTTTATCGTTGACTTTCTCCAGCGCCGCTTTGGCCTTAGCCTCGTCAAAGCTGTACTGCATGGCGTTCGCATCGAAGCCCCACATGCCCTCCGGGATCGGGCCGCGCATCTGCTTGCCGTTCCCGCTGAGAATGCCTTTCACCATCCCCTGATAATCGGTGGCCCAGGAGACCGCGCGGCGCAAGTCCACCTGATTCATCGGAGGCTTACTGTTGTTCAGATAGAGGTAGGTCACCCGCAGGGACGGGTATTCCGCCACGGCCACTTTGCCTTCCTGCTTCAGGGCAGCAAGCTGATCCACCGGCAGGGCGTCGGCGATATCCAGATCGCCACGGGAAAGTTGCAGGCGACGCGAGGCGCTTTCACCGATAATCTTCACCGAGACGCGCTTGAAGTGCGGCTTTTCACCCGGCCAGTGTGGGTTGGGCACCATCACCAGCTGCTGACCTTTCCGCCAGCTTTTCAGCATAAACGGTCCGGAACCCGCGGTGTTTTGCGCCAGGAAACCGCGCGCGTCGTCGGCGGCATTGGCTTTCAGCACCGCCGGGTTGACGATCGACGCGCCGTCATTGGCCAGCGTGTAGAGGAACGGGGCGAACGGCTGGCTGAGGGTGAATTTCACCGTATGCTCATCCACCGCGTCCACTTTCAAATCTTTCGGGAACGCTTCGGAAGGTCCCTGATTAATTTTCAGCAGACGTTCAAACGACAGCTTGACCGCTTCGGCGGTCACCGGCGTGCCGTCGGAGAATTTTGCATTATCTGCCAGGGTGAACGTCCACTCTTTCTGGTCGTCAGACGCCTTCCAGCCCGTCGACAGATCGCCTTCCACCTCCGTGGTGCCAGGCTTGTATTTCACCAGACGCTGGTACGAGGGGTAGGTCACCGTCCAGTCGTTGTTATCGATAGTGACCGCCGGATCCAGCGTTTGCGGATCGGCAGCTTTCCCAATCACCAGCATATCTTTCGGCACCGCCGCCTGCGCGAGAGGGGCGCTCAGGGCGAGCGTAGCGGCAATCAGGGTTGTAAGCAGCGTTGTTTTCATGGCCGGGCTCCAGAATTACAGTGAGTGTGTGGTCGGTTAACAGGCGAACTGGTCATCTAACAGCGGGTAGCTGGCAGCGTTCGGCAGTTCGAAATGCCACCATTCGCTGCTGATGCCCACAAAACCGCCGCCGTACATCACGGCGTTCAGGAGCAGACGATTTCGCTGCGCCTCAGGCGGAACGGAAGGGTGCCAGGCATGAGAACGGTCGTCCATTTCGTCAAACCCGGCGCCCATATCCAGCACGTTGTCGTGTTCATCCATCAGCGTGACGTCAATGGCGGTGCCCCGGCTGTGGTTAGAGCCAATTGCGACATCCACCACGTATTCCGGATTGGGGCAGGCATCCCAGAGTTGCGCCTGCGCCTGCTGGGGGCGGTAGGCGTCGTAAACCACCAGCTTCAGACCGGCCAGCGCGGCGATGCTGATCGCTTTCGCCAGCGCGGTGGCGGCATCCGTATGCAGCAGGCACGCGGCGTGCTGGTAGATCGGGCGGCCGGTGATGTTATCGGCGGTCGCGTATTTCAGATCGATATGCAGCGTGGGAAAGGTTTTCGCCACATCAATCAGTTGACTCTCTTCAGGCATAGCTCCGCTCCTTTAGCGTTCAAATTGTCCAAACTCTTGTTGTAGTTGTCGGTTGATTGCCAGACGTTCCGGCAGCGCATCCCCCAGCGCCTCCACAACGCCCGACAGCAGCAGGTTGAACAGACAGCTCACCGGCGCCAGCGAATCCCAGAAATGGCCGGTATCGGTTTTCACCTGGAGTAAATCAATCGGGTAATCCCGCGCCCACGGGCACCAGATATCGGTGATCAGCGCCATCGCCAGGCCTTTTTCGCTCGCCACGCGGCAGTACTGGCGGGCAATGGCGGAGTAGGCGCGGGTATCCGTCAGCACGATATACGGGTTCGCAAAGCCGGAATTAAGCGACTCCACCCAGCTACCGGAGAGCCCTTCGGAATAGCTCACCCGCGGGCGCAGGTACTCCAGATGGCTGAAGAACGCATTGGCGATCCCGCGCGTGGACTGGATCCCCAGCACGAAGACGGCGTCGGCATGGGTAAGTTGCTGGACCACCTGCCTGAACGTTTCGCTTTGCGCCAGCTGATAAACATGGGCAATGGCGTCCACCTCAAGCGACAGGGAGTGCTGAAGGCGATCCGACAGCGGCTGTTGCTGCTTCCAGGAGTCGAGACGCTCGTTAATGCCCCAGGGCTGGTGGGGATCGCGCAGGCTTTTTTTGGCGTCGTCCAGGTTGCGATAGCCCAGCTTGCGCAGAAAGCGTCCGACGGTGATCCCGCTGGTGGCCGTGGCCAGCGCCACGCTCTCTGCCGTTTTGCCGTTTCAAAGGGGATCTGACCGACGTGCGCCAGCATCCAGCTTGCCACCCGCTTTTCGCTCGGGGTGAGCTGGCTAAAGGTCGCTTCGATACGGCTCAACACCTCAGGTTTGGTCGTCATACCGCCTCGCTGTTAACTGGCTGTCAAAGGCCGGGTTTCTGTTACCGGATTAACAATGCAGGACGCGTGCCATGTTCACATTGCGGCGAAAACGCGCTGTGCAGCAAAGTTAATGCAATATTTGTTTAACAGATGATCAACATTTGTGCAGCGTAGTTCACTTTTGGTGCAGTGTGCAGGCTGAGGGGTATCTATTTGGTGAATACGTCAGCCTCTTCACATTTTTTGGTAAGATGAACGCTCTGGGAATGGGAGAGGGAGCCTTACATGGCGAATTTGCCCTGGCGGGTCAGCGTGCGCCTGATGGCTCTCGCAAAAAAAATAGCGATGGTCATCGGGATCATTGTGCTCGTTTTGCTGGCGGTGCGGGTTTATCTTTCGCAGCAGGGGCCGGCCCTGCATCACTGGCACACCTGGCGGGCTGACGAAATGTCCGTGCAGGAGATGGATAACGCGACCTTCGCAGCGTATGTCGCGCGGGAAAACGCCATCTTCACCGCTCTCGACGCTGAGGTGACAGCGAAAGTCACCCCCGCAGAGCGCACGCCGCTGAACCGTTATTACCGCCAGAGCCTGGTGTGGCCAGGACACTTTTCCCCGGATGCAAACCGGTCGTTCGTGTTGATGCCTGCCGGGAAGCCGCGCGGGGCGGTGGTATTGCTGCACGGTCTGACGGACTCGCCCTACAGCGTCAGGCATCTGGCTGTGAATTATCAACAGCACGGCTTTGTGGCCGTAGTGCCTCGTTTGCCCGGACACGGCACGGCGCCGGGCGCGCTGACAGACGTTGACTGGGAGGCGTGGCTGGCGGCAACGCGCCTTGCGGTTCGTGAAGCGACACGCCTGACGGGGAACGATCTCCCCCTGCATCTGGTGGGCTACTCCAACGGCGGGGCGCTGGCGATGAAATACGCCCTCGACGCCCTTGATGCGCCTGAACTGCGTAAACCTCAGCAGATCGTTTTGCTCTCCCCGATGATTGGCGTCACGGCGTTTGCGCGCTTTGCCGGATTCGCCGGGCTACCGGCTATGTTACCGGCGTTTGCCAAAGCCGCGTGGCTTAACATTTCGCCTGAATATAATCCTTATAAATACAATTCGTTCCCGGTGAATGCGGCACGTCAGTCCTGGCTACTCACCCAGGCGCTGCATGAGCAGATAAATCGCGATGTTCTTGATCACAAACTGGCGCAGCTCCCGCCGATACTTGCTTTCCAGTCGGTCATGGATTCAACGGTCAGTACCCGCGCCGTGGTCAGCGGGCTGTTTGACCAGCTTCCGGCAAACGGCAGCGAACTGGTGGTTTTTGATATCAACCAGGCCGGGAGTTTCCGTCCACTGTTCAGGCCATCATCCTGGACGGCGGTGGCTGACCTGCTGCCCGAGGCGAAAAGACGTTACAGTGTCACAATTGTGACCAATGCCAGCCCCGACAGGTTTGATATGGTGGCAAAGACAACGCCAGCGGGTAGCACCCGGGAAACGGTGATGCCGCTGTCGGTCGCGTATCCGCAGGAGGTTTATTCCCTGTCTCATGTTGCCATTCCGTTCCCGCCGGATGACGATCTGTATGGCCGCCATCCTGAGGTGAAAAACCACTATGGTATCAGCCTCGGGACGATAGCCCTGTGGGGAGAAACATCGGTTCTGAGTGTCGGCAAAGATGCGCTGATGCGGGTGACGTCGAATCCGTTCTACGATTATATGCAGACGCGGATCAACAGCCGTATCGGGGAGAATCAAGCCCAACAATAGATTAGGTCACACCGGGGAACTGTGTTAAACAGTACCGTTCAGGCGTATACCCCATACCGGACCCCGTTTCTGTGCTGACAACTCTTATTTATCGAAGCCAGCTGAGCTTAACCTGCACCTCCGCAGCGTTAAGCGCGCTGGTTGAACAGGCCAGGATCCGTAACACGGAGCAGGGCATCTCAGGCATTCTTCTCTCCCGTGGACGTGACGTTCTGCAAATTCTCGAAGGCACGGAACAGCGCGTCGTCGCGCTTTTTAACACCATCCGTGCGGATGACCGGCATACCGGCGTAGTGGAGCTGATGCGCGATTACGGCCCGCGCAGACGTTTCGAAGACGTGGGAATGCTGCTGTTTGACCTGGACGTTCAGACCCCGAAAGCGGTTCTGGCGTCGGTTCTGCATTACAGCAAGCTGGAAAGCTATCTCACTTCTGAGGATCGGGTCTTCAAATTCATTCAGACCTTTATCACCGGCAAAACCGCTATCCCACCCGCTTCGGACTATGAGCCTGATAAATGGACGCTTTCGCGAGAGCGCGCGCCGTTTGGAAAAGGGTTAGGTCTGCTGGCGGGACAGCCCTGCCAGTTTGCGCTGCAACCCATTGTCGAGCCGTCCGAAGGCAAAATCAGTTCTCTCGAAGCGCTTATACGCGGAAACGACGGCGGCAGCCCGGAGCATTTCTTCCGTAGTCTCGATCGTGAACAGATTTACGAAGTCGACCTGCAAACCAAAGCCTGGACCTTTGCGCTGGCGCAAAAGCTGGGCATCGGCAGCCACAAACTGGCGGTGAACCTGCTGCCAATGTCGCTGGTTAACGTGCCGGGTGCGGTAGAGTTCCTGGTAACGCAGATCAAAAAGCACGGTCTACAGCCAGAGCAGGTGGTCATCGAAGTCACTGAGAACGAGATGATTTCCGGCTTCAACCAGTTTAACAGCGCCATTAAACAGCTGCGGGCGGAAGGGGTTGGGCTGGCGATAGATGATTTTGGTTCCGGCTATGCTGGTCTTTCACTGCTCACGCGGTTCCAGCCGGATAAGCTCAAAATCGACAGAGAGATCGTCAGCGATATCCACCTGAGCGGGCCCAAGCAGGCGATTGTGAAGTCGATAATCAGCTGCTGCACCGATCTGGAGATTACGCTGGTCGCAGAAGGCATTGAGAAGATAGAAGAGTGGTGCTGGCTTGAATCCGCCGGTATTCGCCGCTTCCAGGGATTTTTATTCGCCCGCCCGCAGCTTAACGGTGTGGGTGATATTCACTGGCCCCATCGGGTGGGTTAAGCAAATTTTCCCTCGCCATATTTCCCCGACACCCTGCCTGTGCTTAAATAGCTAAACCGGTTTAACATGATTTAGCTAAGAAGGTGATATGGAGACGATCTGGGTACTTGGCGATGCCGTGGTGGATCTGTTGCCCGACGGAGAGGGTAAACTGCTGCAATGTCCGGGCGGCGCACCGGCCAATGTCGCGGTAGGGATTGCGCGTCTGGGCGGCAGAAGCGCGTTTATAGGCCGGGTGGGCGACGACCCCTTCGGGCGCTTTATGCAAAAAACGCTTGCGGATGAGCAGGTTAATACAGAATGGCTGCGCCTGGACCCGCAGCATCGCACCTCCACGGTGGTGGTGGATCTCGATAACGACGGTGAACGTTCCTTTACCTTTATGGTTCGCCCGAGCGCTGATTTATTCCTCGACTCTGCCGATCTCCCGCCATTCCGCGCCGGGGAGTGGCTGCACGTCTGCTCTATCGCGCTTAGCGCCGAACCCAGCCGTTCCGCGACGTTTCAGGCGATGGCCGCGATCAGACAGGCGGGGGGATTCGTCAGCTTTGACCCCAATATCCGCGCCGATCTCTGGCACGATGAAGTCGAGCTGCGCCAGTGTCTTGAGCGGGCATTAGCCTGTGCAGATGTGGTGAAAATCTCGGTGGAAGAGCTGGCGTTCTTAACCGGAAATGCGCAGGTCCATGAGGGGCTGGCGGCGCTGATGCGCACCTGTCCGGCCAGGCTGGTGCTGGTGACGCAGGGAAAAGAGGGCGTGACCGCCTGGCAGGGAGGCGCGTTGACGCACTATCCTGCATCACCCGTGGAATGCATTGATACCACCGGCGCGGGGGATGCTTTCGTCGCCGGACTGCTGTTCGGTCTGGCTCGTGATGCCCAGGCCCGTCTTTCAGAGGTCATCACGCTGGCGCAGCGCTGCGGGGCGCTGGCGACAACCGCAAAAGGGGCAATGACCGCGCTGCCTTATCATCACGAACTGTAATTCACCTCTCCAGGCCACCGGTCGGCGGCCTGAATTGTCGCCTCGATCACACTTACTAAAACGGTTTAGCAAAAAACATTGCCGATCCAAAATTCAACGGTTTAGTATCATCCTAAACCGGTTTAGCAATTTAGCACTTTCACCGATAGTTATTAGGGATGCGACAAAATGTATAAAAAACGCAGACTTGCCGTGATGATAGGCATGCTGGCCGGCAGTACCTCTGTTTTTGCCCAGACGGATATGTCCCGTATCGAAGCGCGCCTGGCGGCGCTGGAGCAGCGTTTGCAGGAGGCGGAAACCCGCGCGCAGGTTGCTGAAAAACGCGCCACGGCAGCGGAACAGAAAACGCAGCAGCTGGTGGCGGCGCAGCAGGAAGCGCAAACCTCCACACAGGCGGTGGCGCAACGTACCACGGCGCTGGAAGAGAAAGCCGACCGGACAGGTGGTTTTGAATTTCACGGTTACGCCCGTTCCGGCCTGCTGATGAACGACGCGGCCTCCAGCAGCAAAAGCGGCCCTTATCTGACGCCCGCCGGGGAAACGGGTGGGGCCATCGGGCGTCTGGGGAACGAAGCAGATACCTACGTTGAGCTGAATGTTGAGCACAAACAGACGCTGGAGAATGGCGCGACGACGCGCTTTAAGGCGATGCTGGCCGACGGTCAGAAAACCTATAACGACTGGTCGGCAGACAGCAGCGACCTGAACATTCGTCAGGCCTTTGCCGAGCTGGGCAATCTGCCGGACTTTACCGGCGCGCTGAAGGGCAGCACCTTCTGGGCGGGTAAGCGTTTTGACCGCGACAACTTCGACATTCACTGGCTGGATTCCGACGTGGTATTTCTCGCCGGGACCGGCGGCGGCGTCTACGACGTGAAGTGGAACGATACGCTGCACAGTAACTTCTCCCTTTATGGCCGTAACTTCGGCAGCGAAGAGGAGATCGACAACAACGTTCAGAACTACATCCTTAGCATGAATCACTTCGCCGGGCCGGTGCAGATGATGGTCAGCGGCTTACGGGCAAAAGATAATGACGACCGTAAGAACAGCAACGGCGATCCGATAAAAACCGACGCGGCCAATAACGGGGTGCATGCGCTGGTTGGTCTGCATAACGAGAGCTTCTACGGCCTGCGGGAAGGTTCTGCCAAAACGGCGCTGCTTTACGGCCACGGTCTGGGCGCCGAGGTGAAAAGCATTGGTTCAGACGGCGCGCTGCTGTCAGAAGCCGATACCTGGCGTTTTGCAAGTTACGGTGTCACGCCGCTGGGCGGTGGCTGGCACATTGCGCCCGCCGTGCTGGCGCAAAGCAGTAAGGACCGCTACGTGAAGGGCGACAGCTATGAGTGGGTCACGCTCAATACGCGTCTGATCAAAGAGGTGACCCAGAATTTCGCCCTCGCGTTCGAGGGCAGCTATCAATACATGGATTTAAACCCGGAAGGCTACAAGGATCGCAATGCGGTTAACGGTAGCTTCTACAAGCTGACCTTCGCCCCGACGTTAAAAGCGGGCAAGATTGGCGATTTCTTCAGCCGTCCGGAGCTGCGCCTGTTCGCCACCTGGATGGACTGGAGCAGCAAGCTGGATAACTACGCCAGCGATGACGCATTTGGCAGCAGCGGCTTCAACGCGGGCGGGGAATGGAACTTTGGGGTGCAGATGGAAACCTGGTTTTAACCCTTCACGCTCCCGCATCGCGGGGGCGTTTCGAACACCATAAAAAGAGGTCAGGAAGAGGTATCTATGGATTTTAATCATATTGCGCGCGAGCTTATTCCGCTGCTCGGTGGCAAAGAGAACATTGCCAGCGCGGCACATTGCGCCACGCGCCTTCGTCTGGTGCTGGTCGATGATGCGCTTGCCGACCAGCAGGCTATCGGCAAGGTTGAAGGCGTGAAAGGCTGTTTTCGAAACGCCGGGCAGATGCAGGTGATCTTCGGCACCGGGGTGGTGAATAAGGTTTACGCGGCGTTTATTCAGGCGGCAGGGATTAGCGAGTCCAGCAAATCGGAAGCGGCGGATATTGCGGCTCGCAAGCTGAACCCGTTCCAGCGTATCGCGCGTCTGCTCTCCAACATCTTCGTGCCGATTATCCCGGCGATCGTGGCCTCGGGTCTGCTGATGGGCCTGCTGGGGATGGTTAAAACCTACGGCTGGGTTAATCCGGATAACGCGCTCTATATCATGCTGGATATGTGCAGCTCGGCGGCGTTTATTATTCTGCCGATCCTGATTGGCTTCACCGCCGCGCGGGAGTTTGGCGGCAACCCGTATCTGGGGGCAACGCTCGGCGGCATCCTGACTCATCCGGCGCTGACCAACGCCTGGGGCGTAGCGTCCGGTTTCCACACCATGAACTTCTTCGGTCTTGAAATCGCCATGATTGGCTATCAGGGAACCGTCTTCCCGGTGCTGCTGGCGGTGTGGTTTATGAGCATTGTGGAAAAACAGCTGCGCCGGGCGATCCCGGATGCGTTAGATCTGATCCTGACGCCGTTCCTGACCGTCATTATCTCCGGCTTCATTGCGCTGTTGATTATTGGCCCGGCGGGACGCGCGCTGGGCGACGGGATCTCCTTCATTCTCAGCACCCTGATTGCCCACGCGGGCTGGCTGGCCGGGCTGCTGTTTGGTGGGCTCTATTCGGTGATTGTCATTACCGGTATTCACCACAGCTTCCACGCCATTGAGGCCGGGCTGCTGGGTAATCCGTCAATTGGCGTTAACTTCCTGCTGCCGATCTGGGCGATGGCGAACGTGGCGCAGGGCGGGGCGTGTCTGGCGGTGTGGTTCAAAACCCGTGATGCCAAAATCAAAGCCATTACCTTACCGTCGGCGTTTTCCGCGATGCTGGGCATCACCGAAGCGGCAATTTTTGGCATCAACCTGCGTTTTGTGAAGCCGTTCATCGCGGCGCTGATCGGCGGTGCGGCAGGCGGTGCCTGGGTGGTGTCGGTGCATGTCTACATGACCGCCGTTGGGCTGACGGCGCTTCCCGGCATGGCGATTGTCCAGGCCAGCTCACTGCTCAACTATATTATCGGCATGGTGATTGCCTTTGGCGTGGCGTTCACCGTCTCTCTGCTGCTGAAATATAAAACGGACTCTGAATAATGACCTTATCTTCCCGCTGGCCTGCCGTGTTGCAGGCCGTGATGCAAGGCCAGCCGCGTGCGCTGGCGGACAGCCACTATCCGCAGTGGCATCCCGCGCCGGTGACAGGGCTGATGAACGATCCGAACGGGTTTATCTGGTTTGCCGGGCGCTACCATCTGTTTTATCAGTGGAACCCGCTGGGCTGCGATCATCGCTACAAGTGTTGGGGGCACTGGAGCTCAGCAGATCTGGTGCACTGGCAGCACGAGCCAATGGCGCTGATGCCTGACGAAGAGTATGACCGCAATGGCTGTTACTCCGGCAGCGCCGTGGATAACAACGGCGTGATGACCCTGTGCTATACCGGCAACGTTAAGTTTGACGATGGCGGCCGCACCGCCTGGCAGTGTCTGGCGGTGCAAAATGACGATGGCACGTTTGCCAAACTGGGACCGGTGTTGCCCCTGCCGGACGGGTATACCGGGCACGTCCGCGATCCGAAAGTGTGGCGCCATGACGGGCTGTGGTACATGGTGCTCGGCGCGCAGGATCGACAGCAGCGCGGCAAGGTGCTGCTGTTTACGTCAGCCGATTTACACACCTGGGCGTCCTGCGGCGAAATCGCTGGTCACGGCGTCAACGGACTCACGGACGCGGGCTATATGTGGGAGTGCCCGGATCTGTTTGCGCTTGATGGCACACACGTCTTGATCTGCTGCCCGCAGGGGCTGGCGCGCGAACCGCATCGCTATCTCAACACCTATCCGGCTGTCTGGATGAGCGGGGCATTTGATTATCAGACGCCTGCATTTGCGCACGGCGAGCTGCATGAGCTTGACGCCGGTTTCGAATTTTACGCGCCGCAAACCACGGTGGCAGAAGATGGCCGCCGCATCCTCATCGGCTGGATGGGCGTGCCGGACGGCGAAGAGATGCTCCAGCCTACGCGGGCGCACGGCTGGATCCACCAGATGACCTGTCCACGCGAGCTGCGCTACCGCGACGGTAAGCTCTGGCAAACCCCGGTCCGTGAGCTGGAAACGCTGCGCGAGGATGAACATCACTGGCAGGGACGCGCCAGCGATGCCCCGGTGCTGGCGGGAGCGCGTCTTGAGTTCGAACTGAGCGCGCCGAGCGTGAACGTGGATTTTGCCGGCGCGTTGCGGCTGATTGTGAATGATGAGGGGATCCGCCTGGAACGCGCCAGCCTGGAAACCGGAGAGACGCTGACCCGCTACTGGCAGGGCAATGTTCATCATTTACGCGTGCTGTGCGACCGTTCCAGCGTCGAAATATTCATCAATCACGGTGAAGGCGTCATGAGCAGCCGCTATTTTCCTGACCATCCGGCCCAGGTACGCTTCGAAGGTGCGTCCGATATCACATTACGCTACTGGTCGCTGCGCAGCTGCATGATAGAATAGAGGTTTTGGCAGCCGGATCTAAGTCGTTGTGAGAAAAACAAAACGCGTCACCATTAAAGATATCGCGGAGCTGGCGGGGGTATCAAAAGCCACCGCCAGCCTGGTTCTGAACGGCCGCAGCAAAGAGCTTCGGGTGGCGGAGGAGACGCGCGAGCGCGTGCTGGCGATTGCCAAAGAACATCATTATCAGCCCAGTATTCACGCCCGTTCGCTGCGGGACAACCGCAGCCACACCATTGGTCTGGTGGTGCCGGAAATCACCAACTACGGGTTTGCCGTTTTTTCTCATGAGCTGGAGACCCTTTGCCGAGAGGCGGGTGTTCAGCTGCTGATCTCCTGTAGCGATGAAAATCCGGGCCAGGAGACGGTGGTGGTCAATAACATGGTGGCCCGCCAGGTGGACGGGCTGATTGTCGCCTCCAGCATGCTCAACGACGCGGACTATCAAAAGCTGAGCGAACAGCTGCCCGTTGTGCTTTTTGACCGTCATATGAACGACAGTTCTTTGCCGCTGGTTCTCACCGATTCAATTACCCCAACCGCCACGCTGGTGGCCGACATCGCGCGCCAGCATCCGGATGAGTTCTACTTCCTCGGCGGTCAGCCGCGGCTTTCCCCGACGCGTGACCGTCTGGAAGGGTTTAAGCAGGGGCTACGTGACGCTGGCGTCGAGTTACGTCCGGAGTGGATCATTCATGGTAATTACCATCCGAGCTCCGGCTACGAAATGTTTGCCGAGCTTTGCGCGCGCCTGGGCCGCCCGCCAAAAGCCCTCTTTACCGCCGCTTGCGGTCTGCTGGAAGGGGTGTTGCGCTATATGGGGCAACATAATCTGCTGCAAAGCGATATGCGTCTGGCCAGCTTTGACGATCACTATCTCTATGATTCTCTGACCATTCCTGTTGATACCGTTCGTCAGGATAACCGACAGCTCGCCTGGCACTGCTTTGATCTGATTGGCAAACTGATTGAAGGGGAAACGCCGGAGCCGATCCAGCGTAAGCTGGATGCCACCCTGCAACGGCGATACAAGGCCGTGGAGTGACAGGGTAACGTCTGAGGGGGGCATCAAATTCAGGTGGTTTTGTCCATTATCGATCCCATTAACCACAGCCGAACCCTGCGCGTCAGGGTTATGGAGTATGTGAAAAGGGTGGAAGCGGGGGACGCTACCTTCAGCCAATACAGTTATCCCTACAAAGCCGCTATCACATAAATTTTATCTTTCCCCGGCAATATTTCTGTTCCTCATCCGTCTACCTCATCAGAGACCATAAGGATATTTATGAAGCGTTGACAGGGCAATAAACTTCGACCACTCTGAAAAACAATATCTTAGAGGGGGCGTTATGCTTCAACGGTTAGCAAAGAAAAAGGTGCTGTTACTCTCTGCTCTGATGATTTCAGGGCTGGTCAGGGCAGAGGAGTCGCTTCCGGATGTGGTGAAGCACTTCAGCGAACAGCAGGACATCAAAATCATTAAGAAAATTGACGCCCCCGGCGGCGCGCCAGCGTGGCTGGGACAATATCAGGACATGGGCGTGACGCTCTTTCTGACCCCTGACGGAAAGCACGTCGTGTCTGGCTATCTGTATGATGAGAAGGGAACCAACCTCAGCGAAGCCTTTTTCCAGAAAGAGATCTACGCCCCGATGGGCCGCGAGATGTGGAAAAAGCTTAATGCCGCGCATCCCCTGAAGGAGGGCGCGGAGAATGCCCCGCGTAAAGTCTTTGTCTTTGCCGACCCGTTCTGCCCGTACTGCAAGCAGTTCTGGGCTGAAGCGCAGCCGTGGGTGAAGGCTGGCAAGGTTCAGCTCAATACGCTGCTGGTTGCGTTTCTTAACCCGAACAGCGGGCGTTACGCCTCCGCGATCCTGAATGCGAAAGATCCGGTATCGGCCTGGAAAGCGTACGAGCTGTCCGGCGGTAAAAAGCTGCCGAAACCTGAAGCTGCGGCTTCCCGGGAAACCGTTGAGATCCTGCAAAATCACCAGACGCTCATGGACAGTCTCGGCGCGAATGCCACACCGGCTATCTATTACCTGAATGAGCAAAACGAACTGCAACAGGTCGTGGGTATGCCAGACGCAAAACAGCTTGAGGCGATGTTCGGGCCGAAGCCGTAAAAAGAAAGGCAGAAACAGGACGTTTCTGCCTTTTTTCAGTTAACTACCCCAGCGTCCCCGGAGGTAATTAACTGCCTCCTGCGTCTGAGGCTGGTTAAGATAGTCTTCACGGAACAGGATGGTGCCCTTAACGTCTGGCAGTGAATCGTTGAGATCGAGCTGTTTTTTCAGCTCCGGTACGCCGCCGTTCACCGTCCAGTCCGGTTCGTTTCTGGAAGGCGCGCCCACTTTGTAGAACGCGATCCCGATATACAGGCGGGTGTGGGTCGGTTTCACCACGTCAGCCCACCATTTTGTCAGCACATCGTAACGTGCCGCGTCGCGGGCGAAGGGCCAGTAGATCTGCGGCGCAATGTAATCCAGTAAACCCTGCTGTACCCATTTGCGCGTGTCAGCGTAGGACTCATCGTAGGCTGCGGCGCCGCGCGTGTCCGAGCCTGCCGGGTCGAAGGAGCGATTGCGCCAGACCCCCGCCGGGCTAACGCCAAATTCGACATCAGGTTTAGCCTGCTTGATCGCCCTTGAGACCTGCACAATCAACTGCTGCGTATTGTGTCGACGCCAGTCCGCTTTTGACGCAAATCCTTCGCCATAGCTTCTGAAGGTCAAGGCATCATTCAGGGGGGAGCCCGGCGTCTCGGTGTAAAAATAGTCATCGAACTGAACGCCGTCGACAGGGTAGTGATTCACCACTTCCATCACCACCTGGGTTATCCAGTCCCGCACCTCGGGAATGCCCGGGTCGAGAACAAAACGATCCCCCGAGGTGCGGATCCACTCCGGATGCTGGACGTACACGCTGGAAGGATGAAGCGACGAGGTGCGGTTAAGCGCGGCGATGGTCGACGGCTTCGTGTTGGTGGAAACGCGGTACGGGTTAAACCAGGCATGAACCTTCATCCCGCGCTTGTGCGCTTCATCCAGCATAAACTGGAGCGGATCGTAACCGGGATCTTCCCCGATAGTTCCCGTCAGGGTATCTGACCAGGGCAGTATTTTAGAGGCCCACAGCGCCGTACTGTCCGGTTTTACCTGAAAGAAGACGGTGTTGATCCCAAGATTTTTCAGCTTATCGAGTTTGTCCGTCAGCGCCTTCTGTTGCTGGGCGATACGCTGGTCCGCGCTACGGCTATTCACCGATGACACGGGAGGCCAGTCGAGACGGGAGACGGTCGCCAGCCAGATCCCGCGCATGGGTTCGTTGGTCTGCTGTAGAGGTTTCGCCTGCGGCAGCGGGGTAACGAGTGATTTGGGTGGTTTGGAAGTGCAACTTACCAGTAAAAGCGCGCAGCCAAGCAGCGCGGCAGTCCGTTTTACGTGTCGCATCATTTGCGTGTTAGCTCCTGGGTGTCCGGCTATCCGTCCAGGGATTAAACGCCGGTTCGTCCTGTTCCCCGTTACCGTCATCGTGAAGAGAGTCGAGGTAGAGGGCTTCAACTTCCGCCCGCGCCCATGGGGTGCGGCGCAGGAACTTCAGACTCGATTTCACGCTCGGGTCTTTGCGAAAACAGTTGATTTTGATTCGGTTGCCCAGTTCATTCCAGCCATATCGCGCAACCAGCGCGTTAACCTGCATTTCGAGGGTTACGCCATGCAAAGGATCGTTGGAAATGTGTGCTGTCATAGGCGTCCGGTAGTCTCATTTTTTATGGGGATGTGATAAACGCTCAAAGGTTACAAGAAAGCAGGGGATGCGGCAATTTCAGCGTGAGGTTCTTCACCCGTGAAGGGTGAAGAAGATTTTCCGGTTAACGCTATTTTTTAAACAGTTCAGGCGCCCACGGCGTCGGGTCTACCTCCATAAAGGGCGCACGCTCAAAGCGGGACTTCAGCTCCCAGGGCACCGTACAGTCGAAAATCGTTTTGCAGGTGATCCCGTTGCCACGAATGGAGGGGCTGTAGTCCGGCGCCTGAGACGGATCGAGCTGGTGTCCGCGGATCCCCGGCAGATGGGTGATGCTGACATCGCCCTGCATACGGGTGGTCATCGCCCACAGGATGTCGTCGCTGTCGAAAATATCCACATCTTCGTCGACGAGAATAATGTTTTTAAGCTCGGAATAGGTGGCTAACGCAATGAGTGCCGCCTGACCCTGACGCCCTTCGTCAGAGGGCTGGCGTTTTTTCACCTGCAATACGCCAAGGAATTTCCCGCCGCCAGCGGTATGCGCATAGACGTTTTGCAGAAAACCGGGGATGGCTTCTTCCACCGCATTCCGGATGCTGGCCTCCGTTGGCAAACCGGCCAGCGTGGTGTGCTCTTCGCCCGGTCCCACCAGAGTTTGCAGGATCGCCTGATGACGCATCGTGACGGCCTTTACTTTGATTACCGGTAAGGAGGGGTTAGCCTCCCCGCAGTAGCCGGGAAATTCCGGCATCGCGTGCCCGGTGTGGGTATGCTGATCTTCTTCTACGCGCACGCCAGGCAGCAGTTCGCCTTCGATGATAATTTCCGCACGCGCAATCGCTTTTTCATTTACGGCCACACCCTGTACCAGCTCGACGGGTGCCTGACGTAACGCACCGGCGACACCCAGCTCGTTGTAGCCGAAGGGCGTGGTAGGGGCTTCGAAACAGGCGCCAATATAGATAGCGGGATCGAGACCCATATTGATCGTGACCGGCAACGGTTTGCCCGCCTCCTCGGCTTTCTTACGGAACACCTCTATATGGCGGCCCGCGGCAAGGAACATGGAGAGCTCATCGCGCGCCTGAACGCAAAGACGGTGAATAGTGACATCGGTCAGCGAGGCATCTTCCGGATCGCTTGCCAGCACCAGCCCCAGACAGAAGAACGGACCGGCATCTATCGGCGTGTTGGTCGGTGCCGGAAGCAATTTACGCAGATCGAAGTCCGGATCGTCGGCATAAAACACCTGTTCCTGACACGGCGCCTGGGCCGCCGGAACCACAACGGGAGCAATCGGGTTTTTCACGGCCTGGCCGACGTGTTTTGCCAGTTCAGAGGGCTCGCAGCCCAACAGGAGCGCCGCCCGCTCGCGGCTGGCGTGCATTCCGACCAGAATACGGGAGTCGGGATACCCCTTTATAGCGTTAAACATCATCGCCGGGCCGATGCGCGTCGGACGTTTTACCGTGCCGCCAGCACCAATATGCCGGTACACACCCGCCAGCTCCGCGTCAGGATCGACCGGATGGCTGGTTTCAAGGTATTGACCTTCATGGCGTTTGAGCAGTTCGATAGCACTTCTGAGATCGTTGATGTGGTTTTCCATATTGTCCCCCTTGGATGAATGCTTCCATTCTTAACCGGACGAAGAGGGCTATCAATTGCATCATTTATGCTATTTTAATATGAATTTTATTATCAATAGTGAAGGCACAGTATGCAGTTTCGACTGATGCGCAATTTTATCGTGGTGGCGGAAGAGCTTCACATGCATCGTGCGGCGGAGCGCCTTAACATGGCGCAGCCCGCACTGAGCCAGCAGATAAAAACGCTGGAAGATCGTCTGGGGGTAATGCTCTTTAGCCGGGCGAATCGTCGCCTGACGCTGACGCCAGCCGGTGAGGCATTTCTCAGTAAAGCCAGAGTCGCGATTTTAATGACCGATCAGGCGATTCTGGATGCCAGACAGACGGCCAGAGGGGAACAGGGCGTGCTGAATCTCGGATGTGTTTCAAGCGCAATATTCGACAGTAAGCTGCCCGCCGCGCTGCGGCTTTTACATGAGAAATGGCCAGCTATCAGCCTTTCCATGATGACGGGAAACGTGCAAACCCTTTATACCGGCGTGCAAAGCAACCAGCTGGATGTGGCCATTATTCGTGCCCCGTTACCGCTATTGCCTGACGATCTGCAAAGCCGTCCTTTCACAACGGAAAAAGCCGTGCTGGCCTTACCTCGTCAAAACAGCCTGGCGGGCTCCGCCGCGCTGACGCTTGCGTCGGTGAAAGAGGAGAAGTGGATTGCCCTGCGCGACCCGGAGGGGATGGGGCTGGAGCAATATTTCTATGATGCCTGCCACAGCGCGGGCATACAGCCTGACGTTGTGCAAAATGCCACCGATGTCCCCACGGTGATAAGCCTCGTCTCGGCAGGGTTTGGCATCGCCATGCTGCCCGCCTCAGCGAAGGCGATATGCGTACAAAACGTCGTCTTTGTGGATATTCTTGACCGACTCCGGGAGAGCGAGCTGACGCTGGTTTGCCACCGGATTATTCGCTCTGAGGTGCTGAAAAAATTGATGAGTATCCTCGATCACACCTGACGTCCGGCGGCCTGAAGAAGCTGTTCACGTAGCCAGCGGTTAGCCGGATCCTGGCTGTTTTTCGGGTGCCAGTACATACCGATGACGATCGGCGGCAGATCCAGCGGCGGCGGAAAAATATCAAGCGTTTGTGTGAACCGTACCAACATGCGTCTGGGTAGGGTGCAGAGCAAATCGGTACCGGCAACAATCGCAGGCGCCATCGCATAGCTTTGCGTCGACATCACCACGTTACGCTGGTGGCCAAGCCCCGCCAGATGCTGATCGACAAAGCCTGCGAACGGGTCGCCCTCGGATGAAACCACCAGATGGGAAAGGCTGCAATAGCTTTCCAGATCCATCGGCCCCGTACCGCGCGGATGGCCTTTACGCTGGGCGGTGGCATATTCATCGTCAAACAGCTTGCGTCTGACCCATGCATCGTGCGCCCCCGCATTAACGCCGACATAAATATCCACATCGCCATTTTCCATCTGTGCTGGCAGCAGCGGGGTTTCCGGGAGCGCAAAACGCAGGCGGATGCCTGGTGCCGCAGCGCTAATCTGATTCTGCAACTCTGCCCCCAGCATCAGCGCCGGGTTCTCGTGCAGGGCAATCACAAAGGTGCGGTTGCTGTTCTGCGCGTTGAACGTGGTGGGTTCAAGCATCGCCGATATGCCCTGCAAAACCGTCGCGACCTGCGGCCTTAACGCCTCGGCGCGCGGCGTCGGTAACACCCCACGTCCGTGTGGGGAAGGGACAAACAGCGGCTCACTGAACAACACGCGCAGGCGCGCAAGGCGGGCAGACATCGCCGGCTGGCTGATGCCCAGCCGCGCGGCCGCATGGGTGATATTCTGGTCCCTGAGTAACGCATCCAGCGTCAGGATCAGGTCCATATCCATATCCATATCGGAGGGGGACATCTTATTTTGCGTCACGGTTGGTATAGGTCACCGGAACCCACGCGTAGCCTTCCCGCTCACCTTTCGTCACATAGCCGATCCCGGGGAAAGGCAGATGTGGCGCCGCAATCAGATCTTTGTTTTTCACAAACTCAGCGAAAGCTGCGTTGCGTACCCGGGCGGCGCCGTCCTGATCCTCATCGTAAGCAATCGTCACGTTGGGCTGCGGGAACTGAACCGCGGCAACGTGAATGATGTCGCCGACAAAGGTAATTTTTTCACCTTTGCTCTCCAGCGTGTAGAACGCGGAGCCTGGGGTGTGGCCCGGGTGTACCGTACCGCTGATGCCCGGCAGAAGCTGTTCCGTCCCGGAGAAAGTCTTCACTTTTCCGGCGTCAAGATAGGGCTTTAAGGTCTTGCGCGCGACGTCGAAGTAGTTCTGGTCATAGCCGGACTTTTTCTGGTTCTCGTCGTTAAAGAAGAAATCGATATCCGGTTTGCCGACATACACCTGCGCGCGGGTAAACACGCGCTGACCGTCTTTAACCAGGCCGCCAGCGTGATCGGAGTGCGCATGGGTGATCAGGATATCGGTAATATCCTGCGGTGTAATGCCCTGCGTCGCCAGGCTCTCAATCAGCCGTCCGCCTTTGCCGGGGCCGAAGAGCTGACCGGAACCGGTATCCACCAGAATTTTGTGGCCGGGGATGGCGATATAGAACGCGTTAATCGACGCTTCCACCGGATTGGCCTGGAAGTTTTTAGCCAGTAACGCATCGGTATTTTCCGCCGTCGTCCGGCGCAGTAAGGCGTGCAGATCCTGCGGCACGCTGCCGTCCGTAAAGGCGGTGACAATCGTATCGCCAACCTGAACGCTGTAGCCGCCAGCCTGCTGTTTCACCACATGCTGCGGAACGCTGGCCACCGCGTGGATCGCGGGAAAGAATAAAACCGAACCGGTCAACAGGGTTGATATCGCAAGTTTTTTCACAGTAAACATGATGGGCTCCTCAATAGTAAGTTCATCATAGTTCAACTGAGATTTTTGAGAACAGCAGGGAAGTGAATGTGACCTATCCATGGAATGGATAGGTCTGAGAGGATGCTTTACAGTACGCCGGTACCGCCGTCAGAGCACCACACTTGCCCGGAGGCGTATGAGCAGGTATCGGAGGCAAACAGCACATACAGCGGTGCGATTTCAACCGGCTGGCCCGGTCTGCCCAGGGGCGTATCTTCCCCGAACTTCTGAACTTTGGACTGCGGCTGACCGCCGCTGGACTGAAGAGGCGTCCAGTATGGACCTGGCGCGACGGCATTCACCCGAATGCCACGCGGTCCCAGCTGCTGGGCCAGAGACTTGGTAAAGGCCACGTTACAGGCTTTGGTCTGCGCATAGTCCACCAGGATCGCGCTCGGTTTGAACGCCTGAACGGAAGTGGTGTTGATGATCACGGCGCCTTCCTGCAAATGGCGCAGCGCAGCTTTGGTGATCCAGAAGGGGGCATAGACGTTGGTCTTAAACGTCGCGTCAAAATCTGCCGTGGTGAGATCGTCGATCGATTCGCAGTACTGCTGGCGTCCGGCGTTGTTCACCAGGATATCCAGGCCACCCAGTTCCGCGACAGCTTTTTCCACCAGCGTATCGCAGAACGACTCCACGCGAATGTCGCCCGGAATGGCGACCGCCTTACGGCCTTCAGCCTGAATCAGCGCTATGACCGATGCCGCATCGGACTCCTCTTCCGGCAAATAGCCAATAGCGACATCTGCACCTTCACGGGCATAGGCGATCGCTACCGCACGACCAATTCCGGAATCACCGCCGGTAATCAGCGCTTTTTTTCCTGCCAGTTTTCCTGACCCGATATAACTTGTTTCACCATGATCCGGTATTGGCTTCATTTCCGATGCCAGCCCGGGGGCCCTTTGCGGTTGTTCAGCAAACGGTGGACGAGGGTAATGCAGCGTGTGATTATTTCCTGTAGACATACCGGCCTCCTTAATAGTGAATTCCAAGATTAGTCGTTAATTAAACGTAAGCGGGCAAAATTGACAAATTCAGACAAATCTATCTTCCGGTAGCGGATATAAAATATTTTCTCAAGCCAGCATGTAATACCAGAAAAGGGCGACCTCATCTTTTTCCGGCAGGGCATTGTAAAGATAGCGATCGTAACCGCCCAGAATAAATCCGTAGTGACGATAGAACAGACAGGCAGAAACATTAACGTTTTGCGTCTCCAGCCGTAAGCCGGGCGCATTGAGGCTTCGCGCCCAGACGTGGGTGGCGGACATCAGCTTGTGCGCCGCGCCCGTACGGCGTTTTGTACGCTCCACGGCAATGTAATCCACCGAAATAAATTTATTCCAGTTGCAGGACGCGGTAATAAAACCGGCGATTTCACCGTCATCCGTTTCGGCGATAAGAAATATTGAATCCGGATGAACGCAATGATTTTCCAGCGTCTGGAGATCCAGTTCATAGGTTTTAAGATAAGGTTCGGTCAGCGCCTCGATATGCAAATCACCATTGAGAAATGGCTCTCTGGCAATCTCATCAACCGTGAAAGAAAAATCACAACATTCAAGACGGGCGAGGTCGGTACTTAATCCTTTTCGAATATGCATAGTATTCCTTAAGTGGGAGTAATAAATAGATAATAGACGAAGCGGCATACCCTGCTGGCATAACACTCTGTAGATCCTGGTCTAAGCTTGTATTTCGTTCCGCGTAAAATGTGGTCATTCGAGGACAATGAATGGAATTCAGAACATGTCGCAGGCACTGGGGTGCTGAGTTTATTTCCGATGACGTTGTACGTTTTCGCGTCTGGGCAGAAGGGCAAAAAGATCTTACGTTGCGTTTAACCGATACCGACATTCCCATGGCGGCGGTGGGCGACGGCTGGTTTCAGATTGACGTGCCCGGCGTCAGGCACGGTACGACATATCAGTTTGTTTTACAGGATGGAATGGCGGTGCCGGACCCGGCCTCGCGCGCGCAGCAGTCGGACGTCAACGGCCCGTCGGTGGTGATCGACCCGCGTCGCAGCCTGCCCACTCAGCGGGAATGGCAGGGACGACCGTGGGAAGAGACGGTGATCTACGAGCTGCATATCGGCACCTTCACCGGGGAAGGAACCTTCAGAGCGGCCATCGACAAACTGCCTTATCTGGCCGAACTGGGTATTACGCAACTGGAAGTGATGCCCGTGTCCCAGTTCGGGGGCGCGCGCGGATGGGGGTATGACGGCGTGCTGCTGTATGCCCCGCACTCAGCTTATGGCACACCGGATGATTTTCATGCCTTCATCGATGCCGCCCACGCGCTCGGGCTTTCCGTGGTGCTGGATATTGTACTCAACCACTTTGGCCCGGAAGGGAACTACCTGCCGTTGCTCTCGCCGGCGTTTTTCCATCAGGATCGCATGACCCCGTGGGGCAACGGTATTGCCTATGAGGTTGAGGCCGTCCGGCAATACATCGCTGAGGCGCCGTTATTCTGGCTCTCGGAGTATCATCTTGACGGTCTGCGCTTCGACGCCATCGACCAGATCCATGACGACGCTGAGACCCATATTCTTCCTGAAATAGCGCAACGGATCCGCGACGCATTTCCGGATCGGCATATCCATCTGACCACCGAAGACAGTCGCAACGTGATTTTCCTGCATCCGCGTGATGAGCATGGTCAGACGCCGCTTTTCACCGCCGAATGGAATGATGATTTTCACAACGCCGCGCATGTCTTCGCGACCGGGGAATCACACGCCTACTATCAGGATTTTGCCTTTGAGCCGGAGAAAAAACTGGCGCGGGCGCTGGCAGAGGGCTTTGTCTACCAGGGGGAAATCTCGCTTCAGACCGGAAAATCGCGCGGGGTAGAGTGTCGTGAGCAACCCCCACAGTTTTTTGTCGATTTTATTCAGAATCACGACCAGGTCGGCAACCGTGCCCAGGGGGAGAGGCTTATCTCTCTGGCAGGCGCGGATAAAACGCGCGTGCTGTTCGCGGCGCTGCTCCTGTCGCCCCATATTCCGCTGCTGTTTATGGGGGAGGAGTATGGCGAAACGCATCCGTTCCTCTTTTTCACCGACTTCCACGGCGACCTGGCGAAAGCCGTGCGGGAAGGGCGCGCGAAAGAGTTTACCGGCCATGCCGGGCACGATGACACCGTACCGGACCCCAATGACGTAAATACCTTTATGCGGTCGAAGCTTGACTGGAACAAGGCAGACACGGAGGAAGGCAGGGCGTGGCTGCACGTGACGCGCGAACTGATTGCGCTGCGTCAGCGCTTTATCGTCCCGTTACTGAAACAGCGGGGCGCCGTGGAGGGTAACGTCCTGCAAACGGCGCTCGGCATGGTTGCCGTGAACTGGCGTTTTCCATCCGGCACGCTGTCGCTGGCGCTGAATATCGGCAAAAAGCCGCTCGCCTTACCGGACCTGCCCGGAAAAACGATCTTTAGCTGGCCGGAGGCAGTCGATAACCTGCCGCCGAACAGCATTATTGTTCGCTTTGCTGATGGAGAAGCAGCGCTATGATCCCTTCCTCTACTTACCGAATTCAGTTTCGCAACGGCATGACCTTCGATCGCGTGGTGGACCTGATTCCGTATATGAAAGACCTTGGAATCAGCCATCTTTACGCGTCGCCTGTTTTCACCGCAACCACGGATTCCACCCACGGCTATGACGTGACCGACCCCAACGAAATCGACCCGGCGATTGGCGGGCGGAAAGGGTTTGACCGCATGGCGGCAGCGCTGAAACAGGCGGGGATGGGGCTGATTCTGGATATTGTTCCTAACCATATGTCGACCTCGCTGGAAAACCGCTGGTGGCGCGATGTTATCGAGCACGGCAGGCAGAGCCGCTATGCGGCGTATTTTGATATCGACTGGTCCCGACCGCTGACGTTGCCGTTTCTTGGCGACACCTTTGAAGCCGAGCTGGAGCGGGGGGCTATCACCTTAAAACGTGACGGTGTCACTAACAGCGCAGCGCTGGTTTACTATGATACCGCCTACCCGCTTAATCCCGGCACGTATGCCGAAGGCAAGAGCATCGCTGAGATCCACGAGGCGCAAAGCTGGCGGCTGATGTCCTGGCGGGAAGCGTCGAAACAGCTTTCATGGCGGCGCTTCTTTGAAATCACCGGGCTGGTCGGCGTGCGGGTAGAGGATGAGGCGGTCTTCGCAGACACGCACCGCCTGATCCTTGAGCTTGTCCACGCCGGGGTAGTCGACGGCCTGCGCATTGACCATGTGGACGGGCTTGCCGATCCGCTGGGCTATTTGCAGCGCCTGCGTGTGGCGACCGGGCCGGATTGCTACATCACGGTAGAGAAGATCCTCGCCAAAGGGGAACAGCTTCCTCCGGAGTGGCCGGTCTCGGGGACCACGGGCTATGAGTTCATCGCCTCGCTGGCGGAAGTGCTGGTGGACGATACCAACCTCTCGCGACTGGAGACGCTCTACGATGAGACGCTGGGTACGACCGTGGACAGGCAGGCGGAACTTCGCAAAGCCAAAGGGCTGATGACCGATCGTAATTTTGAAGGTGAATTTACCACGCTGCTCAAAATAGCCAGCGAGCTGGCCGGGCATAACGGCGCCGAAGTGGAGCATGAGGATATCCGCCATGCCCTGCGCGAGCTGCTTATCGCGTTTCCGGTGTATCGCACCTACGGCACCGGAGAGGGGCTGACGCCACCGGATGTGGCGCTGCTAAGTCGCGTGGTCGCCAGCGTCGACACCTCTGAACCCGCGCTCAGCCTGATCGTGCATATTCTTACCGGCGATCTGCCGGAGCATGACCACGCGCTGGCCTCGCTTTTCCGCACCCGTTTTCAGCAACTGACCGGGCCGCTGATGGCGAAATCGGTAGAGGATACGCTGTTCTTCCGCCATAACCTGGAGCTGGCCCTGAACGAAGTCGGCGCCGACCCGACGCCGCGCGCATTTTCACTTTCCCGTTTTCATCAGGAGATGCGCATTCGTCTTGCCCGCCAGCCCGATGCGCTGCTGGGAACCTCCACCCACGACACCAAACGCGGCGAGGATGCGCGAGCGCGTCTGTATACGCTGACGGAAGCGCCAGATCTGTGGGGAGAAAACCTGGCGCGCTGGCGGCAGATGAACCAGACGCAGGTCCGATTCCTCAACGACGGTACCGCGCCGAACGCCGCCGACACCTGGATGATCTTCCAGGCGCTGGCGGGCGTCTGGCCAGCCACGCTGTCGCCTGACGATCGTGATGGCCTTAAGTCACTGGAAGAGCGTTTCCTCGGCTTTATTGAGAAAGCCCTGCGCGAGGCCAAGCAGCGTACCGACTGGATCGACAGCAACGAAGGGTACGAGAGCGTGGTGCTGGACTACGTGCGCCATCTGCTTTCCCCGGACAACACCCTGTTCCTGCGCGATTTCAGTGCCGCACTCCAGCCGTTTATTCGGGCAGGGTTAATGAACAGCCTGAGCCAGACGGTGATCAAGCTGACTGCGCCCGGCGTACCGGACATCTACCAGGGCAGCGAAGGGCTTAACTTCAGCCTGGTCGACCCGGATAACCGCCGCGAACCGGATTTCACCGCGCTGGCGAAAAATCTCAGCACGGCGGATGCAGCACTCTTTAACGATGCGCAACGCTGGCGAGACGGCAGCGTGAAGCAGTACGTCACCGCCACGCTGTTACGGCTGCGGCCGCATTACCCCGCGCTTTTCCGCTATGGCGACTGGCTGCCGCTGAAGGTGACCGGCGAGCGGGAGGAGAATCTGATTGTTTATGCCCGCATAAAAGATGACGAGGCGCTGATCGTCGCCGTGCCGCGTCTGGTGTTTGACGTCACCGACAATGCGATGCTGTGGGCCAATACTACGGTGGCCATACCCCAGGAGCTGGCCGGGAAGCACTACCGGGATCTGTTTACCGGTGAGCGCCGCCTTCTGCCAGAGACGCTGGATTTAACGTCTGAAAAGGGATGTTTGTTGGTTCTGCTTACCTGCGACTAATCGAGGAGAACAAAAATGCCAAAGGATACAACGTTTGAAATTCGGGCCGGTCATGGCCAGCAGTTGGGCGCAAATTATGACGGGAAAGGGGTGAACTTCGCCCTGTTTTCCGCCCATGCGGAGCGGGTGGAGCTGTGTCTGTTTGACCCTTCGGGAAAAACAGAAATCGCTCGCCTGGAACTGCCGGAATATACCCATGAGGTCTGGCACGGCTATGTACCGGATCTGAAACCGGGGGCGCTGTATGGTTACCGTGTGTATGGCCCTTACGATCCGGAGAACGGTCACCGCTTCAATCCCAATAAGCTGCTTATTGACCCCTATGCCCGTGAACTGGTGGGTGACATTGAGTGGAACGATGCCCACTTCGGCTATGAGCTGGGACACGATGAGCTGGATCTCAGCTTTGATACGCGAGACAGCGCGCCGTTTACGCCCAAATGCAAGGTCATCGACCCCAATGCCGTTGACTGGCAAGACTCCCGCCGACCCGATATCCCGTGGCCGCATACCGTGGTCTATGAGAGCCACGTCAAAGGTTTTACCCAGCTTAACCCGGCTATTCCGCCTGAACTGCGCGGTACGTTTGAGGGGATGGGGCATAAAGCGTCGGTGGAGTACATCAAAAGCCTCGGGATTACCTCGGTCGAGCTGCTGCCGGTTCACTGGTTCCCTGACGATCAGCACCTGCTCGATCGCGGTCTGAAAAACTTCTGGGGCTATAACTCGCTCGCTTTCTTTGCGCCAGCGTCCCGCTATTACGGCCCGGCGGGGATCCAGGGTTTTCGCGACATGGTGCGTGCTTATCATGACGCGGGCATTGAGGTGATCCTCGACGTGGTCTATAACCACACGGCGGAGGGCAACGAGCTGGGGCCAACCCTGTCGTTTAAGGGAATTGATAACTTCTGTTATTACCGCACCATGCCGGATCAGCACCGGTATTACATCAACGATACCGGCACCGGGAACACCGTTAATACTTCGCACCCGCGCGTGTTGCAGATGGTCATGGACTCCCTGCGCTACTGGGCGGAATCGATGCAGATTGACGGTTTCCGCTTTGATCTCGGGACCATTCTCGGACGTGAGCCGGAGGGGTTCGATCCACGCGGCGGCTTCTTCGATGCCGTGACCCAGGATCCGGTGCTGTCGAAGCTGAAGCTCATCGGTGAGCCGTGGGATATCGGCCCCGGCGGGTATCAGGTGGGGGGCTTCCCGCCAGGCTGGGGTGAGTGGAACGACAAATACCGCGATACGGTACGTGAATACTGGAAGGGGGATAACGTCTCTAACGATTTTGCCGCCCGTCTGTTAGGGTCCGGTGATTTGTACGATCTGCGCGGGCGTCGTCCGTGGGCCAGCGTCAATTTTATTACCGCGCATGACGGCTTCACGCTGAACGACCTGGTGTCGTACAACGTGAAACATAACGCCGATAACGGGGAAGATAATAACGACGGACATAACGATAACCGGTCGTATAACTACGGTGAAGAGGGGCCTACGGAGAACCCGGATATCATCGCCACCCGCGAGCGGCAAAAGCGCAACTTCCTCACCACGCTCTTCTTCTCCCACGGCACGCCGATGCTGCTGGCAGGCGATGAGTTTGGCCGGACGCAAAAGGGCAATAATAACGGCTATTGTCAGGACAGCGAGATCTCCTGGGTAAACTGGGAAGGACTCACTGAGAACGACGAGAAGCTGCGCGACTTTACCCGTCGGTTGATTGCCCTGCGCGCGACGCAGCCGCTGCTGCGACGTGAGAACTGGCGCGACGGGCTGGAGATCCGCTGGTTTAACGCCGGTGGCGGACCGCAGCAGTCGGAACAATGGGACGAGGGTTCCACCCTTGGTCTTGCCATCAGCCGTCCCGATCTTGAGCAGGAAGAGGGCGTCTGGCACGACGTGCTGATGCTGTTTAACCCGTTTGAAGGCACGGTGCCATTCCAGATCCCGCAGTTTGGCGAAGGGGGTTGGGTGCTGGAGCTTTCGACGGCGGATGATGCCCCCACAGGGGAAATCATCACGGAATCCGTCGATTATGAACTGGCCGGGCGGAGCATGTCGCTTTTCCGCCGTCCTTAAAGCGAGGCCGCCGCGCGTGCGGCGGTATCATACAGGGAGGAGATCGCGCGGAGTAACTGCGCGGTCTCGCCAATCGACGCGCCCGGAATACCGCTTTCCGCATGAATGTTGATCAGGCAGGCCTCCCGCACCTCCCGGTACTTCATGCACAGCGCTTTTCCCTCCGCCGTAGTGGAGAAAAAAAGCTCTTTTCCGGCTTTCTCGCTGGTGACATATCCCGCCTTAACCAGCTTTTTCAGCGCATACGTCACCACGTGGGTATCTTCCACGTTCAGCACAAAGCAGATGTCGGCCAGCTTTTTCTTGCGGTTGCGGTGATTCACGTGGTGCAGAAGCGAAACGTCAAAGGCCCCCATATCCGGTTCACCCGCTGCGGTCATGCAGCGCACCATCCATTTGTTAAACGCATTGCTGGTCATGATCAGCGCATATTCCAGCTCTGATAATTCAGCACACCGCTCTGAGACGAGATGACGGGAGGAGACGATTCGCCCGTCCGCAATATCGTCGTGGTTCAATGCTGTCGTCTTTTTCTTTACTGTCATAACGATCCTTCCCCCGAAATGTAAACCCGTCGATAAAATAAGAACATTTTATTGATAAATTGTTTACATGTTTTTGACGTTCAGATATAGCTTTTTAGTGCAGGTTCTGTGGAGCCTGACGCAAAACACAACATCGCGCGCCGTAATGCACCGGCTTCGCTCTGCTGCGAAGTATAAAAAATAGCCGTCGGCGCGCAACGCTCACTTTGGATAGGGTAACGTTTATGGACAGTTCTACACTGTTGCCACTTATCGGGATTCCGGTGGTGGTTATTGGTTTTGCACTGCGTTTCAACCCGCTGCTGGTTGTCGTGGTGGCGGGGCTGGCGACGGGCCTGCTGGTTGGCATGGATTTCGGTATGCTGCTGGAAACCTTTGGCGAAAAGTTCGTGAATAGCCGATCGCTTGCCACCTTCATTCTGATCCTGCCGGTGATTGGCCTGCTGGAGTATTACGGGCTGAAAGAGCGCGCCCAGGCCTGGGTCGCGAAGATCGCCAGCGCCACCTCGGCGCGTATCCTGATGCTCTACTTTGTTGCCCGCGAAGGGACGGCTGCGCTGGGCCTGATGTCCCTTGGCGGCCACGCGCAAACGGTGCGTCCGCTGCTGGCGCCGATGGCGGAAGGGGCTGCCCTGAATGAATACGGCGAACTGCCGCAGACTATCCGCGACAAAATCAAAGCCCATGCCGCCGCGTGTGACAATATCGCGGTTTTCTTTGGGGAAGATATCTTTATCGCCTTTGGCGCGGTACTGCTGATTGATGCGTTCCTGAAAGAGAACGGGATCGAGGGGATCGAACCGCTGCATATCGGCCTGTGGGCCATTCCGACCGCTATTGCGGCACTGATCATCCATATGACGCGTCTGCTGCGCCTCGATGCCAGCATTCGTCGCGACGTGATGGCCTGGAAAGCAGAACAGGGTACGCAGGAGATCGCACCATGATGACCCTCATTACCATTAACCGCGTGTACTACCTAATCGGCTTCGTCGTGATGCTGCTGGTTGTGATGACCCTTCGCGATCGCGCTAACCCGAAACGCTATACCACCGCGCTGTTCTGGTTTCTGTTCGGCGGGATCTTCCTGTTTGGCGATCTGATGGTGCAGGAGCTGGGTAAGTCGCTGGCGTATCGCATTATTGGCGGCGCCGTTATCGTGATTGCGCTGCTGGCCGGTTTCGGGCTGGTCGGGAAGGGGCACTATAAAATGTCCACCGAGGAGGAGCGTGTTGCCTCGTCGAACCGGCTGAAAAACTGGCTATTCTTGCCCGCGCTGATGATCCCCGTGGTAACGGTCATCGGGACGCTGTTTCTGAAAGGCGTGTCGATTGGCGGCGTTTATCTGCTCGACCAGAAACAGCTTACGCTGGCGGCGCTGTGCGTGGCCTGCGTGGCGGCTATCCTTACCGGCTGGTGGCTGACAAAAGGTACGCCGCTGCATGCGGTGCGTCAGTCGCGTCGGCTGGTCGATACCATTGGCTGGGCGGTGATCCTGCCGCAGATGCTCGCCATGCTCGGCGGGGTGTTTGTGGTGGCGAATACCGGCGAATCGGTACAAAAGGTGGTCAGCCTGTTTGTTAACCCGGACAGCCGCTTCATGCTGGTGGTCATTTACTGCGTGGGGATGGCGCTGTTTACCATGATCATGGGTAACGCCTTCGCAGCCTTCCCGGTGTTAAGCGCCGGTATCGCTCTGCCATTCCTGATTAACGTCCATCACGGTAACCCGGCGCCGCTGCTGGCTATCGGTATGTACGCTGGCTATTGCGGCACGCTGATGACGCCGATGGCCGCCAACTTCAACATTGTGCCCGCCGCGCTGCTGGAGCTAAAAGACAAATATCAGGTTATCAAGATCCAGATCCCGACCGCGTTAACCCTGCTGGTGGTGAACGTGTTCTTAATGTATTTCCTCGTGTTTCGCTAAGGAGCTGCAATGGAATTAACGCAACATCAGGCTGACGCTTTCGCCAGAATGCCGTTGACCTATTTACGTCAGGAATACCCGAACCACATTATGCATCTGCTCAACGATGACGGCGACGTTCTGCCGCCTCGCGAGCTGCACCCGATCTTTTACGGCTGTTTTGACTGGCACTCTGCGGTGCACGGCTACTGGCTGCTGCTGCGCTGCCTGCGTCTCTGGCCCGAACTGCCGTGCCGGGAAGAGATCATCACTCTGTTCGAAGAACACCTGACCGACGAGAAGGTGGCGAAGGAGCTGGCCTATTTTACCGCGCCGTTCCGCGCGTCGTTTGAGCGGCCTTATGGCTACGGCTGGCTGCTGGCGCTGGCGCAGGAGCTGAAACAGTCGTCACTGCCGCAGGCGGAGCGCTGGTACCAGACGCTGCAACCGTTAACGCGGGATATTCGCCAGCGGCTGGTGGATTACCTCAGCAAGCTTACCTATCCCATCCGCGTCGGAACACATTACAACACGGCGTTTGCGCTCGCGCTGGGTCTGGATTATGCCCGGGCGGTGACGGATGACGGGCTTGAACAGGCGATCCTGGACGCGGCGACGCGCTTTTATCATACGGACACGCAATATCCGGCGCATTATGAGCCGGGCGGCGACGAGTATATCTCCGGGGCGCTGACCGAGGCCCTGCTGATGAGTAAGGTGGTAGAGAATTTCCCGGCCTGGTTCGATGCGTTTCTGCCTGAAGTGGGTGCCGTTTCAGCGCTGATGAACCCGGCTGAGGTAAGCGACCGCACCGACCCGAAAATCGCGCACCTGGACGGGCTTAACCTCAGCCGCGCGTGGTGTATGAAGCACATTGCCCGCGCCTTGCCGGAAAACCACCCGGCGCAGCAGGCGTTACAGGATGCCGTTGCGCGCCATCTCTCGGCAAGCGTGGAACATGTTGTCGGCAGCCACTACAGCGGCGGCCACTGGCTGGCGAGTTTTGCGCTGCTGGCACTGGAGTAGCGCTTAGTTATATTTTCGCGCTCATCCTGTTTCCGCAGGATGAGTGATTTTACGCAACCGGCTCGCGCTGACGACGACCGCTATCGCAGAAGCCGCGGCGGCGACCCACAGTGCAAGATGAATTGACCTTTCATCTGCCGCCAGTAGAACGGCCACGGCGGCGGCCCCCAGACACTGCCAGAACGTGCGCATAATGGATAAAACACCGGATGCATAGCTCGCATGCTCACGAATAACGTTGGAGAGCATTTCACGGTTATTGGGACTCTGAAAGCAGCCAAACCCCACTCCGCACACCAGACTCCGCAGGCAGATATCCCACACTGAAGGGCGGTCGGGTAATGTCGCCAGCAGGATCAAACCCACGACAAAAATCACCAGCCCCAGGGTGGATATCGCCGGGGCTGAAATCGTGTCCGCCCACCGGCCTGCATGCGGCGCAATCAGTACGATCCCTAACGGCCACGGCGTAAACAGCAGGGCAGACAATACCGGACTGTAGCCGTATTCGCTCTGAAACAGGAAAGGCAGTGCAATAAAAGTGATCCCCTGGCTGACAAAAGCAATCATCGACGTGAAGGCCGCGAGGGTAAAACGTTCATTTTTAAACATCGTCGGTGGCAGTAAGGGGTTATCCGCGCGGCGGATCTGCCAGATAAACGCCATGCCGCTCAGCGCAGCGAGCACCGTCCAGCAAAGACTGCCAAGGTGATAAGTCGCGTCCTGGAGGCTGTTCGCCGCCATGATCGTCGACCCCAGCAGCAGCGCCGACAATATGGCGCCCGGAGTGTCGAAGGGCGCTTGCTTTCGAACAGCCTCCCGCGGCAGCGCTTTAAACGCCAGCACTAAGGCGAGGGTGCCGGGAACAACGTTTATCGCAAACAGCCATTGCCAGCTCAGGGTGTGAAGGATCGTTCCGCCCAATACCGGGCCGATAGCGGAGCTGGAGGCGATGAGCAGGGCGTGCAACCCCAGAATGCGGCCAAGCAATCGCCCGGGAAATATGGACCGCAGGATTGCGGGGGCAATACTCAGCGTCGCCGCGCCGCCGATCCCCTGAAGCACGCGCATACCGATAAGCACTTCGGATGTATTCGCCAGCGCGCAACCCAGCGATGTCAGGGTAAAGGTCGTCAGACCTGCCAGAAATACGAGGCGATAACCCAGGCGGGCCGCAAGCGCCGCGAATATCGCCAGCGTCATCGCAGCCGCCAGCAGATACCCGTTGGCGAACCAGACGGCAATACTGGCAGGTACCTGCATCTCCTGAGCCATGGAGGGCAGGGCAATGTTGATCATGGTGCCATCAAACACGCCCATTAAGGTGGTGGTCATTATTGCGGCCATCACCCGTGCGCGCGCCGGGCCGGGCAGTCCTTCGTCGCCGGGTTGACTGGAAAAGAGCGTCATCATAGTGTCCTCTGAGAAGCGTGTATGGATGACAAAACTATAAAGATGGCTTTTACAGGGCGGAAGGCGCACCATTTGCACTTTATCGTTGCACGAAACGCCTTATCTGAATGAACAGGAATGAGCGCTATGACCGATCCTGATTTTAATTTACTGATTGCACTCGACATATTGCTGAGCGAAGCGAGTGTCGCAGGTGCGGCACGTCGGCTGAACCTCAGCACCTCGGCCATGAGCCGGACATTAAGCAGGTTACGCGACGTTACAGGCGACCCGATCCTGGTGCGCGCCGGACGTAACATGGTACTGACCCCGTGGGCCGAAGCGACCCGGGATCGCGCCAGGCGTGCAGTGCACGAGGCCAGGGCGGTATTGCAGCCCTCAACCGAAACGTTCAGCGCGCGAAGTCTGGCGCGTCTTTTTACCATCAGGGCAAACGATGGTTTTGTGGTAGCGTTTGGGCCTGCGCTTATAGCGGCTGTGGCCGACGCCGCGCCGGACGTCTGTATACGCTTCGCGCCTAAGCCGGAAAAAACGTCGCGCTATCTTCGGGAAGGGCTGGTTGATCTGGAGATTGGCGTCCAGAGCAATATGGGGCCTGAAATACGGCTGCAACGGTTGTTTGAGGATCGGTTTGTGGGCGTCGTGCGTAAGGGGCACCCGCTGGCTACGCAGGCAGACATACACGTGGACGATTATGTCGCCTGGGGCCATGTGGTCGCGTCACCCGAGGGCGCATTGCACGGATCCGTTGACGATGCGCTGGCCGAACTGGGGACAAAACGTAAAATCGCGAGCGTCGTACCGGGATTTCCGACGGCACTGTCCGTGGCGCTGGCATCAGATCTTATCGCCATGATACCCGCGCTCTATTTACTCAATCAGCAGGTAACGGACCAGGTACACGTTTTCAAGCTGCCGTTCAAAAGCCGTCGTATTACGGTATCGCAGATGTGGCACCCAAGAATGGAACGCGACCCTGGTCACCGTTGGCTGAGAGAGCAAATTCTTGCGATATGCGGTGTGGAGAGGTCAGACATGATTAAGGGCGCTGTATAGCGATTGCTATACACAGCGCTTATGCTATGCTTGTAAAGCAATTGCTATACAAGAGGTATGCCCATGAAATCAGATGTTCAACTCAATCTCAGAGCCAAAGAATCCCAGCGGGCGCTTATTGATGCCGCCGCAGAGATCCTCCATAAATCACGTACAGACTTCATTCTGGAGATGGCCTGTCAGGCAGCCGAGAATGTGATCCTCGATCGGCGTGTATTCAATTTTAACGATGAACAGTATGCCGAGTTCATTGACATGCTCGATGCCCCGGTCGCGGACGATCCGGCCATAGAAAAACTGCTGGCAAGGAAACCGCAGTGGGACGTGTAACAGCACCAGAGCCGTTATCCAGCGTTCATCAACTGGCGGAGTTCGTCAGTGGAGAGGCCGTGCTTGACGAATGGCTAAAACAAAGAGGTCTGAAAAACCAGGCGCTCGGCGCAGCCCGTACGTTTGTCGTTTGTAAAACAGGCACGAAGCAGGTCGCGGGATTTTACTCTCTGGCTACCGGCAGCGTTAACCATACGCAAGCGACAGGGAATCTGCGGCGTAACATGCCGGATCCCATTCCCGTGATTATTCTTGCTCGTCTGGCTGTCGATGTCTCGTTACGCGGAAACGGGTTGGGAGCCGATTTACTCCACGATGCGGTTTTACGCTGTTATCGGGTAGCTGAGAATATCGGGGTGCGGGCGATTATGGTTCATGCACTCACTGAGGAAGCCAAAGCGTTTTATATCCACCATGGTTTCAAAGCATCGCAGACTCAGGAACGAACACTGTTTCTCAGGCTTCCTCAGTAGAGGCACAGGGAAGGGGTGGGATTCGATGGGCTTATCTGACGAGGGATAGGCTTCATAATATCTCATTTAACATAATATACATTATGCGAACTAAGATTAATTAAGAACAAATCCAGCCGTTTCGGGCCCATCCTTGTTCTGCTCATTCAGCGCATTATGTCCATCATTTCTATGCCCTTAACGTTCGTAACTGTCGTTACAGTCTTGCGTGTTCTCCACGGCAGTCACCTGCACATTCTGAAAGCGCAACCCATCCACACCGGAAATTTTCCCGAACTCTGTCGCGTCAATCAAAATACCCTCCAGCGTTAACCCAGCCACAGGACGCTCCGGATACCCCTCAATGAAAAATGCCCGCGAGAAATATTTGTTGTCTGAGCGATGCGCCGTCATATTTTTAATCGTCAGTCCGCTGACCGCAGTAAGACCGGCTTCGCCCTCGACGCCATCAGCCAGCTTGCGCCAGTGTTCTGGCTTATCAGATAAATTGCTCTGGCCGCCATAGCTGTACTGCGGAAACCAGTTCAGCTGGATCAGCACCGGAAAACGCACGTCCATAAGCCGTAAATTTTGGACGGTGATATCACGGATAAACCCGCCCCGGTTGCGGGCCGACTTAATGCGAAACCCGACGCCCGTACCGTTAAACGCATTATCTTCTATCAGGACGCGTTCAATGCCGCCTGAGGTTTCGCTCCCCAGCGTGATCCCGGACCCCTTATTCAGCGTACATCCGCGGACCACTATATCCCTTGCAGTACGTGCTTTTTGCGCCGCTTCGCGTCCTCGTCCTGATTTGATGCAGATATTGTCGTCATTACAGGAAACAATGCAGCGTTCAACCCGCACCTGTTCACAGGAATCGATATCAATCCCGTCGGTGCTCGGCCCCGCAGAATTGCTGATTTGCACGCCCTCAACCGTGATATGGCGCGAATAACAAAGGTGCATGTTCCAGAATCCGGACTCCCGACTGGTAACATCACGCAGCAGAATGCTCTGGCTTTCAAAGACCAGAATATTGCGCGGGCGCTGACAGTCGTAATCAACCACCCAGCGCAATCCTCTGGCGCTGTAATCGCCGACCATGCCGCTGCGCTCGTCATCGCCCCAGAAGCGTTGCCACCAGATAACACCCTGCCCGTCTATCGTGCCTGTACCGGTAATACTGACGTTTTCACAATCGATGATATTAATAATGCCTGCCGGCCAGCGCATATCAATGCCCGCCACCCGGGTGTTTATCAGGGGATAATCAGCCAGATCCTGGCTTCCAACGAGCTGTGCGCCAGCGTCCAGGCGAAGCGAAACACCGCTTTTCAGGAACAGTGCTCCGGTCAGAAAACGGCCTTGCGGAATAACAATGACATCGTTCTGTTGAGCGCTATTTATGGCCTGCTGAATGGCAGACGTTGACAGGCGTTGCGCGGTTGGGTCCGCGCCGCACGCCAGAATGGAGATCGCTTTCATGGCTTGTCCTTAAACAGATGAAAGCCTTAGTTTAGAAATCCGCCAGAAGGATAACCTTTGTCTGTTTGACAGCCATGCGGTCAGGCTGGCAAAAAAGCGGATATTTACTGGCTTGCGATCACCGCAACGCCCTTTTCTTTCAGAGCGCTCACCCAGCGTTCATCCGTTGTGTTTTCAACAACCAGCGTATTCACCAGCGACAGGTCGCCAATCACAAACGCCGAGGCCGTGTTGATCTTTTCCGGTGAGGCCAATACCACCGTTTCCGCCGCTCTGCCGGAAAATGCACGTTTGATTCGACGTACTGGAAATGACGCTGGACGACGCGCTTCGGGGCATTGAAAATGGGCAGATTGTCGACGGAAAAACCATCATGCTGCTCTATCACCTGGCCCTGAAAGGCATTTTATAATCTCACCATTAGCCAGATACCTTCCCCGGCACAGGTATTTGCCTGTGCTATTCTTGCTGAACACCTCAACATGGAGATGCGAAAATGGCCGACTGGGATCCCTCTCTTTATCTACAGTACAGCGCAGAACGCACACGTCCCGCCGCAGAGCTACTCGCCCGGGTGCCGCTTGCTGACATAACCTCTGCCGTGGATTTGGGCTGCGGGCCAGGCAACAGCACCGCGCTGCTGAAACAGCGCTGGCCTTCTGCGCAGATCGCTGGCGTGGATAACTCCCCGGCCATGCTGGAGGAAGCCCGGCAGGCCCTGCCAGACTGCCACTTTGTTGAGGCGGATATCCGGCACTACAAACCTGACCAGCCTCTCAGCCTGATCTATGCTAACGCCTCATTGCAATGGATCCCGGACCATTACCACCTTCTGCCGCACCTGGTTTCACTGCTCCAGTTAAACGGCGTGCTGGCGGTGCAAATGCCTGACAACTGGCTTGAGCCGACGCACGCCCTGATGCGTGAAGTTGCCTGGGAACAGGGCTACCCCGATCGTGGCCGCGAGCCATTGCCGGGTATCCATGCCTACTACGATATTCTGACGGAAGCGGGATGCGACGTGGATATCTGGCGCACCACCTACTTCCATCAGATGAGCTCTCATCAGGCGATTATCGATTGGGTCAGCGCGACGGGGTTACGGCCGTGGTTACAGGATCTCAGCGAGAGCGAGCAGAAAAACTATCTGAAACGCTATCTTGAGCTGCTGGAAGAGCAGTATCCACTCCAGGAGAACGGGCAGATACTGCTGGCTTTTCCGCGCCTGTTTATGGTGGCTCAGCGGGTTCCGTAAGCCGGATCAGGAACGTGCTTCCTTGAGCAACTGCTGAATCACGGCCTCCTGCTTGTCGTAGTTCCCCTCGCCAAACGCGGTGTAACGCAGTTGCCCTTTCGCATCGAAATAGTAATGTGCTGGCCAGTACTGATTTCCGAACGCGCTCCAGATTTTGTAGTTATTATCCGTCACTACGCGGTACGGCAGCTGCCATTTGTTGACCGCGTTTTTCACCGATGATAACGGCTTTTCCCAGGGGTATTCCGGGGTGTGGACGCCAATCACTACCAGACCTTCAGACTGATATTTCTTCGCCCAGTTACGCACGTGCGGAAGCGTGTGCTGGCAGTTAATACAGTCCCAGGTCCAGAAATCGATAAGCACAACTTTCCCCCTCAAGGACTCAGACGTGACAGGGTCACCGTTTACCCAACCCGTACCGCCGCTTAATGACGGTAGCTGGCTGCTCGGCGTCGCGTCAGCGACCGGTTGCAGTTTCACCTGCGTGGAGGATGGTTGCGCCAAGCTCAACAGGGCGTTTTCCAGCTGGTCGGCAATACCGTTGGCACCTTTCAGGGCTGAGGTCATCCCGCTGGCGTTGAACGCAACAGCGGCTAACATCATCACTCCCGCTCCCTGACGCAAACGCGCCATCAATGCGGATTTGGCTCTCAGAGGGGTTATCAACTTACGGCCCCCCGCAACAAGCAGCCCCAGCATCAACGCGCACCCACTGCCGTAAGCGGCTAACAGCGCTCCAGTTGCGATGGCCGAGTGGCCCGCAATATTAATGCTGAAGATCGCCCCGAGAATCGGTCCGGCACAGGGGGACCACAGCAGTCCAACGGCCAGCCCTGCCAGAAAAGCCGAAACCAGGCCGCGTCGCTGCATGCTGTGGGTGTTGAGAACGTTTCCCGCGCTGACCGCCGGGCGGGCAATGCGCTGAGCAAACTGCGGAAAGATCAGGGCCAGGGCGGCAATGCTCAGTACCAACAGCGCAATCCAGCGACCGATAACGGTGGCGTCAGCGATCCACTCGCTGGCAACCGTTACTACCATCGCCACCAACGTGAACATCACAATCATTCCCGACAGAAGCGCCAGAATGTGTTTGCGCTGCCCCTGAAAGCCAGCGAACAGCAGAGGAATGACGGGAAGCGTGCACGGACTGAGCAGGCTAATCATGCCGCCTAAAAAAGCGATTATCAGAAACATAACGACCTCACGATACGGTTGCTGCGAAGGTGCAGTGAGGTCATTTCACCGTACGAATGTGTTCAGGCCGTGTGCGAAAAGCTGAATTTTGTCTGCCTGCGTATCGGCGCGGCGTGCAGATACACAGGCGTACAATTAACCGCGCGGAAGGGTTACGCTTACGGCCAGCCCGCCCTCCGCCCGGTTTGCAAGCTGCAATTTCCCGTCAAGCTGGGCGGTGAGCTGCGCGGCAATGGCGAGGCCTAACCCGGTGCCGCCCGTTTCCCGGTTGCGCGACGTTTCAACCCGGTAGAACGGCTGTAACACCGCCTCCAGTTCTGCCTCCGGGATGCCAGGGCCGTTATCCATAATGCGGATCGCGACCTGCCTTTCATCTTCATCAATCTCTATTACCGCGCTATCGCCAAACTTCAGCGCATTATCCAGCAGGTTGGTCATTACCCTGCGCAATGCCTGGGGACGAGTGACGATCGGCAGACGCGCATTGCGTGCATGAAACTGCACGTTTTTACCAATGTCCTGATAATCACTGGCGATGCTGTTAACCCACGCGTTCAGCTCCAGCTTCAGCGTGGTCTCTTCCAGGGATTCTGATGACCGGGCATAGGCAATCCCCTCCCGTACCAGGCGCGACATATTATCCAGGTCGCTCAGCAGCTTATCGCGGAGTTCGGGCTGATCCGCCATTTCGATCCGCAGCTTCATGCGCGTGATGGGCGTCTGGAGATCGTGAGAAATGGACGCCAGAATCTGCGCGCGTTCACGCAGATAGGTCTGTATCCGCGACTGCATCTCATTAAAAGCGTGCGCTGCCTGGCGCACCTCAACCGGACCTTTTTCAGTCATCGGAGAATGGGCCGCAGGATCGAGGGAATCAACCGCGCGCGTGAATAGCAGGAAGGGCCGGACAACCTGGCGCACGGCAATCCAGGAGCAAAGCGCGACAAGTAACAGCTGAAGAACCAGCACCACGGGCAACCAGCTGGCGACAGGCGGCATGCGCGGGATCAGATCGATGGTGAGCGGTGCGCCGTCGCGAAGCGACAGATGGGCCTGAATATGGGAAATCGGCCCTGGCACCGTCGTAAAATGGAGCGGATATTGGGCTGAAAGCGTCTCTTTCAGGGTGCGAATCGCATCCCGCGAGCGCTTGTCCGTTGGCGCGGCGCCTGCCTCGCCGGGGCCAAGGATATAACGATAATTACCGCGACTGAGCCGTTCCAGCCACTCTGGCCGCTCTTTGGCCGGAAGCCGGTCGAGAATAGCCACGCTGGTCGCCACGTCGTTCTCAAGATTGCCCAGCATAACCGAACGCGCGCTGCGCATTCGCTCAACCATGACCAGCGTCAGGCTGAGCGCGTTAGCCAGCAAGAGCCCAAGCAGCACAATGATCAGCAGCCGGGCCAGTAAGGTGCGGGGCCACAGCGTCATTCATTGGCCTCGACGATGGTCACCGGCATGGTAAAGACGTAGCCCTCGCTGCGAACGGTTTTGATGTAGGCGGGCGTGCGGGCATCTTCATTCAGACGCTGTCGCACGCGGCTCACCAGGAGATCAATTGAACGCTCAAACAGCTCGGCATCACGTCCCTGCGTCAGGTTCAGCAGCTGATCGCGGGTCAGCACCCGTTGAGGATGGTCAAGGAATACGCGCAAAAGGCGATATTCCGCCCCGCTGAGCGCCACAACCATCCCCTCGTTATCAATCAGATGACGCGCCACGGTATCCAGCTGCCATTCCCCGAACACCACCAGGCGCCCTGCCTCGGTCACCTGAAGATTCGGCGGCATAGTACGAAAACGACGCAGGATAGCTTTGATACGCGCCAGCAGTTCGCGGGCCACAAACGGTTTCACCACATAATCGTCGGCGCCCATCTCCAGCCCCAGGATCCGGTCCGTGTCCTCGTTGCGCGCGGTGAGCATCAGGATCGGCAGATCCTTATGCCTGCTGCTGCGCAGCTGCCGACACAGCGTCAGGCCATCATCGCCGGGCATCATCACGTCCAGCACCACCAGGTCGATATGCTGTTTGTCGAGCACTGCGCGCATCTCTTTCCCGTTCGCAGCGCCAGAGGCGTGATAGCCGGATTTCACGAGGTAATCGACAATCAGTTCACGAATATCCCTGTCGTCATCGACGACAAGGATGTGATCAATATGCTCCACCGCAGGCTCCTGATTAAGAGGTAACGGATTGAAAATAGCACATATCAGAGCTTATCCGCGTCGACAACGGCGTTAACAAAGTCCTGCGGATCTTCCTGCGGCGGGTTGTGGCCAACTGTTGCGCCGAAAGTACGGTGCTCATATTTTCCGGTGAATTTCCCCGCATAGGCGGCGGGTGCAGGATGTGGTGCCCCGTTGTTACCGCCCTCGATGGTGATGGTCGGCACCGTAATGTTCGGCAGCGTAGCCAGCTTTTGTTCGTAGGCGTCATATTTCTGCTCACCCTTCTCCAGTCCCAGACGCCAGCGGTAATTACTGAGCGTGACGGCAACGTGGTCCGGATTATCGAGGGACCTGGCGCTGGCATTGAAGGTGGCATCGCTGAATTTCCAGTCAGGCGAAGCCTGGGACCAGATCAACCGGGCAAAATCGTGCGTATTTTTAGCATAGCCTTCCGCACCGCGCGGCGTGGCGAAATAGAACTGATACCACCACTGAACCTCTGCCTTCGGCGGTAAAGGCTGTTTGCCAATCGCCTGGCTGCTGATCAGGTAGCCACTTACCGAGACCAGCGATTTCACCCGTTCCGGCCAGAGCGCCGCAACGATATCCGCCGTACGCGCCCCCCAGTCATAACCGGCAAACACCGCCTGTTTGATATTCAGGGCGTCCATCAGGTTGACGATGTCTTTTGCCATTGCCGAAGGCTGGCCGTTTCGCGGCGTTTTATCAGAAATAAAGCGCGTGGTGCCGTACCCGCGCAGGGACGGCACAATGACACGATACCCCTTCGCGGCCAGCGCGGGGGCCACTTCTGCATAACTGTGAATGTCGTACGGCCAGCCATGCAACAGGATCACCGGTTGCCCCTCTTTTGGCCCGATATCGACGTAACCGACGTTCAAATCGCCAGCGTTAATCTGTTTAACCTGATTAAAAGCCGACGCGTAATCCTTACCCGTCGCTTCTGCGTGACAGGACATCACGGTGCCAAGTGAAACGGTCAGGGCGACGGCTGAGTATGCGAGTTTATTAAACATGATGTTATCTCCGGATAAGTTCAGTTGACGGAGATATAACACCATGCGTTTGTATAGGAGATGTGTGCGGATGCGGTTTTATTGCATACCTGTGTATGTATCACAGACGCAGATACAGTGTGATACAAACCCAGGTAGTAAACGACTAAAGCGAGATTCGGTACCGGACGTAATCGTCGGCTTCACCATAGTGGTCATACAGCTTACGCGCCGGATTGTTCATGCGGGTTACCCAGTAGAGTTTTGACCACCCTTCCCGCTTGCCTTCATCGATCAGGGCGTCGATAAGCGCTTTACCCGCCCCTGCGCCACGTTCGGCAGCGTCAACAAACAGATCTTCCAGATAGCAAACTGGCGCGGTTGACCAGGTCCCTTCATGCAGGACACACATGGCGAAGCCGATGACGCTGCCGTCTTTCTCCACGACCCGGCAAAACAGGGGTGATGAATCTGCGAGCGCCCTGTCCCAGGTGGCCGTGGTAACGGACTCGTCAAGGTAGCACTCATAAAAATGGGTATAGCCATCCCACAGCGGTCGCCATTGTGGGTAATCTTCTGCCTGTAACGGGCGTACGATGAGTGTCATGTGTTCCTCACATTATCCTTACCGCTCTTTAGGCGCATGATGCGAGCCAGCGTGGCAAGACGCTTCGAACGACAATATAGCGTGAACAGCACAAAGCCTCGACTGTTTAACACCATACGGCTAATTACCAAAGCGATCGTTGCAATGATCAGCTGCCAGCTACTGCCGTCAGAAATGGTCAGATAGTGAAGCCATTGCAGTACCGTTAATGTCAGCAGGATGATGAAAAGCGCTAAAAACCCTGTTAGTCCTGAAGTGTATCCCCGGGCAAGGAAGGCACTCGCGAGCATCAGGAAGATAAGTATCGCTAGCGATGGGACAAAAAAACTGAGTGCATGTAGCGATGGCGACATACTGGATATTGTCTGGAGAAATGGCAGCAAATTAAACGCAAAAATCACCAGAAATAGCGGTAATAATATCGCTACCGGATAAGCATTTTGCCGTGGCAGCTCACTAAGCGGGCGTGAAAAAAACCGCTCCAGTTCGGGTGTGGAATGGTTTAATAAGTCATTGTCATGACGGGCAATAGCGTCCTCAATCCGTTTTCCGTGTTGCAGGAGCTCGTAAGAAACGTGTCCGGTTAACAAGCGCAGAATTTTCATCAAAAAACCGCCAGTGACTGGATAGTACCGATAATGTATTTACTGGTGCGAGGTATGTTCCCTGGAGCGGCAATAACTCCGCTTACAGCGCTTCCTGCAAGCGCCGCGGCACTCGTTACAACTTGACCTAATTGCCTGGTGAGCTCAACCTGAACAGGACCCGTTGGGAATCGTTTTGGATAAAAGCCTGCTCGAATAAGCGCTTTGACTTCTTTATTGCTTATACCAGGGTTTTGAGCGCGAATAATTAATTCAGTCAGTCGAGCACGGTCCTGACGAGGATAACTTTTTAGCCACTCGGTTGCTTTCAAGGACGAAACGGATTTCATTGCGCGCCAGGTAGTAACAGCCTCTTTAAGTGCACCGCCTGCGCTTGCCAGAGAAATGACATCTAAGGAAGTGGATGTCGCGACATACCAGTCCTGGGTATCCAGCCAGGCGACATTGGCGCCGTCATTTTCAACCAAATCATAAATTCGATAAAGGCCATTCACACATTGCAGACCAGTGGCAGCCGTTCCGGCGTAGCCAATAGCGACCAATACGCTTCCCGCGCCTGCGGTAAGGGGAGTCGCTGCTGTTCCAGCGAGCATCACTCCGCCAGTTATGATCATCGCGCCACATGACAGAACGGTTGAGGCAATTTCAGTTCCCATGGAAGTAGAAGAAACTGCATCACTCAATGCTTTTCCTGCTGTGGAGGCAGACGGAAGCGAGGTGGCTTTAGTCACAATAACATGCGTTACTATTCCACTTTGCCCTTGAGGATGTCTTTTACCGGGTCGCACCAGGAAGCGTTGGGGGCCGTCAGAGTAAATGATACCCGCGTGAGCAAATTCACGATGACAGTCCATGGCGGCACCAAGCGCTTTAAAATCGAAATCCGCAGCCCCAACTCCCGACATTTTCGCAAAATCGTAGCCCGGTAAGTTTTTATCAAGGTTTATCCCAGGTAAAACCATACCCTTCTCCTTTTCAAGCAGGTTGATTACGTTAACTCAACATCGTTTTAGTACAGTACATCGCAACAGAATGTTATTAAGATGAAAATACCAGAACCCAAACAAAAGCATAACGCTTAATTATGGAGATCAGCGGATGACCATACCCACGCTTACCACCGAGCGCCTGATATTACGCCCCCTGCTTGCAGAAGATGCCGTCCAGATCCAGCAACGCTATCCGCGCTGGGAGATTGTCCGCTATATGGTGGCTTCAGTCCCCTGGCCCTACCCGGAAAACGGTGCAGAAAATTATGTCAACAATGTTGCACTGCCCGATATGGCCAAAGGGATTGCGTGGTTCTGGACGATTCGCCGTCGCGAAGCGCCTGACGAACTGATGGGGTTGATTTGCCTGTATGACGTGGAGGACAACAACCGGGGCTTCTGGCTCGCGCCGGAATTTCAGGGCCAGGGATATATGCGCGAGGCGAGTATTGCGGCCACGGATTACTGGTTTAATACGCTCAATAAACCGGTGTTACGTGCGCCGAAAGCGGCGGCCAACAGCCGCTCCCGACGTATTTCAGACAGCAGCGGCATGCGGCTCATCAGGACGGAGAAGAAAGCCTATGTCAGTGGCCTGCTGGATTCGGAGCTGTGGGAAATCACCCGCGATGAGTGGAATGCCCGTCAGGTCAGCTGATAATGTTTATCCGGCATCAGTCTTTCAGGGATATTCTCTTCATCGTTCATCTGCAACAGATCGCGCTCCATCATGTTGCAGATGGCGTCCAGCGGCAGATCGTTATCTTCCGTCCCAAACGGATCTTCCAGCTCTTCCGCCAGCGTGTCCAGCGAGATAAAGGTGTAGGAAATCAGCGCAGAGACAAAGGGCGTCATGTAATGCAGATCAACTACCAGCGCAAACGGCAGCATGATGCAGAACAGATACACCGTCCGGTGCAGGATCAGCGTATAGGCAAACGGGACTGGCGTATTGGCGATACGCTCACAGCCAGCCAGCACGATGGACATATCGTTCAGGCGGTTGTTGAGGCTGTGAAACAGGATGTCTGAAAGGTGCCCGCTACGCCGCCGCACGGCCAGCCACTCCCCCATGATCAGCAGGATACGGTTCGCGGGTGAGTTGGCGTCCATCACTTTGCGTAAATCGTCAGGAGCCAGATAGCGGGACAGCTGATCGGCATTGGTTTCTCTGCGCAGGGTCATACGCAGACAGTTAGCAAACGCGATTTGCAGGCGGACAAACTCTCCGAGATGTTTATCATCCGGCAAGGTGTTTTTTACCTCGCGAAACAGCGAGCGCGCCGCTATCATCAACTGCCCCCAAAGCAGACGCGCCTCAACGTAGCGCGAATAACAGGCGTTATTGCGAAATCCCAGGAAGATGGCGATAGCCACGCCCAGAATGCTGAACGGCGCGACGGTAAACCGGATACCCAGCGAGGTGTACCACGGCAGCATGACAATCACGGCGATGGAAAGCAGGAAGTTAAGCAGCAGTCGGGTATAAATTTTGGGAAGTACCGAACCATGCCAGACAAAAATCAGTTGCAGCCAGTGCTGTTGAGGACGAACAATCATAATCAGCTTCAGAAAAGTAAAGAGCGCGGCTATTAAACGTGATCCCCCTCACGGTTGCAAGCATGTTAATAGTTCATTGCATTTTCTCACCTGTTAAGCCTCAACCGCACGGTGCTGCATGTGCTTTTTAAAAAAAGAACATATAGTATGTTGTAACTAAATAGGGTCTGTAAAAAACCCGGCCAACGCCGGGTATAATGATTAGCAGAGCGGTTTCACCGCATCGCGCATGCCTTTGCTTAAAATCGCATCCAGATCCTGCGCAACCTGGTCTACCAGTCCGTTCACCAGAGTGAGATCCTGTTCCCAGTGCTCGCTCACGCTTAACACCGACGATACCAGTTCACGGGTAGTGACCTGTTTGTCGTGATGTTGCGTCCACAGCTGCTGGTAACGTTCAAGCCAGTGCGCATCGTCCTGCACCGGATAGCGCTCACCGTTGCGCTCGGCACGGTAAAATGCAATCAGCGCCGCCAGAGCAAAGGTCAGACGTGCTGGCAATTTGCCGGTCGCCTTCTGCCCTGCCAGCAGTTGCGGCAGAATACGGGTGCGGTACTTGGTCATCCCGTTCAGGGCAATCGACAGCAGCTGATGCTTAATGTACGGATTACGGAAACGCCCCGTTACGGCACTGGCGAAGGAGTGAAGCTCGTCGCGCGGCAGATCCAGGACCGGAATAATCTCCTCATAAATAGCCTTCTCTACGAACGCGCAAATTTCCGCGTCGTTCATGGCTTCCCCTACCGTATCCAGGCCGGCCTGAAAAGCGACCGGAACCAGCGCCGTGTGCGCGCCGTTGAGGATCGCCACCTTACGCTCTTTATAAGGCTTGATATCGTCAACAATCAGGATGTTAAGCGGGTATTTATCCAGGCGCAGTTCAGCTGCAAGTGATTTCGGCCCCTGAATAACAAACAGATAGAAATGTTCCGCCGTGTCGAGGAAGCTGTCGTGATAGCCCAGCCCGGCTTCCAGCTCAGCCACCTCATCACGCGGATAGCCGGTAACAATGCGGTCAACCAGCGTCGAACAGAAGGTGTTAGCATCGTTCAGCCACGCAATGAATGCCGCCGGCAGCGCCCACTCCTGTGCATAGCGCAGCACCAGTTCACGCAGGGCATCGCCGTTGTAGTCGATGAGTTCGCAAGGAATGATGATCCAGCCTTTATCCGCTGCCCCGTTAAAGTGGGTAAAACGCTCGAACAGCAGACGCGTCAGTTTGGCCGGATAGCTGACAGCTGGCGTATCGTCAAACTTATCGCCCGCATGATAGCTGATCCCCGCCTCCGTGGTATTGGAGAAGACAAACCGCATGTCCGGGTTATGGGCGAGTTTAAGGAATTCATCGTACTGGCTGTAAACGCTGATTTCACGATTCACGGAACGAATAAGACGCGCATCGCTTACTGCTTCCCCCTGCTCATTCAGACCACGAATAATCGTGGTATACAGACCCTCCTGGGTGCTCAGCGACGGGGGAAAATCGCTCTGGATCGGCCGCACAATCACCACACCTGAATTGAGATCGGTATGCTCGTTTAAGAGGTCGATTTGCCAGTCAACGAACGCGCGCAGGAAGTTACCTTCGCCAAACTGGATGATACGTTCAGGGTAGCGCGCACCGGGGAAATCACGACGGTTGAGTGTGTTCACAATGGAGGTCCTTTATGATTAGTCATACAGCCTGATAAGATTGGTGTGATAACTTATCAAAACTTCAGGACCATAACCCCTGTCTGGATCAACTCAGGACGCGATGGTGAAAAATAATCACAGAAATTTATAGAACACCGAGGTCGCCGTCATGTCCCCGTTCGGCATCAGGGCGTAGCGTGGGATCTCCCCCGCCTTTTGCCAGCCCGCACGTTGGTAAAACGTCTCCGCGCCGCTGCCGGTCGAGGTATCAAGCACCAGCACCGTAAGCGCTTTGTCACGCGCAACCGCCTCCAGGGCTTCCATCAGCGCCATTGCCGCCCCTTTACGGCGCGCCTTCTCATGAACCAGCAGTTTCGCGACATCTGCCCGGTGCGGCTGGTTTTCAGGCTGATCGGTGATCAGCTGGACCGTGCCAACCAGTCCCTGCTCCGCATCAAAACAGCCCAGGACAGTACGCTCGTCGCGCCCGACGCTGTCTGCGACGCCGAGCCAGAAGGTATGGGCTTTCCCGGCAGAAAAAGGCAGCATAAAGCTGACGGAGGCGCCGCCGTTGACACAGTTGACAAGAATATCGTTCAGGGCATCGATGTGGGTGAGGATGTCCTGCCGGGAGAGAGGTTTAATCAGCATGGGAGAGTTCATTTCGCGTCCTTAGGTTGATCTCTCCACTTTGCTATTAACATTTTTGTAACGCAATAAGCGATGACATAGGATTTCGTTATGTCATTTTTCGCCGTAGTGTTGCCGCTTCATGGCGTACATTTGCGCATCCGCGTGTTTTAACCATGCCTGCATATCGTTGCGGTAATGATCGAACTCGCTCAGCCCCCAGGAGAACTGTAACGACCACGGATGCAGCTGACGCGCGTTATACTTTTCCGTTTGTTCGACAAGATACTGCATGGCGATCCAGGCGCCAGGTTCATCGGTATCCGCAAACAGCACCGCGAACTCATCTCCCCCGAAACGTACCAGCAGATCGGCCTCGCGGAACGAGGAACGCATCAGGGCGGCCATCGCTTTCAGAGCCTTATCACCCTCCTGATGCCCGAAGCGATCGTTAATGGTTTTGAAATGGTCCAGATCCAGCCAGCCAAGGGTTAACGGTTCTGCCCGACGCTGCGAAACCGACAGTGCAAACTGCGCAAACTGGTTAAACCCGCGACGGTTAAACAACCCCGTGAGTTCATCGGTTGTGGCCGCGCTAACGGCCGCAAATTCATCCTCTGCCAGCGCGCTGAGATCGGCCAGTACGGCGGCATCCGCCGCGGTAAACTCACGCGGTGCGTAATCAATGAGACACAACGATCCCACGCACGCCCCGTCACGTAAACGCAGCGGGAAACCGGCATAAAAGCGCACGCCCGGATCTCCCGCCACCTGCGGATTATCCTCAAAGCGTTCGTCCAGCAGCGTGTCACTCACCACCAGCGGCGCGTCACCCAGGATCGTATGACCACAAAACGAGAGATCGCGAGGCTGGCTGGCGAGTGCCCGGCCGTCGGCAGACTTCACGATCGCGGCGTGGTCATCCACCAGCGTAATCATCGCCAGCGGCACCCTGAAAAAACGTGTTGCCAGCCGCGTAAGACGATCAAACGCGGGATAATTGTCGATCTCAAGCAGACCGGACTCGCGCAGAGCATTTAAGCGCTGCGCTTCATTAACGGGAATTTGAGGTGCTTTCATAACGTCTCCTGACGCTGAGCATTAGTAAAAGCGTAGCTTAAACAGAGACATTGTCAGTTCAGGAGGCACGATTTACCTCTATGACCAGCCAATGATGAATTACGTTGACGATATACTGTTGCTGCTGCGCACTCAGCGGCACGCCCTGCGGGATAGCATGCCACTTAGCCAGACAGCCCCGACAGCAGGTTGCCGTGGCATGCTGAGCGATAAAAACCGGATGGCCGCGCATCGGCGTCTGCTTACCGTCATTGACCGGGTGTGCAGGCGCCAGCCGCGCGGCGACAAAATCGGCGGCATGCTTATCGATAGTCTCCGCGCCCTTATCCCAGCAGTATTGCCGCTCTTTCGTCCCTAAATGAAATCGTGAACGAAACGTGGAGCGAGCCAGGCGCGCGAACAGAGGATCTAACGTGGACATCAGTATACGGACCGTCCAAGGCGTTTGGTCAGCTGCTCCAGCGCCGCCACGCCCGCCAGTGAATTGCCGGTCTCGTCCAGTTCCGGGCTCCAGACGGCAATCGCCATCTCGTGGGGGACAATCGCCACGACCCCACCGCCAACGCCGGATTTAGCCGGCAGCCCCACGCGCCAGGCAAACTCCCCGGCATTCTGATACATGCCGCTGGTTGCCATTAAGGCGTTGATCTGCCGGGCCTGCATCGGGGAGACAACGTCCTCGCCGAGATGCGGGGCATGGCCCTGATGCGCCAGAAACAGAAAAGTCTGCGCCAGTTCGACGCAGTTCATCTTCAGCGCGCAGTAATGAAAATAGTTTTGCAGCACCGTGGCGACGTCATTATGAAAATTGCCGAAGGATTTCATCAGCCAGGCGATGGCGGCGTTACGTGCAGAGTGTTCAAACTCAGAGCGCGCTACCACCGGATCGTAGGCGATGTCCTGCACGCCGGAAAGCTGCCGCACAATCTGGAGCATCCGCTGACGCGGCGCGCTCAGTCTGCTTTGCAGCATATCGCACACCACCAGCGCCCCGGCGTTAATAAACGGGTTACGCGGCTTACCCTGCTCGATTTCCAGCTGGAGAAGGGAGTTGAACGGCTGACCGGACGGATCTTTGCCCACCCGCTGCCAGATCTCCTGCTCGTCATACTGGCGCATGGCGGCAACGAGGCTAAGCACTTTTGAGATCGACTGAATCGAAAAGCGCTCCAGCGCGTCTCCCGCCTGAAAACGCTGCCCGTCAATAGTACAAATGGCGATACCGAGCTTATTACCGCTGATCGAGGCCAGCGCGGGAATGTAATCGGCAACCTTACCCTGCCCCAGTAACGGACGAACCTGCGCCAGAATCTCGTCCAGCATCTCATTATGGATGACCGCAGCCACACTTTGCTCCTTGCCCTCAGGCTAAAACGGGCTGCGAGTATAACAGAGGCTTATACGTCACGTCAGGCAGGGAGACGAAAACGCGAAACGGCCTGCAACAAAAGATCGGACTGCTGATGCAGGCGCTCAGAGGCATTTGACGCTTCGCTAACCAGCACATCTGTCTGACGCGATACCTGATTCAGCGCCTGAAGCTGACGGGTCATCTGATGAATGCTGTCCCCCTGATTCAGGGTAGCCAGCGAAATATCGTTCAGCAGGCTGCTCAGATTCGCCACCAGCCCGGTGACCTGTTGCAAATTCTCTTCCAGACGGTTTACCACCTGAGAACCTTCTTCAATGCCCTGTAGCGAGTGGTTAATCAGCGCCTGGATGGTTTGCGTAGAGTGACTGCTTTTTCTGGCCAGCAGCCCCACTTCCCGGGCGACCACCGCAAACCCGCGCCCCTGCTCTCCTGCATGGGCGGCTTCAATGGCAGCATTGAGGGCCAGAATATTGGTCTGAAACGCCACGCTCTCGATCATCGCGACGATCCCGCGCATCTCTGAGGATCGGTCGACGATCGTCTGCATCGAGCCATTCACCGCTGACATCATTTGCTCCCCGCCAGCGGCAGCCTGTCGGGCTTCATCCGCGCGCGAGCGGGCGAGTTTTGCATAACCCGTGTTCCCCTCAACGTGGGTTTCGAGATCGGCGATGTGCGCGGTCACCTCCTCCAGCTCTTTGGCCTGTCGCGTAGACTGCTGATAAAGCTTCTGATTCCCCTGCGCAAGCGACCCAATATTTTCAACCATGGAGGTAGTGGCCTCGCTGACCTGGGTCACCAGCTCCTGTAGCCCGCGCTGCATGGCGGTAATACTGCCGCTGAGCTGGCTGATTTCACGGTTAAAGCGCACGACGTCAGGCGGCGTGCCTGACAAATCCCCTGCCGCAAGCTGATTAATATGAATAATCAGACGGCGTAGCGGGGATATCACCCACTTCGCCATTCCGAACCAGACGGCAAGGGCAATGGTCAGCAGCACCAGCGGCGCAAACAGGAACAGCCGTTGCAGGCCTGAGAGTTGCTCCATCAACGACTGACGCCCCTGTATCGCCTGCTTCTCACTCCCTTGCTGATAGCGTGCAAAGTTGTCATTAAAATCGGTCTGAAACGCCTGGGCGGGTACAGCGAAAAAGAGGTCGATGCTGTTGGTTTTCTTAAGCCCCTCCGCCTGCTCTTTGATGGCGCCGAAAAACAGCTGATAGCTGTTAACCAGCCCCTCGTCTTTCGGCGGGTTAAGCGCGAGCCAGGCCTGCCATGCCTGCTGTGACGCCGCCAGGGATTTTTGCGCCTCGTCCATCAGGCTATGCCAGCTCCCTTCCGAGCCGGTCTCCTTGTCCTGCATAAAGTACACGCCGGCGCGGTTGAGCAGATCGCTTGCCGCCAGAAGGGAAATACGGGCCTGATCCAGCCTGCTCTGCTGCTGCCAGGCCAGCTGATTGCGCTGTTCGTTACGCTGGGCTTGATTCAGGGAGGCGGTGAGCAGGAAGGAGGAAGAGAGTTGCAGGGCGGAGAAAAGGCCAATAATACAAAAGATGCCGGTCAGCAGGCCAAACTGACGAGGAATAAAGCGCGGCGCAAGACGGCGAAAAATTTGCGTTAGGTTCATAATTCTCTTCTGTAACAATACGTTAGACGCGAGCGAGTCTACGAAACGAAAATGACAGAACCATTACGCAAAAATGACAGGAAACGTGAACTGCCGGGTAGCGGCCTGGCCTTACCCGGCAACAAGACTAGACGCGATCCTTCCACACCGTCTGCACATTACAGAACTCATGCAGACCGAAATGAGAAAGCTCTCGCCCGAAGCCGCTCTTCTTCACCCCGCCAAACGCAACGCGCGCATCGCTGGCGCTGTAGCCGTTGATAAACACCCCGCCACACTCCAGCTCGCGAGAGAAGGTTTCTGCCAGCGCATCGTTCGCGGTAAAGACCGTCGCCGATAAGCCAAAATCGCTGTCGTTAGCCAGCTGCAACGCATGCGCCGCATCCTTCGCGACGGTAATCGCGGCCACCGGGCCAAACAGCTCCTGACGAAAGGCCGTCATCTGTGGGGTGACGTCGCCGAGTACGGTTGGGGCATAATAGTTACCGCTCCCGGCAAGCTTCTCTCCGCCGAGCAGCAGGGTCGCCCCTTCCGCCAGCGTAGCCTGCACCTGCTGATGCAGTTCATCGCGAAGATCAAATCGCGCCATCGGGCCAATATAGTTATCTTCCTCATCCGGTGCGCCCATCTTAAGCGCCTTGACCGCGTCAACAAAGCGTTGGGTAAAGGTGCCCGCCACGCCCGCTTCCACAATAAAGCGTTTCGCCGCCGCACAAACCTGTCCGGTATTCTGATAACGTCCGGCCACCGCCGCGTTGACGGCCAAATCCAGATCCGCATCGTTCAGAACGATAAACGGATCGGAACCGCCCAGCTCCAGCACGCATTTCTTCAGCGCCGCGCCCGCCTGCGCACCAATCGCCGCACCAGCCCGAACGCTGCCGGTTACGGTCACCGCCGCGATACGACGATCGTTAATCGCCTGGCTGACGCCGTCGTTCGTCGCATTCACCCAGCCAAAGACCCCCTCCGGGAAACCGGCATCCGCAAACACCTTCCCGATCAGCTCCGCCGAGCCGAGCACATTAGGCGCATGTTTAAGCAGATAGCTGTTCCCTGCCAGCAGGATCGGCACCGCACCGCGCAGCACCTGCCAGAGCGGAAAGTTCCACGGCATAACAGCCAGAATCGGCCCCAGCGGGCGGTACTCAATCACCGCATTTTCGACCTGGGTAGATTCCGGATGCAGCATCGCCGGGCCGTGTTCAGCGTACCAGTCGCAAAGGCTGGCGGACTTAGTCACCTCCGCACGCGCCTGCATAATGGGCTTGCCCATCTCCCGGGAGATAGTCTGCGCCATCTCTTCCGCACGACTACGCAGCGCCGTACCCAGATCGCGAAGTTTTTGCGCCCGGTGCGCCACGCTTTCGCGTCGCCACTGACGAAAACCGGTATCCGCCTGCGCAATGGCACGCTCAACGTCACCGGACGTTGCCCACGGGTAAGCAGCCAGCGTTTCGCCGGTAGCCGGGTTGACAGAGTGGGCATGGGTAGCAGATGAATAGGTCATGATGTTCTCCACGAAATAACAGTTGATTGATTGTGGCCTACTCTGCTATTTCTTAAAAATGAATAATACTCACCACCTTATTCACGAATAGAGAACGGTATGGACTTAACACAGCTTGAGATGTTTAACGCCGTCGCACTGACCGGCAGCATTACCCAGGCGGCGCAGAAGGTACACCGGGTGCCGTCAAACCTCACCACCCGCATCCGACAGCTAGAAGCGGATCTTGGCGTGGAGCTGTTTATTCGCGAGAATCAGCGCCTGCGGCTTTCCCCCGCCGGGCACAATTTTCTGCGCTACAGCAAGCAGATCCTGGCGCTGGTCGACGAAGCGCGAATGGTCGTCGCCGGGGATGAACCGCAGGGATTATTCTCGCTCGGCGCGCTGGAAAGTACCGCCGCCGTGCGCATTCCGGAAAGTCTGGCGCGGTTTAACCAGCGCTATCCGCGCATTCAGTTTGCGTTGTCCACCGGGCCTTCCGGTACGATGATTGACGGCGTACTTGAGGGGACGCTCAGCGCCGCCTTTGTCGACGGGCCGCTCTCGCACCCGGAACTGGAAGGAATGCCGGTTTACCGGGAAGAGATGATGCTGGTCACCCCTGCGGGTCACGCGGAAGTGTCAAAAGCCACGCAGGTGAGCGGCAGCGACGTGTATGCCTTTCGCGCCAACTGTTCTTACCGGCGTCATCTGGAGAGCTGGTTCCATGCCGACCGCGTCACGCCGGGACGGATCCATGAGATGGAGTCCTATCACGGGATGCTCGCCTGCGTGATTGCCGGGGCAGGCATTGCGCTGATGCCCCGCTCCATGCTGGAGAGCATGCCGGGGCATCATCAGGTGGCGGCGTGGCCGCTGGCGGAAAACTGGCGCTGGCTCACCACCTGGCTGGTGTGGCGACGCGGGGCGATGACCCGCCAGCTTGAGGCGTTTATCGCGCTGCTGAACGAGCGTCAGCCACCAGCGCCCAGTTGTTAATGTTGAACGTAGTCCTGGAGTCGAAGGAAAATTTTCCCCTTCATATACAACGTGGCCTGCCCGCCAATCAGCACGCGGTCGCCTTTCAGCTCGCAGCGCAGATCCCCGCCGCGCAAGGAGACCTGGCGGGCCGACATCTGCGTTTTACCGAGCTTTTCGCTCCAGTACGGGATCAGCATGCTGTGAGCTGATCCCGTCACCGGATCCTCCGGCACCCCTTCCCCCGGGCAGAAGAAGCGGCTGACGAAATCATACTCATCCCCCGGCGCCGTAACGCAGACCATTTTCCCCAGCGGGAGCATAGCCGCGATATCCGGCGTCAGCGCTTCCACCTGCCGCTGGCTGTCGAGCACCACCATGTAGTCACGCCCCACACGCACCTCGTCTGCTGCGTTAATGCCCAGCGCGCTGAACAGCACTGCGGGTGGAGTATCAACAACCTCGGTTGACCACGCCGGGAAATTAAGCGTCAGCCAGTCGCCGCTGCGTTGTACCGTCAGATCGCCGACAAAGCGCGTGGTGAAGGTGATTTCCGTATGCAGATAATCCAGGTATTCGAAAATAACGTGAGAAGCCGCGAGGGTTGCGTGGCCGCAGAGGTTAATTTCATCCTGCGTGGTAAACCAGCGCAGTTCAAACCCGTTATCCGTTCGGACAAAGAACGCCGTCTCTGACTGATTATGCTGCTTCGCCATCTTCAGCAGCGTCTCATCCGGCAGCCACGCTTCCAGCGGACACACCGCCGCCGCATTGCCACCGAACGCCCTGTCGCTGAAGGCATCTACCAGATAAAAATCAATTTCCTGCATCGTTTGTTCCTCTTAGATTTATTCAGCGCAGAAATACTGTGCCCTTCAGATACAGCGCCGCCTGCCCGCCCATCCGCACGCGGTCACCTTTCAGTTCGCAGCGTACGTCGCCACCACGGGCAGAAACCTGGCGGGCAAACATCTGTGTTTTGCCAAGCTGTTCACTCCAGTACGGGATCAGCATGGTGTGCGCGGAGCCGGTGACAGGATCTTCCGGCACGGCCACGCCCGGTGAGAAGAAACGGCTGACAAAGTCGTATTCCCCCTCGTCCCGGGCAGTGACGGCCACTTTATGCTCGCCCGGCGTCATGGCGGAGAAATCCGGATTAAGGGCTTCAACCTGCTCGCGGCTCTCCAGTACCAGCACCCAGGCGCGGCCTTTTCGCGCTTCGACGTAGTGGCTGATACCGAGTGCGGTGAGCATCTCCGGTGGCGGCGTCTGTGCCTGCGTCGGGCAGGCCGGAAAATCCAGCGTCATCCAGTCCCCTTCACGGCTGACGGTCAGGCGACCAGAGGCGGTGTCAAAATGAAGGCGTGAGTCCGGATAATCCAGTTCGTGAAACAGAACATACGCCGCGGCAAGCGTCGCGTGACCACAGAGATTGACCTCGGTAAGCGTGGTGAACCAGCGCAGCTCAATCCCCCCTTTGGTGCACACAAAAAACGCGGTTTCCGACTGGTTATGCTGTTGTGCCATCCGCAGTAACGTCTCATCCGGCAGCCACGCGTCGAGCGGGCACACCGCCGCCGGGTTGCCGCCAAAGGAGGACGCGCTGAACGCATCTACCAGATAAAAATCAATCTCCTGCATCGTGTTACCGCCTGTTTTTGTTGTGTTGTTCTTTATCTTCGATGAAAACACCCCCGTTCGCTACCGCTGCATGAAGGTAAATTTTGTGATTCACATCACATAACGGTTGAGTTTTCGCCGTTTAAGGCTTTAAGATCGTCTCCTCATCTTTCAGGCAACGAATCCCAGATATCCCTATGACAACACACACGGTTTCCCGCAGGGTCGCGTGGCTACGCGTGGTCACGCTCGCCATCGCAGCGTTTATTTTCAACACCACGGAATTTGTTCCGGTTGGGCTGCTGTCCGACATCGCCGCCAGCTTCCATATGGAAACGGCACAGGTTGGCATTATGTTGACCATCTATGCATGGGTGGTGGCGCTGATGTCGCTGCCGTTTATGCTGCTGACCAGCCAGATGGAACGTCGTAAGCTGCTGATTGGGCTGTTTGTGGTGTTCATTGCCAGCCATGTGCTGTCATTTATGGCATGGAACTTTACCGTGCTGGTGATCAGCCGCGTTGGCATCGCGTTTGCCCATGCCGTTTTCTGGTCGATCACCGCGTCGCTCGCCATTCGTCTGGCTCCGGCGGGAAAACGCGCCCAGGCGCTGAGCCTGATTGCCACCGGAACGGCGCTGGCGATGGTGTTAGGCCTGCCGATCGGGCGCATTGTGGGACAATACTTCGGCTGGCGCACCACCTTCTTTGCCATCGGCATGGGGGCGCTGATCACCCTGGTGTGTCTGATCAAACTGCTGCCAAAACTGCCCAGCGAACACTCCGGCTCGCTGAAAAGCCTGCCGCTGCTGATGCGTCGACCGGCGCTGATGAGCATCTATCTGCTGACCGTGATTGTGGTGACCGCCCATTACACGGCCTACAGCTATATTGAGCCGTTTGTTCAGGTTGTGGCGGGCTTTAGCGCTAACTTCGCCACCGTTCTGCTGCTGATCCTGGGCGGCGCGGGGATTATCGGCAGCATCCTGTTCGGTAAGCTGGGCAATCAGCACGCGTCTGCGCTGGTAAGCAGTGCGATTGGCTTGCTGCTGGCATGCCTGCTGTTACTGCTGCCTGCGGCAGGCAGCGAGAGTCATCTGGCGATCCTCAGTCTTTTCTGGGGCGTGGCGATCATGATTATTGGTCTGGGAATGCAGGTCAAAGTGCTGGCGCTGGCCCCGGACGCCACGGACGTAGCGATGTCGCTCTTCTCCGGGATTTTTAATCTGGGTATTGGCGCCGGTGCGCTGGTGGGCAATCAGATCAGCCTTCATGTATCGATGTCGGCCATTGGCTATCTCGGGGCGATTCCGGCGCTGATCGCGCTGATCTGGTCGGTGCTTATCTTCCGTAAATGGCCGGTCGCGATGGAAGAACAGACCAGCCAAGGTTGACGTTTGTTGTGCCGGGTGGCGGCTTCGCCTTACCCGGCCTACGAAGCATTAATATCCGTGTTCTTCATCACCGCCAAGATAACGGAATCTTTCATCTGTCATTTTGGTCTGGCATTCATAGATACTGATTCTCGTTGCCAGAGGGGTGGTCGCAGAAGACGCATCGCTTATTTTGCCGCATTTTTTTGCTTTTTCATTGATCCACACGTTTTGCTCCTTTTTCATCGAAGCTTTGACGGAATCAGAAAGATACTTCCATAGCTGGTTTAACTGGCGATCGCTTTCAAGATAATCACCCGCGGCAATATTTAATTTATTATTGAGTTCGGCCTTTTGCAGTTCATCTTTATTCATGGCGAGGGTAGCCATCGCCGCTATTGATTCAGAAATATAATCTTTATTACTGTATTCATATGAAACTGAAATATCTTTTCCGTTATCTGCCATCGATAACGAGTAGGTAAACTTGTCCCACTGAACGCTATTGTTAAGCACCTTTCCGCCATCGTTAATTATACGTCTCAGTCTGTCAGGGTAGGATGCAATGTAACCCATGATTTCAGAAGGCACCGTGAGCGTGACAGTGGCGCTACAGCTGCGCGCCTGCACCTTGTCATCAGACGATTTTGTTGTGACATTCGCCATTGCAATTGCGATTTCATTAGCTTTTGCAATGTAGTCCTTCAGCGGTTTACCGTAGAAATCTGAGGGGTTAGCGAGATAAGCTACCTGTAACTTACTGACTGCATCATCTCTTATTTTTGACTGAGCAGCAGAGATGGCATCATCGCGACCGCATTTGAAATCTGGCGTGGAATCAAACAACCCAGCATTGGCATTTAATGAAAAAAGCAGTGTGCTCACTGCGATAAATGAATATTTTGCTCGCATGTCTATAACCCGAAAAGAAATGAGTGCTGAACGTTACTTTAAGCGGTAATACACAGCAAGGCAGTGGATTATATTAATGCTGAAAAAATTCGATTTTCAGAATGCATTTATATTCATAAGAATTATATACATTGCGAACAGGCCGGGTAAGGCGAAGCCGCCACCCGGCAACGTTCTCAATGATACGTCTTAACAATCTCCAGCACGCCGTTAATAATAAACTGCACACCCATACAGACCAGCAGGAAGCCCATCAGACGGGAGATAGCTTCGATCCCCCCCTTGCCCACCCAGCGCATAATCGCCCCGGAACTGCGCAATGATCCCCAGACGATAATGGCGATAAGCGCAAAAATGATCGGCGGCGCAACGGTGATAACCCAGTGCGGGAATGTCGACCCATCACGCACCGTTGAGGCGGAACTGATGATCATCGCAATCGTCCCCGGCCCCGCCGTGCTCGGCATGGCTAACGGCACAAACGCGATGTTGGCGCTCGGTTCGCTTTCAAGCTCCTCTGATTTGCTTTTGGCTTCCGGGGATTCGTGCGCTTTATGCGCCGGGAACAGCATCCGGAAACCAATAAAGGCCACGATCAGCCCGCCAGCAATACGCAGACCGGGAATCGAAATACCAAAGGTATTCATCACCAGTTGACCGGCGTAATAAGCCACCATCATTATGGCAAAGACATAGACAGAGGCCATCATCGACTGCTGATTGCGCTCTGCGCTGTTCATGTTCCCCGCCAGCCCCAGAAAAAGCGCCACCGTCGTTAACGGGTTCGCCAGCGGCAGCAACACCACCAGCCCAAGTCCCACTGCTTTAATCAAATCCAACATAGTGCACCGCAGTCCTTATCCTTATTCAACATCGCAATTATAGGGCCAAATCCTCGTCCGGAGCCATCCACGCAGCGTAACCATAATTGTCTCGCGTAATTGATAACCCCAGATTATCTGTATGATTTAAAAGCGTACAGAATGCGTTCCTGAAGCGTTTTAGCATTTCGTGGCATCGGCCGATCCATTCAGTTGACTTATACTTGCCTGAGCAATAATATCTGCCGTGATTAAACTACTTGCCAGGGCAACCATTGTGAAAAGCACCAGTGACCTCTTTAACGACATAATCCCACTGGGTCGTCTTATTCATATGGTTAACCAGAAAAAAGATCGCCTGCTCAATGACTATCTGTCACCGCTGGATATCACCGCAACACAGTTCAAAGTGCTGTGTTCCATTCGCTGCGAAGTGTGTATCACGCCGGTTGAGCTGAAAAAGGTGCTCTCTGTCGATCTGGGTGCGTTAACCCGCATGCTGGATCGTCTCGTCTGCAAAGGATGGGTAGAACGAAGCCCTAACCCGAATGACAAACGTGGCGTACTGGTGAAACTGACCAGCGATGGCGCGGCCATGTGTGAGCAATGTCATCAATTAGTAGGACAAACACTGCACCAGGAACTGACAAAAAACTTAACGGCAGATGAAGTGGCAACGCTTGAGCTTTTACTCAAGAAAATCCTGCCGTAAACAGAAAAAGAGGTATGACGATGTCCAGACGCAATACTGACGCTATCACCATTCATAGCATTTTGGACTGGATCGAAGATAACCTGGAATCTCCACTCTCCCTTGAGAAAGTGTCTGAGCGTTCAGGTTACTCAAAATGGCACCTGCAACGGATGTTTAAAAAAGAGACCGGCCATTCATTAGGACAATATATTCGCAGCCGTAAGCTGACGGAGATTGCCCAAAAACTGAAAGAAAGCAATGAGCCGATCCTCTATCTGGCGGAACGCTACGGATTTGAATCGCAACAGACCCTGACGCGTACGTTCAAGAACTACTTTGACGTGCCGCCTCATAAGTATCGTATTACCAGTATGCCGGGTGAATCCCGTTATCTGTATCCGCTAAAACATTGCAGTTAATCATCGCCTGTTAAGACGTAACCGAGGAAATCATGAAATTTATCGCCTCCGCCGCCCTCACCTTGCTGGTGCTGGTTTCCGGCCAGAGCTTCGCGGAGCAAACCCCCAGTGCGGGGCAGCAAAATAATCGCGACACCATGATTATGCCGTCCACGCAAAACCAGTCGCCCTGGGATTTCAATCACATGGGCGCTGGCAGCGACAAATCCGACGAATTAGGCGTGCCGTATTACAACCACGACCTGTAATTCGTTTTTGCCCCGCTCATGCGGGGCTTTTTTCTGCCTTAACCCCGCACCCGCGCAGCCCGACGCACCCGCAAGCCAAAGACGTTGATATACAGCCCGGCCATAATCAGCCCTGCGCCACACAGTTGCAGCGCGCTGAGCGTTTCATCCAGCAACAGGGCGGCGCTCGCAAGCCCGACCACCGGTACCAGCAGCGATAACGGCGCCACGCGCCAGGTTTCATATCGTCCGAGCAGCGATCCCCAGATACCGTAGCCAATGATTGAGGCGACTAACGCCAGGTAGATCAGCGACAAAATGGTCGTCAGGTCGATCTCCACCAGGCTTTTCAGCATCGCCTGCGGACCCTCCAGAATAAACGACGCAGCCATAAACGGCACGATGGGGATCAACGCGCTCCAGACCACCAGCGATAAGACCGCCGGACGCGCTTCGTGCTGCATGATCAGCTTGTTAAAGATATTGCCGCACGCCCAGCTCAGCCCCGCCGCCAGGGTGAGCATAAAGCCCAGCAGCGCGACATGCTGACCGTTAAGGCTGCCTTCAATCAGCACCAGCACGCCAAAGACCGCCAGGCTAATGCCCGCCAGCTGCTTACCCTGCAAACGTTCGCCAAAGACAAATGCGCCGAGAATAATGGTAAAGAACGCCTGCACCTGAAGCACCAGCGAAGCCAGGCCCGCAGGCATGCCAAATTTGATGGCGCAAAAAAGAAACGCAAACTGACCAAAGCTGATGGTAAGGCCATAGCCCAGCAGCAGCTTCAGGGGAATTTTCGGGCGGGCGACGAACAGCAGCGCCGGAAACGCCACCAGCAGGAAACGCAGCCCCGCCAGCATCAGTGGAGGCATGTTGTGCAACCCCATTTTGATGACCACAAAATTGAGTCCCCACACCACGACAACCAGCAACGCTAACAGCCCGTCTTTCCGCGTCATTTTCCGCCCCTGAATTATTAAAATTTTGTAAACACTTCAAGGTAACAGAAAAAATAGCCCCGCGAGAAGATCATTAATTCTGGTACTGAAGAGAAGCACTTGCGGATAAATTGGGTGCTATACAAGCTGCCGATCCCATGATAATCCTGTAATAACACAACAAAAAAAGCATAAGCATTTGTCGGGCAGGAAAATGAAACCATCAATCAGGCGCTCAACCGCAGCGCTGCTGGCATCGTCATTGTTATTAACAATTGGCCGCGGGGCAACGCTGCCCTTTATGACCATATATCTCACACGCGTGTACGATATGAGCGTGGAGAATATTGGCTATGCCCTTACCGTGGCGTTGACCATTGGCGTGGTGTTTAGCCTGGGGTTTGGCATCCTGGCGGATAAGTTCGACAAAAAACGCTATATGCTGATCGCCATCGTGGCCTTTATCGCCGGGTTTGTGGCGATTCCGCTGGTGAATAACGTGACGCTGGTGGTGCTGTTCTTTGCCCTGATCAACTGCGCCTATTCCGTCTTCTCAACGGTGCTGAAAGCGTGGTTTGCCGACGTGCTGACCTCCAGCGAAAAGGCGCGCGTTTTCTCACTCAACTACAGTTTCCTGAACATCGGCTGGACGATCGGGCCGCCGATCGGCACCCTGCTGGTGATGTACAGCCTGCAACTGCCGTTCTGGCTGGCGGCCTTCTGCGCCGCACTGCCGCTCGGGTTTATCCATTTCTTTGTGCAGAAAAGCATAGCCTCAGACAGCCCTGAGGAGAAAATGCCGTGGCAGCCCTCGGTGCTGCTGAAAGACCGGGCGCTGTTCTGGTACACGCTCTCCGGCCTGCTGGCGTCGTATGTGGGTGGATCGTTCGCCACCTGCATTTCCCAGTATGTCCTCGCTGCACATGCGGACAGTGATTTCGCAGAAAAGGTGGTGGCCGTTGTGCTGCCCGTCAACGCGGCGGTGGTCGTCACCCTGCAATACGCGCTTGGACGTAAGATCACCGCCAGCAATATCCGTCCGCTAATGACCGCCGCGACGCTTTTTTTCATCCTCGGGCTGGGCGGGTTTATGCTTTCCGGCGAGAACCTGATTTACTGGGGGATCGCGGCGGCGATTTTCACCCTGGGTGAAATTATTTATGCGCCGGGTGAATACATGCTGATCGACAATATCGCCCCGCCGGGCATGAAGGCGAGCTATTTCTCCGCCCAGGCGCTGGGCTGGCTCGGCGCGGCGGCGAACCCGATGATCACCGGGCTCATCCTGACCCATCTGCCGCACTGGTCATTATTTATCATTATGATGGCCGCCATCATTGCGGCCTGGCTGATGATATTGCGCGGGATGCGCGTGAAAAGTGAAGATAGCGTGTCGGATGGCGCTGCGCTTACCCGACCGACAAAACCCTAATCGTAAGCCGGGTAAGGCGAAGGCGTCACCCGGCAAAACCCACAGCCTAGTGGTGCAACATCTCCTCCACCACCTGCTCTTTGTACATCTCATTCGGGTAGTAGGTCGGCCAGTTATCCATCTCTTTCAGCAGCGCCTCGTGGGAGGTGTTGCCCATAAAGATATGGAAGTGTGAAGAGGCTTTCGGCCCGATGATATGGTCGCTGAACTGCACAAACTTTGGCGCCTGGCTTGTTTTGTCCTTGCACTCAAACAGGTAGCGCACGCCTTTTTTCCCCGACGCATAGGTCAGAATTTTGTAGCCGCTGTAATCGTAGCGGCAGCTGCTCACCGTTTTGCCCCGGTGGAATTCCATCACGTTGTTTTCAATGCCGATGGCGTCCACGTCCGTCGCGTACCCCTTGCGGTAGTAGGCCTTTACCTCGGCAGCGGATTTTTCTCCCTTCTGCGCTTTCTTTTCGAAAACCGGATCCAGCGAACCATCAAGCAGGAACGGATAAACGGACTGCCAGGTCCCGTCCCAGTCAGAGAGCTTCCTGTCCCTCACGTCTTTATCCTCAAAGACGCCGTTTGCCGCCTTCTGTTCCGCCTCTGTCATCTGATGACCGTGCGAATGGGCAAAAAGCGAGCCGCTTACCAGCAGCGTTCCCAGAGTCAGCGCAATTTTTGCAAGTTGTGCAGCCACAGCAAAATCCTCATTCCGTTTTATAAGAATGAGGATGTTATATTATAACATTTCAGATCGCAACCAGCCCGCGAACGCCTTCCTGCTCCATGTTCTTCCCGCGGCCCTGCTGGACGATGCTGCCGCGCGACATCACCAGATAGCTGTCGGCCAGCTCTGCTGCAAAATCATAAAACTGCTCCACCAGCAGGATCGCCATATCCCCCCGGTTCGCCAGGCTGCGGATCACCTGCCCAATCTCTTTAATCACCGACGGCTGAATACCTTCCGTGGGTTCATCCAGAATCAGTAACCGTGGACGGCTCGCCAGCGCGCGTCCAATCGCCAGCTGCTGCTGCTGACCACCGGAAAGATCGCCTCCGCGTCGGTGCTTCATCTCCTTCAGCACCGGGAAAAGCTGCCAAATTTCCTCCGGTACGCTCCTTGCGTTTCCCGCGGAGAAGCGCGACAGCCCCATCAGCAGGTTTTCTTCTACGGTCAGACGCGGAAAAATCTCCCGCCCCTGCGGAACATACGCCACGCCGGACTGTACCCGCTGGTGCGGTTTACTGTGAGTGATGCTCTTTCCCTGCCAGACCACCTCCCCGCCTTTCACCGGGATCAGCCCCATCAGGCACCTCAGCAGCGTGGTTTTGCCCACCCCGTTGCGCCCCAGCAGGCAGGTCACTTCCCCGACGACCGCCTCAAAGCTCACCCCGCGCAGAATATGACTTCCGCCGTAGTACTGATTCAGTTCGCTAACCTGTAACATCCCCTCTCCTTAACGTCCCAGATAGACGTCAATTACCTGTTCATTGGCCTGTACCTCGCGAAGCGAACCTTCCGCCAGTACGCGCCCCTGATGCAGCACCGTGACGTGGTCGGCGATGGTGTCGACGAAGCCCATATCGTGCTCAACCACCATCAGCGAATGCTTGCCTGCCAGGGTGCGGAAAAGCTCGGCAGTGTATTCCGTCTCTGCGTCGGTCATACCGGCAGCGGGTTCGTCCAGCAGTAACAGGTGCGGGTCCTGCACCAGCAGCATGCCGATCTCCAGAAACTGCTTCTGTCCGTGGGAAAGCAGCCCGGCACGGCGATCGCGCTCGCTGCCAAGCCGCAGCAAAACCAGCATCTCGTCAATGCGGTCGCGCTGCTCGCCGCTGAGCGTGGCCCGCAGGCTCGCCCAGACGGACCTGTCGGCTTTCATGGCGATTTCGAGGTTTTCCCCTACGGTCAGCGCTTCAAACACGGTCGGCTTCTGGAACTTACGGCCAATGCCCTGACGGGCGATGGCCGCCGGTTCCAGGACAGTCAGATCGATGGACTGATCGTAAATAGCTTTCCCGCTTTTTGGCCGGGTTTTGCCGGTGATCACGTCCATCAGCGTGGTTTTACCGGCGCCGTTAGGGCCAATGATGCAGCGCAATTCTCCGACGCCGATATTCAGCGAGAGATCGGTCAACGCCTGAAAACCGTCGAAACTGACGTTAATGGCCTCGAGCTGCAACACCGGATCGGTCTGCTCGCGGTAACGGTCGCCCGGTAGCTGGCGGGTAAAGAGTCCTTCAGAGGGCTGCATTAATTCTCTCCCTTACGAAACAGACCGAACACGCCGCGCGGTAAAAACAGCGTCACGGCGATGAAAATCAGCCCCAGAAACAGCTGCCAGTACTCCGGCATCGCCACGGTGAAAAAGCTCTTCGCACCGTTGACCAGCGCCGCGCCAATCACCGGGCCCACCAGAGTGCCGCGTCCACCCAGCGCTACCCAGATGGCCGCTTCAATCGAGTTGGTCGGCGACATTTCACCCGGGTTGATAATGCCCACCTGCGGAACGTACAGCGCTCCCGCCAGGCCACACAGCACGGCGGAAAGCGTCCAGACCAGCAGCTTGAAACCGCGCGGATCGTAGCCGCAGAACGTGAGACGGTTTTCCGCATCGCGCACCGCCGTTAAAATGCGGCCAAATTTACTCTTCGCCAGCGCATAGCCTGTACCCAGGGCCAGAAGCAGCAGCACGACCGTTGCGAGAAACAGCGCGATCCGCGTGGTGGTCGCCGTGACGGAAAATCCGAGCAGCGTGGTAAAGCCGGTAAAGCCGTTATTGCCGCCAAAGCCGGTTTCGTTGCGAAAGAACAGCAGCATGCCCGCATAGGTCAGCGCCTGGGTCATGATGGAGAAATAGACCCCTTTGATCTTCGAGCGGAAAGCAAACCAGCCGAAGACCAGCGCCAGCAGGCCGGGGATCGTCACAATTAACACCAGAGCCCAGGCGAAATGCTGCGTTCCCCACCAGAACCAGGGCAGTTCGCTCCACGAGAGAAACGACATAAACGCGGGCAGCCCGTCTCCGGCCGCCTGGCGCATCAGGTACATGCCCATCGCATAGCCGCCCAGGGCGAAGAATATGCCGTGCCCCAGCGAGAGCATACCGGCATAGCCCCAGACCAGATCGAGGGCCACGGCGACCACCGCGTAGCAGAGGATCTTGCCAATGAGCGTCAACATCCACGTGGAAACGGCCAGCGGATGGGTGGCGGGCAACAGCGCGAGAAAAGGCAGCACCAGCAGCGCCGCAACCAGCAGACTGCCGAAGATTTGCGTGGTGCGCGGTGCCCTGCGCGCCAGTGTTAAGGTCAATGGCTGGCTCATCAGTCTGTCACCCTCCCTTTAAGTGCGAATAACCCCTGTGGACGTTTCTGGATAAACAGAATGATCGCCACCAGAATCAGGATTTTGCCCAGCACGGCGCCCATCTGCGGTTCAAGAATTTTATTGAAGATCCCCAGACCAAAGGCCGCCGCGACGCTACCGGCCAGCTGGCCGACGCCGCCGAGCACCACCACCAGGAACGAATCGATGATGTATCCCTGGCCCAGCTCCGGTCCCACGTTCCCCAGTTGGGACAACGCCACACCGCCCAGCCCGGCAATGCCGGACCCGAGGCCAAACGCCAGCATATCTACCCGTCCGGTGGGGACGCCGCAGCAGGCCGCCATGCTGCGGTTTTGCGTCACCGCCCGCACGTTCAGCCCCAGACGCGTTTTATTCAGAATGAGCCAGGTGAAGAACAGCACCAGCAACACAAACCCGAGCACCACAATACGGTTCCACGGCAGCGTCAGGTTGGCGAAAACCTGCACCCCGCCGGACAGCCAGGCCGGGTTTGCGACCTCAAGGTTCTGAGCGCCAAAGGTCATGCGCACCAGCTGGATAAGCATCAGGCTGATCCCCCAGGTGGCGAGCAGGGTTTCCAGCGGGCGGCCATACAGATGGCGGATCACCGTGCGCTCCAGCACCATCCCGATACCTGCCGTCAGGCAGAACGCCACCGGCAGCGCCACCACCGGATAAAGCGCCAGCCACTGAGGCATCCACTGCGCCATCACCTGCTGCACCATCCAGGTGGCATACGCCCCGAGCATCAGCATTTCGCCGTGGGCCATGTTAATCACCCCCAGCAGACCATAGGTGATAGCCAGCCCGAGCGCGGCCAGCAAGAGTACCGACCCCAACGACAGGCCCATGAAGGCCTGCCCCAGCAGTTCGCCCCACATCAGCCGGTGCTGTATACGGTCCAGGCTCTCAGCGGCGGCGGCACGTACCCGTGCGTCCGGCTCGGTTTGCGCCCGGGTGAACGGCGTCAGCGTGGCCTGTACGTCCGGATCGTCAGACTGTCCCAACAGTTCAACCGCGTTAAGGCGCGTTTCCGCCTGCGGACTCGCCAGCTGAAGATTTGCCAGCGCCAGCCTCAGCGACTGTCGGGTGACGTCGTCCGTTTCGCGATTAGCCCGCTGTTGCAGAAACCCGAGCATATCCGGCTGGGCGTCACGCTGAAGCTGCCGTGCAGCATGACGTCTTTCGGTGACACTGTCACTGACAAGCTGATGCGTCGCCAGCGCCGTGACGGTTAACACGCGCAGCCGGTTGGTCAGCCGCACGGCTTTGGTCGTTCCTTCGGCGCGTTTTGCCGCGCCCAGGGCAACCATTTCACCGTCGATGCGGGTAAAAGCCTTCTTCTGGCTGTCGGTGTAGAGGTTCTCCTGTTGCAGCGCCTTAAGCAGCGGCAAACGTGCAGGTTCCGGCGTGGCTGCCCAGCGGGTCAGCATGGCGGTCTGCTGGCTACGGCTAGCGGCAACGAAATCATCGGCATCCGATGCCTGCGCCATCCCTGGCAGCAGTCCGGTAAGCCACACAATCGCAATCATCATGCGTATGGCGTTCATGACGTCTCTCCCTGGTGGTGGCTTAGTTGCTGGCGGTTTTCATCGGCTGGTCAGGTTTTTTGTCATTCCCGGCGATAAACGGGCTCCACGGCTGAGCGCGTACCGGTTGTTCGGTCTGCCAGACGACGTTGAACTGGCCGTTGCCTTCGATTTCACCAATCATGACGGGCTTATGCAGGTGGTGGTTGGTGGCATCCATGGTCAGCGTAAAGCCGGACGGCGCGTTGAACGACTGGCCCGCCATTGCCGCGCGCACTTTGTCCACGTCGGTTGTCCCCGCTTTTTCAACCGCCTGCGCCCACATATGCAGGCCGACGTAGGTCGCTTCCATCGGATCGTTGGTGACGACGGTATCGGCATTCGGCAGCTTATGGGCTTTCGCGTAGGCTTTGTAGGCCGCGACAAAGGTCTGGTTGGTCGGGTTATCGACGGATTCAAAGTAGTTCCACGCCGCCAGGTTACCCACCAGCGGTTTGGTATCAATGCCGCGCAGTTCCTCCTCGCCCACCGAGAACGCCACCACCGGCACGTCCGTGGCTTTCAGCCCCTGGTTCGCCAGCTCTTTATAGAAAGGCACGTTGGAATCACCGTTGATGGTGGAGATCACCGCCGTTTTACCGCCCGCAGAGAATTTCTTGATACTGGCGACGATGGTCTGGTAATCGCTATGACCAAACGGGGTGTAGACCTCTTCAATATCTTTATCTTCCACGCCTTTCGAGTGCAGGAAGGCGCGCAGGATCTTGTTCGTGGTACGCGGGTAAACGTAGTCCGTTCCCAGCAGGAAGAAGCGTTTCGCGCTGCCGCCGTCCTCGCTCATCAGGTACTCCACCGCCGGGATCGCCTGCTGGTTAGGCGCCGCGCCGGTATAGAAGACGTTAGGTGACATCTCTTCACCTTCATACTGCACCGGATAGAACAGCAAACCGTTCAGCTCCTCAAAAACCGGCAGAACCGATTTACGCGATACGGAGGTCCAGCAGCCAAACACCACGGCGACCTTATCCTGGCTCAGAAGCTGGCGCGCTTTTTCAGCAAACAGCGGCCAGTTGGAGGCCGGGTCAACCACCACCGGCTCCAGCTTTTTCCCGAGTACGCCGCCTTTGGCGTTGATTTCGTCGATGGTCATCAGGGCGACATCTTTCAGGGGCGTTTCTGAAATGGCCATCGTGCCGGAGAGTGAGTGCATGATCCCGACTTTAATGGTCTCTGCGGCCTGGACGCCAAAACTCACTCCCATGGCGACCACGGAGGCGGACAAGGCGAACGCTTTTATAAAGGTACGACGGTGCATATTTTCACTCCTGAAAAAGAAAGCTGTGCGAAGACGTCCGTTACCGCCCGGACGCAGAAAAAAGTAACGTCAGTTTCAGGAGAGCAAAAAGAGTGCCAGGTTACAGAGGCAGGATTTAAACGGGTTCGAAGAGAGGATTTACGGGAAACGACTCAGAATGGTACAGCGCTGCACTGTAATAATGCAGCGCTGTGAATGGCGTTACCAGACGTCGCTGGCGATTTGCGTCACCAGGCGAACTTTATCCCACTGCTGGGCTTCGCTCAGGCTGTTACCCTCTTCCGTGGAGGCAAATCCGCACTGCGGGCTGAGGCAAATCTGCTCTTTCGCCACGTAGCGCGCGGCCTCTTCCAGACGCGCTTTCACCCCTTCCGGGTTCTCCAGCTCACCGTGCTTGGTGGTGATCAGCCCCAGAACCACCTGCTGTTTACCCGGTCGCACAAAACGCAGTGGCGCGAAGTCGCCGCTACGGTCGTTGTCGTACTCCAGGAAGAACGCGTCGACGTTCACCGTGCCGAACAGCACCTCCGCCACCGGCTCATAGCCGCCTTCGGAAATCCAGGTTGAGCGGAAATTACCGCGGCAGACGTGTAGCCCGATGGTCAGATCGTCCGGTTTGCCTTCCAGCGCCTTATTCAGCACCCGGGCATAGGTTCGGGCAAGTTCGTCTGCATCGTCACCGCGCTCGCGGATCTGGCGGCGCTGGTCTTCTGAACAAAGGTAGGCCCAGACGGTGTCATCCAGTTGCAGATAGCGGCAGCCTGCATCGTAAAAGGCCCGAATGGCATCGCGCCAGGTGGTCGCCAGATCGTCAAAGTAATCTTTCAGATCCGGGTAGACCGTGGCATCAATATCCTTGCGGCCACCGCGGAAGTGCAGCACGCTCGGGCTCGGAATGGTCATCTTCGGCTGTGCGTTACCGCTGATGCTTTTGAGGTAGCGGAAATCTTCCAGCATAGGATGATCGCCGAAGCCCAGTTTGCCCGTTACGCGCACGCCATGCGCTTTGGTCTGCACCCCGTTGAACTGAATGCCCTGCTGCGAATCATAACGCTCCACGCCCTGTAGCCCGTCAAAAAAGTCAAAGTGCCACCAGGCGCGGCGGAATTCACCGTCCGTTACCACATGCAGGCCGCAGGCGCACTGCTGCTCGACAACATGGCGAATGGCCTCGTCCTCAACCGCGCGAAGCTGCCCGGCATCGATCTCACCGCTGGCGAATTGCAGACGGGCCTGTTTAATGGAATCCGGGCGTAAAAAACTGCCGACTACATCGGCGCGGTACGGGGCGTGGTGTCGCTGCATGGAAATCTCCTCTGTCTGTCGGCGTTAATTGCCCACAGTGATAATTCATCTTTTGAATCTTTAGACTTCTGGATGTCTAAACGTCCTGAAAAGATGTCATACCGACTCGCCGCCGACAAACGAGAAAATTTCATCTGTGTTGAAATAAATTCATGTTCACAGAGCGGGTGATGAAGATCCCGCAAACGCGAACCGCTCATCTTCCCAGCCGGTCATGCCCCCGAGCATAATCTTGACCGGCAAACCCAGTCGCGCCAGCTTCAGCGCCGCCCTGTCCGCCCCGTTGCAGTGCGGGCCTGCACAATAGACGACAAACAGCGTGCCCTCTGGCCACGCTTTCATCCGCTCGGCGGTGATCTGGCTCCAGGGTAAATGCAGCGCGCCGGGCAGATGCCGCCGGGCAAAATGTTCAGGCTTCCCGACAACGTGCAGCAGAACAAAGTCCTGCTCTCCGCTGGATACCGCGTGATGGACATCGGCGCAGTCCGTCTCGACGCTCAGACGACGCAGGAAATGCCCCACGGCTTCCTGCGGTTCAGCAGCCGGAAATTCAGTAACATAGCTCATGAATCTTCCTCATTTGTGGTGTTTGTGTTAACACTACTCTATCCCTTAATTCAGCTCATGAATGCGTCCGCCTATGCCAGAAAACAGCAAAAAGATGACAAACTTAAGACATCCCTCGCCGCGCGCGGTCGTGCTGGCATATGACGGTTTATGTACCTTTGAGTTTGGCGTGGCGGTAGAAATCTTTGGCTTGCCGCGCCCGGAGATGGGCGATGACTGGTATCAGTTCGCCGTGGCGAGTGTGGATGACGGCGAACTCCGGGCAACGGGCGGGATCCGTATTCTGGCCGATGGCGATCTGGGTCTGCTGGAAACGGCGGATCTGGTTGTCGTACCCGGCTGGCGAGGGCTGGACGAACCCGTACCCGACGCGCTCTGTCAGGCGCTCCGTGCGGCGCATGCCCGGGGTTGTCAGCTACTCTCAATCTGCTCTGGCGTTTTCGTTCTGGCAGCCTCAGGCCTTCTAGACGGGCGGAAGGCAACCACCCACTGGCGCTACACGCAAGCTCTGAAAGCACGCTATCCCGCCATCACCGTGGTCGACGATGTGCTCTACCAGGACGAAGGCGATATTCTCACTTCCGCCGGAAGCGCCGCAGGGATTGATCTGTGTCTGCATGTGGTGCGCCGGAATTACGGGATGGAGGCAGCAAACCGCGTGGCGCGTCGGCTGGTGATCCCGCCCCATCGGGACGGCTCGCAAACCCAGCAGCTTAGCCGACCGGTGGCTCAGTTGCTGGAGAGCCAGCGCCTGGGCCAGCTGTTTGATTATCTTCACCAGCATCTGGCCGTTTCCCATACCGTCGAATCGCTGGCCCTGCGGGTGGGTATGAGTCAGCGCACTTTTCTGCGCCGTTTCCAGGACGCAACCGGAACAACGCCCGCGCGCTGGTTATTAACTGCGCGATTGCAGCGGGCAAAAGATTATCTCGAAAACAGTCGGCTCAGCATCGACAATATTGCGGAACAAACCGGATTTGGGCAAAGCGCCACGCTGCGCCACCATTTCCGGCAGCAATTTGCGCTTTCGCCCGCGCAATATCGCAAACAATTTTTGCAGCCGGTACGATAAACGGGCAAAAAAAACCGCCATAATCTGGCGGTAAATGCTTGCATGGATAGATTTGTATTTTGGTATCTACGCTCCGGTATTCCATACCGGGATGTGGATCACCTGCAATCTACCACTGTGAGCCTCAACGAAGCATAAACGAATCGATTAACCCGCTTTGGTATTAATTTGCAGATAACGCATCAGCCCCTGCTCTGCACTCTGGCGGGCATCATCATTAATCGCTTCGAGATAAAACGCACGAGAGACCCCATACGGCGCCTGCTCAGATGGGTAAACGGCGAACTGGAAGGTTTTGCCCCTCGCCTTATTGGTACAGCCCAGCTCCCAGCGATCTTCACTTACCTGGGTGCTATTACATTCGACACGTCCGTAATCGCTGGTTAAATACGATCCGACACGGCTTTTTGCTGACTGAATATATTCTGGTTCTTCATTTGAATAGATGCTGGCCGCAGCACCCACCGCAACCACTACGCCCAGAAGTGATAGCACGATTATTTTTTTCATTTATTCGATCCAATCCTTAGCCAGAAAAATCTTATTGTAAATGATTTCCCAATAAATCTAGCTTCTCTTTGCATACCAGAAATGGGAGTTTACAACGGCGATATTGCTTTTAAGAATAGTCTTAAGTGGGTTTTATTGCGACCACAATTTTTGACAGTCTATTTTCTCAAATTTAAAAAGTCGAATAATTACTCTATGAAATTATCCCTACGATGACCGTAGCGTATTTTCAGGGGATAAAGGATGTTCAGAAAAGAATTTTCGCTACTGCTGGTGATTAGCGCCCTGTTCTCAGGGCAGATTATGGCGGAGCACAAAGGGCATGAATTTGTGTTTGTGAAAAACGCCGACCATCAGCTTCGTCATGAAGCTGACAGCGACGAGTTACGCAGCGCGGCTGAGGAGTCTGCGGAGGGGTTGCGCGAGCACCATGCCTGGCAGAAATCGCGCAAACCGGATACCCACTCTGCGGGTTAGCTGCCTTTACGCTTCGGCAGGGTCTTCATCAAATCGTCAGGGCTGACGGAGGCCACAATGCTGCCAGGCGGCGGCATTTTGAAGATGTGATTCTTCATCTTGCCGATAACGTGCATTTCACACGGACGGCAGTCAAACTTCAGCGTCAGCACTTCATCGCCATTCACCAGCTGCATCGGCGTCGCTTTCCAGCTTTTAATATTGCCTTTCGCCTGTTTCGGGCAAAGGTTAAAGGCAAACCGCAGACAGTGTTTGGTGATCATCACCGGCACATCGCCCTTCTCTTCATGCGCTTCATACGCGGCGTCAATCAGCTGCACGCCGTGACGATGATAAAACGCACGCGCTTTATGGTTGTAAACGTTCGCGAGGAACGAGAGATGCGTGTCCGGGTAGACCGGCGCAGGCACCGTTTCGGCCTTACGGCTGCCGCGCGAATAGTTTGCCAGGCGTGCTTCATCCAGCATCTCGGCCGTTTCACGGCGGAACTGGTTCAGCAGGCTGTTCGGCACGAACAGCGCGTCCGGCAGATTCACCTCAATATTGCGCGCGTAATAAATGGTCTGCCCCAGCTTCGCCACGCCATCCTTAAGGTTGCTAAGCGCTTTTTCCACATTGTTCGCTACCTCGAACAGGCCGTCGAGCGTATGCGTCACGCTGATTCCGTCTTCGCAGGTCATGGTCAGGATCAGCTGCTCTTCCCAGCCACCCAGCGCGATATCCACCGCAATGCGGCGCTCGCTGGAGGTCTTGAGCAAGGCCTGCTGCCAGTTGTGATCCAGGTTACGGTTAAGCGCCGCATTAGGACGGGCTTTGTAGAGATCGGCAGGCATTTCGTTCGGCCAGACGCGATAGCGATTTTCGCCGGTTTTCTCCACCGTATTGGCGCGGAAACCCACCACTTCACGTTTGATCATCACGTTGAGACCATCGCCGTTCGCCAGCGGCTCTGTCACCTGAACGTCAAGATGATCTTTCGCCACTTTCAGCACTTCACCCACCGGCAGGCCGATAAACTTCGGTGAATCGAACGCGCCAATATCCCCTTTACGGGCATTGACGAAATAGTCCGTGCTGCCGCGGTGGAAGGTCTTGTCCGTCGACGGAATAAAGAAATGCTCTGTACGACCGGCGGACGCGCGCGCCAGGTCACCGCGATCGTCGATGATGGCATCCAGCATCTGACGATAATGAGCGGTGATATTTTTCACGTAGCTCATGTCCTTGTAGCGCCCTTCAATTTTGAAGGAGCGTACACCGGCGTCGATCAGCGCGCCGAGGTTGGCCGTCTGATCGTTATCTTTCATCGACAGCAGGTGTTTTTCGAATGCCACCACGCGGCCCTGATCGTCTTTCAGGGTATACGGCAGACGACAGGCCTGAGAGCAGTCGCCCCGGTTCGCGCTGCGCCCCGTCTGGGCGTGAGAGATATTGCACTGCCCGGAATAGGCCACACACAACGCACCGTGGATAAAGAATTCAATGGTCGCGTCGGTCGCCTGGTGGATATCGCGGATCTGATTCAGGTTCAGCTCGCGCGCCAGAACAATCTGCGTAAACCCGACGTCCGAAAGAAACTTCGCCTTCTCAACGGTGCGGATATCGCACTGGGTGCTGGCGTGCAGCTCAATCGGCGGGATATCCAGTTCCAGAACGCCCATATCCTGAACGATCAGGGCGTCAACGCCGGTCTGGTAGAGATCGGTAATCAGACGCTGCGCGGGCTCCAGTTCATCATCATGAAGAATGGTGTTCAGGGTCACGAACACCTTCGCCCCGAAACGGTGGGCGAACGGTACCAGCTCGGCAATGTCGCGCAGGCTGTTGCTGGCGTTATGACGGGCGCCGAAGCCAGGGCCGCCAATGTAGACGGCATCCGCCCCGTGAAGAATAGCTTCACGGGCAATGGCGGCGTCGCGGGCCGGGCTTAGCAGTTCAAGATGATGGGAGTGCAGGCGCATACTTCGTCGTTATCCGTTATGGTCAAAATGGCGGCTATTGTAGTCAGAAGTCTGTGCCAGTGAAACCGTTTTGCGTCGCTTTAGCGGGGATAATGGATCAGAGAGTGAAAATGCACCGTCCGGGCGCTGCTGTTGCGGTATGCGTGCGGTTTGTCGCCGGCAAAACGCACGCCGGAATCAGCGTATAGCGTGCGCCAGACACCGTCGATCTGCATGTCCAGCTCACCGCTTATCACCACCACGTGTTCGATCACCCCGGCTTCGTGCGGCGTGGACTCACTCAGCGCGCCGGGTGACAGGGTGATGGAGAAATGGTCGAACTTAAGCTGTTCATCCCAGGGGAAAAGCGGTTTCACCACCATCGCCTGCTGCTGCGGATCGAACACCGCCTGCGGTTCGCTCTCTGGAGTGATAAACGCCGAAAAAGGTACGTTCAGCCCGGTGGCGATTTTCCACAAGGTAGAGACCGTCGGGCTGGACTCATTGCGTTCGATTTGCCCAAGCATCGCTTTCGACACGCCCGTCTCTTCCGCCAGTTTCGACAGGCTCCAGCCCCGCGCCTGACGCAGCGCTTTCAGTGTGGTTGCCAGGTGTTGAGTGATATCCATAGTTCCTCCCGTTGCGGCAAAGCATACCACTTGTACGCTATAGCGCACAGTGATACCTTATCCCGGACGTTATAACGCACAACGGAGTTTCTATGCGATCGACTGCCTCTCTCTTTCCTGCCGTGCTGGCCGGTTTTGTTGCCGTGCTGGTGGGCTATGCCAGCTCTGCCGCCATTATCTGGCAGGCGGCTGCGGCGGCTGGCGCCAGTACACAGCAGATCGCCGGATGGATGACCGCGCTGGGGCTCGGGATGGGGATCAGCACGCTGGCATTGTCGTGGTGGTATAAAGCCCCGGTGCTGACCGCCTGGTCGACGCCCGGCGCGGCGCTGCTCGCCACCAGCCTGCAAGGCGTGACGCTGGCGGAAACCATCGGGGTATTTATATTCGCGAATGCGCTGATTCTGCTGTGCGGCGTCACCGGCCTGTTTGCCCGGTTGATGAAACTGATCCCGCACTCGCTTGCCGCCGCTATGCTGGCGGGCGTGCTGTTACAGTTTGGCCTGAAGGCATTCAGCAATCTTGAGGGACACATTTTTCTTTGCGGCAGTATGCTGGCCGCCTGGCTGGTAGCCAAAGCCGTCGCGCCCCGGTACGCCATTGTCGCCACGCTGCTGGTGGGGGTGTTCGTGGCCTGGGCTGGAGGTGACGTTGTCACGAACAGGATGACGTTATCGATCATCATGCCGGAATTCATTGCTCCTGCGTTCACCTTCACCAGCCTGATCAGCATCGGCTTACCGTTTTTCCTGGTGACCATGGCGTCGCAGAATGCGCCCGGCTTCGCCACCATGCAGGCATCGGGCTATCCGCTGGCGGTCTCACCGCTGATCGTTGCCACCGGCGGGCTGGCGCTGCTGTTATCCCCCTTCGGCGTTTATTCTATATGCATCGCCGCCATCACTGCCGCCATCTGCCAGAGCCCGGACGCCCATCCGGATGCCAGTAAACGCTGGCTGGCCGCGGCGGCGGCAGGCGGGTTTTATCTGCTGGCGGGGGTGTTCGGCGGGTCGATTTCCGGGCTGATGGCCGCCCTGCCGCTGAGCGGCATCCAGACGCTGGCCGGGCTGGCCCTGCTCGGCACTATCAGCGGCAGCTTGTATCAGGCACTGAACCATGAAGCAGAGCGCGACGCGGCGATCGTTACCTTCCTGATGACCGCCAGCGGCGTCACGCTCCTGGGAATTGGCTCCGCCTTCTGGGGGCTGGTGCTGGGTGGGATCTGTTACGCCGTCTTCTCACGCCTTCGCCGCGCGTAGCTGTGACGGCGTGATGCCGGTCATACTGCGAAAACGGTTACTGAAATGGCTGGCGGAGTTAAATCCGCAGGCCAGCGCGATGTCGGTGAGCGGCGTGGTCGTGTGCTGCACCAGCGCTTTGGCCTTCTCCATGCGGCGCTGCATGACATACTGATGCGGCGCCAGCCCCATCGACTGGCGGAACATCCGCGCAAAGTGATACTCACTGAGTGCGGCCTGGCCCGCCAGTTCCGCCAGCGTTAAGGGTTGCGCCAGGTTTTCCTCGATAAAGGCCAGCACGTTGCGCAGCACAAACGGCGATAACCCGCCGGTCACCACCGGCAGCTTCCATTGTACGCTGGAATAGTGCTGGACCAAATGCGTCAGCAATAAGGTCGACGCGGTGCTCAGGGTGAGCTGATTGGCGTTTTGCTGCCAGTCGCAGCCGAGCAAAAACTGGCGATAAAGGGCGGTGATTTTCGGATCGCTGCCGAAGATTTTTTCCTCAAGCGTCAGCGATAGCGGTCGTTTATCCCAGATTTTCTCCCCCACATCCCGCAGGTGTTCATCGGTGCAGTAAAGGTGCACGAACGACAGGTCGTCACGAATATCCCATGTGGATTCGCTCTCTTCCGGCATCAGACAAAAACGGTCCGGCCCGCCGCCATTTTTCCAGCCACCCGGCGTTTTTTGATAGCTTTCATAACCATCCGCCACGTACAGGCTAAGGGTGTGATGGTTGCTTTTCACGGTGATCGTGTCGTGCTTGTTGTACCACGCCGCCAGTTGAATGCCAGTATTGAGCGCGACGGTTTCCCGCAGCACTGCATTTTGTTGGCGTAACGTTTCAAAGGTGTCGTAAACGAGAGACATGTCCGTAAACAGGTGATTAATCAGACTGTCAGTCTAAGAAGTGTTGCAGCCTGTTACCAGCCATCGCGCGAGAAAAAAGCGCAAGAATTTGCAAGTCCGGCGCAAGACGATGAAAGCCGGGCCCCCTTTCTTTCGCCACACTGTTGTTTTTCGCGGTATGAGAAGAGAGAAACCATGAACGCATTACTCTATGGGCTGGTCGTTGTGATCTGGGGCACGACCTGGATCGCTATTTTTTTGCAACAGGGGCCGGTTGCAGCGCCGGTCTCCATTTTCTGGCGCTTCGCCGTGGCCAGCGCCACGATGATGATCGTCCTGGTCGCCCTTCGCCGTCTGCGCAGGCTGGCGCTGCGGGATCATCTCTACTGCATGCTTCAGGGCTGCTGCGTTTTCTGTTTCAACTTCTGGTGCTTTTACACCGCCGCCGCCCATATCAATACCGGCCTTGAGTCGGTGATTTTCTCGATGGCCGTGCTGTATAACGCCATCAATAGCTTTATCTTCTTCGGCCAGCGTCCACCCGCCCGCTTCTGGACGGCGGCAGCGCTGGGGCTTATCGGGATCATTACCCTGTTCTGGAACGATCTGCTCGCCAGCGGCTGGAGCGCGTCGTTGCTTACGGGCATCGGGCTTTCCGCCCTCGGCACCTACGGCTTCTCGCTGGGGAATATGATCAGCATGCGTCATCAACGAAACGGGCTGGAAACCATGACCACCAACGCCTGGGCGATGCTTTATGGCACCGTCGTGATGGGCTTTATCGCGCTCTTCAGGGGCGATAGCTTTATGCCGGAATGGACGGTGAGCTATATGGGGGCGCTGCTCTATCTTGCGCTGTTTGGCTCGGTGATTGCCTTCGGCGCCTACTTTACGCTGGTAGGCCGCATTGGTCCCGGTAAAGCCGCGTACAGCACCCTGCTGTTCCCGCTGGTGGCGCTGTCGATTTCAACGGTGTACGAGGGTTACGTGTGGCACCTCAACGGGATCGTCGGCCTGCTGTTGATACTGGGGGGAAATATGGTGATGTTTACGAAGCCGGAAACCTGGTTCCGCCGCCTGCGGACGGCATAAAAAAACGGCCTGCAAAAGCAGGCCGTTTTTATTATTTTGTTGTCTGATGGACATCAAACATGGTGGCATCCGTCGCCATGTCATCCACAACCTGCTTCAGGGTGCCGAAGCCCATCGGCGTATTCTCGTTCGCCAGCTCTTTCCCTTCACCTTTACGAACAACCTTAATCACCGGTTTGTTCGTGGCCGCGTCTATTAGCTCACCTTCGAAGAACAGGTGCGTATCCATGGTGCGATGGCCCGTTGCCATCTGCGTACCCGCAACCAGCAGCGCCACAGGCACCACTTCATAGAACTGCAAACCTTCTTTGTCTGAGCTCACACCCGTAATGGCGCCGCGGAAGATCAGGCTATGTTTGCCCGGCGTCGTCACAATCGGCTTACGCTGACCAATCGCGGTTTTCAGTTTGGTATTGGTATAATTCAACAGCTCATCAAGCGTTTTTTGCCCAAGCTGAGTGGTCGGTTTTGGCGTCGGATAATAGGTTATCGGGGTCCAGATAATGCTGTCGTAATTCGCCTCATTATAGGACGGGTCAACCCAACGCAGGGTTGGCTTCCCGGTTGCAGATTTCATCTCCTGCAAGCCGGAGTAATCTTTTAAAAAGCCTGAATATTGATCGGGGGCTGCGACTTTGGACGCACAGCCGGAAAGGGCCAACAGACCAGAAAGCACTGCAACTTTAAAAAAAGTGTGAGTACGCATGATGGTATTCCATGTTATCTGCAAGTATGCACTTGAAGTTATAACAAAAAACCGGGCGATGTGTTGTGGCAAAAAATGACGAAGACAGCACAAATAGCGAAAAAACTGCCCGACCGAAACCGGGCAGTGAAAAATTACTCCTTAAGGTCCACTTGCCAGAACAGGTGTTTGCCGAAGGGATCGATTTCATAGCCCGTGACCTCTTTACGGACTGGCTCAAAAATCGTCGAGTGGGCAATCATTACCGCCGGCATTTGATCGTGCATCATCTGCTGCGCCTGCTTATACAGCGCCACGCGTTTTTCGCGATCGGTTATCGATTTAGCTTCGGCAATCAGGTTATCAAACGGCTTATAGCACCATTTGGCCGAGTTCGACCCGCCATTGGCGGACGTACAGGTAAACAGCGGGCCGAAGAAGTTATCCGGATCGCCCGTCGCCGTTGTCCAGCCCATCAGCGCGGCCTGATGCTCCCCGCCCTTCACGCGCTTCAGGTATTCGCCCCATTCGTAGGTCACGATTTTGGTCTGCACGCCCACTTTCGCCCAGTCCGCCTGGATCATCTCCGCCATACGCTTTGCGTTCGGGTTATACGGCCGCTGCACGGGCATGGCCCACAGATCGATGCTTACGCCGTTGGCAAATCCCGCCTCCTTTAACAGCGCTTTCGCTTTTTCTGGATCGTAATCGTAGTCTTTCAGCTCGCTGTCGGCACTCCAGACGCCTGGCGGCAGCAGGTTTTTCGCCGCCGTTCCGGTGCCGTGGAAGACCGCATCAATGATGGCCGGTTTGTTAATCGCCATCGCCAGCGCCTGGCGCACTTTTACGTTATCCAGCGGCGGCTTTTGCGTGTTAAACGCCAGGAAACCGGTATTCAGACCGGCCTTGCTCATCAGGTTGATGTCTTTGTTAGCCTTCATACGCGGCAGGTCCGCCGGGTTCGGGAACGGCATCACCTGGCACTCATTCTTCTCGACTTTGGCAAAACGTACCGAGGCGTCCGGCGTGATGGTGAACACCAGACGATCCAGCTTCGATTTTCCCTGCCAGTAGTCCGGGAAAGCGGTAAAGAGGATGCGGGAATCCTTCTGGTATTGCGCCAGCTTAAACGGCCCGGTGCCAATTGGCTGCATATCGACCTTTTCTGGCGTGCCCGCTTTGAGCATGGCATCGGCATACTCCGCCGACAGAATGGAGGCAAAGTACCACGCCAGGTCAGCGACAAACGGCGCTTCCGGGTGCGCCAGGGTGAAGCGCACGGTGTGATCGTCAACTTTATCAATGGCGGTAATCAGGCTGCCGAACTCCAGACTTTCGAAGTTGGAATAACTGCCGTTGGAGACGTTATGGTAGGGATGATTCACATCCTTCTGGCGCATAAACGAGAAAATCACGTCATCCGCGTTGAAGTCGCGCGTCGGCGTGAACAGCTTATTACTGTGGAATTTCACCCCTTTGCGCAGGTGGAAGGTGTAGATCTTGCCATCCTCGCTTACCTCCCAGCTTTCCGCCAGGCTCGGCACCAGTTCGGTAGTGCCCGGTTTGAAATCGACCAGACGGTTATAAACCGGTACGGCGCTGGCGTCCACGCTGGTCCCCGACGTATAGAGCTGAGGATTGAAATTTTCCGGCGATCCTTCGGAGCAATACACCAGCGTTTTTGCCGCGACGGTGGAACTGACCGTCAGCGCAGCAAGCGTCAGCGTTATCATTGTGAATGTGCTTTTCATCATTTATTCCTGTCTTTTTAATTCGACGGCTAATTACTTCTTTTGCCATTTCATAAATAACATTAAAGTGATGGCGCAAACACATGAAAAATAAATACAGAAGGAAACACTATGGGCTCAGAACTCTCCAGACAATTAACCCAACGCTTTTTCCGCTATCTCGCCATCACCAGCCAGAGCGACCCGAAAGTCAAAACGCTGCCCTCCACCCCGGGCCAGCACGACATGGCGCGGGAGCTGGCGAAGGAGCTGGAAACGCTGGGGTTAGACGATATTGTGATTGATGAGTTCGCCACCGTCACCGCCGTGAAAAAAGGCAATGTTCCCGGCGCGCCGCGGATTGGTTTTATTACCCATATCGACACCGTCGACGTCGGTTTATCCCCGGATATTCATCCACAAATATTAACGTTTACGGGGGATGATCTCTGCCTGAATAAAGAGAAAGATATTTGGCTGCGCGTAAATGAGCACCCTGAAATTCTGGCTTATCCTGATGAGGAGATTATTTTCAGCGACGGAACCAGCGTATTAGGCGCAGATAATAAAGCGGCCGTCACCGTGGTCATGACGGTGCTGGAAAACCTCACCGCTGAACACAAGCATGGCGATATTGTGGTGGCGTTTGTGCCCGATGAAGAGATTGGCCTGTGCGGGGCGAAAGCGCTGGATTTGAAGCGCTTCGACGTCGATTTTGCCTGGACCATCGACTGCTGCGAGCTGGGGGAAATTGTATACGAGAACTTTAACGCGGCGGCGGCTGAAATTCGCTTTACCGGCGTCACGGCTCACCCGATGTCCGCCAAAGGGGTGCTGGTCAATCCGCTGCTGATGGCAACAGATTTCATCAGCCATTTCGATCGCCAGCAAACCCCGGAATGCACCGAGGGGCGCGAAGGTTATATCTGGTTTAACGGCATCCAGGCCGGGCAGAACGAAGCGATACTGAAAGCCAATATTCGTGATTTTGACAAAGATGGTTTCGCCGCCCGCAAGCAGCACATTGCCGATGTGGCGGCGCAAATAGCCGCGCAGCATCCCACGGCAAACGTGGAATACCGCATTGAGGATACCTACAGCAATATCAGCAACGCGATTGGCGAAGACCGCCGCGCGATCGACCTGATGTTCGAGGCGATGGAGTCGCTCGGCATCACCCCAAAACCGATCCCCATGCGCGGTGGCACGGACGGAGCGGCCCTGTCAGCCAAAGGCCTGCTCACCCCGAACTTCTTCACCGGCGCCCATAACTTCCACTCGAAGTTTGAGTTTTTACCGCTGTCGTCGTTCGAGGCCTCCTTTCGCACTGCCCTGCAACTCTGTCTGCTGGCGGCGCGTTAAGCGGGCTTGCGTGCGAGCATGGTGGCGAAGCGCAGCTTGATACGGTTCCCGTTGGCATCGGTACGGTGGAGTTCCCCCACCTCTTCGTTGTACTTGATCAGCTCCCAGCCTTCGTAGTAGTTGCTCAGTTCACCGGTTTTGAAGGCAAACGGGAAGCCGACGGTGCACGGATAATCCTCCGTATCCATGGCGGCAACGATAAGGTTATAGCCGCCTGGTTTAGTGCAACGCTGCATATTGGCGATAAGACCAGGGATGGTTTTCGCTTCGAGGAACATCAACACGACGGTGGAAAGAATAAAGTCATATTCGCCGTCAAAGGTCAGGTTGTTCAGATCCTTAATCGCCGTTTGCAGATTCGCGATCCCTTCCGCCGCCTTAATGCGCTCGATGTTATCGATGCTCATCGGGTTTTTATCCCACGCCGTCACGTCATAGCCGTTGGCAGCGAGGTAGAGGCTGTTGCGGCCATTCCCGCAACCCAGATCGAGCGTTTTACCCGGCTTAACAATGTCCGCGCTGAGCAGCACCTCTGAGTGCGTGCGGGTCAGCCCATATTTCTCAGTAAAGTAGTTTTCATCGACAGTCATTATTTTTCCTCAGATTGCATAAGCAGTGCCTTATCAGCGCGCACCAGAAGTTTGCCCTGCATCAGCAAGATAAAAGTACGGACCAGCAGCATCGCGATGATGACGTTGGTGAAAATAAACAGGGGAACCGCGAGGGCATGAAAGAACCCTGACGGACTGCTCTGCCCAAGATGTAAACCGGTGGTCGCCAGCGCCGACACCCCGAACGAGAAGCTCCAGAACGACGCGTTGAACGGCTGTGACAGATACCACGGCATCAGACGCAGCATAAACAGGAGTTGCAACAGACCATAGCCGAAAAGCATTTTGGCGAAGGTGTCCGCTTCACCGCCGTTGACGCTAAACCAGGCGCTACAGGCTACCAGGGCAGGCGCAAGCTGGATCCCAAGCGAGGTACGAAGCGCCGCGGGCAGTTCGCCCGCGCTGCGCAGGCGTTGCAAAATGACCGGCTCCAGGCTCAGCCAGGAAAAGACCCCGGCGCCAAGGAACACCAGCCCCGCATCGTGGAAACCCAGCGCACCGCAGGCCATCGCGCTGATAAAATTGTTCGCTACCGTCGGCAGATACAGTCCCGGCGTCGTGGCCTCTTCCGGATGCTTGCCGCGCCACAGCCCGGCGCTTTGCCAGGCGGCATACGCAAGCTGGATCACCACGCCCACGCTAAACAACCCTAGCGCCACCGGGCGATACCACGGCACAAAGCCGATGGCCACCAGCAGCGTGGTGGCAGGAAACAGGCTGACAAAACTGCTCATTACCGGATGCCGCATCTCGGCCAGCACGCTATGTGGAAACCGTACCGCACGGGTAAGAAACGCCACGCTCAGAAGGAACCAGATCGTCACCGCCAGCGCCACCAGGATCTCGCCCGGCCAGCGCGTCACTGGCCAGATGGTGCTGGCATAACGCCAGGCGAACCCCATGCCTATGGTCCCGAGGACCATACCGAAATACCCGGCGGGCAAGTTAAGAACGCGTTGGTTTTGATTATGCATTTTTTTTAAACTTTAAAATGTATTTTAAATGCCATTTTAAGGGGTTTCCTGAGCGGACGCCAGCACTTCGAAAAACCAAAAGTTTGCTACGTTTATTGAAAGGCTTTTCAGGGATAACACGATGACAAAATATCGGCTCAGCAATGAAACGCGTCTCTGGCGCTGGCAGGACGAATCAACGCCGTGCACAACGCCTCTCAGACAAATTATTGCCGTGATGGATTTTAACGATGTATCCAGCGGGACTAAAGGCGGTTGGGTTGAGGATGAACACGCGCTCGCCCAGGACGGGGATTGCTGGGTTTACGATGAAAACAGCGTGGTGTTTGCCGGGGCCAGGATATCCGGTAACGCCCGCCTCACCCAACCCTGCATCGTAAGCCACCACGCACACATTGGCGGCAACAGCTGGCTTGACGCCGCAGAGGTGAGTCACGGGGCGATAATAAGTGACAACGTCACCATTCAGCACTCCACCGTTCGCGGGGAATGCCGTATCGCGGGTGACGCGCGGGTGCTGCATAACAGCCTGGTGATTGCAGCCAAAGGGCTGACACCCGACCGTGAGCAGATCCTGCAAATTTATGACCGAGCCACGGTCAGCCAGTCGCGTATTGTGCATCAGGCGCAAATCTACGGCGATGCCATGGTGACCTGGGCCTTTGTTGAGCACCGCGCCGAGGTGTTCGATCGCGCCATTCTTGAGGGCAACGCGCTGAATAACGTCTGGGTGTGCGACTGCGCCAAAGTGTACGGCAACGCCCGTCTGCTGGCCGGTCTGGAGGAGGATGCCATCCCGACCGTGCGGTACAGTTCACAGGTCGCGGAAAACGCTCTCGTCGAAGGCAACTGCGTCATTAAACACCACGTATTAATAGGCGGCGAGGCGTGGTTACGCGGCGGGCCGATCCTGATTGACGACAAGGTGGTCATTCAGGGACGGGCGCGTATCAGCGGCGATGTCCTGATTGAGCATCAGGTGGAAATAACGGACGATGCGGTTATCGAGGCGCTGGAGGGTGAAAGCATTCACGTCCGGGGAGCCAAAGTGATCAACGGCGACACGCGGATCACCCGGACGCCGCTGCTGGGGGCGCTATAGCGGGAAGATTCTGGCGTACAGGTTCACGTCATCGAAACGCCCGTTGAGCATTTCCGCTTCCCGCAAACAACCTTCGAGCGTGAAACCGTTGCGCTGCGCCACTCGGTTACTGCTCTGGTTATCCACGCGACACTTGATCACAAAGCGGCGGATCTCGCCGCGCTCAACGTAATAGCGCATAAACGCCTGGAGCGCCTGAGAGAGTATACCCTGCCCCTGATGCGCTTCGTCGAGCCAGTAGCCGATATACCCGGCCTTATTCGCAGGCTCGATCGCGTTGAAGGAGAGCACGCCTATCAGCTCGTCATTCATAAAAATCAGGAACATTTTGGCGTAACCGCGCTGGTGCAGCATCTGGTTGCTCTGCACGTTGCGGCGCGTGTCCTCTTCGCTGCCGACATGCTGCGCCCAGTCAAAGGCGCTTTGCAGCCAGGTTTTGTTTTTGATTACGAGGTTGTGCAGATCGGTGGTATAGCGCTCGTCGACGGCGCGAAGCTCGATTTCCTGGGTTACGGGGATGATTTCTGAAGACATAGTGCCTCTTAATTGCCGGGTGGCGCTAACGCTTACCCGGCCTACAAATGCGTCCGGAGCAGGCCGGGTCGCCACCCGGCACAAACCCATAAGGACTAACGCATGATCCGGTCGTCAACGTAGTTACGTTTGTCCGGCGCGGGCGGGAAGTACTGGTACAGCCAGGTCTCGCTGATGGCATCGCCCTGACAGCGCAGGAACAGGCGCATATCCACCGGCTCGGTGGAGTCAGAGGTTGGATACCAGTCAAACAGAATGCGATACCCGTCGAATGGTTCGACGTAGAGGATCTCCACCTGCTTCGCTTCACCGCTGGAGAGGGTGATCACCGGCTCAATGCCCTTCGGTGCGGCGGCCTTCAGATCGCCCCCCACGAAGTCAATGGCAAAGCGACGGGCCCACACTTTCGGGTAATTTTCACCCGGCGCCCAGCCCTCCGGGAAGCCGCCCATACCGGTACGGGTGGCGTAGACATTTGCCAGCGGGGAACGCACCGGCGGCTGCGCGCTCCAGTAGAGACGGTATTTGAAGTCCAGCTCATCACCCGCCTGCACCGGTTTCTCTGGCTGCCAGAAGCAGACCACGTTATCGAGCGTCTCGCCGGTTGTCGGGATCTCCATCAGAGCAATGGAACCTTTCCCCCAGTTGTTGCGCGGCTCGACCCACAGGCTTGGTCGCTTGTTATACCAGCCCATGACGTCCTGGTAATGGGAGAAGTCACGGTCAAGCTGCAACAAACCAAAGCCTTTCGGGTTTTTATCCAGGTAGGCGTTAAATTGCAGCTTTTGCGGGTTGTTCAGCGGTCGGCAGATCCACTCCCCGTTACCGCGCCACATCGCCAGGCGGTCTGAATCGTGGATCTGCGGATGAATGGTGTCGCACATGCGGCGTTCGTTGTTGCCGCAGCTAAACATGCTGGTCATTGGCGCGATGCCGAGCTGCTTGATGTCTTTGCGCGCATAGAGATGGTTTTCGACGTCCATGATCACCTGGCTCTTCTCACAGTGGATCACAAACTTATAGGCACCGGTAATGCTCGGGCTGTCCAGCAGCGCATAGACGGTAAAGGTGGTATCACCCGGCTTCACGGTTTCAAACCAGAAGGAGGTGAAATCCGGGAACTCTTCCGGGGTGTCGGTAAAGGTATCCACCGCCAGCCCACGCGCGGAGAGGCCGTACTGGTAGGTATCATCCACCGCGCGGAAGTAGCTCGCGCCCAGGAACGAAACGATATCGCGTCGCGCAAGCTCCGGCGCTTTAAAGACGCGGAATCCGGCGAAGCCGAGGTCGCTCTGCCCTTCAAGCTGGCGGGTATCCACGCCCGTATCGCCGTAGCTGAACAGCTCAGGCCGGAAGTGGATCTCACGCGCCTGAGAGGTGGTTTGATCCAGCGAGAACATGCGCACGCGGCGGCGGAACCCCATCCCCATATGGAAGAACTGGGCGTCCAGCTGACGGCCTTCAATGTTATTCCACAGCGACTGCTTCTCATCGTAACGGATGGCGTTGTAGGCCTGCGGCGTCATGGTGGCCAGCGTTTCCGGCAGCGGACGCGGCGCACCGCCCCACGGGGTTTTCGCCAGATCATGCGCCATGGATTGCAGAACAGAGAAGTCAAAGCGACGGCTCTGACCGTCGGCAATGTCGGAGTCAGCAGCATACGCCGCCTGGGAAAACAGAGAAGCAAGGCCAGAAGTGCCGCTCAGGGCAGCCATTGCCAGGGAACCTTTGAGAAAACGTCTGCGATTCATGCCTGAGAAAACGTCCTTATGGTCGTGTGAATGAGTTTCGCGCGCAGCGAAATGACGGCAAGAAAGAACGCACAGCCTAAACAAAAACGGTTAAGAATCCAATTGTTGGCGGGTGATTATCTGAACAAACCGAGAAATATTTTCTGTCGACCAGAACGGCCTGAAAAAGGGGTAAAGTTATGTATAAAAGTGTCCCGGCTGGACATCAACAGCCGGGACCAACGAGGCGGTTATTTTACGCTGACATCGATACCCGGGAAGTACTTATCAGCCAGTTTAGCGATCGTGCCGTCGGCACGTACTTTATCAATTGCGGCATCAAGCTGCTTTTTGGTGGCCTCATCCCCCTTACGCAGCCCAAAGCCGATCCCACTGCCGAGGATGGTGTCGTCCGACACCGGTTTGCCGATAAAGCCAAACCCTTTACCCTGCGGCTTACTGAGGAAACCTGCCTGCCCGGCCGCTGACATCACCAGCGAGGCATCGATGCGGCCATTCAGCAAATCCCCCCAGGCCATATTCTGATCTTTATAAGACACCACGGTGACACCGTGCTTTTCCCAGTGCTCTTTGGCGTAAGTTTCCTGAATGGAACCCTGGAGAACGCCGATGGTTTTGCCCTTCAGCCCCTCGGGGGTAGCCTCTACCGCAGAACCGGCTTTGCCCACCAGCTGGGAGGGAATGCGATAGATGGGCTGGGTGAAATCAATGCTCTTGCGACGCTGTTCGGTGATGTTCATCGCCGAGTTTATGGCGTCGAACTTCTTCGCTACCAGACCGGGGATCAGCGCATCAAACGAGGTTTCAACCCAGCTGCACTTCAGCGCGGCGGCTTTACAGATGGCATTCCCCAGCTCTACGTCAAACCCTTCCAGCTCGCCTGACGCATTGCGGCTTTCAAACGGCGGATATTCCGCTTCCAGCCCGTATCGCAACTCGGTAGCGGCAAACGACGAGAATGAACACAGCAGTCCCATGCCGACAACTAACGCGCGTAATTTCATCTCAAATTCCTTAACGTGGTGTAACCCGACAAAGGGCCTGGGCACCTGCCCGTAACGTCGCCTCATCCTTCGCAAAAGAGAGACGGATCAGTTTATTGTCCGTGCCATCGGCATAAAACGCCGACAGCGGAATAGTGGCAACCCCGAACTCGACAATCAGCCTTTTCACCAGCTCGCTGTCGCGCTCGTTGCTAAAGCCGCTGTAATCTGCCAGCAGAAAGAACGAACCGGCACTGGGTAGCAGCCTGAACGGTGAGTCGGCGAGCAAACTTTGCAACAGATCGCGCTTGCGCTGATAAAACGCCGCGAGCGACAGCCAGGTTTGCGGATCGGTCATGTGTTCGGCAAACGCGTACTGCATCGGTGTATCGGCAGAGAACATTAAAAATTGATGGACCTTACATATCTCATCCATCAGCTCTGCGGGTGCCACACAATAACCCACGCGCCAGCCGGTGACGTGATAGGTTTTTCCGAAAGAAGAAATAATCACGCTGCGCTCCGCCAGCTGCGGGTGCGTCGCCATTCCGTGGTGCGGTTCGCCATCAAAAACGACGTGCTCGTACACTTCGTCAGACAAAATGATGATGTCGGTGTGGCGCGTCAGCGCTGCCAGCTGGTGCAGATCGGCGGCTGAAAACACCTGTCCGCTCGGGTTGTGCGGCGTATTGACGATGATCATCCGCGTGCGCGGGGTAATAGCCGCCCGAACTTCATCCCAGTTCACGGCAAAATCCGGTACCGTCAGCTTAATGGCGATCGGCGTCGCCCCTTGCAGACGCACAATCGGCGCATAGCTGTCAAAGGAGGGCTCGAAATAGATCACCTCATCACCAGGATGAACCAGCCCGCTGATGGCTGAGTAAAGCCCTTCGCTGGCGCTGGCGGTCACCAGCACCTCACTCGCCGGGTCATAGCGCGTGCCATAGAGCGTGGCAATTTTGTCCGCAATGCGCTCTCTGAGCGGTTGCAGCCCGGTCATGGAGGCGTACTGGTTATGCCCTGCCTCCATGGCGCGGGTCACGCCGGAGATAAGTTTTGGGTCGCAGGAAAAATTCGGCGCACCCTGAGAAAGGTTGATGGCGTTATGCCGGGCTGAAAGCTGGCCGATAACGGTAAAAATGGTGGTTCCCACATCGGGCAATTTGGATCGTGTCTGCACCGGCGTTTTCAAAGTCATCCTCTGTCCCTTCTCGTGGTGAATGCATAACTATTCAAACAACAACTTCATTGCCGGGACAATCGAATTGTTGTCATAATAGCCATGACAAAAACGCATAGCTAAGGTGAGATATGTCGCGTCGTTCATTTCCGCTCAATGCCGTAGAGACGTTCATCGTGACAGCGCGTCACCTGAATCTTACCCATGCCGCGAAGGAGCTTTGTCTGACGCAGGGGGCGGTAAGCCGCAAAATTGCCTCGCTGGAAAGCTGGTTCGGCTTCCCGCTGTTCGAGCGCCATGCGCGCGGCCTGCGCCTCTCCTCACAGGGAAGCGCCCTGCTGCCGGAGCTGCAATCTGCGTTCGAGCACCTGCTGAACGTTGCTGAACAGGCGCGAACGCACCAGACCGTTATTCGTCTGAAAGCGCCTACCTGCGCGATGCGCTGGCTGGTGCCGCGTCTGCTACAGGTGGAGCGCGAACAGCCGGAACTCCAGATTGCGCTGACCACCACCACCGATCATAACGTCAATTTCAAAACCGAATCCTGTGACGCGGCGATTGTGTTTGGGACGCACATAAGCGCCGGCGATCTGCTGTTCGAAGAGGCCTTAACTCCAGTGATGAGCCCGCTGCGGGCCGGTTCTGCGCTGGAAACACTCACCTTCCTTCACCCCACGCGGGACAAAACGGACTGGACGCTGTGGCTGGCGAAACAGCCGGGTCCGCCGCCAGCTATGCTCAAAAATCAACACTTCGAAACCATGGATCTGGCCATTACCGCCGCCATTCAGGGGCTGGGCATCGCCATCGCGGATGAAACACTGGTGGAGGAGGATGTGCGCGCCGGACGGCTGATGCGGCCTTTTGACACGAGCATAAAGACGGGGGCGAGCTACCGGCTGGTATTACGCGACGCACCCGGCCCGGAGAACGGGCTGGATGCGTTTCGCGCCTGTCTGCTCAGTCGAGGCTGACGTGGTGTTTCATCACCCGTTTGAAGAGGCTCATACGGGCACGCATGAAGCGGTTTTCAAGCCGAAAACCTGCATGTTTATTCACACCAATACGTAACAGCACGTCCCGCCCTTTCCGGCAGGCGGGCCAGCGCGTGGGCCCTGCCAGGCTATCGCGTGCCCCCGCATCCCGGGCGAAGCTCACCCAGTAGTCCGCCACCTGAGCGGCGAAGGCCAGATCGCGTTCATTCACATACTGCCGCGAGGGTTCCACCTGTCCAAGGGTATCGAACACGTAGGGCACTTCGTTGCCGTGCCAGGCGCCGTTGATGTACGTCGCGTGCTCCGCTTCGGCCACATAATCAAACCAGTATCGCCAGCACAGGCCTCCCGCCCGCTGCTGGGCCTGCATCACCACGTATCCCATGGTGGTGAAGGCCATATCGCGGCATACCTGCCTGCCAAGTTCCTCATCGCCCTTCACGCCGGGATAAAGCAGCTTAATCAGCCCCAGGCCAAAGCGCCGTTCACGGCGAAGCTTCTGGATCTGCCCGGCAAGATCGACCCCGAATACCGACATCACGCTGGCTTCGTCGCTGTTTGACCCAATCATCACCGGTACAGGATGCTGACGGGCCGCGAAAAAGACGTCGAGCATGGCCTCAGGCAAAACGCAGTCACCCACGATGGGCGCAGGAGCGATATTCAGCGGTGAGGTCAGCGGCCAGAACGCCTCAGGCGGGATCGCGCGAAGCTGTTCCGCGGTGGCATTGTGCAGGCCGAAATGGGCGGCAATCGCTTCGCCTTTATGCATGGCCTGCTCGCGCGGGGTGTCGGGCAGTGTGTACCCGCTTTGCACAATGGCTTTATGGAACAGTCCTCCCGCAAGCGGGGAAGCCATCAACGAGAGCACGCTGCGCGCACCGGCCGACTCGCCAAAGACGGTGATGTTCTCAGGATCGCCGCCGAATGCGGCGATGTTATCGCGCACCCATTCCAGGGCCTTGATCTGATCGAGCAGCGCAAAGTTATGCACCACGCGCTCTTCTTCCCCCTCCAGCGCCGGATGGGCAAAAAAGCCGAGGTGTCCGAGACGGTAATTGATCGTCACCACCACCGTGCCGCGCTTCGCCAGCGCCCTGCCGTTATACGGAGGCAGCCCGCCAGCGCCGAGGGTAAATCCTCCGCCGTGCAGCCAGACCATCACCGGAAGCGGATCGGCGCGAGCCACTGGCGACCAGACGTTAAGGTACAGGCAGTCTTCAGAGAACTGGCCGGGATCGCCGCCGCCCAGCTCCTGACAGCTTTCGCTGCTCTGCCAGCTGGAGGCGGAGAACGCCGTCGCCGGACGCACGCCATCCCAGCGCGCGGGGGGACGCGGGGAGCGCCACCGCCACTGGCCTACGGGCGGTGCCGCATAGGGAATGCCGCACCACACATGAGTATCGCCTTCAGTAAAACCAATCAATGCGCCCTGGCGCGTTTCAATTACAGGGGCGGAGGGATTTTCCATACCAACCTTCTTTTTCCATCACACCCTTGCAGAGTAACGGTTTCAGAGCAAACCGCAACGCTGTTTGCTGCGCGCTTCCGCCTCCTCGTAAAGCGAAAACTCGTCGTACACCGCACAACCGAGCGCGGCTTCGAAGGCATTGCGGCTGGCATTGCCGTGGCTGCGCGCCTGCGTTTCATTGCCGAGATTCGACTGGAAGATCCCCGCTGCGCTGACGGGCAGAAAATCCTCGTAGGTGATGGGCTGTGCCACAACCCAGCCGCGTTCGATCAGCGGCTGCGGATCGTCGCCGGGACGAAACGCGTGGCGATGCGCCTCACCTGTCGGGGTCAGACGGTAGCGGAAATAGGCCAGCCCCTGACGGCGCAGGAACATTTCGCTATCCGGGAAGGCGCTGAAGATCTCGCGCAGGTGAAGCTGGTGGGTCAGGTTGTCTTTGCCGGTCCCGGCCTGGTTTAACAGGCTGTCGTACAGCTCGCGTCCTTTCGGCGTAAGGGCCACGCCGCGCTGCTCAATCTCACCGAAACGCGCGGTATGGGTGCCCTTGTGTTCTCCCGCGAAAAGCACCGGCTCCTCCAGCGCCTTAAAGCTGGTCTGGCGCAGGAGGATCGGCACCTCGCGGCGCGGCGGGCCTTCAATCAGAATTTTCGGCTCAATGCCGTACTTCGGCATCAGCTCCTGCACCCGGTCGATATCCAGCGTGCGCGGCGTGAGATGGTTGATGTGGCACCCCGGGAAACAGACCACGTCGGCAATCAGGCGATGTTCGTTGCTCAGCGCCAGATAGGTTTCCTGATCGACCGTCGCATGGCGATGCCAGCGGAAGGTTTCCAGGGCTTCCTGCACAAATTCGCGCGCCTGTGTCTCGGTAAAGTGTCCCTGAGCATCATGCAGGTCGATCAGTTCCAGGCAGCGCGGGGTAAAGATGTTGCGCCGGGAGAGGATCTCCGCCGCCCTTTCGCGCAGCGCAACGTTTTCAATCAGCTCCAGGCGCAGCAGCGAGGTAAAAATGCGAAACGGATTACGGCAGAGCGCCGCATCGTCTGTCGGACGAAACGCCGTCGAGTGGACGGGCACGCCCGCCTGGGAGAGATCGTAATAGCTGACCGGGTACATGCCCATAATGGCGAAGATCCGGCGCAGGATGGAAAGCTCCTGCGCGGTGCCCACGCGGATCGCACCGTGACGTTCAACATTCAGGCGCGCCAGTTCGTCTGCGTTTGCCAGTTGTTCATGTAAAAGTGGGTTATTTTCCAGAACCGCCAGGTTAACGTCCGCCACCAGTTCCAGCAAGGTGCCGTACTGCGGAACTTCCTGCTGGTACATCGCCGACATAGCCTGCGAAAAGTGTTCCCGAATATCATCAGCCGTGATGGTGTTCGCCATGATGTCATGCCTCCAGTGAATACTACCTGGAGTGTAGAGAAGCCCGTTCCTTTCGTTGGGAAGAATTTACGAATTGTGATCCAGGCAGACGAGTGGTCAAAGCGTGGGCATTTTCGAAAAACGGTTGTAACTCAAACAGATCAAATGTTAAAAATATTTTGCTATCAGGTTATCAAATTCAAACATCTTAACTTGTCACCCGCGTCGCTCTGTTTTTAACATCGCCTATGGAAAAAAATGGTCTGTTCAGTCAGCGCATACGCTTGCGCCATTTGCATACTTTTGTGGCCGTCGCTCAACAGGGAACGCTGGGGCGAGCGGCTGAAACCCTTAACCTCAGTCAGCCTGCACTATCCAAAACGCTGAACGAACTGGAACAGCTTACCGGGACCCGCCTGTTCGATCGCGGCCGTCTGGGGGCACAGCTTACGCTCGTGGGCGAACAGTTCCTGACGCATGCCGTTAAAGTTCTCGATGCCCTCAATACCGCCGGTCAGGCGTTAAACCGTAAAGAGGAACCGGCCAGCGATATCGTGCGCGTGGGCGCGCTGCCAACGGCGGCGCTGGGCATACTGCCTGCGGCGATCGGCCAGTTCCACCGTCAGCAAAAGCACGCCACGCTTCAGGTCGCGACCATGAATAATACCATGCTGCTGGCGGGCCTGAAGTCAGGCGAGCTGGATCTGGGCATTGGACGGATGTCCGATCCGGAACTGATGAGCGGCCTTAACTACGAGCTGCTGTTCCTGGAATCGCTGAAGCTGGTGGTGCGTCCGAATCATCCCCTGTTGCAGGACACCGTAACCCTGAGCCGCGTGATGGAGTGGCCGGTGGTGGTCTCACCAAAAGGAACCGTTCCGCGTCAGAATGCGGAAGCGTTGCTGCAAATGCAGGGCTGCACGCTGCCTTCCGGGTGTATTGAAACGCTCTCGGCGTCGCTGTCGCGCCAGCTTACGGTGGACTATGACTACGTATGGTTTGTGCCGTCCGGCGCGGTGAAGGACGATCTGCGACGCGGCGTGCTTACGGCGCTGCCGGTAACATCGCCCGGCGCGGGAGAACCGATTGGGATCCTGACGCGGGTAGATGCCCCGCTCTCTGAAGGCGCCCAAACGCTGTTAAGCGCCATTCGTAAATCAATGCCTCTCTGACCCTAAACGCAGAACCCGCCGCGAGGGCGGGTCTGTCTTACTCAGAACGTTTCCCAGTTATCACCTGAGACGGCCGCCGCCGGGGTTAAAGGCGCGGGTTTCGCTGCGGTTGCAGCGGCTGTAGTACGTCCTGCGCGCGCCCCGTTGAGACGAAACGCGCCAACGGCTTCCGTCAGACGTGCGCCCTGCTCTTCCAGCGAGGCCGCCGCCGCAGAAGCTTCTTCCACCAGCGAGGCATTCTGCTGCGTCACCTTATCCATCTCGGAAATCGCCTGGCTTACCTGCACAATGCCGCGGCTCTGCTCATCGGACGCCGCGGCAATCTCCAGCATAATATCGGTGACGCGTTTAACCGCCTCGACAATCTCATTCATGGTATTGCCCGCCGCAACCACTTCCCCGGAACCCTGATCGATAAGCGACACAGATTCATTAATCAGGCTTTCAATCTCTTTCGCCGCATTCGCGCTGCGGCTTGCCAGGGTGCGGACTTCACTCGCCACGACCGCAAAGCCGCGTCCCTGTTCACCCGCACGCGCCGCCTCGACCGCCGCGTTGAGCGCCAGAATATTGGTCTGGAACGCAATGCTGTTAATCACGGCGGTGATTTCAGAGATCTTCTTCGAACTGGTGGAAATATTACCCATGGTTTTCACCACGCCGGAGACCATCTGCCCTCCGCGGCTGGCCTTACCGGAGGCATCTTCTGCCAGTTTACTCGCATGATGCGCGTTATCGGCGTTCTGTTTCACCGTCGCGGTAAGCTGCTCCATGCTGGCCGCCGTCTGTTCAATCGCCGCCGCCTGCTGCTCGGTACGGGAAGAGAGATCGGTGTTACCCGCAGAAATCTCGCTGGTTCCGCGGTAGATCTCCTCCGCCCCTTGCCGCACGGTGCCCACGGTGGTCACCAGCGCGTGCTGCATCGTTTGCAGATCGCGCGTCAGGCGGCCAATTTCGCTGCGCCCGGTCGGTTCGTCCGGCATGGTCAAATCGCCTTTTGCGATATTTTCGATACGCGTAGCGGCTCGCTGGAGCGGGTTTATCACCGTACGGCGCAGCACCACGAAGGTGATCACCGCCAGCGCCAGCGCCAGGCCAAACGCGCCGAACATAAACATCAGCCCCAGCCGGGTGCGGGTGTGAGCCTGCGCCGTCAGCGCGTTGGCGCGTTCAGTGCGGATTTTTATCGCCTTCAGCAGCACCGCGTTATAGGCATCGTCCAGCGGACGCGCGGTCTCATTTTCGTGGTTAATAATGGCTTCAAACATGCCGTTTTTGGCATATTTCAGCATCGGCTGCATACCGGCGATGTAGGCGTCATAGCGGGCTTTCAGATCGCCGTCCAGCGCTTCATCAGCCGGGGTGCGAACGGTGCGCTTCATATAGGCGGCAAATCCATCCTGCGACTGCCTGATGCGGGTCTCAGCCTCAGCGATGTTTTGTTTCATCGCCTCCATCTCCGCGATACGGCTCGCCGCCCCCGCGTGGATCATGTTGATACGGGCGGTGCGTAAATGGTTGGAACTGTTTGACAGACCGGTGCGCACCTGGATTTCTGCCGTGACATCCTGCTGATCGTTATCGGCCTGGAGCAGGAAATAGCCTGCCAGACCCGAGCTCAAAGCAAACAGGAGAATAATGCCACCGAGAATGGAGGAAAACAGCGGAACCAGCCGGATGTGATGCAAGAAACTCAGCTTATACTGCGCCTGCATCGATGTTGTGTTGTCCATGACCGTCGACTCTCTTATAGGTAAGATGCGTAAAAACACGCCTGTAAAAGAGTCATCGGCACGCCAGGGAATTAGATTACGTCTAAAAGCGCCGGACAGGTCACACTTTAGAGAAGATCAGGGAAGAAACGCCAGCGGAAAAAACCGCTGGCAGAATAATCAGTTGTCGCCGAAATGGATAACGGTACGAATAGATTTTCCTTCGTGCATCAGATCGAAGGCTTCGTTGATCTGCTCCAGCGGCAGGCGGTGCGTAATGAACGGGTCAAGCTGAATTTTACCGACCATCGCATCTTCAACCATGCCCGGCAGCTGAGTACGGCCTTTCACGCCGCCAAATGCCGACCCGCGCCATACGCGCCCTGTCACCAGCTGGAAGGGACGGGTTTTGATCTCCTGACCCGCGCCAGCCACACCGATAATAATGCTCTCGCCCCAGCCTTTGTGGCAGCACTCCAGCGCTGAGCGCATCACATCGACGTTGCCGATACATTCGAAGCTGAAGTCCACGCCGCCGTCGGTCAGCTCAACGATCACCTCCTGAACCGGTTTGTCGTAGTCTTTCGGGTTGATGAAATCGGTCGCGCCCATCTCACCTGCGAGCTTAAATTTTTCCGGGTTGGTATCCACAGCAATGATACGGCCAGCTTTCGCCTGTACCGCGCCCTGGATGACCGCCAGACCGATCCCGCCCAGGCCGAACACCGCCACGGTGTCACCCTCTTTCACTTTCGCCGTGTTATGCACCGCGCCGATGCCGGTGGTGACACCGCAGCCGAGCAGACAGACTTTATCCAGCGGGGCCTGCGGATTCACTTTCGCCAGGGAGATCTCGGCGCACACCGTGTATTCGCTGAAGGTGCTGGTCCCCATGTAGTGATAAATGGGCTCGCCGTTATAGGAGAAACGGGTGGTGCCGTCCGGCATAAGACCTTTGCCCTGCGTGGCGCGCACGGCCTGACAAAGGTTAGTTTTGCCGGATTTGCAGAACTTACACTCGCCGCACTCTGCGGTGTAGAGCGGGATCACATGGTCGCCGGGCTTCAGGCTGGTGACGCCTTCACCCACTTCCACCACCACACCGCCCCCTTCGTGGCCGAGCACCGCCGGGAATACGCCTTCCGGATCGTCACCGGACAGGGTAAACGCATCGGTATGGCAGACGCCGGTGTGGGTAATTTTGATCAGCACTTCGCCTTTCTTCGGCGGAGCAACATCAATTTCAACGATTTTCAGCGGCTGGCCTGGGCCGAACGCGACAGCTGCGCGAGATTTCATGATGTCTTTCCCTTGTTGTGAGGTGTGTGGGTTTATTTTAGATAAGAGCGCAGCAAATGGCCGACTTCCGCCATCCGCACAGCCCGCTGATCCGGGGTGGTCTCCCCCGTCACCAGCTCATCTTTGAGGTGAATTTCAACCATTTCCCCCATCAGGCCATTGGCAGCGCCGCGCACGGCGGCAATTTGCTGCAAAATGGCGAGACAGGGATCGCCCGATTCCAGGGCGCGTTCAAGGGCATCAACCTGGCCCCGAATGCGGCGGACGCGGGTCAGAATACGTTTTTTATCTTCGGGTGAATGCGGCATACGCCCTCCTGATACTATAGGGGGGTATTGTATCTGTTAATACGATTTTATGTAAACACGAAGTTTATTGTGGGTTTTAAGTAGAACCGTAGGTAATGTGAAAATCAGCGAGTTAATATTAGTGACTCGCTGATATATCAGAAGTGGGTAATCAGGTGCGTCAGAAGCGAAAAATAGGTATTGCTATAAAAAGCAGAATTTTTAGAATTCATGCTTCATAACATTTTTTCCACGTTGTCTAACCAGTCGGGAAGATGTTCTCTATACCAGTTGAGATACAAGGGAAATGCACTCTTTTGCCGCATATGAAGCAGGACAATCACTTCCGTGACAATCCAGGCTTTGACAATAGCAATTTCTCTGGCCAGCTCCCTGATATTTTGATGGGAGGATAGCTGGCAATAGCGTCCTGCAAGGTCTATAAATTCTTGTTTTGTCCCCATTCCCCTTATGAGGGGAGCCAGGTCAATAGCAGGACTCCCTTTGCCAAACCTTTCCCAGTCAAAAAGAACTAAATTACCGCTTTCTCTTCTTCCCCAGTTGCCTGCATTGCTGTCGCCTGAAACCAGGCTTTGGCAGGCGAATAACGCATTACTATTCTGCTGAAATCGTCGAAGCTGCCGGGCATTTTTTTCAGGTAATGCCAAAAGCATGAGAGCGTTTTCAAGCGCTGTTTCTGTCCACGTATGCGTATGATAGAGCCATTCAGAATTTGCCGGATAGCGATGCAGGCGCCCCAGCATAGCTATGGCATAATCGTTTGCCACAGCGGTCTGATTAACCTTATAAGGAATATACTCCAGTCTTAACTGGCGTAAGGTGGCATCAGCAGACAAAAGCGTTGGCATAGCAATTCCTGCCTGATTAAGCTCTGTTGCCGCGTAGAGATAAAAGGCCCACTCAACATCGCTGACAGGCCACTTTTCTATAACTATATGATTGCAATCACTGGTATTCAGCACCACTTTGGCATTGCCCATTTTGGATAAATCCATTGCAGCCATGCACTGTCCCTTTAAAATTAACGTGTTGGTTGTTCTTGTTATTGAGTGTAATGCAAGTGTGGTACAGATGAAGTCATACATCATCATTCTTTCTTAAAAATCCTACTTTAAAAGACTTGTGCAATCACACTAACCCCCACTAAAGAACGTAGGTATCATAAGAATACGAAAAAGAATAGACTAATACTGTTGGATATATTTATCTTTGATAACATGTAGCCTGTAGTAAACAAAATAAGTCGGGTGCAGCATGTTCGGACAGAAAACATTGCTGAAACTGGTCCTGATCCGGTTTATCCAAAAGAATTTTTATACACTCTGATAAATATTACTATCACAATTGGGTTTTACATATTGAATTCGGATCACAACGCTTCATCATTAAGGAATGACTAAGTATGAAAAGAATTGTTCTCGCCTCTTTGGTTTTATCTTTTTCGTTATCAGCTATCGCTAATCAATTAAGCATTGATGACCAAATTAATAATGCTTGTGCTAAGGCCTTAAGCGGTGACAAAGAACCTTTGGGTAACTTCCCACCAGATAGTTTTGCTGCAACAGTCAGTCCGAAAGTTAAAGAAGCTTACAACGAAGTTTTAAAATCTCGATCTTCTATTGTAAACGACCTGAGTTTACAGAATGCAACCAGTTGCGCCAACCTGGTTAGAGATAAACTGAAATCAAAAGGTGAGTACACAGAAGAAAAATAATTCCCAGGGTGGAGAAACAGCATTTTTTGTGGAACTGAACGCTTTCTCAATCAAAGTACGTTCTTAAGAAAACATCGACAAGATAGTTCCGCAGCTGTGTTTTCCACCTCTCGCTGGTCCCTCAATACCCTGACATCACGTTGCCTGATGGCACCCTCCGCAATGACATCGCCCCGCCTAAACAGCACAGACGTTGTTGACGATATTTACGCTTTCGTCTCGTCGTGACCAACCCTATTTAGCTCGAAATGTTAAAAATCCGCACTTATATGGCACAATGTGAACAGAAATAACATTCTCGTCACCTAACATACTCGCTACAAACAAAATGGTGGTGTTAATGATTGTACTAAAGAGCTTTTTATTCTTCGTTGGCGCGGCGGCCGCTTGCGCACTTATTGTACTTTGTCTTTGGGTTGATATGCGGTTTGTCGGCCATGATATTCCGGAATTATCACTGACCGAAATTATGCAGGAAACGGTATTAGCGACTATTGTCTTTCTCCATTTTCGTCTGGCGAAAATGGACGAATCCATGCGTTACTGTAATATTCTGGTGGGCGGATTTTTCCTGACAATGCTAATTCGTGAACTGGACGCGCTTTTTGATCTCATTTCTCATGGGAGTTGGGTGTGGTTCGCGCTGATTACCGCTCTGCTGGCGCTAATTCGCCCCGTTATGCATTTTCGCGCTACCCTGGAACAGCTGGCAAAATATACCCAATCCCCCTGGTACGGTATTCTGTTGAGCGGCCTGCTGGCTGTACTGGTCTTCTCCCGCCTCTTTGGGATGCAGGTGCTGTGGCACGCCATCCTGGAGCATGGCTATATGCGTGTCGTGAAAAACGCCGTGGAGGAAGGTTCGGAATCGTTCGGCTATATGCTGTGCCTTGCTGCATCCCTTGGCTATTACGTTACCTTTCCCGCTCACGCACGACAAAAATAATCTCCTGGTGCTGCGTAGAGAGATGGCGAGGGAAATATTGGTCAACGACATCCTTAGGACGTTAGGGTGGCCATGTAAGAAAGACATATCCTAAAAAGGGGCAATCAGGCGTCGATTTCAGCGAAATCTCTCTCACGCCTGAAATCAGCGTCTATCCTTAGACTATCAACAAAAGGAGGCTGGAATGTCTGATTTCGACACTGATAAAAATGCACAATACGCTGGCGATAAAGCCAAAAACAAACTTGATGAATTATCCGGCTCTGCGCAGCAGCAGTTTGGTGAATTCGTTGACTCCCCTAAACACCAGGTGAAAGGTGCAGCGAAAAAATATGCTGCCCAGGCCAGTGATGCCGTCTCGGATGTTACTGAAGCCGTCAGAAATAACCCGTTAACGGGCTTAATCGCTGCGGGTGCGGTAGGTATCGTTCTGGGACTTCTGCTGGGACGCAAATAATTTCAGGCCCTCCGGGGCCTTTTCTTTTCCCCCTCTTTCCTTCTCTTCCCCCCTAATTTTGATAGTTCTCCTGATAAAAGCCCGATCCATACGAAAAAGTTGTACAATTTTGATGTACAGATTTGACCATATAGTATAAATTCGATGCCACTGATGTTACAAAATTGTTTGTTAACGGTGGAAAATTATGCGTCGCAACCATGCTCCCTCTACAGCAGAAAGCGCTATCACCTTGTATTTTAACAAGGATAACGTCCCGACACAGCAGGAAACCCTTGGTGCCATCGTCAGTGAGATCATCAAAGAAAATGTACAACTGAGCAGAATGACAATTTGTACAAAGCTGTTGCGCAGAATTGAAGAATCAACGTCAGACGTTGAGAAAGCGCACTACAACGGTCTGATAGCCCTCTTCTTCGAGCGTTAACCTGAACACTGTTTTTTAACTTACTAAGTTAGTCATGCTGAGTGAGAATAGAGTTCCTGAATGCGATGACTAACCCCATGCTACAGCCTGCCGCGTGTAGCAGAGTGAGATTGAAGCTATGCATAGAACTAAATTTGAACGACTTAAGGATGACCTTATCGGTGAGGCCGTATTATCCATACTGAAAGAGAACGGACCTATTACCTTTGTGTCTCTTGCTAATCGCCTGCGGGCGATGGCTAACGTTGAATCAAATGATGAACGTAAAAATGCATTGATTGCCGCTGAAGATGAAGTGCGCCAGCGTGTAACCGGCGTCTCGCACGACCGGGGAAGAGTGATGGGCGATTATGACATTGGTCGCATGCGATCTCTCTTTACTCACAACACGCTTCTGACCCCAGACAAGAAACACTAATTTTAACCGAAACGGTGACCACCATGAGTAAAGCGATTATGCAGCAGACGTATAATTTTGAAGCCCTGCACGATAAAGGACTGGCGGAACATTTTCTTAATGCAGGAAAACATCTCAGTGGTGAGGTTGAAGTGTTGGGCTCGGCAATACGCTGTATTATGCTGACCGGTGACAATCTCTCAAATAAAGAGATTATCCTGCAACTGATTCACGCCCTCGAAATTACCGAGGAGCCCGAAGCCTGCGATGTCATTCGAAATACGCTTGAAATTGTTGTCGGTTTTACGCGCGATGATATCTGATAACAAATTATTGCGCTGGTGAGTGACTGTTTTTGCTGGTGGTCGAAGAGTTAAGTCTGTCGTACCACCAGCACAGTGAAGCCATTAACTAAATAGACGTACCATTCTATCCAGTTCTTCTTCTTTAACCGCCCGGGAAAGATAATATCCCTGGAAGCGTTTAACCCCTAACGCGACAAGTTTCTCAAATTTTTCTTCGCTATCGACGCCTTCCGCAACGCATTCTCTTCCCGTCATGTCGCTGTATATCTGTATCGCTTTAATAATGCTATAGTCATTGTCGTTAGCAACAAAGTGCTCAACTATATCGCGGTCAAGCTTCAGTCCATCAACGTTAATCTGTCGGATAGGTAACATAGCGTGATCTCTGGAAAAGCAATCATCCAGAAACAGCCGACACCCCTCGGCGCGTAAACGCTGGAGAGTGACAGGAATATTTGGGTCCTTTGTTACGTCAATCGTTTCAGCTAATTCAAAGACAAGTTTTCCGGCCCACTGCGGCTTCAGTAACATCTCAACGGCTTTTTTCGCCATTCCCGGCAGCGCGTTCCCGGTAGCCAGTGGAGGCGGAATATTCACCGAGAAATAATATTTCCCATTATATCTGTTGATACCTGATACGGCCGCGTGGATGACTAACGCCGTCAGCTTGAGCCAGATTTCGCCATTTTTTACCCCGTCCAGAAATTGGGCTGCCTTCAGAACCTGACCGTTTTTATGCCAGCGCAGCAGAATTTCGAAGCCTACTCCTTTTTTATCACCATCGGTAATAATTTGGTAAGCCGCAAAGATCTCTCGCTTATGTAACGCCTGCAAAATATCTATTTCCGCATCCGAAAACCCCTGCGCTTTATTTTTTACTGTACAGACTTCATCCCTGAAGACACGCGCATCGCTAAACCATACTCTGATAAGATATAATTTACCCAGCCCTACTTTTCGATGGGTATAAATGGTTTTATCTGACAACCCTAACCTCGCAGACTGCTCTTTAATCGAAATGCCCCGGTAAAAATTCAGCAATACGGTTAATTCGCGTTTTGTTAAACCATGCAGGCTTTCCTTACTTTCTTTCTCAGGTCCTTCACGCAATAAGCGTGACGAATCGGCATGCGCGTCATAAATGTTGTCTGCACAGTCCATTACATCTGAAATATTCGCTATCCTGATCATCGATAACGACTTGGTATTATTAACGAGACTTCTCAACGTGGCATAAAGCCATCTCTCTGGTATTGCGCCATACAGCGTCACGCTACAAATAACCGGCAGTGCATTCAGCACCGATACCAATCGCTTCAGGCTTTCAAGAAAGGCAGCGACGTCGCGACCAGGAAAAACAGAAATCTCAGGTCGTTGATTTTGCATCATTTTTTGAACATCACCTGAGCAAACTTCATCCTCTACAAAATGGAGCCGCGTGGCGTTTACGCCACGAGACTTGAGAAGCAGGCTATACCCTTCGAAGGTGAAACCGCAGGCTGAAATAACAAACCGTTGCTTGTAGCACGTACCTTGTATAAAAGGTAAATTTTGAGACATAACCTGCTCCTGAGAATGCAAATAGTATTCCCACCTGTAATTGAAACCAATATTCCCTGTCGCGTTGAATAATTTTATCGCACCCTGCCTGGTTAATAAACCGTTATCAATGTTATGCACATGAACATCTTTGCGTTAATCAACCGACTCATCCATATGCGGCATAAATATTACTTTCTTTTCATATAACGACAGTAAATATGCACTTCTCAAGGTATAATGAAAATTCAGAAAAAGAAGACCGGACACTTCATCTTATCGGCCCAGACAAAAAGAGAAAATGCTATGGATAATCACATCTCATCCAGGGCTTTGCTACATCGAAGGGATGTCATTAAAAACAACCCGCGATTTGGTGAAGCTATAACAGAACACTACAGAATTAATGATGCCATTTATAAAAAACAACCCTTGTTCTACAAAACGATGCTTCAGGAATCACGCTTCAACATAATACTGTCCATGTGTTGTTTTGTTTTTGGCAATCAGGCTGAGTCAGTTTCAGAGATTAAGGCGCTATGCACCCGCTATAATATCGCCAGCCCTAACAGCGTTATCGCGATCATCACCATACTTAAAACCACCGGGCGAATTAAGACCTGGCGCTGTATTGAAGATCGCCGAAAAACAAAAATCGCGCCGACGGAAAAAGGACTCGATGAGCTTAAACGCTATATGTCCGGGGCGTTTACGCCTGTCAGCATTCTTTATCCTGCATTCAACATTAATGTTAATCTTCTGGACAATGACATTCTGAGGCACAACTTTTTCCGACGCGCCGCAGAGTACCTTTTCCGCGGATTAACATTCAGGAAAGTGCTTCCGGAGGTGGGTTTATTTATTGATAAGGATGGTGGCCGAATGATTATGCTCTATCTCTATTTGCAGGCCATTAAAAACAAAACAGCACACGGTGCCATAATAGCGTATTCAGCCAGCACGCTGGCAAAAGAATTTTTCGTCTCGCGTATTCACGTCAACCGCATTATCAAATCGGCGCAGGAGGCAGGTTATCTTAAAGATCGCGGCGATGGCCGGATGTCAATTTACCCGGCCTTTATCGAGCTGGTCGAAAATTATGCCGGATTATATTTTGCCTATGTTACACATTACATCAACGTGGTGCCAAAAGAACGACGCCATGCTGTCAACATGACGTCTACACTCTGATCTGACGGGCGTTCGGTTTGCTGAACGCCTTTTTTATCGCTCGCGCAGCGCCTCTTTCGCCTTATTCAACGGTTTCAGCAGATAATCAATGACGGATTTACTGCCGGTTTTGATATCAACCGTGGCTATCATGCCCGGGAACACCGGAAATTCCTTGCCCTGCCTGTTGGTCAGATGGTTACTGTCAGTACGAATATAAACGCGATAATAATAAACATCCCGTTTCACCTCGTCCTGAAGGGTATCCGGGGAGATCATCGTCACCTCCCCTTCCAGCCCGCCGTAGATGGAGTAGTCATAGGCGGTGATTTTCACCAGCGCTTTTTGCCCGGGATGGATAAACGCGACATCGCGCGGCGAGATTTTCGCTTCTATCACCATCTGGTCATCAAGCGGTACCAGGCTCATCAGTTTGCCGTTCGGCGGGATCACCCCGCCCACCGTCGTCACGTCAATGTCCTTCACGATGCCACGCACCGGCGCATTAAACGTTAAGCGGGTGAGTGAATCTTCGCGTCCTTTCATGACCGAACGCTGCGCTTCCATTTCCGCGTTCGCTTTCGCCAGTTCTTCGCGGGCGCGAACGTAGTACTGGTTTTTCATCTCGGTGATTTTGCTCTCCAGCTCATTTTTTTGACGTTCAAGGCGTAAGACTTCGACCTTACTGGCCGCCCCCTGCGTCACCAGCGGGCGCGTTAATGCCAGTTCACGCTGCACGAGATCTGCTCCCTGGCGTAAACCCGCCAGCCCTTTTTCAAGGCTTTCGCGACGTGACTGATAAAGCGCCGTTTCCTGTTTAACCAGCTCAACGTCGTCATCCAGCTCTGCCGGGAAGACCAGCGCGGTGTCGTTCACCTCGGCATTCAGACGCGCGGCCGTCGCCATCGCAGCGTTTAATCGAGACTCGCTCTCCAGCACGCTGGACTCGGTTTTCGTCCGGTCCAGCTGGGCAAGCTGTTGACCACGCTCGACGATATCGCCTTCGCGTACCATCAGACTGTGGATTATCCCCCCTTCCAGGGACTGGATCACCTGCTCGTGGGAGGACGGGATCACCTTGCCGCTGCCCGTCGTGACCTCATCCAGCTGGAACAGGCTGGCCCAGGTAATAAACACCATCAGCAGGGCAAACAGCGACCATGCCACCAGCGACGATCGCGGCAGGCGGGGCTCCTTCAGCCGGCTGTTAAAACGGGAGAAATCATTCATGCCACGCCCTCCGTTTTCAGTTTGACCGTGCGCTGCGGCGCCTGCTGTGGGGCCATTCCGTGCTGGCGTAAAATGGCATCACGAGGGCCATCCATCACCACTTTGCCGTTTTCCAGGACGATGATGCGGTCAACCAGGTCCAGAATCGGCAGACGATGCGTCGCCACCACCAGCGTCCGGCGCTTACCGAGCCACTGGTGCAGATGCTGGATAAACTGCTTCTCGCTGACCTCATCCAGCCAGGCGGTGGGTTCATCCAGCAGCAGAATATTCGGCGAGGTGATCAACGCGCGCGCCAGCAGCAGCGCCTGACGTTGCCCGCCGGAAAGCCCCGTTCCGCCCTCATTGATGATGGTGTTCAGCCCCATTTTCTGCTTGCGCACAAACTCCAGCGCGCCGCTGTTGACCAGCGCCTGATGGATTTCCTCGTCTGTCGCCAGCGGATTACCCATCAGGATGTTGTCGCGTACGGAGCCGAAGAACAGCCGCGCCTGCTGACTGAGCAGTTGCATGTCGCGGCGCACGTCGGCCGGGTCTAGATGATTAAGAGCAATATCGTCCAGCAAAATGCTGCCCTGCTGCGGTTCCTGCATTCCCGCCAGCAGATGCAGCAAGGTGCTTTTCCCCGAACCATTCCGCCCGAGCACCGCCACGCGCTCCCCGGCGCGAATGCGCAGTTTGCTGATATTCAGCACGGTGAGCTTCTCTTCTTCGTCGTAATAAAACCCGACGTCGTCCAGCCGGTAATCACCGCGCAGGTGGGCTTTATGCACTTTTTTGCCGTGCTGGGGATCGTCAATCGGGCGCTGCATCAGGTCATCCAGTCCCTTGCGGGCCACCTTTGCCGACTGCCAGCGGGAAAGTACGCCGGAAATCTGCGACAGCGGCGCAATGGTGCGGGACGCCAGAATCGAGGTGCCCACCAGCGCACCGGTGGTCATATCGCCGCTGATGACCAGATAACACCCCACCAGCAGCACCACGGCGTAGACGATAGACTGCACCTCCTGGGTCCAGGTCAGCAGCAGCCCCGTCAGCCAGCGCTGCTTCATGCCGACGCTCGCGGCAACATCATTGGTGTTATTCCACTGGTTCTGAAACCGCTGCTCGGCGCGCATCAGCTTAATGTCCTCAAGCCCCTGCACCGCTTCCACCAGCGTGGCGTTACGAATCGCCGATTCACGCATCCCTTCGCTGGAGAGTTTTCCCAGCGGGCGCTGCACCAGCAGGCCGGGTATGAGCAGCAGCGGCACGGCCAGCAGCACCACCAGCACCAGCGGACCGCCAATCATCCACAGAATGAAAACGAACAGCAGGAAGAACGGTAGATCGGAGATGGCGGCAATGGTGGTGGAGGTGATCAGCTCCCGCACCGACTCCAGCTCGCGGATCTGGGCGATAAACGACCCGGTCGATTTCGACCGTGCGCCGTTTTTGATCCTCAGGGCGTGGGCAAACACGCGCTCGGAAATACGCAGGTCGGCGCGTTTCCCTACCACGTCCGAAATATGCACCCGCAGCATGCGCATGATGAATTCAAACACGATGGCGATCATCACGCCGCCAAACAGCACCCACAGCGTGGCCTCCGACTGGGACGGCACCACCCTGTCGTACACCTGCATGGAAAAGACCATGCCGGAGAGCGCCAGCACGTTGGCGACCAGCGCCACCAGCATAATGTCGCTGTAACGACGCCAGTCTTTCAGCGCCAGCTGCCAGAACCAGTTTTTCTCATAGGGTTTGATGTAATCATCCACGCGCGCATCGGGCGTGGACTCCAGGGGACGCAGCACCATCAGCCCCTTTAACCGCGTACCGAGTTCGTCGCGCGTCAGCGTTGTCTCCAGCCCCCCGTCGCCGCTAAACTGCACGCTGACGTTCCCGTCGTTGTCCATACGGTTGATGACCGCAATTTGCCCGCCGGTAAACTCCGCCAGCAGCGGTAAGCGCCAGGGATCGAGCGATACGGCTTCCGCCGCCACCCAACGCATCCCCAGCCCAAGCTGGCGCGCCATCTCCTCCAGCACCAGCTGGCGTGGCGACTGGCTTTCATGGTTAATCGTGACCCGAACATGCTCCGCCGAAAAATCCAGCCGATAATATTTCGCGATGATGAGCATGCCCTGCAACCAGGGTTCGTACTGTGGATGTGTCTTCATAATCTCCGGGTTAACGCAATTCGTTAAAGAAACGCCAAAAGGCTGCGAGGATCCCTCCCCGCGGCGGTGTTTTACGCAATTAACAATTGATGATTCGCCAGCAGCGTCGCCAGATCCGTCTGCACCCCGTTCAGCGTCACCAGCGTGGTGGGCGAGAACTGACCGCCGGTGCCGTCCAGGTCAACCTGGATCTCGGTGTTGCTGCCGTTCTGCACCACGCGGATATAGTCGGCGATGTTGCCCGCGCTGCTGTCCAGCGTCGCCACGCCGTTCACGTAGCTCGCCGAACCGGTGCCGGTATAGCCGCTGTCGGAAAGCAGATCGCGCAGATCGATACGGTCCGTATCCGCCGTCCCTTCCCAGGTACCGACGGTAAAGCCGTTCACTACATCGCTGCCGTTGCCGCCCGTCGCGTCAGACGCGTTGATCAGCTTATAGAGCAACGTATCGTGACCGCCGCTGCCGATGTTGAAGGTGTCGTTTCCGCCCCGGCCTTCGAACTGGTTATCACCGCTGTTGCCGGTGATCACGTCGTCGTAGTCGGAGCCGTTGATGCCTTCAATATTCACCAGTGTCGCGGTATCGAATCCGGTACTCTGCGCCGTAGAGCGTCCCAAATCGACGGTGACGCCGGAAGTGGCGTTGCGATAATCCACGACATCCATGCCGCCCGTACTGCTCCACGTGTCGTGTTCAGAGGTCGTCGTCCAGCCGCCAGAACCGTTGTAGGTATACGTCCCTGCTTCAGCGATAAAGGTATCGTTGTAGCCGGTACCTGTCAGCGTGCCCTGGTGACCGCCCGTAGCAGCTTCAGCCGTCAGGGCGTAACTTTCCTTACCGTCGCCTGCCGTCAGCCCGTCCCAGGTTACGTTACTCGAAACACCGTTAACGGCACGAACCAGCACCGCGTGATACGTCTCGCTGGGATCCAGGCCGTAAAAACTGATGAGCGACGAGGAATCGTTAATGCCAATCCCGGACTGGGCATTGATGATTTCACTGGCAACCAGCTGACCGGCCGCGTTGTACAGCTGGACAGTGTTGCCAAAGAAGGCGTTAATCCCTTCGCTGTCGACAATTTTCAGATGCAAGGCCGTACCTGGTGCGACCGTATTGGTATTCCGCTCCAGTAAAACCGTACCGTTTTGACGGAAAATGAGCAGATCCTGTGCGCCATCCCAGTCGTAATCAAGCAGAGCCGCGCCGGATACCTGGGTTGACGTAGCGGTACTGAATTTCGAAGCAGTAAAGCTTGCGGTACCCGCCAGTCCATCATTGGTGTAAAGATAGGACTGCCCGCTATTCGCCAGCTTGATGATGTCCATGTTACCGTCGAGGTTCCAGTCCACCGCCACGCTGACGTTACCCACAAACTTATCCGTGGTCGCCGTTCCAACCGCGGTGCCGGCAAGAAGATTACCGCTACCGTCGTTCAGCATTAGCACGCCACCCAGGCTGGTTCCGCTGGAGGTACGGGACATGCTCATATACAGGTCCATGTAACCATCACCGTTAAAGTCGGCCCAGGTCATACTCACGGCATTGGACGCTGCGGCGGAGCCATAGCCGCTATACATGGTATTGGTGAAGTTTTGCCCCCACGTAAATGAGCCATTGCCCTGGTTAAACATGGTCGACAGGGCATAGTTGTTGCCCCCGTTGGTCGTATGCTGGGCAATATCCACTTTCCCGTCGTTGTTCAAATCCACACCGGACGTTTCAATCAGGCTGTTGTAGTTACCTACCGTTGATCCCGATACAAAACTGGAGTACGTCCCTGACTTCGAACTGCCCGTCAGCGTGCCGTTGTTATTGAGCATGACGGTGCTGGAATCCGGCCCGCCAGCATCGCCGATGACAAAGTCAGTGTAACCATCGCCCTTGATGTCAATGGCGACCACCGCGCCATACCATACCGCAGCCCCCATATTGGTCAGCGTACTGGAGGTGTATGTACCGTCTCCATTGTTAGTCAGCTGCACCATGTACGAGTAGCTTGTCCCTTCCGCCAGCACGTCAGCCAGCCCGTCGCGGTTGATATCCGCGTAAGTACCGGTTGTGTAACTCCCCGTCATTGTGAAATTGCCTGAAACGGTGTAAGCGTTACGGCTACTGGCATTGGCGGATGCGAATTGCTGGTTGGCCATAATCGTCCACAGCCCATCCGAATCCAGCATATAGCTGGCAGAATAGGAGTAGTTCGCGGTGGTAAATGACCAGGTCGGCGTCAATGACTCTTCACTCCCTACAATCAGGCTACCTGTGGTCAACCCAGCGGTATTCCCGTTGCCGGCGCTGCTTTTCACCTGTGCCGTGACATCATAATTCTTCACGCTCAGCGCATCGCCGTCCGGGAGCTGCAAATACCATGTGTTGTTATCCGGATCGACCACGACCGCACCGCCAGACTCTGAGGTGTAGGTTTTATCGTTCACGGTGATAACCACGTACTCGCCGTTGGTCAGTCCCGCCGATACCAGACCACTCAGAATCGGGGTGGTATCTGTCGTCGTCTGAGGGTTAATGGTCACGGTGGTGGTCGGGATGCTCGTATCCACTTTCAGCACGAATTCATCTGAATCGGTGAAGTTACCTGCCAGATCGGTCACACGCAGCATATAGACGTGATTACCGTCATTCAGACCACTGTCCTGGAAAGACCAGCTGGCGGCGCCATTCATCGTCACCTGTCCCAGCAGCACACCGTCACGATACAGCTGCACAATCTCGCCATTGTCCGGCGCACGGTTAAGTGTCCCGTTAATCACTGGAGAGTTGTCATCTGTTGCCACCGAAGCGCCGAAGCTGCCCGTACGTTCACCTTCCCCGTCGGTATAGCTGACCACCGTACCCACCGTGTCAGGCGGCGTGGTATCAACCGTTACCACCTGCGAAGAGGTTGAGCCGACGTTGCCCGCCTGGTCGATGATCCGCACCTGGTAGGTGTAATCCCCGTCAGGCAGATCGCGGGTATCCGTATAGCTCCAGCGCTGATTAGTCACCGTGGCGTCAACCCAGGTGTTTCCGCCGTCGAGGCTGATCTGCACCCGCTCATCGCTCGCCAGCGCGCTGCCCAGCGAGCCGTTGATCGTCAGCGAGGTGTCCATGGTGATGAAATCACTCCCGGACTGCCCGGTATCTTCGCTGATGCTGTCAATGGTGATGCCGTACTGCGGCGCCTGGGTATCCACCGTCACGTCCTGCGTGGTGGTGGCCCCGACGTTGCCCGCCTGATCGACCACCCGCACCTGATAGCGGTAATCGCCGTCGGCCAGGGTGCGCGCGTCGGTAAAACGCCACTGAGTACCGCTTACCGTGGCGTAAACCCAGGTGGTGCCGCCATCCATGCTCACCTGCACATACTCACCCGCCCCGAGTTCGGCCCCGAGCGTCCCGTTGAGCGTGTACGAGGTCGAACTGGTCAGGAAGTCGTTATTGTCGAAGCCGGTATCGACGGTGATGTTATCCACGGTCACCGTAATCGCCGCATCCGGCGCGACCGTATCGACCGTCACCTGCTGATGAGCGCTGGCACCCACGTTGCCCGCCGCATCCACTACGCGAACGTAGTAGTCATAGGTCTGGTTACCCAGCGTGCGCCCGTCCACGTAGTACCAGCTGTTGCCGGTGACGATCACGTTCTGCCAGGTGACGCCGCCGTCGATGCTGATCTGGGCATATTCGCCGTCGACCAGCGTTGCGCCGAGCGAGCCGTGCAGCGTCAGGGAGGTATCATTGGTGATAAAGTCGCTGCTGCTCAGGCCGGTATCGTCGCTGATGCTGTCGATAGCGATCGTTTTGCTGGCGTCCGGCGCGACGGTATCAATGGTCACCACCTGGCTGGTAGTGGCGCTGATATTCCCCGCGTCGTCAATCACCCGCAGCTGATAGTTGTAGTCTCCGTCGGCCAGCGTGCGGCCGTCAACGTAGGTCCAGCTCAGGCCGCTGACGCTGACGTCAGTCCAGGTTGCGCCACCGTCGAGGCTGATCTGAGCGTGGTCACCGCTGCCCAGGGCCGCGCCGAGCGTCCCTTTCAGGCTGATCTGGTTGTCGCTGGTAATAAAGTCGCTGTCGGACAGGCCGGTATCCTGCGAGACGGAATCCACGGTAATGGTCGCCGCCGCAGGCTTCGTCAGATCGATTACCACGTCCTGGCTGTCCGTTGCCCCAACGTTGCCCGCATTGTCGATCACGCGCACCTGGTACTGGTACGTACCGTCGGTCAGGGTGCGGCCATCGGTGTAGCGCCAGGTGGTGCCGGTGACGGTCAGATCAATCCAGGTGGTACCGCCGTCAAGGCTGATCTGCGCCTTCTCGTTATTGCCGAGCTGCGCGGTCAGGGAACCGTTCACCACCACCTGGCTGTCGTTGGTGATGAAGTCATTCGCGCTGAGGCCGGTATCGTTTTGCAGGGAATCAATGCTGATCCCCATCGACGGCGCGGTGAGATCCACGGTGACGGTGTGGTTATCGCTGGCGCTGTTGCCGATGGCGTTGCTCACCTGCGCGTTAATCACGTACGAACCGCCGTCCGCCAGCGCGGTCACGTCTGCGCTGCCGACCGTATAGCTCCAGGTGCCGTCATTTTGAACGGTAGCCGTGTAGGTTTTACCGTTAAGCGTGATGGTCACCGTCTGGCCCGTTGGCGCATCGGTGGTGCCGCTGATAACCAGCGGCGTGCCGTGCTCGGCGGCGTTGACGATATCATCCTGCGCAAAGGTGTTAATGGCGATGGTCGGCACGTCACCGTTCAGCGTCACGTTATGCGTTGTGCTGCCCGGGTTACCTGCCTTATCGCTCACCGTAGCCGTAATGGTGTAATCCCCGTCGCTCAGTCCGAGGAAGTCGCGCCCCGGCACGAAGACGGACCAGGAGCCATTCGCCGCCACGGTCGCCTGATAGCTGTGGCCGTTGAAGGAGACGGTCACCGTCTGGCCCTGCTCCGCGGTGGTGGTCCCGCTGATGGTCTGCCCCGCCAGCTGCTCGGCGTTGTTGACGATATCGTCATCGGCCACGGTGCTGATGGTCACGGCTGGCGCGACGGTATCGACCGTTAAGGTATGCGTCGTCTGGCCGTTATTACCCGCCTTGTCGTTCACCGACGCGGTCACCGTCAGCGCCCCCTGGCTCAGTGCAGCCAGATCGACTGCCGGAACATCCAGCGTCCAGGTGCCGTCGTTTGCCACAAGCGCAGTGTAGGTTTTGCCGCTCAGCGTGACGGTCACCGTCTGGCCTGCTTCCGCGCTGGAAGAGCCGTGTACGGTGAGCGGCTGCTGGGCTTCCGCCGCATTCAGCACGTCGTCGCCCGACAACGTGTTCACGCTAATCACCGGCGCGGTAGTATCCACGCTGATGGTATGCGTTGCCGAGGCGCTGTTCCCGGCGCTGTCCTGCGCCGAAACAGTAACCTGATAGCGCGCGCCGTCGGCCAGGGCGCCCACGTCGGCGGCCGGTACGGTGGTTGTCCAGGAGCCATCGCTCTGGATAGTGGCCGTATAGCTCTTACCATTCAGGGTGATAGTGACCTGCGTGCCGTTAGCAAACTGCGCGCTGGAGCCGTTGATGACCAGCGACGCGCCCGCTTCTGCCGCATTGATCACGTCATCACCGCTGAGGGTATTGACGGTCAGCGCGACCGATGCGGTATTTACCACCACGTCATGGGTCTGGGTACTGCTGTTGCCCGCGCTGTCGGTGATTGTCGCGCTGAGGGTAACGGTGCCGTCGGTCAGGGCAGAGATGTCGCTGGCAGGAACGCCCACGCTCCATTTGCCGCTGGCGTCAACGGTGGTGGTGTACTGGTTCGAACCTATCGTAATGACCAGCTTATCGCCGACGCTGGCGCCGGTTGCGGTGCCGCTGACGATCTGCGCCTGCCCGTGCTCCACGCTGTTGATGACGTCATCACCCGCCACGACGTTAAAGCTGACGCTCGGCGGCGTGGTATCAAGCGTAATCGCTTTCCCCGCGCTGCCCGGGTTACCTGCGGCGTCACTCACGCTCACCTGCACGGTGTAGCCGTTATCCGCCAGCGTGGACAGATCGGCGGCTGGCACGCTCACGCTCCAGATACCGCCCTGCTGAACCTGCGCGGTATAGCTGTTTCCACCGAGGTTAACGGTGACCGTCTGCCCAACTTCAGCCGTGGTGGTGCCGGAAATGGCAACGCCCGCAGCCGCTTCGCTGCCGTTGATCACGTTATCGCCTGCCACCGTATCAATCGTCACGGTTGGCGCCGTGGCATCGACGCTGTACTCCCGGCCCGCAGACGCGCTGTTGCCGTTCACATTGGTCACGCTCACCTGCACGCTGGCGTCGCCGTCTTTCAGACCCGTAAGATCCGAGGAAGGTACGGTGGCCGTCCAGTTGCCGTCGGCATCGACTTTGGCGGTGTAAGACTTGCCGCCAAAGGTGATGGTCACGGTCTGGTTCTCTTCCACATTGGAGGTGCTGCCGGAAAGCACCAGATCCGCGCCTTTCTCCGCCGCGTTAATCACGTCGTCGGTGGCGATGGCATCAATGCTGATCGCCACGGCTGCCAGATCGACGGTGACGTCGTGGCTGACAGAGACCGGGTTGCCCGCCGTGCTCTGACCCGCTACGGTGACGGTCACCGTGCCTGCGGCCAGAGCACCCACGTCTGCCGCCGGGATCGCCGCGGTCCAGGAGCCGTCTGCGAGTACCGACGCGGCATAGGTCTTGCCATTCACGGTGACGGTGAGCGTAGTCCCCGCCGCCAGCCCGTCGCTTGAGCCAGTGACGATAAGATTCTGACCATGCTCAATGCTGTTGATCACGTCGTCGCCCGCCACGGTATCCACGCGCAGCCCCGGCAGGCTGGCGTCGATAGTGATATCGCGCTCGCCCGTTCCCGTATTGCCATGGTTATTAGTGACGGTCGCTGACACCGTTAAATCGCCGTTGCCCAGCGCCGTCAGGACGGAATCCGGCACGTTGACGGACCAGCTGAGATCGCTCTGCACCGTCGCGGTATAGGTGTTGCCGCCGATGTTCACCATCACGGTGTTACCGATGTCCGCGTTCGCCACCTTACCGGTAATGGTCTGGCCTGCGGCCACTTCCGCCGCGTTGATGACGTTATCCCCCGCAACGGTGTTGATGGTGACGGTTGGCAGCGCGGTATCGACAAGCAGGTTCGTCGTAGTGCTGATGCTGTTGCCCACGCCGTTGGTGGCCGTCGCGCTCAGGGTGTAGCTGGCTTCACCGAGGCCTGACAGATCCGCAACCGGAACCGTCAGGCTCCAGGTGCCGTCTGAGCCAGTCGTCGCCGTGTAGCTTTTACCGTTCAGGGTCACGGTGACCATGGTGCCTTCCGCCAGGTTAGCGCTGGTGCCGCTGACGCTCAGATCCTGCCCTTTTTCTACCGCATTCAGCACGTTATCGCCGCTTATGGCGTTGAAGCTGACCGACGGCAGACCGGTATCGATGGTCACATTATGCGTGCCGCTGCCGGTGTTGCCCGCCGCGTCGGTGACTGATGCAGTGATGGTCGCGGTACCGTCGCTGAGGCCGGAAATGACGCTGGCCGGGACGCCCACGCTCCAGTTACCCGCCGCATCCAGCACGGTGGTGTACGACTGGCCGCCGATGGTGACGGTGACCTTATCGCCCGCCGCCGCGCCGGTGGCGGAGCCGCTGACGATCTGCGCCTGATTGTGTTCAGCCACGTTAATCACATCGTCGCCTGCAACGGTGTGGATGGTCACCGCAGGTACGGTGACGTCCACCGTCAGGGTGTGGTCAACCGACGCCGGGTTACCCGCCTTGTCGCTGACTGAGGCGGTGACCGTCACGCTGCCGTCGGTTAATCCTGCCAGATCCGCCGCCGGAACGTTCAGCGTCCAGCTGCCGTTCGCGCTGACGGTTGTGGTGTAATCTTTGCCGTTCAGCGACACGGTCACCGTCTGGCCCGCTTCGGCGGTACTGGTGCCGGAGATTGCCAGGTCAGACTGCGCTTCTGAGGCGTTCAGGATATCGTCTGTGGCAATCGTGTTGATGGTCACGGACGGCGCGGTAGCATCCACGCTGTACTCACGGCCCGCCGAGGCGCTGTTGCCGTTCACGTTGGTGACGCTCACCTGCACGCTGGCGTCGCCATCCTTCAGGCCAGCCAGATCCGCTGACGGCACGGTGTAAGTCCAGTTGCCGCTGTCGTCTACGGTGGTGGTGTAGATCCTGCCGTTCAGACTAATGGTCACGGTCTGCCCGGCTTCCACGTTGGTGGTCGCACCGGACAGCACCAGATCCGCGCCCTTCTCCGCCGCGTTGATCACGTCGTCGGTGGCAAGCGCATTGATGCTGATGGCAACGGTAGCCAGATCCACGGTCACATCGTGGCTGATGGTGATCGGATTACCCGCCGCGCTGTCGCCGGTAACGCTGATTTTCACGGTGCCTTCCGGCCACGCGCTCACGTCGGTGGACGGGATCGCCGCGCGCCAGGTGCCGTCTGCCAGTACCGTTGCCGCGTAATCTTTACCGTTGACGGTAACCGTCAGCGCCGTGCCCGGCGCCAGCCCGTCGCTGGAGCCTGAAACAATCAGGTTCTGCGCGTGCTCGATGGTGTTGACCACGTCGTCACCCGCCACGGTATTCACGCGCAGGCCCGGCAGGTTAGCGTCGATAGCGATCTCGCGTTCGCCGGTGCCGGTGTTGCCGTGGCCGTTGGTGACGGTCGCCGTCACGCTCAGGCTGCCGTTGCCGAGTGCGGTCAGCACGTCAGACGGCACGTTGACGGACCAGGACAGATTGTTCTGCACCGTTGCGGTGTAGCTGTGGCCGCCGATAGTCACGGTCACGGTGTTGCCCGCTTCGGCATTCGCCACGGTGCCGCTCAGGGTCTGGCCTGACGCCACTTCCGCCGCGTTGATGACGTTGTCGCCCGCCACGGTGTTGATGGTGACGGTTGGCAGCGCGGTGTCGACAAGCAGGTTCGCAGAACTGCTCACGCTGTTGCCCACGCCGTTGGTGGCCGTCGCGTTCAGGGTGTAGCTGGCCTGACCGAGACCGGCCAGATCCGCAGCCGGAACCGTCAGGCTCCAGGTGCCGTCTGAGCCAGTCGTTGCCGTGTAGTTTTTACCGTTCAGGGTCACGGTGACCACGGTGCCTTCCGCCAGGTTGGCGCTGGTGCCGCTGACGCTCAGATCCTGGCCTTTTTCAACGGCATTCAGGACGTTGTCATCGCTGATGGCGTTGAAGCTGACCGACGGCAGACCGGTATCGACGGTCACATTATGCGTGCCGCTGCCGGTATTACCCGCCGCGTCGGTGACTGACGCAGTGACGGTCACCGTACCGTCGCTGAGGCCTGAAATCACATTCGCCGGAACGCCCACGCTCCAGTTACCCGCCGCGTCCAGCACGGTGGTATAAGTCTGGCCGCCGATCGTGACGGTGACCTTATCGCCCGCCGCCGCGCCGGTGGCGGAGCCGCTGACGATCTGCGCCTGATTGTGTTCAGCCACGTTAATCACGTCGTCGCCTGCCACGGTGTGGATGGTCACTGCCGGAACGGTGACGTCCACCGTCAGGTTGTGGTCCACCGACGCCGGGTTACCCGCCTTGTCGCTGACGCTCGCGGTCACGGTGACGCTGCCGTCGGTTAATCCTGCAAGGTCACCTGCCGGCACGTTCAGCGTCCAGCTGCCATTCGCGCTGACGGTTGTGGTGTAATCTTTGCCGTTCAGCGATACGGTCAGCGTCTGGCCTGCTTCGGCGGTGCTGGTGCCGGAGATTGCCAGGTCGGACTGCGCTTCTGAGGCGTTCAGGATATCGTCTGTGGCAATCGTGTTGATGGTCACGGACGGCGCGGTAGCATCCACGCTGTACTCGCGTCCCGCAGACGCACTGTTGCCGTTCACGTTGGTGACGCTGACCTGCACGCTGGCATCACCGTCTTTCAGACCGGCCAGATCCGCAGACGGTACCGTGGCGGTCCATTTACCCTCAGCGTCCACCGTGGCGGTGTAGCTCTTGCCGCCGAAGGTGATGGTGACGGTTTGATTTTCCTCCACGTTCGAGGTGGTGCCGGAGAGCACCAGATCCGCGCCCTTCTCTGCGGCGTTGATCACGTCATCGGAAGCGATGGCGTCAATGCTGATGGCGACGTTTGCCAGATCCACCGTCACATCATGGTTGATAGTCACCGGATTGCCCGCGCTGCTCTGGCCTTCAACGGTCACGGTGACCGTGCCTGCGGCAAGGGCACTCACGTCCGCAGAAGGGAGCGCCGCGCTCCAGGTGCCGTCTGCCAGCACGGTGGCCGGATAGGTTTTGCCGTTAACGGTGATGGTCAGCGCTGTGCCCGCCGTCAGGCCGTCGCTTGAACCCGTGATAATCAGATTCTGCCCGTGTTCGATGCTGTTAATCACGTCATCGCCCGCTACGGTGCCCACGCGCAGGCCCGGCAGATTCGCGTCGATAGTGATATCGCGCTCGCCGCTGCCGCTGTTGCCCACGCCGTTAGTGACGCTGGCGGTCACAGTCAGATCGCCATTGCCCAGCGCGGTGAGCACAGATCCCGGTACGCTGACGGACCAGGTGAGATTGTCCTGTACCGTTGCGGTGTAGCTGTGGCCGCCAACAGACACAGTCACGGTGTTGCCCGCTTCGGCATTCACCACTGTGCCGCTAATGGTCTGGCCGGTTGCCAGCTCCGCTGCGTTGATCACGTCGTCGCCCGCCACGGTGTTGATGATGACGCCAGGCAGCACGGATTCCACGTTCACGGTGTGTGAGGTGCTGGAGCTGTTGCCGACGCTGTCCGTCGCGGAGGCCGACACGGTGTAAAGCGCTTCACCCAGTTGCCCCACCTCGCTCGCCGGAACGGTTGTGGTCCATTGGCCATTGGTGTCCACCGTGGCGCTGTACGCTTTGCCGTTGAGCATCACGGTGACCACCGCGCCCGCTGCCAGCCCGGAAGCCGTACCTGTGATGGTCAGATCCTGCGTTTTCTCGCTGCTGTTGATCACATCGTCACCGGACACGGTGTCAATGGTCAGCACCGGCGCGGTGAGATTGACTTCAACCTCGTGCGTTGTGCTGTTGCTGTTTCCGGCCTTATCGGTCAGCGCCGCGGTGATGGTGTGTTCCCCGGCGGTCAGGGCACTCACGTCCGCCGCAGGCACGCCCACGCTCCACCTGCCGGAAGCGTCCAGGGTCGCGGTGTAATCTTTGTTATTGATGGTGACAGTCACCACGTCGCCCGCCGCCGCACCGGTCACGGACCCGGTGACAATCAGCGCCTGCGCATGCTCGGCGCTGTTGATCACGTCGTCGTCGGAAACGGTGTTAATGGTCAGCTGTGGCACCGTGGTATCCACCAGCACATCGCGATCCGCCGAGGCCGGGTTACCCGCCTTATCCGCGACGGCTGCCGTGATGGTGTAATCGCCGTCGGTAATCGCGCCGACATCCGCAGACGGTACGGTGACGCTCCAGCTGCCGTTCGCCTGTACGGTGGTGGTGTAGTCCACGCCGTTCAGCGTCACGGTCACGGTCTGACCCGCTTCGGCGTTGGAGACACCGTTAATCACCAGATCCTGCTGCGCTTCGGCCGCGTTGATGATGTTGTTGTCGCTGACGATCTCGATGGACACCGTCGGCGCGGTGGCGTCCACGCTGTACTCGCGGCCTGCCGAGGCGCTGTTGCCGTTCACGTTGGTGACGCTGACCTGCACGCTGGCGTCGCCGTCTTTCAGTCCGCCCAAATCGGCAGACGGTACGGTCGCCGTCCAGTTGCCGCTGGCATCCACCGTCGCGGTGTACAACTTGCCGCCGAAGGTGATGGTAACGGTCTGGTTTTCTTCCACGTTGGTGGTCGAGCCAGACAGCACCAGGTCCGCGCCTTTCTCAGCCGCGTTGATTACGTCGTCCGAGGCAATCGGATTAATGCTGATGGCGACTGCCGCCAGATCCACTTTCACGTCGTGGCTGATGGAAACCGGGTTACCCGCCGCGCTCTGGCCGTCAACGATCACGGTGATTGTGCCTGCGCTCAGTGCGCCGACGTCCGCCGCCGGAATAGCCGCCGTCCAGGTGCCGTCTGCCAGCACGGTTGCCGCGTAGGTTTTGCCGTTGACGGTGACCGTCAGCGCCGATCCGCTCGCCAGCCCGTCGCTGGAGCCGGTGATAATCAGGTTTTGACCATGCTCGATGCTGTTGATCACATCGTCGCCTGCCACGGTATCCACGCGCAGGCCCGGCAGGCTGGCATCAATCGTGATGTCGCGTTCGCCGGTACCGGTGTTGCCGTGGCCGTTGGTCACGCTGGCGGATACGGTCAGATCGCCGTTACCGATAGCGGTTAAAACGTCAGACGGCACGTTAACCGCCCAGCTCAGGTCATCCTGAACCGTCGCGGTATAGGTGTTGCCTCCGATACCGATCGTGACAGTGTCACCGCTCGCCGCGCCGCTCACTTTCCCGCTCAGGGTTTGTCCGGAAGCCACTTCCGCCGCATTAATCACGTCGTCGGTGGCAACCGCATTAATGGTGACCTGCGGCAGCGCGCTGTCGACCAGCACGCTATGGCTGGTGTTCGCGCTATTACCCGCGGTATCAGTCACGCTGGCCGTCACGCTGTAGCTCGCTTCGCCCAGTGCCGAGACGTTCGCCGCCGGAACGGTGACGCTCCAGTTACCGCTGGCATCGGTGGTGGCGGCGTAACTGATACCGTTCAGGGTTACGGTGATGTGGGTCCCGTCCGGCTGGTTACTGGTGCCGGAGATCAGCAGGTCCTGGCTTTTTTCGGTCGCGTTGATCACGTCGTCAACCGCCAGGGTATTGATGGCAATCACCGGCGCGGTCAGGGAGACGTCAAACGCGTGCGTCGCGCTGGTGCTGTTGCCCGCTTTATCGGTGAGTGTCGCGGAAATCGTCTGGTCGCCGTTAACGAGCGCGCCCACGTCCGCCGCCGGAACGCCCACGCTCCAGTTACCGGCAGCGTCCAGCATTGCGGTGTAGTCTTTGCCGTTCAGGGTCAGGGTAATCACATCCCCCGCCTGCGCGCCCGTCACCTTGCCGGTGACAATCAGCGCCTGGCCGTGCTCGGCAATATTAACAATGTCGTCGCCCGCCACGCTGTTGAAGGTAATCTGCGGCACGGTGGTGTCGACCAGCACGGACGCCCCCGCGCTGGCCGGGTTGCCCGCTTTATCGGACACGGTCGCCGTGACCGCCGCGCTGCCGTCGGTGATGCCTGCCATATCCGCCGCCGGTACGTCCAGCGTCCAGCTGCCGTTTGCCTGCACCTGGGCGGTGTACTGATTGCCGTTGAAGGTCACGGTGACCGTCTGGCCCGCTTCGGCAGTCGACGTCCCGCTCAGGGTCAGATCCTGCGCCGCCTCTGCCGCATTCAGCATGTTGTCGCCGCTGATGGTGTTGATGGTGACCGCAGGCGCGGCGGTATCGACGCTGAATGCCTGCGAGGAAGAGGCCGCGTTGCCGTTCACGTTGGTGACGCTGACCTGTACGCTGGCGTCGCCGTCCTTCAGGCCGCTCAGATCGGCAGCCGGTACGGTGCAGGTCCAGTCGCCGTTGGCATCGACCGTCGTGGTCCAGGTTTTACCTGCAAAGATAATGGTAACGGTCTGGCCCGCTTCAACGTTCGAGGAGGAGCCGGACAGCACCAGATCCTGGCCTTTTTCTGCCGCGTTAAGCACGTTGTCGTCCGTCACGCTGTTGATGCTTATCGCCACCGGGGCGAGATCGACATCCACAACGGTACCGATATTCACCGGGTTGCCGGAGGTATCCTGCGCGCTGGCGCTGATGGTGAGCGACCCGTCCGCCCACCGGGAGACGTCGGCGGCCGGAACCGCAGCCTGCCAGCTGCCATCCGCCAGTACAGAGGCGGAATAACTCTTGCCGTTGATGGTCACGGTGACGGTGCTACCCGCCGCCAGGTCGGTGCTGGTGCCGGAGATAACCAGGTTCTGCGCGTGTTCAATAACGTTAATGACGTCGTCACCGGCGACGGTATCAATGCGCAGGCCGGGCAGCTGGGCGTCAATGGTGATAGCCAGGGAAGACGATCCGGTATTGCCGTGCGCGTTCGTCACGCTGGCCGATACGGTCAGGTCGCCGTTGCCGAGCGCGGTTAACTGACTCTGGGTTAACGGCAGGCTCCAGGTGAGATCGTCCTGTACGGTAGCCGTGTATGTCTGCCCGCCGAGGATAATCGTGACGGTATCGCCCGATGCCGCGTTAGAAACCTTTCCGGTCAGGGTTTGCCCTGCGGCCACTTCCGCCGCGTTGATGATATTGTCGCCCGCGAAGTTGTTGAGGGTCACAACCGGCAGCGAGCTGTCCACCAGCACATCGTGCGTGGCCGCGGCGCTGTTGCCCACATTATCGGTGACGCTCGCCGTCACGGTGTAATTGGCTTCACCCAGCGCGCTCACCGCAGAGGCGGGGACGGTAACGCTCCAGTTGCCGCTGGCGTCGGTGGTGGCGGTGTAGTTGATACCGTTCAGATTGACGGTGATGGTGGTTCCTTCCGGCTGGTTGCTGGTGCCGGAAAGCAGCAGATCTTCGCCCTTCTCTGCCGCATTGATCACGTCATCCGCGGCCAGCGTGTTAATACCGATAACGGGCGTCACAGTATTGACCACCACATCCACTGAACTGCTGCCGGTGTTGCCGGATTGGTCGGTCACGGAAACGTTAATGGTCCAGGTGCCGTCCGTCAGCCCCTGAACGACGGACGCAGGCAGGCCGAGGCTCCAGTTGCCTGCCGCATCCACCACGGTGGTGTAGTCCACGTTATTGATGGTGATGATGACCAAATCACCCGCCGCCGCGCCGGTGACGGAGCCGCTCAGGATCTGCGCCTGAGCATGGGCCAGCTGGTTAACGGTGTTGGTGTCGGTGACGAAATCGTTGATGGTCACCTGCGGCACGGTGGCATCCACCAGCCCAACGCGGTCCGCGCTGCTGCTGTTGCCCGCCACGTCGCTGACGGTGGCCGTCACGGTGACATTGCCATCGCTCAGCGCGCTAACGTCGGCGGCAGGCACGTTCAGCTGCCAGCGACCGTCCGCCTGGACCGTGGTCTGGTAAGATTTACCATTCAGCGTCACGGTGACCGTCTGGCCCACTTCAGCGGTTGTGCTGCCGCTGAGCATCAGATCCTGCTGCGCTTCTGCCGCATTAATGATGTTGTCGTCGGTCAGGTTATCAAGCGTAATGGCTGGCGGCTGCGTATCGACGATCACCACGCGTGAAGCGTCCGCGCTGTTGCCGTTGACGTTAGTCACGCTGACGCTCACCTGCGCCCGCCCGTCGATCAGCGTTTCCATCGCGCTCGCCGGAACGGTCAGGCGCCAGGAGCCGTCCTGCTGCACCTGTGCGGTAAAGGTTTGATCCGCGAATTTCACCACCACGGTCTGCCCGGCCTCCACGCCCTGCGTCTGACCAGAAAGCGTGACATCCGCGCCTTTTTCCGCCGCGTTCAGCATATCGTCAGTGGTTACGGTATCGATGGTGACGGCCACCGCGTTCAGGTCAAGCTCGATCGGGTGTTCAGCCGCCACGGTGTTGCCCCAGGCATCTTCCGCACTGACGCTGACGGTCATGCCTCCCGCCGTCCATGCCTGAAGATCTGCCGCCGGCACGCCAATCTGCCAGTTGCCGCTGGCGTTAACCGTGGTGACGTATTCGACATTATTGATGGTAACGGTGATCTGTGTGCCTTCAGCCAGATGAGTGCTGGAGCCGGTGACGGCCAGATCCTGCTGCTGCTCGATGGCGTTAATCACGTCATCGCCAGAGATCGTGTTCACGCGCAGGCCCGGCAGTTCGGCGTTGATGTTGATATCACGTTCGCCGGTGCCGGTATTGCCGTGCGCATTGGTGACAGAGGCGCTGAAGGTTAAATCGCCGTCGCCAAACACCTGGAGGTCGGCCGATGGGATCGTCACGCTCCATTTCAGGTCGCTGCCAACCGTCGCGGTGTAGCTCTTGCCGCCCACGGTGACAGAGACAGTATCGCCCGCCGCCGCGCCGGTGACGCGTCCGCTGAGGGTTTGGTCAACCGCCGCTTCGGCGTTATTGACCAGGTTATCCCCGGCAAAGGTGTTGACGATCACCTGCGGCAGCGCGGTATCGACCAGCAGATTCGCCTCGGCAGAGCCGCTATTACCCACGCTGTCGGTGCCGCTGACGCTGACGGTGTACAGGGTATTCGCCAGATCCAGCACGTCGGAGACCGGTACCTGAACGGACCAGCGACCGTTCTCAACGGTAGTCTGATAGTTAACGTTGTTCAGCGTCACGGTGACAGCGCTGCCGTTCGGCAGATTACTGGTCCCGCTCAGGCTCAGGGGCTGCATGGCCTCCTGCGCATTCAGGACGTTATCCTGGCTGATGGGGTCAAGGGTAAATTCCGGCGGGTTGCCGCTCAGCGTAATGCCGTGCGTCGCGCTGCCGGTGTTGCCCGCCGCATCGGTCACGGCGACCGTAATGCTGTGGCTACCTTCCCCCAGCACGCCAATGACGGAGGCAGGCACGCCGACGCTCCAGCTGCCGTCCGCCTGGACGACACCGGTAAAGGTCTTGCCGCCAACGGTCACGGAGACAACGTCGCCCTCCGCCGCGCCGTTCGCCTGGCCGGAAATAATCTGCGCCTGCCCCTGCTCGCTGGTGTTCAGAATGTCGTCGCCCGCGACGGTGTTGATGGTGACCACCGGCGCTGCGGTATCGACCGTGAAATCGGCGGTGGTGGTGGACCCGTTACCCGCTTTGTCGCTGACGTTTACCGTCAGGGTGTGCTCGCCGTTAGCCAGCGCCTGTACTTCACTGGCCGGAAGCGTAACGGACCAGGTGCCGTCGCTGCCCACGGTCGCCGTGTGATTTTTGCCGTTCAGCGTGACCGTCACAATCTGGCCCGCTTCCGCATCGGTTTTCCCGGTCAGCGTCAGCGGCTGATTATGTTCAGCCGCGTTGATGATGTTGTCCTGGGCGATCGTGTCGACAGAGATCACTGGCGAGGCGGTATCGACGCCAATCGTCTGACTGCCGGACACGGTGTTGCCCGCCGCGTCTTTACCGCTGACGTTGACCGTCCAGGTGCCATCGCCCAGCGCCTGTGCGTCGGCAGCAGGCACCTTCACGCTCCATGCGCCGTTTGCCCCCACTTCTGCGGTATAGGTTTTACCGTTGAGCGTGACGGTAAGCGTCGTTCCCTGCGCCAGGTTTTTGCTGGTGCCGGACAGCGTAAAGCCCGCGGCCTGCTCGCTGGCGTTGATCACGTTATCGCCCGCTGTGGTGGCGAGCGTCACGCTGGCATCCGCTGTAGAAACGGTTACGGTGATACTGCCCGCTGAGGTCGTTTTACTGCCGTCGATCTGCACGACGGACCAGGTATGCTCCCCGTCGGCCTGGGTCGGGAGTGTTACCGTCCAGGTGCCGTCCTTCGCGACCATGGTGCTGGCGATAGTGCTGCCGCTGCCGTCTTTAACCTGAATGGTCGCGCCCGGCTGCCCGGTACCGCTGAAGGTGGGGGTGTTGTCATCCGTGACCGCTTTTGCACTCAGCACGCCCTGCTTGTCACCCGCGTTGTCCGTCAGCAAAAATGTCGGCGTGGCGCTTTCGACTTCTTTTGTATTATCAATAACTTTGGTTTTGGTTTCGCCATCGCCGCCGTGAGCCAGCAGTGCGCCGATCGCACCGCCCCCTAACGCCGCACCGGCAATCCAGCCCCACGGCGCATCGCTTAAGACGCTTCCCTGCTCCAGGAAAGGTTCAATGCTGCTAATGGGTGCAGCCTGGGCGGTTAATTCGGTGGCGGCAACGCCTGATGCTTCCCCGGCATCGGCAAATGATATATGCGTCAGCTCCTGGTTATCGTTAAATACCAGTTCGGAATGATTATGGGTTTCCGTGTCTTCGACAAAATAATTATTGCAGCGGATCACGCTGCCATCTTTCATATAAATGAGGAGGTCATTCCCCTGGCGGACATAACGCACCACGTCCTGAGCAGAACCCTGAATTTCAATCACGCTCGGTGAGGAAATAGAGACCGAGAGATTCCCTTCACCGGTTAATTTCGTCTTCTCTGCCGTTTTGCGAATGATGACATCAACAACTTTTGCGGTACTCATATTCTTCTCCTTGCAGGTGCGCGTATTCCTGTGGATATGTCCACCAGAGGGATGTAGCTATCCTTGGGAAAAATCACCCATTATTGTCTGACTTATTTCGCGCAGAAAGGCGCGCCTTTTTTTAACTTAAATCAGGTAATTTCGCGGCAGCGTTTTTCTCTATTCCGATAAGCGGCATGAGATTATCCACCGCGGAGGCGTAATTAATCGCCGCACTCCAGCCATCGTATTCAGCCATTATTTTCGCTGAGGTGGCAGACCAGACATCCTGCTCCATGCTGAGCAGATCGTTAATGCTGCGCTTGCTCAGGGTATATTCATTTTTGTAGACATCACGGGCGCGCAACGCATTTTCCAGCTGACGCTTCCCGGCTTCCATTCGTCCACGCGCCCCGGTCCAGTCGGCCTGTGCGACGGAGGCTTTTTGCAGGACATCAAAACGGGCCTGATCGACCTGGGACGATGCCATTGCCCTTGCGCCCTCGGCCTGACGGACGCGCGCCGAGACCGCGCCGCCCTGATAAAGCGGTGCGTCTATATTGAGCTGGATCTGATCATCCCAGTACGCGCGATTATCAGACTCATAGCGGGTGCGGCCCCCTTTCAGGCTTAAGGTAGGCCAGTGCTGAGACTTCGCGGTTTCTACGCCGTACTGGGCTGAACGCTCCATGTTCTGCGCGGCCATCACCGTTGGGATCAGTGAATAATCAATCCGATTGAGAGAGTCCGGCTCCACGGCCAGACCTCCCGGAACCGGTGAATAGCGTTCAGCCTGTATGCCAGTTAATACCGCCAGCCGCGCGCGGGCGCTGTTCAGGGACGCATTGTACTGCTCTACCGTCGCCTGCATCCCGGCGATACGGGTGCGGGTCTGAAGCTCATCAGAGGTGGAGCTTACGCCAGCATCGGCGCGGAGTTTTGCCAGCTGCTCAACGTTTTTAAGCGCCTGCACATTCTCTTTTGCCGCCTGCAACAGATCGCTGTAGCGTTTTACTTCCACATAGCTGAGGGCCGTTTTTTCCGCCACGGCAGACATCGTGCTCATCAGCTGGTAGCGATAGCTGTCACGCTGAGCTGAAGACTGGCTGATGCTGTTATTGGTCTTGCCAAAATCGTACACCAGCTGCGTCAGGCTCAGGCCCCAGGCTGCGGAATTTCGCAACGATCCGCTCGAATCGGTGGTCTGGCTGTGACCCGTACTCCCGTTCAGGGCTATTTGTGGCATCCAGCCACTGCGCGCTTCGTCTATTTGCGCCTGGCCGATCCCCAGCTGTGCCGCCTGCTGGCTCACGGAGGGGTCACGATCGAGAGCAAAAAGAATACTTTCTTTCATCGTCATTGCCGCAACGGGAGATATCCCCGTCTGGCCGCTATTTGCATTAGCCGCGGTCACCACCAACGAAATTAAGGTCAGGGTTGCAGATATTCTGATTAACCTGTTATTGCATTTCATCTTCATAATATCCCCCGACTCCAGGTGATAGCCAAATAAATACCCAGGAAGAGGTACAAATAATTCGCCAAAAATCCCTTACTCCTTCTCGATTAATTCGGGTAATAGTTCCCCAAACCCATTTCAATTGAGATGAGAGCCGTTCAATCTATTTTTCTTTTAAGAATTTACTTAAATATTTATTGATTCGCAGCATAACAAAATGTGATATGAGCAACCATACCCGCGATGTTAATGTGGTGTTACAAATAAGAAAAAAGATGGGTTTTCCGGACAAAGCGTTATAAAAGGCCTTTCAGATGAAACAAATAAACCCCCTGTAATATAAAGAAAATTCTAAAATGTCCTGGTGTACATTTTTGCGTTAATTTCACCCCGAATCAGACACAAAGATTTTCAAAGAAATGTCAATTTAAGTAATCCAGCGAATAAAATTGGATTATTTTACTTTAAAAATAAAAACTAATAGATATATGCACTAATTTATAATTACAAATTAGCTAAACATTCTGGTTAGGGCTAATAATCTGGCAACTTAAGCCAAATTTCTAAGCAAAACATAGCGATAACAACATCCCTAAAAGATACATACATGTTTTTGATGACTGATTAATGCAATATCAATAATCACACCATCAAACTGTTTTTGGATAACATCCCGCACCTGTCCCGATTCCCTTTCCTGCAAAATGCTGTAAACTGCGAAGTATTGCGACATTTTGCAGGATACTGCGCCCATGCATAAAACCGCCAGACAGAAATATGTACTTGATATCATTACTGAACAAGGCCAGGCCAGCATCACCGAGCTGGCAGAACGATTGCAGGTTTCGGCGGACACCATCCGTCGCGATCTGACCGACCTGGAAAAACAGGGGCTGGCGCAAAAAAACCATGGCGGCGCCATCGCGCTGAATCTCTCGACGATGAGCCGAGTAAGCAGGAATACCTTGCTGCCTGAAATCAAGCAGCGGCTGGGTAAACAGGTAGCGCAATGCGTTCCTGCGGGCTCGACGCTTTTTCTGGACGCCGGAAGCACACTGCTGGCCGTTGCCTCTTTCCTTCAGGGGCCGCTGACCATCATCACCCCTTCTCTTGATATCGCCCAACAGCTGAGCGATCGGGAAGGTATCGACCTGATCCTGCTCGGTGGAAAGTGGGATCAGAAACAGCGCCTGTTTGCCGGAAGCGCCACCCTTTCCCTGCTCTCTCGCTACCGGGCGGATATTGCCATTCTTGGCGCATGCGCCATCCATGCCGAACTCGGATTGAGCGCCAGTCAGGAGGCGGATGCCGAGGTAAAGCGTGCCATGCTGGCCGCAAGCCAGGCGCACTGGGTAGTCGCCGACCATCTGAAACTCAACCAGTGCGAACCGTATCTGGTGTCTGGGTTAACCGAGATTCATCAACTGTTTTTAGATCGTCCCTGGGCAGAGCTCGGGGACCCTGGCGCCTTGCAGGTTACCGTTTGCGCGCATTAACGTGGAGAAGGTCATGAATAAAGTGAAGACAATGAATATTGCGCTGATCGGGTATGGGTTTGTAGGTAAGACGTTCCATGCCCCGCTAATCCAGTCCGTCGACGGCCTGAAGCTGGCGGTGGTCTCATCCCGGGATGAAGAGAAAGTGAAACGCGACCTGCCGGACGTCCTCGTTGTCGCCACGCCGGAAGAGGCCATTCAGCACCCGGATATCGACCTGGTGGTTATCGCCTCCCCTAACGCGACCCATGCGCCGCTGGCCACCCTGGCGCTCAATGCCGGCAAGCATGTGGTAGTGGATAAGCCGTTTACGCTGGATATGCAGGAAGCGATAGATCTGATTGCGCTGGCGCAAGAAAAACAGCGCCTGCTCTCGGTCTTCCATAACCGCCGCTGGGATAGCGATTTTCTCGGCATTAAGCAGGTGATTGAGCAAGGCCGTATCGGCAAGGTGAAACATTTTGAATCGCATATCGATCGTTTCCGCCCGGAGGTTCGTGTGCGCTGGAGAGAGCAAAACGTGCCCGGCAGCGGACTGTGGTTCGACTTAGGCCCGCACATGATTGACCAGACGCTACAGCTTTTTGGTCTGCCGCAGTCGGTACAGGGCAACATCGCCACCCTGCGTGACGGCGCGGAGATTAACGACTGGGCGCACGTGGTGCTGAACTATCCGGAACACAAAGTGGTCCTCCATTGCAGCATGCTGGTGGCGGGTGGCGTTGCCCGCTTTACCGTCCACGGTGACAAGGCCAGCGTGGTGAAAGCGCGCATCGATCAGCAGGAAGCCCAGCTGCTGGCAGGCGTCATTCCGGGTAGCGAAAGCTGGGGTGAAGATAGCGACGCTATGGTGCTGTTTAATGCCCAGGGTGAAGCCAGCGCTATCCCTGCGCCAAAAGGCGATCAGCGACAATACTATATAAACGTGCGCGATGCCCTGAATGGCAAGATTGACAACCCGGTCCCTCCGGTGGAGGCCCTGGCGGTGATGGCGGTGCTGGAAGCGGCGGTAAAATCGTCGGAAACGGGTACAACTCAGAAACTGGACTTAACGGCGCTGGAGCGCGCGCAACTGCAATAAGCCGCAAAAAAAATGCCCTGCGGGTTCGCAGGGCATTATCGGTTACTGACGCTTTTTCGGCATCATGCGCAGCAGCGTGTTGTCCTTCCAGAAGTAGTGATGCATCAGCGCGGCAAAGGCGTGCAAACCAATCACGAAATACCCCAGATTCGCCAGCGTCACGTGCCACTCCTTTAGCGTATCCACCAGGTCAAAATTCCCCTCCGCCGCATGCGGCATCGTCAGGCCAAACGCAAACCAGTCATTTCCCCGGTTATACATCATCACCATGCCGATAAGCGGCAGCGCAATGAACAGCAGGTAGATAACCAGATGCCCGAGATGGGACAGCCCGGTGATCATCGCTTTTGGTTTCGGTTGAATGGGCGGAGCCGGGAATTTAAGGCGGATAAGCAGGCGCGCCACCATCAGCACCAGGATGCTGATCCCGCAGGAAACGTGGATCATATTAATAAGCGGACGATCGGTTCGCGGGAACCACCCTCTGAACTCCATGGCGCAATAGGCCATAATGACTAACAGAAAAACCAGCCAGTGGATGCTGATTTGCAGCCCCGTATATTTTGTGCGCATGTTGTTTCCCGATAAATAACCATTATCGCGCCAACATAACCACCTTTTCGGAAAATGTGAACCCCCTCGCATGGAGGGGGCGCCTGATCACGACTGCAAATAGACCACCTGCGTCTGCAAATACTCATTCAGACCGTGTTTACCATCCGCCCCGCCGATACCGGATTTCCGCCAGCCCGCATGGAAGCCCTGCATCGCTTCAAAGTTTTCACGGTTAATGTAGGTCTCGCCGAACTTAAGCCCCTTAATGGCTTTCATCGCGACGTTCAGGTCCTGCGTATAAACAGACGAGGTTAAACCATAGTCGCTGTCGTTGGCCATTTTCAGCGCCTCTTCCAGGGTGTCGAAAGCCACCACCGGCAGCACCGGGCCAAAGGTCTCTTCGTGCATGATGGCCATATCCTGACGCACGTCCAGTAGCAGCGTTGGGGGATAAAAATACCCTTTACCTTCTGCCGCTTTACCGCCAAGGACCACTTTAGCCCCCTCCTGCACCGCGCGGGCCACCTTCTGCTCCACGCGCTCCAGCGCGGCGGCGTTGATCAGCGGCCCCATGGCAATATCCGTTCGCTCAGCCGGATTGCCAAACTGGACGGCTTTCATTGCCTCGCCCAGACGATTCACAAAGCGGTCGTAGATCCCCTTCTGGACATAGACACGTTCCGCGCAGTTACACACCTGTCCGGTATTGATGACGCGTGAATCTACAATGGCCTTCACGGCCAGCTCGAGGTCGGCATCGTCCATCACGATGGCCGGGGCTTTACCGCCCAGCTCCAGCCCCACTTTGGTGATGTTTTTCGCCGCCGCAGCCATGATCTTCTCGCCCGCCCCGACGCTGCCGGTCATGCTGACCATCGCCACTTTCGGGTTCCCGGCCAGCTCCTGTCCGACGGTTTCACCCCGTCCCAGCACCAGGTTAAAGACGCCTTTCGGCAGGCCAATCTCATCGACGATTTTGGCAAACGCAATAGCGTTGTTTGGGGTAAATTCGCTCGGTTTGATAACGATGGTGTTGCCGGTGATCAGCGCGGGTGCGAGCTTACGGGCAATCAGGAAGAAGGGAAAGTTCCACGGCAGAATGCCGGTGGTGACGCCAAGGGCGCGCTTAAACACCAGAATATTTTCACCCGGACGGTCGCTCTGAATGATTTCCCCTTCATAGCGGCGCGCCCACTCGGCCATATAGTCGATATAGTCAGCGGTAAAGTTCACTTCCACTTCCGCCAGCTGCTGGATCTTGCCGCCTTCGGCCACAATCAGCGCGCTGATTTCACTGACGCGCTCGCGGATCCCGGCGGAAATTTTGCGTAGCCAGCTGGCGCGTTCAATGGCAGGCAGCGCCTCCCAGCCAGCCTGCGCGCGCTCTGCCGCGTCAATGGCCTTGCGGGCGTCCTCGGCGCTGCCGTCGGGAATACGGGAAATGACCTCTTCCGTGGCCGGATTGATCACGTCAATCCATGCATCACCCTGCCAGGCAACAAACTGTCCATCAATATACATAGGATGTTGTACGGGTACTGTCATAACCTGCTCCTGTAATCACACTGTTTTTAACAAGTAAACTTAATGTTAAAAACTATAATTACCGGGGCAATTGCCTACTCTATGGGTCTGTTTTTGTGAGATATCTCATAAAAGAAACGGGTCAGCCCGTTTCCAAAATCACAAATCGGCAACACAGGATGCCCGTTTGCGTAAAAGATGGCGCAAACGGGCAGAGTATTACAGCAGGGAACGGCTCACCAGCGCGTCGGTGAGAATGACGTCGTTTCGCAAGATCTGCCACGCGGCGTCCACTTCTGCAGGGATATCGACATGGGCAATGAAATCACGTCCCGCCGGACCGTAGCCGTTGATGTCGTCCCTGAGTCGCGGAAATTCACCCAGCACCAGCGACAAGTAGCGCTCTACCGGCCATAACCCCTCGACCGGGCCGCTGAACACCAGACCGTCCTCGCTGTTTTGCAGCACGGGCGTCAGGCCGGGATGACTCACCCATGCGGGCGATGCGGCCTCGTCACGGCATACGCGGGCGAACGTAGCCATTGTGCGACGCTGCATCGTCGGGTCCTGCACCACCAGCACCCGGGCGGCGTTCAGTCCGGCTTGTTTCATCAACGCCCGGCTGAAGCGGGCGTTTTCGCCACAGTTGGTCGACTGATCCTCAACGTGAAGATGCTCGGCCGGAATGTTCCAGAATTCACGGGCGATGTCGGCCAGAATAGCCGCCTCAGCACGCCCGGTGGTGGGTATCCTGTTATAGCGGGGGTGTTTCGCAATCGCGGCGTAGAGGAAGGTCGTCGAGTGACCGATCCCGCCGCTGATGATCAGAGGAACACCCTGTTCAGCCGCGATTTTACAGGCAGCATCAATCGCGGGGATCACCGCGTTACCCGCCAGAATCACCAGATCAACGGGCTGGTTGTCCTGATAGTCGTCCTGAGCAAGCCACGCCCCAACGGTATTCACGGCGTCGAGGGTTATGCCAGGCAGACAGGGGAAAAGTGCCATTGTCATCGTTACCTCCTTACAACATACAGAGCCTTCGATTATCCCCCTTTCTGCGCGTCATGCTATGGCATGAATGCTGAAAAAAGAGGGCCGGAACGTTCTCAAAAAGCACTCACATTTGATTAACATGAGAAAATCGTATTCACTTGAATTATGATTTGCGTCAGCCTTAGAATCATTAGCCCGCTCACAATTCAACTTTTAGAAAGGTAAACCACGCTATGCGCCTGCCCCAACGCGACCCTTATGCTCCTCGCGAGTGGCAGCCACACGAGAAACCCGCCCTGCTGGGTTCCCCTTCCACCCCGGAACATCCGACGTCGAAACGGATCGCCTATGGCGTGGTCGGCCTGCTGGTGTGTCTGACCGGGGCGCTGGGTAACGCGGTCGTCACCGCCAATCTGCAAAATCTGCAAGGCACCTTTGGCGCCTGGTCGACTGAAATCGCCTGGTTGCCTGCCGTCTATGTCATGACCAACGTCTCCATCAACCTGCTGCTGGTAAAGTTTCGCCAGCAGTACGGTTTGCGCGCCTTTACGGAAGGCTTCCTGGTGCTGTATGTGCTGGTCACCTTTTTCCACCTGTTTGTGAACGATCTCAGCTCGGCGCTGATGGTACGGGCGGCACACGGGATGGTCGCCGCCGCGCTGAGTTCGCTCGGCATTTATTACCAGATACAGGCCTGGCCCGCGAAGCACCGGCTGAAGGCGCTGACCATCGGCATAACCGGGTCGTCGCTGGCGATCCCGCTGGCGCGGCTGTTCTCCACCGAGCTGTTACAGCTTGACGAGTGGCGCGGGCTGTACTTCTTCGAGCTGGGTCTGGCCCTGATCTCCCTGGCCTGCGTGATGGTGCTCAAGCTGCCGCCGGGCGATCGGCGTAAAGTCTTCGAGAAGAAAGATTTCATCACCTTCTTTTTGCTTGCGCCCGGCATGGCGCTGCTGTGCGCGGTTCTGTCGTTAGGGCGTCTGGACTGGTGGTTTGAAGCGCCGTGGATCGGCTGGGCGCTGGCTCTCTCGCTGGTGCTGATTGTCTCCGCGATCGTGTTTGAACATAACCGCAGCAACCCGCTACTCAATACCCGTTGGCTCTCCAGCGGCAGCATCGTACGCCTGGGGCTGATTATGCTGCTGATCCGCATCGTACTGGCGGAGCAGAACACGGGCGTCATCGGCTGGCTGCAATATGTGGGCCTACAGAATGAACAGATGACCCATCTGGCGTGGGCTATTTTCGCCGGGATCGTCTGCGGTATCGTCACCAGCTGTCTGACGATTAAGCCCACTAAACTGGCCTGGCCGATTATCACCTCGCTGGCGCTGATGATCGTTGCCTCGCTGCTGGACAGCCAGTCCAACAACCTGACCCGGCCGGATCAGCTTATATTCAGCCAGTTCCTGCTGGGCTTCGGCAGCGCGTTCTTCCTTGCGCCTGCGATGCTGGCCGCCATTGGCGGGGTGATCGCCGATCCGCGCAATCTGGTCAGCTTTTCCGTGATGTTTGGCATGAGTCAGAACCTTGGGGGCCTGCTGGGGTCCGCCATCCTCGGCACCTTCCAGACCTGGCGCGAGAAGTACCATTCCAGCCTGCTGGCTGACCAGCTCACCACCCTTAACCCGCTGGTGAACGAACGCATACAGCTTTACACCCAGATGTACAAAAGCCTGATTGGCGACAGTTCCCTGCTGGGAACTCAGGCCATTACCCAGCTCCAGACGGTGACGGCGCTTGAGGCAAACATTCTGGCTTACAACGATACTTATCTCCTGACGGCGAGCATTGCCACTGCCACGCTGGTCTGGATTTTATGGCGCTTGCTACGCCTGCGCATCACCGCCCGTATGGCCCTTAAGAACGCCACTGGCAACAAGTAATGACTATTTATCAGGAGAAGTTATGAGTCAGCAGGATGCCGCCAAAGAGCAGGCCAACACCCGCAAAAATGTGCGCGTCGTTTCCATTTTCACCGCCGCGGCTATCGGCATTGTCGGGGTACTGGTGATCCTTTATGCCTGGCAGCTGCCCCCGTTTACGCGTCATGCCCAGTTTACCGATAACGCCTACGTGCGCGGCCAGACCACATTCATCAGTCCGCAGGTAAACGGCTACATTACCGAGGTCCATGTTCAGGATTTCGCGCAGGTTAAAAAAGGCGAGCTGCTGTTGCAGATAGATGACCGCATCTATCGCCAGCGCGTCCATCAGGGCGAGGCGCAACTGGCAATGAAAATTGCAGCCCTGAATAACAACCTGCAACAGCGCAAAAGCGCGGAAGCGGTGATTGCCAAAAACGAGGCGGCGCTGAAAAACGCCCGTGCCCAAAGTCTGAAAACCCAGGCGGATTTGAAACGCGTGAAAGAGCTAACCGCGGACGGCTCCCTCTCCATTCGCGAGCGCGATTCGGCGCTGGCCAGTGCCGCCCAGGGGAGCGCTGATATCGACCAGGCGAAAGCAACGCTTGAGATGTCGCGTCAGGATTTACAAACGGTCATCGTCAATCGCGGTTCGCTGGAAGCGGACGTTGAGAATGCGAAAGCCGCGCTGGAGCTGGCGCAGATCGATCTGCAAAACACCCGCATTGTCGCGCCGCGTGACGGTCAGCTCGGGCAGATTGCGGTGCGTCTGGGGGCGTACGTCACCGCCGGGACGCACCTTACCACGCTGGTCCCTCCGCAGCACTGGGTGATCGCCAACATCAAAGAGACGCAGCTGGCGAATTTACGCGTCGGACAGCCGGTGAAATTCACCGTCGATGCCTTAAACGATAAAGCCTATCAGGGGCGCGTGGAGAGCATATCCCCGGCCACAGGGGTCGAGTTCAGCGCTATCACCCCGGATAACGCCACGGGCAACTTTGTTAAAATCGCCCAGCGCATCCCGGTACGCATTGAGGTACTCGGTGAGCCGGAGGCGTACCGGTTGCTGCGTCCTGGCATGTCGGTGCAGGTGACCATCGACACGCGGGAGGCGAAACAATGACGCTTCGCCCGATAGCTGGCCTGCTGATAATGGCTTTCCTGGCGGGATGCCAGTCGGTAGACGTTGAGCCCGCCAAATCGTCCCTGCACATACCGGCCCAGTGGCGCGCGACGTCGGGGCCAGCCAGCCCGACAGAGCAGCTCTGGTGGCGAAATTTTCACGACAGCAATCTGAATCGCTATGTGGATCAGGCGCTGAAGAATAACAGCGACGTGCTGATTGCCCGCGAGCGGATTAACGAGTACCAGGCCCGGGTGTACGCCGCCGACGGCAGCCTGTTCCCGTCGCTTGACGCGGGCGTGACCGGGACGCGCGCGCGTTCGCAGTCCGCCGTCACGGGGCTTCCGGTATACAGTACGTTGTACAAAGGCAGCCTGACCGCCAGCTACGACGTGGATATCTGGGGCGTCAACCGCAGCACCTCCCGTGCCGCTGAAGCGTCGCTGGAGGCACAAAAGGCGGCGGCCGCGGCGGCTGATCTTACCGTCGCATCCTCGGTGGCCTCCGGGTACGTCACCCTGCTGTCGCTGGACGAACAGCTCCGCGTTACCCGGTCCACGTTGAAGTCGCGTGAAGAGGCGTTCAACCTCGCCAAACGACAGTTTGAGACGGGATACAGCTCTCGCCTTGAGCTGATGCAATCGGATTCTGAGCTGCGCGCCACCCGCGCCCAGGTTCCACTGCTTCAGCACCAGATTGCGCAGCAGGAAAATGCGCTTAGCCTGCTGCTGGGCAGCAACCCGGGTGACGTTGCGCGCGGTGAAAGCTTTGATGCCCTGACGCCGCTGAAACTGCCCTCCCAGCTGCCGTCGACGCTACTGAACCGGCGCCCGGATATCGTCCAGGCTGAACGTCAGCTGATTGCGGCGGACGCGACGCTGGCGGCATCGCGCGCCAGCCTGCTGCCGTCGATCAACCTCACGGCCACGGGATCGGTGCAGGATCGCACGCTGTCGGGATTGCTGGATAACCCCCTCCAGCTCTGGAGCGTGGGCGGCAGTATTCTTGCGCCGCTGCTGAACCGTCAGGCGCTGAATGCTCAGGTAGATATCTCCCAGTCCCAGCGGAATCAGGCGCTGTATAGCTACGAAAAAACCGTGCGTAACGCGTTTGCTGAGGTGAATGACAGCCTTGATGCCATCACCCGCTATCAGGAACAGCTTACCGAGCTGCTGGCACAGCAGACGGTCGCGCAGGAGACGCTGCGGATTGCGCAAAACCGCTACCGCAATGGGTACTCTTCTTACCTGGATGTGCTCGATGCGCAGCGCACGCTGTTCTCGGTGCAGACCAGCGTGGTACAGGTGAAAAACAACCTGCTGCTGGCGCAGATTGATTTGTATAAAGCGCTGGGCGGAGGATGGAATTCCCCCCCCCACACAATTATTTAATAAAATCATTAATGAATTTATTTTATTAAAAATCAATAACTCCAAAGTCTCTTTGCCTGAAGATGTTTCAATGCATGGCTAAAATTTGAATCTGGAACCTTTCGATTTATGCTTATATTCGTTGCAACCAATGGGAAATCTCTAAATATTTCCGTACCCTTGTCTATGGTTACTACAAAATTATCAAAACTAATGAAACGTTCATGCGCATGGTCTCTGAATACAGTATCTGGACAAGAACAAATTTTTATTGTTGCTAGGATCTTTTTTACGTTAGGCTTTTCGACAAAACGCCTCATATAATTTACAAGTTCAGTATGCATAACTGAATCGATAACATCTCCAACAGTAAATATCGTAATGCTATATTTTTTATTTTCATCATTTAGTAACGAAACTATCTTTTCAAGAGTGGTTTTCCTTTTGTTAATATCCTCGCAAATATTTACCCCGAAGTAACGATCTATTATAGTAATAACTTTCGAGTGCTTGGCAAGCTTGCTAAATTGGCGTTTCCAAATTAAATCTATATCATCACCTGGGAAGATCCCCTGCTGGGATAAAGTAAAACTATTAGTTACTGAAGGCGATTCTAAAAAACTATCGATCTTGCATAAATCAAACCCATTGGAAATATTGGGGCAGTCATCATTAATACCTAGATTATTAAAGCATTGAGGAACTAAAACCAAATCAACACCAAATTGTTCACACTGTGTTTTCAAGCCTATCAAAGATGGATAATCATTTATCCTTTGGTATCCAGTTATCATGTTGTTAGTAAGGTTCGTACTTAAAGCTGCTAGCCAGCGCTCCCTATATTTTACTGGGACAAATTCTATCCATTCTTTATAATTTTCTAAATATGCTGATGGATATACTAAGCATCCTCTTTCGAACCAAAATTTCAATAATACTGTATTTACTAAATTTGAGCCATTTGATGTAAGATCATCACAACCTAAAAAATCCTCATCGAAATGAAAGTCAACAATCATTTCAACCTCCAAACAAATCATTTAGACGCTCTTCAAAAAAACCCTCAGGCCAGAGCTCAGTAAAGTCCCCCTCATCATCCAATGGTAAATCAATAATTTTAGAACCTTCAGTATCAGATATAACATAATACACTTTCACTAGACTTTTATTTATTCTTTCTTGCCTTATTCTTTTTTGAATCCGAAGCATCAAAGCCTCACTATGAGTTTCAATGATCCACTGGTTGTTATTTTTCTTCGCATTTACAGAATCAATAAAAAGATCGGCAAGATGTGCCTGAAGTTTTGGATGCAAATGTATTTCTGGTTGTTCAACACATATTGTTGTATTTTTTGAAACTACTGCCTCAGTAATAATAGGCATCACTTGACCAATTCCAAAACCAACATCCACAGGTGTAACTATTGTGTTTGTTCTGGTATCTTGCAACGTAAGCGATACAACGTGTCCTGTAGTATAATCACCCAAATTTGAAACATTTATTATATAAGGTATTTCAAAATTACATAACCAATCATTTAGTTTTTCCACTGTCTCAGGGCCAGATTCATAAATCTCACCGCCAAGATTTGTTTCACCTTTAGTTTCTGAGATAGAATCCTTTGCTGTAGAATAAAAACGTTTAGGATGCGTTCTCAGTGGGCCCAGATATTTTACTTTTGAAAACTCATATTTTATTTCTTCACTAATAGACTGCAATGTTTCATTTGGAATATTTGTCATGAACTCGCTTGCAAGCAATAAAGGAAGTGACAGATCTTTTCTTACCTTATATACACCACTTGATAGCGATTCATAGATCCATTTGTTTATATCATCTGTTGCTTCAGCATAAATCCTACTGTTCTTACGTTCAAAATACCCATAGAATGAGTTTATTGTCTTATCGTCAGCATAATAACTCCAGTCAGATGATTTTGTATAACCACTAGCACCCTTAGCTAAGTTTATATATAATTTTGATTGTTTTGAATTTGGAGTCGCAACTGTATATCTGCACTCACTCAAGACATTATCTACTTTTTCAGAAACATTAATACTTTGGAAAACTAGATCCATAGTTCTAATGTCAGAACTTGCAAATATGGGCTTTTCGGAAAATTCATCCTTATATTGTTCAGCAGTTAAACCAATGGAAAATGAAAATGAAAGTCTCATTTTCTTTGATGAGTCATGGCCATTAACTACAGCTAAAAAACCGCCTAAATCAACATTTTTACCGCAAGAAACAAAATTAGCAGTTCCTGAGGCATTAGCTAATGATTGTTTTAAACCAAGAATAGCTTGTATTATGGAGCTTTTCCCAGAAGAATTTTGCCAAAAATCAGTGTTATAGGTGCGAATTCTATCTCTTGCATGGAACAAAAGGATTTAAAATTCTCCAGTTTTAATTTTGAAAGCATAACTTCTCTCCTAATACATATAAAAAAATCATTATTGAATCTGCTCCATCGCCTGCAAGATACGCTTATCCGAAATGGGATACGGCGTTCCCAGCTGCTGAGCGAAGAAGCTGACGCGCAGCTCCTCGATCATCCAGCGGATCTCCCGCACGTCGTCGTCATCGCGACGCGCCGGCGGCAGTTTGTTGAGCCACTGCTGCCACGCCTGCTGCACGTTTTCGACTTTCAGCATCTGCGCACGATCGCGATGCGGATCGACCGCCATTTTCTCCAGACGCTTCTCAATCGCCTGCAAATAACGCAGCGTATCGCCCAGACGCTTAAAGCCGTTGCCGGTGACAAAGCCGCGATACACCAGCCCCGCCATCTGCGCCTTGACGTCCGACAGCCCCAGGGCCATGGTCATATCCACCCGCCCCTTCAGGCGCTTGTTGATATTGAACACGGCGGTAAGGATCTGCTCAACCTGTCTGGCAATCTCCACCACGGTGTCGTTCAGCTCCGCGCGCACCTTTTCATGAAGCTGAGCAAAGCCCTCTTCCGTCCAGACCGGACCGCCCGCCTCGTGGATCAGCTTATCCACACCGCAGGAGATGCAGTCGTCGATCAGATCCAGCACCTTACCGTACGGGTTAAAGTAGAGCCCCAGCTTGGCTTTGTTCGGCAGCTTCTCGTGCAGATACTTAATCGGCGACGGGATGTTAAGCAGAAGCAGTCGACGCAGCCCGCGCCACATCATCTGCTGTTGCTCCTGCTGATTGTCAAAGAGCTTAATCGCCACGCTGTCGCGCTCATCCACCAGCGCGGGCCAGGCTTTCACCTTATAGTTCCCGCGCTTCTGCTCGTAGCTTTCCGGAAGCTGACCAAAGCTCCAGATGTGCAGCCCGCTCTGCTCAATGCCGTCATCGGCCACCGCAGAGAGCGTCTCCTGGACTTTACCTTTCAGCGCCTCTTTCAGCTCCGTCAGAGAACGGCCTTCGAGCAGCTTTTTGTTTTTATCGTCCACCACGCGGAATGTGATTTTCAGGTGATCGGGCACCTGATCCCAGTTCCAGTCGTCGCGGTCGATGGTGGTCCCGGTCATGCGGCGGAACTCACGCTCCAGCGCGTCCAGCAGCGGCAGCTCCAGCGGCGTGACGCGGCCTAAAAACGCTTCGGCGTAGTTCGGCGCCGGCACAAAGTTACGCCGCACCGGTTTAGGCAGGGATTTGATTAATGCTATGACCAGCTCACGGCGCAGGCCGGGAATTTGCCACTCAAACCCGCTCTCTTCCACCTGGTTTAACAGCGGCAGCGGAATGTGTACCGTCACACCATCGGCATCCGCGCCCGGCTCAAACTGATAGGTCAGACGCAGCTTGAGGTTGCCCTGATGCCAGAAGTTCGGGTAATCGAGCTTGCTGACCGACTCCGCGCCCTCTTTGATCAGCATGCTCTTTTCAAAGTTGAGCAGGTCCGGGGTCTCTTTGCTGGCTTTCTTCCACCAGCTGTCGAAATGGCGCGCCGAGATCACATCGTGACTGATGCGCTGATCGTAAAACTCAAACAGCGTCTCGTCGTCCACCAGAATGTCGCGACGGCGAGACTTGTGCTCAAGCTCTTCCACCTCGGCGCGCAGCTTCAGGTTTTCGCGGAAGAAGGCATGACGCGTCTGCCAGTCGCCTTCCACCAGCGCGTGGCGGATAAACAGCTCGCGACTCAACGCCGGATCGATCTGGCTGTAGTTAACCTTCCGCGCACCGACCACCGGCAGGCCATAGACGGTGACTTTTTCCGTCGCCATCACCGCGCCCTGCCCGCGCTCCCAGTGCGGCTCGCTGTATGAGCGTTTCAGCAGGTGCTGCGCCACCGGCTCAACCCACTCCGGATCGATACGCGCGGCAATACGCCCCCACAGACGGCTGGTTTCCACCAGCTCGGCGACCATGGTCCACTTCGGCGGCTTCTTAAACAAACCGGAGCCCGGGAAGATGGAGAAACGCGCGTTGCGTGCGCCGGTATATTCCTGCTTATCCGCATCCTTCATCCCGATATGAGACAGCAGGCCGGTCAACAGGGCGATATGAATTTCGCGGTACTCCGCCGGTTCACTGTTTACCGGGATGCCCAGCTCTTTCACCACCTGGCGCAGCTGGGTGTAGATATCCTGCCACTCGCGTACGCGCAGGTAGTTGAGGAAATCCACCCGGCACTGACGGCGGAACTGGTTCGACGAGAGCGCTTTTTGCTGCTCGCCAAGGTAGTTCCACAGGTTCACAAAGGCGAGGAAATCGGACTCTTTATCGTGGAAGCGACGGTGTTTTTCATCCGACGCCTGCTGCTTGTCCATTGGACGCTCGCGCGGATCCTGAATGGAGAGCGCCGAGGTAATGATCATCGCCTCGCGCACGCAGCCGTGTTTTTGCGCCTCCAGCACCATGCGCGCCAGACGCGGGTCGACCGGCAACTGGCTAAGCTGGCGACCCAATGGCGTTAGCTTGTAGGCCGTCGCCTGTTCGTCGGTGGTGATGGCCCCCAGCTCTTCCAGCAGCCGCACCCCGTCCTGAATATTGCGCTTATCCGGCGCTTCCACAAACGGGAAGGCGGCGATATCGCCCAGCCCCAGCGCGGTCATTTGCAGGATAACGGATGCCAGGTTGGTCCGCAGGATCTCCGGATCGGTAAACTCCGGGCGCGACAGGAAATCGTCTTCCGAATAGAGACGAATACAGATCCCTTCCGACACGCGGCCGCAGCGACCCTTACGCTGATTAGCCGACGCCTGCGAAATCGGCTCAATCGGCAGGCGCTGAACTTTGGTTCGGTAGCTGTAGCGGCTGATGCGCGCCGTACCCGGGTCGATCACGTATTTAATACCCGGTACGGTCAGCGAGGTTTCGGCCACGTTAGTCGCCAGCACGATGCGGCGTCCGCTATGGGGCTGGAACACGCGGTTCTGCTCGCTGTTCGACAGGCGCGCGTACAGCGGCAGGATCTCAGTATGGCGCAGATCGCGTTTGCTGAGCGCATCGGCGGTATCACGGATCTCGCGCTCGCCGCTCATGAAGATCAGAATGTCGCCAGAACTCTCGTTGCCCAGCTCGTCGACGGCATCAAAGATGGCCTGAAGCTGGTCGCGCTCGGTATCGTCCGCCTCTTCCACAATCGGGCGATAGCGCACTTCAACCGGGTAGGTGCGGCCTGAGACTTCAATGATCGGCGCATTGTTGAAATGTTTTGAGAAGCGCTCGGGGTCGATGGTCGCGGAGGTGATGATGATTTTCAGATCCGGACGCCGGGGCAGCAGCTCTTTCAGGTAGCCGAGCAGGAAATCGATGTTCATGCTGCGCTCGTGCGCTTCATCAATGATGATGGTGTCGTACTGCATCAGCAGACGATCCTGCTGGATTTCCGCCAGCAGGATACCGTCGGTCATCAGCTTAACCATGGTGTTATCGCTGACGTGATCGCTGAATCGCACCTTGTAGCCGATGCAGCCGCCCGGCTCCGTTTGCAGCTCTTCCGCAATACGGTTCGCCACGGTGCGCGCCGCCAGACGACGCGGCTGGGTGTGACCGATCAGCCCTTTCACCCCGCGGCCCAGCTCCATGCAGATTTTCGGCAGCTGGGTGGTTTTACCTGAACCGGTTTCCCCCGCGACGATCACCACCTGATGGTCGCGTACGGCCTCAAGAATGTCCTGTTTCTTCTGGCTGACGGGCAGATTTTCCGGATAGGTAATCTCCGGACGTGCGGCTTCACGCAGCACAACTTTCCCTGCCGCCTGTTCAATCTCGTTGGCCATCTCCTGGTAAATGGCCTGTTGTGCATCAGGATTTTTAACCTTCTTCACGCCGTGCAGACGGCGCGCAAACCGCTGTTTATCGCGCAGCATCAGCGAATCAAGCTTTTGCATCAGCATCGGGAAGGTCAATTTTTGGTGTTCTGTCATAGCGTTAACGGGCAGTGCACTGCCGGATAAAATCTCTTTTTAATGATTGCTATAGAGTACCACATCAGCGCTTTTCGCGCCTTATTCAAAAAATTCGAACATAGGCTTCGATATATTGCGCTATCCCTGTGGCAGGATTGTGAATAAAGTGTCAACAAGCAACGGGGCAACCCCCTCAATCAAATACAAAACAGGAATTTCCCATGAGCAAAGTATTAGTGTTGAAATCCAGTATTCTGGCAGGGTATTCACAGTCTGGTCAGCTGTCTGACTATTTCGTTGAACAGTGGCGTGAACAGCACAGCGCGGATGAAATCACCGTGCGTGACCTGGCGGCAAACCCAATTCCTGTTCTGGACGGCGAGCTGGTTGGCGCGCTGCGTCCGAGCGATGCGCCTCTTACCCCACGTCAGCAGGAAGCCCTGGCGCTCTCCGACGAGCTGATTGCTGAGTTGCAGGCGCACGACGTTATCGTGATCAACGCCCCAATGTACAACTTCAACATTCCTACCCAGCTGAAGAACTACTTCGACCTGGTGGCGCGCGCTGGTGTAACCTTCCGTTACACCGAGAACGGCCCGGAAGGTCTGGTGAAAGGTAAACGCGCTATCGTCCTGACCAGCCGCGGCGGTATTCACAAAGATACCCCTACCGACCTGGTCGCACCGTACATGACGCTGTTCCTGGGCTTCATCGGCATTACCGACGTGAACTTTGTGTTCGCTGAAGGTATCGCTTACGGCCCGGAAGTGGCCACCAAAGCGCAGACCGACGCGAAAGCCGCTATCGACAGCCTGGTCGCTGCCTAAGTTTTCCCCCTCTCACCGCCCGGTGGGAGGGTTTTTCTTTTCCCCCGTATTTCGTTATCATCCGCACCCACTCTCCAGCCCGGCGGCCTGATGTCTGTCATTATCGATACGTTTATTGCACCACCCTGTCACGACGACATTGAGATCCTCTGGCAGGACGAGCATCTGCTGCTGATCAACAAACCTTCCGGTCTGCTCAGCCTGTCGGGGAAAAATCCGCAAAACCGCGATTCCGTCCACCACCGTCTGGTTCAAACCTTTCCCGGCTGCACGCTGGTGCATCGTCTTGATTTTGGCACTTCGGGTCTGATGGTCATTGCGCGTAACAAAGCGATCAACGCCGCGCTTTGCCACCAGTTCAGTCAGCGCGCCGTGAACAAGGTTTACACCGCCCTGCTGTGCGGACATGTGGAACAGGACGAAGGGACCGTGGATGCGCCAATTGCCAAAGATCCGGCGCTGTTTCCGCTGATGACGATCTGTGCCCGCACCGGTAAGCCCGCTCGCTCCCGCTATCGGGTGGTGGAACGTATTTACCAGGATACGACAATGCCGCTGACGCGGGTTGAGCTTACCCCGGAGACCGGGCGCACCCACCAGCTGCGCATTCACTGCCAGCAGTTAGGCCACCCTATTCTGGGGTGCGATCTGTATGGTGGTCTGGAATGGCCGGACGCGGAAGATACGCCCCGGCTGATGCTGCATGCCAGCGCTCTGAATTTTATTCATCCGCTGAGCGGCGAGACGATAAACGCCCGTCACGCCGCACCGTTCTGAGCGGGGATTACCACATTAAATCGTCAGGGATTTTGAAGTCTGCGTACGGATCGTCTTCGTCCTGCTCTTCCTGACTCAGGGCGCTGTTTAGCACAATGCTGTCCGCATCGCGCTGGGCAATTTTATCCGCCACCACCGCCGGGATAATCGCGTAATCACAGTCGCCCTTCGCATTAATCACCAGTCGGGCAATCGCCAGACGACCGTTGATCAGCTGGGTTTGCGTCTGCTTATCGACCTCGATTTTTTTGATCAGGTTGCCGTCGGTAAAGTTGAATGTAATGTTGCCCTTCGCCACGGTGATGCGGTTCATCTCAATCAGCTGCTTCACCTGCGCCCTGAACTCTTTTGCCAGCACCGCCTGTTTTTGCTGTTCGCTCAGCTGCTTATCACGCTCCAGCTGGGCTTTCTTGTTCTCTTCAACAGCCTCTCTCGCCTCGCGAGCCTGGACGCGGGATTTTTTCGCCGTGCGCTGAACCTTCGCCATCTTTTTACTGCTGACTAAGCCCGCTTTCAGCATCTGCTCTTGCAGGGTGAGTTTTGTCATGATCGTTTAAACCGGTTGGAAATGTCGGGGGATTATACCTGAATCGCGCAGTTCATGAAGAACCCTCATGACGCAGTGAAATTAAGTCACTTCCCCTGCGCCAGAGGCTCAGGCATAAATTATGCATTGATAACGTTTCGGCAACATGAACTTAGGATGCATAACCAAATGAGTCAGGCTTTCACATTTACCCTTAAGCGCAGTTGCTTTGATGAAAATTATAACCCGTCAGAAAATACGCGTACCACCACCAACTTCGCCAACCTGGCGCGTGGCGAGAAGCGTCAGGAGAACCTGCGCAATACGCTGGTGATGATCAACAACCGCTTTAACGCGCTGGCGAGCTGGGATAACCCGAAAGCTGACCGCTATGCCGTCGAGCTGGAGATTATTTCAGTTGATATGAACATCGGCGGCGATTTTACTTTCCCGGCCATCGAAATTCTGCAAACGACAATCGTGGATAAAAAAACCCACGAGCGCATCGAAGGCATCGTCGGAAATAACTTCTCATCGTATGTTCGTGACTATGATTTCAGCGTCCTGCTGCTGGAACACAATAAAGATCGGGCCCGTTTTTCCCTCCCCGAGAATTTTGGCGAGCTGCACGGCAATATTTTTAAAAGCTTCGTTCATTCTGCGGAATATCAGGCGAACTTTAAAAAAGCGCCGGTGATCTGCCTGAGCGTCTCCAGCAAAGACACCTATCGTCGTACCGGTAACCACCACCCGGTGCTGGGCTATGAGTACCAGCCGGACGGCGAGTCGCTAACGGAACAGTACTTCGCGAAGATGGGCCTTAAGGTTCGCTATTTCATGCCGGAAAACAGCGTCGCGCCTTTTGCCTTCTTCTTCACCGGCGATTTACTGCGTGATTACACCAATCTGGAACTGATCGGCACCATCAGCACCATGGAGACGTTCCAGAAGATCTATCGCCCGGAAATTTATAACGCCAATTCCGCTGCGGGACAGTGCTATCAGCCCGACCTGAATCAGCAAGATCACTCATTAACCAAAATCGTCTATGACCGTGAAGAGCGCAGCCGGCTGGCCATTGAACAGGGTAAATATACCGAAGAGCGGTTTATCAAACCCTATAAAACCCTTCTTGAGCAGTGGTCTCAACACTTCACGCTTTAATTTAATACGGATAAAAGGTTCTTTTATGAAAACATTGCTCCCGACATCAACGGCTGGCAGCCTGCCGAAACCCACCTGGCTTGCGCAGCCGGAAACGCTCTGGTCGCCGTGGAAACTCCAGGACGAGGAATTACTGGCAGGGAAACAGGATGCGCTGCGGTTGTCTCTGGATGAACAGATCCGCGCCGGGATTGATATCGTCAGCGACGGGGAACAAACCCGCCAGCATTTCGTCACCACCTTTATTGAACATCTCAGCGGCGTGGATTTTGAGAACCGCCAGACGGTGCGCATCCGTAACCGCTACGATGCGAGCGTGCCGACCGTGGTAGACGCGGTGACGCGCCAGAAACCGGTGTTTGTTGACGACGCGAAATACCTGCGCCAGCTGACGGACAAGCCGATCAAGTGGGCGCTGCCCGGCCCGATGACCATGATCGACACGCTATACGATGCCCACTATAAAAGCCGCGAAAAGCTGGCCTGGGAGTTCGCTAAAATTCTCAATCAGGAGGCCCGCGAGCTGGAAGCGGCTGGCGTGGACATTATTCAGTTCGACGAACCTGCCTTTAACGTCTTTTTCGACGAGGTGAATGACTGGGGTATCGCCGCGCTGGAGCGCGCCATTGAAGGGCTGAAATGCGAAACCGCGGTACATATCTGTTACGGGTACGGCATCAAAGCCAATACGGACTGGAAAAAGACGCTCGGCTCCGAATGGCGCCAGTATGAAGAGGCATTTCCAAAGTTGCAGACCTCGACGATCGATATCATCTCGCTGGAGTGCCACAACTCGCGCGTGCCGATGGATCTGCTGGAGCTTATCCGCGGTAAAAAAGTGATGGTCGGGGCAATTGACGTCGCCACCCAGACCATCGAAACGCCGGAAGAGGTGGCCGATACGCTGCGCAAGGCGTTGCAGTTTGTTGATGCAGACAAGCTCTATCCGTCCACCAACTGCGGTATGGCTCCCCTTTCCCGCCAGGTCGCCAACGGTAAGCTGAAGGCGTTAAGCGCCGGGGCTGACATTATCCGTCGCGAGCTTGCCCGCTAACCTTCAGGTTTGCCAGTACAGCGGCGTACCGAATCGCTCAATATAGTAATCAATCACCGCCCTGACGTTCAGGGGCGGATGACGCGCGTTCGGGTAAATCGCCGCAATCGTCAGTGGCTCCGTATTAATTGAACACTCCATTTCCGGCAGCAGCGCCACCAGCTCACCGCTTTTGAGCCGTTCGCTCACCATCCAGTCCGGGAAAAGCACAACGCCCATGCCGCCCAGCGCCGCAATCAGGAGCGTTTCCGCATTATTGGAGGTCATCAGCGGTACGATGGGATAGTGAACCCACGCCTCGCCCGGCTGCCGGATCAGCCAGCGGTTAGGCCCGGACGAACCGCGGTAAACCAGACAGTGGTGATGGCTGAGATCGTCTGGCCCCTCGGGTGCGCCATGTTTTTGCAGATAGTCCGGCGAGGCCGCCAGATGGTAGAACTGCTGACCGAACACCCGGGCGTGAAACGAGGAGTCCGTCAGCGCGCCGATGCGAAAGATAACGTCCGCGGCGTCACGGTGCGGATCGATAAAATCGTCGGTAAGGGTCAGTTCAATGGAGAGACGAGGGTAACGCGCCAGAAGCCCCGGCAGGCCCGGCGCGATGTGCCTCTGTCCGAAAAAGACCGGGCCATTGATACGCAGCGTGCCCGACGGCTCGCGGGCGCGTTCATCCAGCTCGCGTCGCGCGTCCTCCATATTCCCGGCCATCGCCCGGGCATAGCGCACAAAAAGATGCCCGCTCTCTGTGGGCATAATCGCCCGCGTATTGCGGTAGAAAAGCTGTTGCCCGAGGGCGTCCTCAAGCTGGTGGATCACGCGGGAAACCTGCGACGCAGAAATCCCTTCCCGCCTCGCCACCACGGAAAAATTCTGCGTTTCATATACGTCGATAAAGATCAGCAGCGCGCGAATGCTGATATGTCCGGCATCCATCATTAATGCATTTCCTGCAAAGGTGTTTCCTGCATTATGGCATTTTTCTCAATGATGTTCAGACGTAATCTTCTCCGCCTGGAAAAAGGAGAAAAAGCGTTATGCACATTATTTTAATTTTACTGGTGATTGCCGGTGGCATGGGGCTGTCCGTGGAGGCCGGACTGCTGGGGCCGCTGGGCGCAGAGGTGGGCGACCTGTGGGCGGCGTTCAGCATATTCAGCGTGGGAACGGGGCTGACGTTTATGCTGATGCTGTTTTTCAGCCCGCGCAACAGTCCCTCATTTTTTGCGCAGCCTTCATGGCACCTGTTGGGCGGCGTGCTCGGCCCGGTTTACGTCATCATTCTCACCATTGCCACGCCTGCGATCGGCATTGCCATGACGATGATCGGCATTCTGGCAGGCCAGGTTTTTAAAAGCCTGATTATTGACCACTATGGCCTGCTGGGTACGCCTCACCGCAGGATCGATACAAAACGCATTATTGCGCTGGGATTTATCATCGCCGCGCTCATTCTCGTGGCGCAGGGGTAACGTTATGACAGTAATTATGATTATTCTGGCGGTGATTGGCGGCGCAACGCTGAGCATTCAGGCTGCTATTAACGGGCAATTAGGCAGCAGCGTGGGGGTATTTAAAAGCGCGTTTCTGACGTTTTCCGTCGGCGCGCTGGTGACCGCCCTGCTGATCTTCTTTTTTGAGCCGAAACAGGCGATCAGCCTGATGGATGTACCCAAATGGCAGCTTCTGGGCGCCCTCTGCGGCGTGCCTTATATCGTGATTATGGTGCTCGCGGTGCAGCGCATCGGGACCGCCGTTGCCACGGTAGCGGTTATCCTGGGCCAGCTGGCCATGAGCATGCTGATTGATAACTTTGGCTGGCTGAACAATGAAGCCATTCCGTTTTCAGTGAGCCGTTTCGGGGCCGTCGTCTGCCTGAGTATTGCCCTCTTCTTCATCTACTCAAGCAGTAAACCTCAGCCCGAAGAGGGTTAACCGCCCGCTTTGCGGGTAAAGAACAGCGTCACCGTGGCGACGGTGACGCCAAATTTCTTCATCTCGGTTTTATTAAACAGACGGGTGCTGTCCTGCAAATACATCCAGTCATCAAAGTGCAGCAGCCAGGTTTTGCCGTCCGCCTTCACGTTCATGCTGTAGCGCCAGTTAAGGGCATTGCCCGCCGCCTGGCCTGTCGCGACACCTTCTATGTCACCCGCCGTGCCTTCATAGCGATTCTGCCCAACGCGGCGGATATGCCAGACGCGCTGCTGCTTCTCGCCGTCATCGTAGACAAAATGTTCATTCAGGGTCAGCGTATCGCCGATAACATCCCCGGCGATCTCGACGTGAAAACGGCGGATCTGCTTACCGCTGCGATCCTGCACCATCCCCCACGCCTCGGTTTTCCCCTGGAAGTAAGTAAAAATATCAAGCCGTGGCTGCTGCTGACGATACTCTGTCACCTCGGTGCTACATCCGGCCACCAGCATCGTCAGGGCAAGCGCCATTAACAGGAAACGTTTCATTGTGCTCCTCCGATTAACTGCTGACGCAGTTCAGGATACTCGGTGCGAGGATCGAGCCAGATCGCCAGAAAGCGTGAGCTAAACGCTGCCGTCTGGCGTGGCCCGAGTGGCGTAAATTTTTTCTGCGACGCCGTGGGGCGATACCAGAATTGCCCCTGGCCGTTATTAACCACAAACGCGAGCTGCGCGCCGGGCGTGACGTCGGGCCAGAGCGCTTTAAGCATCCTCAGCCAGGCTTCACTCTGCGGCTCCTGCTGCAAAATGCCCTGCGCCTGCCACTGGTCGCGGGTCGCCTCAACCAGGTCGTCACCATCGATGTCCCGGGCATAGGTAATAATCAGCGCATTATCGCCGTCTAACTCTGTATAGCGGCCGTCGGGCGTCAGAAGCTGAGAGCTATAAACGGTAAACGGCCCCCAGGTGAGAGTGGCGTCGCCCACCTTGCGCCAGCTCAGCCAGTCTGCCGCCTGCACGGTACAGGTGAAGACGAACAACGCGAGCATCAGTACCCGCTTTCTCATTGTCGTCTCCCTATTAACAGGTGGAAAAACAGCATCAGCACCAGCCAGCCGGGGAACATCCAGCTGACGACGATAAAGGTCGGCTCCTGAAACGTAATGGCCCCCAGACGCTCGCCGATCAGGTAGGCCACCGGCCCGCCCAGGGTCGCCAGCACCGTCAGCAACCAGCCCGGCAAGGTGGTCGTGCGGGTCAGTTGCGTCCAGACGGTGGCAAACATCAGCCACAGCGCCACCATCCATAGCGGCATCAGGGACGCGCCCGTGAACGCAATCAGCCCCGTCAGCGCCCAGAGGGCGTCCAGCAGCGCCCCCGACGCCGCCAGCACAAGGGCGTATCCCCGGTATGATGGCGGCAACAACAGCCAGGCAAGCACCGCCAGCGCGATCCAGATGACCAGCCCCTGCTCGCGAAACAGCACCACCAGCGTCCAGTAGAGATCAAACCCGATGGCCAGCAGAAATACCTGCCCGTAGCGCTTCATACGCGTTCCGCAGTCAACTGCACCACGCTGATGGTGCGGGCATTAAACCCGGCTTCACAGTAGCCGAGGTAGTAGAGCCACATCCGGCGGAAACGGTCATCAAACCCGAGCTTTTCAATCTCCTGCCAGGCGTGAACGAAGCGCTGACGCCAGTGCGCCAGCGTGCGGGCGTAGTCCGGTCCCATATCGAAGAGGTTACGCACCACAAAATCGGTATGGCGGGTCATGAGTTCATTCATGGCGGTGATGCTGGGCAAAAAGCCGCCGGGGAAGATGTAGCGCTGAATAAAATCGACGCTTTTGCTGTAGTCGCGATAGCGTTGATCCTGAATGGTGATGGCCTGAATCGCCATCCGCCCGCCCGGACGCAGACGCGCCTGGCAGGTGCGGAAAAATGTTGGCAGGTAGCGCTGACCGACGGCCTCAATCATCTCCACCGAGACCAGCTTGTCGTAAACCCCGGTCAGATCGCGGTAGTCGCAGAGCAGCACCTCAACGCGATCCTGCAACCCTGCCCGGGCGATCCGCGCGGTGGCCCAGTGGTACTGCTCCTGCGACAGCGTGGTGGTGGTCACCCGGCAGCCGTAATGACGGGCGGCATATTCCGCCATCGCCCCCCAGCCGGTGCCAATCTCCAGCAGATGATCGTTTGCCGTGAGCGCCAGCTGGTCGCACAGCCTCGCCATTTTCGCCTGCTGGGCTGCGGTCAGATCCTGCTCGTCCCCGCTAAACAGCGCGCTGGAGTACAGGAGGTGCTCATCCAGGAAGTGGGCGTAAAAGGCGTTGCCCAGATCGTAATGGGCGGCAATATTTTCCCGCGCCTGCGCGCGGGAGTTGCGCCGCATCCAGTGCCGCAGCCGTTCCACCGGTTTCCCGAGCAGGCGAAACCCTTTTTCCAGCTTTCCGAGGATTTGGCTATTGCGCGCAATCAGCTCCAGCAGCGGCGTCAGGTGGGGCGTCTCCCAGTCGCCATCCATCCACGCTTGTGCCGCGGCGAGGCTGCCCCCGGTTAAAATGCGCCAGTAGACGCCCGGAGCAAGTACCTGCACCTCAGCGTGAAGCGCGGCGGAGGCGTCGCCGAACTGGAACGTCTGCGCGCCTTCACGCAGCGTCAGCGAGCCACCGCGCAGGCCATTCAGCAGGCGGAAGAGCAACCATCGCGCGACGCGGACGTTGCGCGGGATATCGGGTTCAAGCGCAAAGACGGGATTGGTCATGAGCGTTCACTCCTGCTGAGGGGATGGTTATGCAGCGGCACGCGCTTCAGCCACAGCCTGAGCGCCTGCCAGTAAATGGCGAAAACGGTTTTGAGGGTCATCAACGGGATCCGCACCAGCAGCGCACGCAGCGCCGCGCGCGTCAGCGGCGCCCGGCGCAGCGTCAGGGTGGCATCAAACACCTTCGTCTCCTGATGGTTTTCGATATGCATGCGCAGCGTGCTGTCCGGACTGTTGAAGCGCCAGTGATAGATCATGTCCATCGGATTAAAGGGCGAGACGTGAAACGCTTTCTCCGTCGGCGGGGCGTCCCGCCCCGCTACCGCGTAGTAATGTCGTTCATTCCACGGCGTGTTACGGACTTCGGCGAGAACCCAGCGCAGGGTGTCTTCCCCGTCATAGCAGTAGTAAAAATTGACCGGGTTGAAATGAAAACCGAAATAGCGCAGCTGAGTCAGAAGCATGACCCGCCCCGCCGGACGTTCGCCGGTCAGATTTTCCAGACGCTCAAGGACACGCGCTTTGAGCGGTGTACCCAGCGGGTAGTCCGCATCATAAAATGCCGCGGACGCAACGCGGTTACGACGCACGCCGACGGAGGGCAGCGCGTCCAGCTCATCCAGATCGAGCCAGGCCATAAACACGCTGTAGGTAAAGTGGTGCGCTTTCGGCGCAAGCCGACGATGGCGCAATGTACCGTGGTATAGGCAGCTGTTCATCTTAGTTGCCCTCCCCGGCCGCGATAGCGTTGACCACGTCCAGCGCACTGCGTACGCCATCTTCGTGGAAGCCGTTGTACCAGTACGCGCCGCAGAACCAGCTCCGCTGGCGACCATTTATTTCGCCGCGCCGGGCCTGAGCCTGCCAGCTTTTCGGGTTAAAAAGCGGATGCTCATAGACAAAGCGGCGCAGCACAAAGCGTTCCTCCACCGGCGTTTCCGGGTTGAGGGTGACGCAAAACAGCGGGCTGCCCGGCGGCAGTCCCTGCAAGATATTCATGTTGTAGGTGACGCAGGCGCTGGCCCGATCCTGCTCGCTGAGGCGGTAGTTCCAGCTCGCCCACGCGCGTTCGCGTACCGGCAGCCAGCGCGGATCGCGGTGAAGCACCACCTCGTTACGCTGCCAGCCAATATCCCCCAGCACCTCGCGTTCAGCCGGCGTTGGGCTGGCGAGCATCGCCAGCGCCTGAGCGGAGTGGCAGGCGAAGATCACCTGATCAAAGGTGTCTGTTACACCCTCACGCGCAATATCAACCCCACGATCGTGGCGAATAACCTGCTGGACCGGCGCGTTGAGGTGCAGCGTCAGGCGATCGCCGAGCGTATCCAGCATCGCGCGGATATACTCCCGGGAGCCGCCTGGCACCACGTACCACTGCGGACGATGGGTGATGTCCAGCAGACCATGGTTTTCAAAAAAGCGTAAAAAGAGCGGCAGCGGAAAGCGTTTCATTTCCTGTAGCGACGACGACCAGATAGCCGCCCCCATTGGCAGGATGTAGTGGCGCGCAAAAAAGGGCGTAAAACCGTGCTGGCGCAGGAACGTTTCCAGCGTGGCGGAACCATCGACTTCGCCCCTGAGCGTCTGTTTCGCCAGCCGGTTAAAGCGCACGATCTCCTTCAGCAGCGTCCAGAAGGCCGGGTTGAGTAGATTACGTCGCTGGGCGAAAAGCGACGTCAGCGTGTGCCCGTTGTACTCCAGCCCGCTCTGCGGGTTGTGCACCGAAAAGCTCATCTGCGTTTTTTGCCCGCAGATGCCCAGTTCGCTGAGCAGCCCCATGAAGCGCGGATAGGTGCGGTCGTTGTAGACGATAAAACCGGTGTCGATGGCAAAGGTGCCCTGCGGCGTGTCGACATCCACCGTTGCGGTATGGCCGCCCGGCGTGGCCTGCGCTTCAAACAGCGTAACCTGGTGATGTCCGGCGAGACGCCAGGCACAGGTTAACCCGGCGATGCCGCTACCGATAATTGCGATTTTCATGATCGCACCATCCTGCGCAGCAGTGCGCGCTGAAGTACATCGGGCAGGCCGGAAAGCAGGCGCAGCGCCAGGCTGAATCCGGCGGGAAACGCGATGTGATCCTTCCCTTTTGCCAGACCGCGACGAATGGCGTGGACGGCGTCCCCCACGCTGACCCGGCCCGGCATCGGGAAATCGTTTTTGCGGGTCAGCGGCGTGTCGACAAAACCGGGTGAAACGACCGTGACGGCAATCCCTTTCGGTGCCCAGTCGAGGCGCAGCGTGTCGGCAAACCAGGTTAACGCCGCTTTAGAGGCGCCATACGCTTCGGCTCGCGGGAAGTGAAGCCAGTGCGCCATCGAACTGACCAGCACCACGCGGTTGCCGGATACCAGCTGCGGCTGCAACGCCGCAAGGCAGTTTACCGGCCCGATGAAATTGGTGGTCATGACCCGCGCCACCCGCCCGGCATCCACCTCGCCGCGGTCGAGATACTCGCAGGTTCCGGCGCAGAGAATCACCGTGTCGGCAGCACAGTCCGCGAGCGCCTGGCGACAGGCGTCCCTGTCTGTCATATCGAACTGGCGCACCGTAATGTTGGGGCTGTGCTGATGGACGGCTGCCAGACGTTGCGCATCGCGCCCGCAGGCAATCACCCGGTAACCATCGTCGGCAAACGATTTCGCCAGCCCCGCCCCGATGCCCGAGCTTGCGCCGGTGATCAGAACCGTTTTCATGATTTCACTCTCCGCTTCACGCCGCGCACGGCCCAGCCGAGTATCGGGAGATGTTCATAAATCATCTCTCCGGCATCGTAGTAATCCCGCTGGCGAACAATGCGATCGTCGCGCATGTCTACCACGGAGCAGCCCGGCAGCTGGCGCATTGCCCCCCGGGCGATACGCGGGTGCGACCAGTGCATCACCCAGGTGACCACAAAGCGATCGCCCTGCTGCAACGGTGCATCGACGGTAAAGCGACAGTGCTGGACGTTAGCCAGCAGATGGGTGAAATAGCGCTGAATCGCGAACACCCCGCTGTGTTCGCCAAAGGGATCGATAAGCGTGGCATCGGCGCGATAAATCCCCGCCAGCGCCGAAGGTGGCTGGGTATCCAGCGTGGCGTAGTAATCAACGAACCGACTGATGACGGACGGCAACGTGCTCATGGGTCACATCCTGGGTGTAAACAACGTAGCGAAATCGCATAATTTAAACTTACACAATTAACGTTATTTGTCCAAGTTTGCGCAGATATATTTTTTATTCTTATTATTTTTCAATTACCTGCGATGTCACCTTGCGCAGCCATTTTGTGCAAAAATTTGAATTTCGCCGCCAGAGTGCCGTTTTTTTAGGGATAACCTTAAGGCAAAGGTGCCATTTATCTTCCAGACTTATCCTTTTAATTCATAAGGATGTCACGCGATGAAACATTTACTGATGACGCTCTTTTCCAGCCCGGAATCCTTGTTGCAGGTCATGAGTCACCAGGAAATTATCGAAGCCGTAGAGGATGGAGACCGCATCATCATCGATCAGGATGGAAACGCCTCGGTTAACTACAAAAGCCATGAGGTGCGGCAGGACTTTCTGCGCCATGTCAACGCGCTGAAGAGGGCCTGAAATGGGAACGGCAATATTCATGGTATTAATGGTATGCGGGTACTGGTACACCAGCCGCGACCTCTCAACACGGTTTAAAATCAAGCGATCCTTTGGCTGGGACGTCTATTTTCTTGTGGCGCTGTATGGCTGTATTTTTGTTCTTCAGGGGGTGATCGCCACCGGCCTGCTGTGGCTGCTGTTGTTCGCCCTCTCCGCCGCCGATAACACGTTCCATTTCACGTCAGCAAAATATGCCGACTGGCAAATTGATTTTATGAACTGGAGCTTCCTGGGGATTCAGGCCCCGGTGGTGGTGATGCTAACTTTTGCGATCCTGTTTTGTCTCTACCGCTCGAACTGGGCCGGAAGCGCGCGGCTGGACGGTGAAGGCCGGAAAAGATTGTACAAGCGGCTGGCGCAGTCGAGCGGGATTGAACAGCTGCTCTATCAGTGCATGGAGGAAGGTGAACTGGCGCACGTCACGCTGAAATCGCGGCGGATCTATATTGGCATGATCCATACCGCCACGCTGGAGTATGAAAAAACGGCCAATATCGTGCTTATTCCGATGCTGAGCGGCTACCGTGACGGGAAGAACATGCAGCTCTGTATCGAACATAATTACAGCAAATGGTATGCCGAGCATGACATTACGCTCGATTCAGAGCCCAAAAGCGCCATGGATTTTCGCAAAGTGATCATGCTGGATCAGATCGAGAGTATTTCGCTGTTCGATCCGGCAAGCGCCAGCGCGCTGGCGATGCGTGAATAAAAAAATGGCGCCTTATCGCAATAAGGCGCCAGGATTAACCAGGATGAACGCTAAACTTATGGCGTCACAATATTGAACCAGAAGTCAAACTTATCCATGTAGCTCAGCATCTCTTCCAGCTTCGCTCCGTCTCCGCTCACCTTCACGTCACCCTTATCCATCGCCTGCTTCAGCGTCTCTTTCTTAAGGATGATGTCGTTCAGCGTGGTGCGATCCAGCGTGATGGTTGCGTCAGCATCCTTCGCCTGCGCGTTGGCGGTATGGTTCAGCACGCCATTTTCCAGCTCCAGCTTGTATTTGCCGCCATCCTTACCGAGATCGATGTTAAAGACCGCTTTCGCGTTACCGGCCCGCACCCCGTTGATGTGCACGCCCAAGTAGTCGAAGAACATTTCCGGGGTCATCGCCCGCACGGTATCCGGGCTGGCGGTGTTCGGCGTCGGCAGCTTCTTGACGCCATTACGCAGTTCCTGCGCGCCGGTCAGGTAGAAGTTACGCCAGGTGCCCGCTTCCGCCTGGTAACCTAACTGCTCCAGCGCGTCGGCTTCCAGATTACGTGCCGCAGCGTTCTGCGGATCGGCGAAGACAATTTTGCTGGTCACCTGCGCCACCCAGCGGTAGTTGCCCTGCTGATAGTCAGCTTTGGCTTTCTGCATGATGGCATCGGCCCCTCCCATGTATTCCACGAACTTCTTCGCAGCCTGTTCAGGCGGCAGTTCGTCGAGGGTAGCCGGGTTGCCGTCGAACCAGCCGAGATAAAACACGTAGGTGGCTTTGACGTCGTGGCTGACGGAACCGTAGTAGCCGCGGCTCGCCCACTGTTTTTCCAGCGATTCCGGCAGTTTAAATTCAGCGGCGATCTCGTCGCGGGTCAGCCCCTTGTTGGCCATACGCAGGGTCTGGTCGTTGATGTAGCGGTACATATCGCGCTGGCCTTTCATCAGCTTGACGATATTCTCGTTGCCCCAGGTCGGCCAGTGGTGCTGGGCAATAATCACTTCCGCGTCCGCGCCCCAGCGCTCAATGGCGGCGTTGATGTACTTAGACCAGGCCAGCGGATCGCGGATTTTCGCGCCGCGCAGGGAGTAGGTGTTGTGCAGGGTATGGGTCACGTCCTCTGCGGCTTCGATCATTTTCTTCTCTTTGACATACCACAGCATTTCGGACGGGGCTTCTGAGCCCGGCGCCATCATAAAGTCGTAGGTCAGCCCGTCGATCACTTCCTGCTGGCCGGTATGGGTAATGTAGTTGGTCGGCGGGATCAGGGTCACCGTACCCGCAGAAGTGGTGGTGCCAAGACCCGCCCCCACCTGGCCTTTTGCATCCGGCTTCAGCAGATTGCCGTACATATAGCTCGCACGGCGGCTCATCGCATTCCCGGCCATAATGTTTTCGGAAACCGCTTCTTTCATAAAGCCTTCCGGGGCGTAGATCTTCACTTTGCCGGACTTCACGTCGGCTTCGTCAACCACACCGCGCAGGCCGCCGTAGTGGTCGACGTGACTGTGGGTGATCACCACAGCGACGACCGGTTTCTTGCCGCGGTTTGCGTAGTAGAGATCCAGCGCTTCTTTCGCCGGTTCAGCGCTTAACAGCGGGTCGATAACGGTGATGCCCTTCTCGCCTTCAATGATGGTCATGTTGGAGAGATCGAGATTACGGATCTGATACACGCCGTCGGTGACCTTAAACAGCCCGCCAATGTTGATCAGCTGTGACTGACGCCACAGGCTCGGGTTTACCGTATCCGGGGCTATTTCACCCTCTTTCACGAAATCATATTTCGCCGGGTTCCAGATAACGTTCCCCTGCTCGCCTTTAATCATGTTTTGCGGCAGCGGGGCGATAAAGCCTTTATGGGCGTTCTCAAAGTCGGTTTTATCGGCAAACAGTAATTTGTTATACAGGGCGTTATTTGCCTGTCGTGTTGTGGCAGTGGCATCCTGCGGCTGTACTTCCGCAAACGCGGAAAGCGACAGCGACGTCAACACACCGGCAAGCGCCAGCTGTTTAGCGATTAGAGTTAATTTCATTGAATGGCCTCATAGATTAATTGCGCCGCCTGGATATTTACGGTTGGCGGATAATTTTAATGCGAACTCATTGACGACCATTCTAATCAGAATACTTTCCCATCATAGTCCCATATGGGACTGGTTATTTATCGGTTCGTAATCCGGGGGCTATTGCTGCTATACTCGCTACCACGGCAGACGTTGCGGGGAGAGGCTTAGCGTGAATTTCCAGGATATCCATACCTATTATCAGCAACTCAATATTGAGCAATTCTTTCCGCACATGCTTTGTAAAGGCGAGGCCTTAACCGTTGCCGCAAATAAAAAATTCACCGTCGAGCCTGGCTATATCTATTTTTGTACTGAAGGGTCGCTGACGATATTAATGCCTGATGATGGCCTAAATATTGGCAATACTATCGAGTATATGCCGATAGGGTTAATGGAAAGGTATTGTCCACTGGTGAAGTATGAATATCGCAGCAGTGCGAAGGTGAAACTGGTGAGAATAGCCTGGGCCGACTTCGACCAGATATTTTTTGAGGGCGGGCCTGAGCGCATGCAGGCGCTGGCCACCATACTGACCTACATGTCCATTTTTACCATCGACCTGCACAATGAACGCAGGCAGGTCACCAGCTACCAGACCATCAAACCGATGCTCTATCGCTATCTTTATCGGCAGGAGACCCACACGGGAGAGAATGAGGGCCTGGCGCTGTTTATCATCAAGCGCACTAACCTGTCACGCACGCATGTCTTCCGCGTGCTGGCAGATCTCAAAGCCGGGGGCTATATCACCATGAAGCACGGAAAGCTGGTGTCGATTGACCGCCCCCTGCCGGAAGCGTATTAAGTTCATCTTCACGCCTTGATCAACGTGCGCGAACGAACGGCCTTATTTATCCCGGCCAGCCGACTTGGGCCGCAAATTATCATCGAAGACCAGCCGTTTGCGTCCGGGCTCTTCTTCCCGCAGCGGCTCCACCTGATGCAGCGTCTGCTTACAGCGATCCACCAGTACCTGATACTCCCGCGTGCCCTGCTTTTTCCACGCTATTTCCTGCGCGCTTAACTCACGAATCGCTTTCGCCGGACTGCCAAGAATTAAGTGATTCGCAGGCATCTCCGCTTTGGCCTTCACAAACGCCGCCGCCCCGACGATGCTGTTTTCGCCGATCGTCGCCCCGTCCATCACGACCGCATTCATCCCCACCAGCGCATTACGGCGGATAATGCAGCCGTGCAGGATCGCGCTATGGCCGATATGCCCGTCCTCTTCCACCACCGTGTCCTGCTCCGGAAAACCGTGCATCACGCAGTTATCTTGGATGTTCGCGCCGTCTTTCACCACGATCCGGCCAAAATCACCGCGCAGGCTGGCGTTAGGGCCCACGTAAACACCTTTGCCGAGGATCACGTCGCCAATCAGCACCGCCGTCGGGTGAACATAGCTCTCTTCAGGCACGACCGGCGTCAGACCATCAATTTGATAAACAGGCATACCCTCTCCTTATGTGATATTCAGACCACCAAAACGCTGGTGATAAAGCGTGCCGGGAGCGGGCAGCTCGCCCACGGAGGTTTCCCCCTTCTCACTGACAAACGCCAGGGCTCCCGCCGCCACGCGCTGGTAGATGTTAATGCACAGCTGTCGCGCGCTCTGGCCCGCCCAGTGCGCAGGAAGTAACTCTTCCGGCAACAGCGGATCTTTCAGCACCACGCGACGATAAAAATGAATGAGTAACAGCTGGATCTGGAAGCAGCGTTCCGGGGTCAAATCCTCAGGCGGCGCCTCTTTCAGCAGCGGCAGCAGCGGACGGAACGAGTTGATAAACGTTTCGTACATCGCGTTTTGCTCGGTCAGCTGCCAGCACTCTTCCACGCGGGATCGTAGCGCCGCGCGTGACAAGGCCAGCGGCGAATGGGCTTCAAAGAAAATGACGTTTTCCGCCACGCCCGCGTCATGCAGCAGAGACTGTACGTCCGCCAGGTTCTGCGACGGCGAGGCCATCAGGCTCGGCGCCAGCGTGCCGAACCCTTGCCAGATGAGCTGTTTTTTCACGTCCGCGAGCGTGGTTTTATCCAGCCCCTCGGAAAGCAGCAGCAGCCATTTACCATCCCACGCCGGCAATTCCGCACGGTAGATTTTATTTTCCGCGCGGCGGGTCAAACGCAGCCCCTTGTCGCTGAGACGGTAAAAGCTGCGGCGGCCAATGCGGGACACGTCCAGCCAGCCCTCTTTGTTGAGGCGAAACAGCGCGGTGCGCACAAAGCGCTCGCCGAAACCCATCCCTTCCAGCAGGGCCGCCAGGCTGCCGAGCCAGATCTCTCCGCCGCGATGGGAAAGCGCGTCGCCATACAGTGAGGAGATAAGCGACGTACCGCTGACGGGAACAGAGCTGACTGCGTGCTGGATAAAGGCATCAAGTTTATTCATGTGATTCATTCTGTTGTTATTTTTTTCCTGGATGAATCATAGCACAGGGATGTGGGGTTTCCCCCTCACCCTGACCCTCTCCCCAATGGGGAGAGGGAAAAAGACCGCACCGAGCTGTCCCTTCTCCCCTCTGGGGAGAAGGTTAGGATGAGGGGTTAGGTGTTTTAACCGTTGGCTGCCACTTTACGCAAATCAAACACCCGACAGGCTTTACCCTCGGAGCGCGGTATACTGCCGCAGTTTACGATCATCACGTCGGTTGAGATCCCCACCATCGATTTAATCCGATGACGCAGCTGATGGCAGACCTGACAGCGCTGTTCATGGGTCAGCGTTAAGCTGCTCTGTTTCAGCTCGACCTTCACCGAAAGTGAATCAAGATGCCCGCGGCGGTTCACCTCCAGCTGATAGTGCGGCGAAAGGTGTTCGAACTTAACGATCTCCTCTTCCAGCTGTGACGGGAAGACGTTAACCCCGCGAATGATGAGCATGTCGTCGCTGCGCCCGCTGATGCGATCCATCCGGCGCATGGTGCGTGCGGTGCCCGGCAGCAGGCGCGTCAGGTCGCGGGTGCGGTAGCGGATCACCGGCAGCGCCTCTTTGGTCAGCGTGGTGAACAGCAGTTCGCCCTGCTCGCCGTCGGCCAGCGGCGTGCCGTCATTCGGGTTGACGATCTCCGGGTAGAAGTGATCTTCCCAGATGGTCGGGCCGTCAGCGGTTTCAAGACACTCCATTGCCACGCCCGGCCCCATCACTTCGGAGAGACCATAGATATCCAGCGCGGTAATGCCCAGCCGTTTTTCAATTTCGCGGCGCATCGCCTGCGTCCACGGCTCGGCGCCAAACACGCCGACGCGCAGGGAACAGGCGCTGGCATCGCCGCCCATCTGACGCTCCAGCTCTTCAATCAGGTTCAGGCAGTAAGACGGCGTCACCATGATCATATCCGGCTGGAAATCGCGGATCAGCTGCGCCTGCTTCTCCGTCTGGCCGCCGGACATCGGGATCACCGTCGCTCCCAGACGCTCGGCACCGTAGTGCGCCCCCAGCCCGCCGGTGAAGAGCCCGTAACCGTAGGCGACGTGAATTTTATCCTTCGCGCTGCCCCCGGCGGCGCGCAGGGAACGGGCGACGATATTGGCCCAGTTGTCGATATCATTCTGGGTATACCCCACCACGGTCGGCTTTCCGGTGGTGCCCGACGAGGCGTGGATACGCACCACCTGCTCCATCGGCACCGCAAAGGTATCAAACGGGTAGTTGTCGCGCAGATCCTGCTTGGTGGTGCACGGGAATTTTTGCAGGTCCGCCAGCTCGGTGAAATCGTCAGGGTGAACGCCCGCGGCATCAAACTTACGTTTGTACATCGGAACGTTGTTGTAGGCGTGGTTCAGCGTCCACTTCAGGCGCGCGGTCTGCAACGCCTGTAATTCATCAATGGACGCGGTTTCGATCGGATCAAGCTTTGTTGTATTTATCATCGCAGGGTACTCACATTATTGTTCGCTCAAACACGCTCAAGGATCATGGCAATGCCCTGACCCACACCGATGCACATCGTACACAGCGCGTAGCGCCCGCCGCGTCGGTGCAATTCATTGCTTGCGGCCAGCGCCAGTCTGGCACCGCTCATTCCCAGCGGATGACCTAACGCGATCGCCCCGCCGTTCGGGTTGACATGCTCCGCGTCATCCGGCAAGCCCAGCTGACGCAGTACGCCCAGCGCCTGTGCGGCGAAGGCTTCATTAAGCTCAATGACGTCCATATCGGTGATACTGAGTCCGGCACGCTCCAGCACCTTGCGGGTGGCGGGCACCGGGCCTAATCCCATCAGGCGCGGCTCGACGCCCGCGGTCGCCATGGCCACAATGCGGGTGCGCGGGGTTAACCCCTGGGCAAGCGCCATCGGCTCGCTGGCGATAATCAGCGCCGCCGCCCCGTCGTTGACGCCAGAGGCGTTCCCCGCCGTCACCACACCGTTCTTACGGAACGGGGCTTTCAGCGCGGCAAGCTGTTCCAGGGTGGTTTCGGCGCGCGGATGCTCGTCCACGCTCACTTCCGTTACCGCACCTTTTTTCCCCGCCACCTGTACCGGGATAATCTCCTGCGCCAGAACGCCATTCTGCTGCGCCCGCGCGGTGCGCTGCTGGCTGCGCAGGGCAAATGCGTCCTGATCGGCACGGCTTATATTTAACAATTCCGCTACATTCTCTGCCGTTTCCGGCATGCTGTCAGTTCCGTATTGCTGATGCATGAGCGGATTCACAAATCGCCAGCCGATGGTGGTGTCGAAGATCTCCGCCTGACGCTGAAACGCCGCCGTGGCTTTGCCCATCACGAACGGCGCACGGGACATGGATTCGACGCCACCGGCGATCAGCAGATCGCCATCCCCGGCTCTGATGGCGCGCGCCGCAAAGCCAATGGCATCCAGACCGGAGCCGCACAGGCGGTTAATGGTGGTGCCGGATACCGTCTGCGGCAGCCCGGCCAGCAGCGCCGACATGCGCGCCACGTTGCGGTTATCCTCCCCGGCCTGATTCGCGCAGCCGAAGATCACGTCATCTATGCGCTCCAGATCGAGCTGCGGGTAACGCGCCAACAGCGCACGCAGCGGCACGGCCCCTAAGTCATCGGCACGCACGCTGGATAATCCTCCGCCGTAGCGACCGACCGGGGTACGCACCCCCTCACAAATAAATGCGTCACGCATCAGGCCTCTCCTGTCACACTGCCGCCGGTGCGGTGAGATTTTCCGCGAAAAAGCGCGACGGTTTTCTGGTGTTGGTTCTGAATTTCAATGTCGTAGACGCCGGTCAGTTTGCCCTGATGCTTCACCCGCGCGGTGGCGGTGAGCTTATCTCCGGCAAAGCCCGGACGCAGAAAATCGATGGCGCAGCCTGAGGCCACCGCCGCCAGCCCCTGACTGTTGCAGGCGTAGGCAAAGGCGGTATCGGCCAGCGAGAACAGCTGTCCGCCGTGACAGGTTTTATGCCCGTTGAGCATCTGCGGGGTGATGGTCATGGTCACCACCGCGTAGCCCTCGCCCATGTCGATAATGTCCATCCCCATCGCCTGCGCGCAGGCGTCCCGTTCGTACATCGCGCGGGCGTTATGCCAGGCGTTATGACTCATAGCTACTCTCCAGAAGCGCACGCTGGCGCAGCAGTGAACAGGGGCGATAGCGTTCCTCGCCGTAGTGACGTTGCAGGTTCTCCAGCAGCGTTAACAGACGCTGCCAGCCAAGGCGCTCGCCCCAGGCGATGGGCCCGCAGGGATAGTTGACCCCTAAGCGCATGGCGGTATCGATGTCTTGCTCGCTGGCGACCCCTTTTTGCAAAGTGTCCAGCGCTTCGTTGGCAATCATCGCTACCGTGCGCCAGACCAGCAGGCCGGGGTAATCGGCAATCTGTACCACCCGTTTCTCCTGGTGCTGCAACCAGTAAATGGCTTTCTGCGTGGCGGCGTGCGGGTTGCCGGGTGCAGCGGCTATCACGGCCACATCCCGCTCGATGCGGTCGACCACCACCACCGGGCAGCCGTGGCGCAGCGCCAGCGACTGCGCGGTTTCACCCTGCGTTTCGATCAACAACAGTTCGTCAATTTCCGTGACGCCGTCACTTCTTCGCTGAACGCGCATCGGCCTGAAGCTGTCGCTGACCGGGGCGAGCCAGCTGACGGCGGGTTTCTCCTCCTGCCAGCGGTAAACGCCCTGCCCGCTTTTCTTGCCCAGACGCCCGGCCAGCACCAGCTCCTGCTGCACCAGCGACGGCAGAAAACGACGCTCCTGCCAGAAGGCATTAAACACGGAGCAGGTCACGGCAAAGTTGACGTCCTGACCAATCATGTCCGTCAGCTCAAGCGGCCCCATCGGGAAGCCTCCGCCGTCTCGCAGGGCGGCGTCGATCACCTCGGGCGTTGCCACCTGCTCTTCCAGCGCGCGCCAGGCTTCCGAGTAGAACGGGCGCGCCACGCGGTTGACGATAAACCCCGGCGTGGACTGGCAGCGTACCGGCTGCTTTCCCCAGTTCAGCGCCAGCTCGCACAGTGCATCGGCCACTTCCGGAGAGGTCGCCAGTCCGCTGACCACTTCCACCAGCTTCATCACCGGGGCAGGATTGAAGAAGTGCAGCCCGGCGACGCGTTCAGGGTGGTTTATCTCCGCCGCAATCGCGGTAACGGAAATGGACGAGGTATTGCTGGCAAGCAGCGTCTGCGGCGGGCAGACCTCTGCCAACTGGGTAAAAAGCGCTTTTTTTACCTCAAGCCGCTCGGAAGCCGCCTCGATCACCAGATCGGCTTTCTCCAGAGCACTGATAGTCGTCACCGGCGTCAGGCGGGCGAGGATCTGTTCCCCGGCGTCGGCAGAGAGTTTTCCGCGCGCAACCCGTGAGGAGAGCCGCTGGCGAATGCCGTCGACGGCGCGGGAAATTGCCGCTGCGTCAATGTCGTACACCAGAACCGGATGACCGTGGCTGGCTGCCACTTCGGCAATCCCGGCGCCCATGGTGCCGCTGCCAATGACGGCAACCGTATGGATATTCACCATCTTATTTCCCCGTAAAGTTCGGCGCGCGTTTTGCCAGGAACGCGCTGACGCCTTCCCGGTAGTCGTCGCTGCGTCCGGCCAGACGTTGATAGTCGCGCTCCAGATCAAGCTGGGCGTCAAGGGTATTGGTTTCGGCGGCGTTGATTGCCTGCTTGATCAAGCCCAGGCCAAAGGTCGGTTGCGAGGCAAAATGCAGCGCCATCTGCTGTGCGGTGGCGGAGAGCTGCTCGTCGTCCACCACTTGCCAGATCATTCCCCAGGCCTGTGCCTGCTCGGCGCTGAGCTTATCGCCCAGCAATGCCAGCCCCATGGCGCGGGCGCGTCCGGCCACGCGCGGCAGCAGCCAGGTGCCGCCGCAGTCCGGGACGAGGCCGAGCTTGCTGAAGGCCATCACAAAACTGGCGGAGCGCGCCGCAATCACCATGTCGCAGCCGAGGGCCAGCGTCGCCCCCGCGCCCGCCGCCACGCCGTTAACCGCGCAAATCACCGGCTTCGGCAATTTTGCCAGGCGGCGCACCAGCGGGTTGTAAAAAGTCTCAACGGACATGCCCAGATCCGGCGCGGGGCCGTTCGGGTCCACGTTACGGTCGTTAAGATCCTGCCCGGCGCAGAAACCGCGTCCTGCCCCGGTGATCAGCAGGCAGCGGATAGCGTCATCGCGCTCGGCCTGCTTCAGGCATTCGGAAAGCTGCTGGTGCATGACGTCGTTAAAGCTGTTCAGGCGCTCCGGGCGGTTCAGCGTAATGGTCATTACGCCCTGCTCAACATGGCTCAGAATAGATTCCACAATTAGCGTCCTTTAAAGTCTGGGGTGCGTTTTTGTAAAAAGGCGTTGATACCTTCCCGCCGATCGTCGGTGGCCGCGAGCAGCGCAAACAGCTGACGCTCCTGCGCCAGCCCGGCCTGAAGCGGGACTTCCTGCGACTGGCGAAGCGCCTGCTTCGCCGCCTGTAGCGCCAGCGGCGAGTGGCGCGCCATCCGCGCCGCCTGTTTCAGGGCGTACTCCAGCGTCAGCGAGGCCGGGTAGACGTCGCTGACCAGCCCGGCGCTGTGCGCCTGCACCGCCGTGATGCTTTCGCCCGTCAGCACCATTTTGCTGGCCAGCGATTTGCCTACGCTGCGGATCAGCCGCTGGGTGCCGCCTGCGCCCGGCATGATCCCGAGGGTGATTTCCGGCAGGCCAAAACGGGCGTTATCACCGGCAATCACGACATCGCAGAGCAGCGCCAGCTCACAGCCTGCCCCCAGCGCGAAGCCGTTCACGGCGGCAATCAGCGGTTTGGTGAAGGCGTTGATCCGCGCCCACAGCTGCGGGCGGATATCGTTCAGGGTGGCGGGCAGGTCTTTCTCCGCCATTTCGTTGAGATCGGCCCCGGCGGCAAAGCAGCGTTCGTTGCCGTACATCACGCAGACGGCGATCTCAGCATCCGCGGCGGCGGCCTCAAGCTGCTCCGCGATTTGCAGGAGCAGCGCATTGTTGAGCGCGTTGCGCGCCGCCGGACGGTTAAGCGTCAGCTGCAACACGCGGCCATGACGGGTGACAATCAGTTCGCTCATGCCATCCCCTTCGCATCAAAATCGACGATAACGTCGGCGGTTAACGGCAGCGCCTGACAGCTCAGCACATAGCCTGCGGCCAGCTCGTCCGGCTCCAGGCTGTAGTTGGTCGCCATATCGACTTTTCCACGCAGCACTTTGCATTTGCAGGTGGCGCATACGCCGCCCTTGCAGGCATAAGGCAGATCCGCCCCCTGACGCAGGGCGGCATCAAGAATGCTTTCGTCGTCCGCCGTCAGGGTGATTTCACGGTCGCGCCCGTCCTGACGGACGGTGACCTTCTGCCCGTCGGCCTGCACGCTGGCTGTCCGTTTAACGGGTGTACCCGGCGTGTTAAAGCGCTCAAGATGGATCGCTTTTTCCGGCATACCCAGCGCTTTTAGTGCCGCCTCAGCCTCATCCATCATCGCCGACGGGCCGCAGATGAAGGCTTTATCGTACTGGCGGAAATTCACCAGCGTTTTTGCCAGCGCCTGGAGCTTTTCCCCGTCAATGCGGCCATGGAGCAGATCGCTGTCGAGCGTCTCCTGGCTGAAGATGGCGATCAGCTGCAAACGCTGCGGGTATTTATCTTTCAGGTCCGCCAGCGCCCGGCGGAACATCATGCTCTGGCTGCTGCGGTTGCCGTAAATCAGGGTGAAGTGGCTGTGGGCTTCAGTGGCCAGCGTAGCGGATATAATTGCCAGCATCGGGGTGATCCCGGACCCGGCGGCAATCGCCAGATAATGGCCTTCGCGTTCGGCCTGCGGCTGGTAGCCAAAATGCCCCTGCGGCACCATCACCTCCAGCGCCATGCCCGGTTTGATCTCGTCCCGGGCATAGCGGGAAAAACGTCCCCCTTCGATGGCTTTGACCGCCACGCTGATCTCACCGCACGCGGTGCTCCGGCAGATGGAGTAGCAGCGGCGCAGTTCCTCCCCGCCAGGACTGGCTTTCAGGGTCAGATGCTGACCGGGACGGAAGCGGTACGCCTCCTGTAACGCCTGCGGCACCGCGAAGGTAATGGTCACCGCGTCGCGGGTTTCGGGTTCCACTTTTGCCACTGTTAATGAATGAAACGTTGTCATGGCAGCCTCAAATACATTTGAAATAGTCGAAGGGCTCACGGCAGGTATTGCAGCGGTAGAGCGCTTTGCAGGCCGTGGAACCAAATTCACTGATAAGTGAGGTATCGGTGCTCGCACAGCGCGGGCAGCTCACCTCCGCGGGAACGTGGGCATGGCAGCTATGGCCGACAGGCGGGCTGATGCCATATTCACGCAGGCGCCTGCGGGCATCGTCGGTCATCCAGTCGGTGGTCCAGGCGGGCTCCAGTTGCAGCACAATATGTACCGGGTTAAAGCCGTTCCCGGTCAGAGTTTCGCGGATCGCCCCCAGCAGATGCTCCGTTGCCGGACAGCCCGAATAGGTTGGCGTGAAGCCGATGACCCAGCCTTCCCCCTGCGCCCCTACGCTGCGCACCATGCCTAAGTCGGTAATGGTCAGCACCGGCACTTCCGGGTCGGGGATCTGGCTTAACAGCGCCCAAATCTGCGGGATTTGTGCAGGCGCGATGTCGACGAGGCGTTGCATGGCGTCCTCCTTTACCACTGCTGGCCGGGGTAAACGCGCTGGAGATACTGCATCTCTGCCAGCATCGGCCCGAGGTGTTCGGTATGTAGCCCCTTCTTGCCGCCCGTGCGATACGCCACCTCTTCGGGCACGCGGAGGGTGGCTTCCGCCAGGCCAGCAAATACTTCGCGCTCCCACGGGTCCCGCAGGTCGCGCGGATCAACCGCCACGCCGTCATCAATCAGCGCCAGCTCGACGTCGTCGGCGTCGAACAGTTCAGCCGTAAAGCGCCACAGGCTATCCACCGCCTGTTGCATTTTTTGCGCGGAGGTTGCTGTTCCGTCCCCCAGCCGCACCAGCCAGCCGCGGCTAAAGCGCAGGTGATAGCGCGCCTCCTTAATGGCTTTTGCCGCGATGGCGGCAAGCTGACTGTCGCTGCTGTGGATCAGCCGCTCGTAGAGCGCCACGTTCCACGCATCCATCAGATACTGACGGGCAATGGTGTCGGCGAAGCTGCCGTTTGGCTGTTCCACCAGCAGCAGATTACGGAACTGACGCTCATCGCGGCCATAGGCCAGGGTGTCTTCATCGCCCTTACCCTCCCGTTCAGCGGCGTAGGTCAGGAAATTGCGCGCCTGCCCGAGCAGATCAAGGCCGATATTGGCGAGCGCCAGGTCAATTTCCAGCTCCGGCGCGTGGCCGCACCAGGCGCCCAGACGCTGTGAGAGCACCAGACCGTTGTCGCCCAGACGCAGGGCATAAGCAGATACGTTGTTCATCCCCAACCTCACATATGCTCGATGCCATCAGGGATGGTGTAAAACGTCGGATGGCGGTAGACCTTGCTTTCCGCCGGATCGAAAAACTCCCCGCTCTCTTCCGGCTGGGAAGCGACGATTTCACTCGCCTTCACCACCCAGATGGAACAGCCTTCGCTGCGGCGGGTATAGGCATCGCGCGCGTTTTCCAGCGCCATGCGGTCGTCGGCAGCGTGAAGGCTGCCCACATGCCGATGCGACAGCCCCTGCTTCGAACGGACAAAAACTTCGTATAACGGCCAGTAAACATTGCTCATGGTTGATTCCTCTTATGCGGCCTGGCGGGCGCGTTGTTTTTCCGCGTGGGCCAGAGCGGCTTCACGCACCCATGCGCCGTCGTCCCAGGCTTTACGTTTTGCGGCCAGACGTTCGTGGTTGCAGATCCCGCGCCCGTTGATCACCTCGTCAAATTCCTGCCAGTCGATTTCGCCGAAGCGATAGTGGCCGCTCTCTTCATCGAAACGCAGGCCGGGGTCCGGCACGGTCATACCGAGCATCTCCACCTGAGGCACCGTGTTGTCCACGAAGCGCTGGCGAAGCTCATCGTTGCCAAAGCGTTTGATCTTCCAGGCCAGACTGCGGGCGCTGTTTGGGGAGTTGTCGTCGTTGGGTCCGAACATCATCAGCGCGGGCCACCAGAAACGGTTGATGGCGTCCTGCAACATTTGCCGCTGGGCTTCGCTGCCCTGCGCCAGCGCCATGCAGGCCTCAAAACCCTGACGCTGGTGGAAGCTCTCTTCTTTACAGATTTTCACCATCGCCCGGGCATACGGGCCGTAAGAGGTACGGCACAGCGCCACCTGGTTCACAATGGCCGCCCCGTCCACCAGCCAGCCAATGACCCCGATATCGGCCCAGCTCAGGGTCGGATAGTTGAAGATGGAGGAGTATTTCATCTTGCCGTCGAGCATCTTTTGATAAATGTCCTCCCGGGCGCAGCCCAGCGTTTCCGCCGCGCTGTAGAGGTACAGGCCGTGTCCGGCTTCATCCTGCACCTTCGCCAGCAGAATGGCTTTCCGGCGCAGGGTCGGCGCGCGGGTGATCCAGTTACCTTCCGGCAGCATACCGACAATCTCAGAGTGGGCGTGCTGTCCAATCTGGCGGATCAGCGTCTTGCGATAGGCATCCGGCATCCAGTCCTGCGGCTCGATGGCCGTCTCCTGTGCGATGCGTTGCTCAAAGCGTTGTTCTTGCGTCACATAACCACCTTTGTGATTCGTTAAATCACCACAAATAGCAAAATGGTGAATCATTTGGTTTCTTAAAAGTTACACAAAGGTTAAATATAACCCCAAGAAGCGTTTGTTTATTTTGTGACGACGTTCGCAAGCCTTTTCATGAAAGGCCGATGACGCAAGGCTTTCGGGTGGTCAGGCTAAGCAATACAGATCACAACGTTAACAATTCATTAAAACTCAGCTTGATTTTTATGATTCGCGATCAAACTATTGATAGTGAAATTACGAAACATCTGGAGAGAAGAAATGCAGCAGTTAGCCAGCTTCTTGTCCGGCACCTGGCAATCTGGCCGGGGCCGCGAGCGCACCATCACCCACGCCATCAGCGGGGAAACGCTATATGAAGTGACCAGCGAAGGGCTGGATATGGCGGCCGCGCGCCGTTACGCCATTGAACACGGCGGAGAAGCGCTCCGCGCAATGAGCTTTATCGAGCGCGCCGCCATGCTGAAGGCGGTGGCCAAACATCTGCTGAGCCAGAAGGATCGGTTTTATGCCCTGTCAGCCCAGACCGGCGCGACGAAGGCCGACAGCTGGGTGGATATTGAAGGCGGTATCGGCACCCTCTTCACCTACGCAAGCCTCGGCAGCCGTGAGCTGCCGGACGATACCCTGTGGCCGGAGGATGAGCTGATCCCGCTGTCGAAGGAAGGCGGCTTTGCGGCACGTCACGTGTTAACGTCGAAATCCGGCGTGGCGGTGCATATCAACGCGTTCAACTTCCCGTGCTGGGGGATGCTGGAAAAGCTCGCGCCCACCTGGCTTGCCGGGATGCCCGCCATCATCAAGCCCGCCACCGCCACCGCGCAGGTGACTCAGGCGATGGTGAAAGCGATCGTCGAGAGCGGACTGGTGCCGGACGGCGCCATCAGCCTGATCTGCGGTGGCGCGGGCGATCTGCTGAACCACCTCGACAGCCAGGACGTGGTGACGTTTACCGGCTCGGCCAGCACCGGGCAGAGCCTGCGCGTCCACCCGAATATCGTTGCGCATTCCATTCCGTTTACCATGGAAGCGGATTCCCTTAACTGCTGCGTGCTGGGTGAGGACGTGACGCCGGAACATCCGGAGTTTGCGCTGTTTATCCGCGAAGTGGTGCGCGAGATGACCGCCAAAGCTGGGCAAAAATGTACCGCCATCCGCCGCATCATCGTGCCGGAAGCGCAGGTTGACGCCGTCAGCCAGGCGCTGATTGCGCGGCTGGAGAAAGTGGTCGTCGGCGATCCGGCCCAGGACGGGGTGAAGATGGGGGCCCTCGTCAACAGTGAGCAACGTGCTGACGTGCAGGAAAAAGTCGATCATCTGCTTGCCGCGGGCTGCCAGATCCGTCTGGGTGGTAAAGCTGATTTGCAGGCGGCTGGCGCATTCTTCCCGCCCACCCTGCTGTTCTGCCCGCAGCCGGACGAAACCCCGGCCGTTCACGCCACCGAAGCCTTTGGCCCCGTCGCAACCCTGATGCCGTACCGCAACACCGAACACGCCATGCAGCTGGCGCGCGCGGGCGGCGGCAGCCTGGCGGGAACGCTGGTTACGGCAGATCCCCGCGTGGCGCGGCAGTTTATTGCCGGCGCCGCGCGCGCCCACGGACGTATTCAGATCCTCAACCAGGAATCCTCGAAAGAATCCACCGGCCACGGTTCACCGCTGCCGCAGCTGATGCACGGTGGTCCGGGACGTGCGGGCGGCGGCGAAGAGCTGGGCGGCCTGCGCGCGGTGAAGCACTACCTTCAGCGCACGGCCATTCAGGGCAGCCCTTCCATGCTCGCCGCGATCGGTAAACAGTGGGTCCGTGGCGCGGAGGTGCAGGAAGATCGCGTTCATCCGTTCCGTAAATACTTCGAGGAGTTACAGCCGGGCGACAGCCTGCTGACCCCGCGTCGTACCCTGACGGAAGCGGATATCGTGAATTTTGCCTGCCTGAGCGGAGATCATTTCTACGCTCATATGGACAAAATTGGCGCGGCGGAGTCGATTTTTGGCGAGCGCGTGGTACACGGTTATTTCCTGATTTCCGCCGCGGCGGGGCTGTTTGTCGATGCCGGGGTTGGGCCGGTTATTGCCAACTACGGCATGGAAAACCTGCGCTTTATCGAGCCGGTCAAACCGGGCGATACCATTCAGGTGCGCCTGACCTGTAAACGTAAAACGCTCAAGAAACAGCGCACTGCCGAGGAAAAACCCACCGGCGTGGTGGAATGGGCGGTGGAGATCTTCAACCAGCACCAGCAGGCCGTGGCGCTCTACTCCATCCTGACGCTGTTGGCGCGCCAGCAGGGTGACTTCTGACACACCTCTTTCTTGCCGGGTGTCGCTCCGCTTACCCGGCCTACAACTACCTGACCGGGGTGTGATATCCCCCGGTCTTTTTTTAACCTGGCAAGACTGACAAACAACCTGGCAGATGCAGGCAAACGCTTTTCGTGCGCGCCTGTCAGGATAAGGCTGACACAACACAATAAACACAACAAGATGAGGTCTGCGATGGGAAGCAATTCTTCTTTTTCTGCCCGTAGAACGGCACTGGCCATGGCCGTTGCGCTCTGTTGCGCCTGGCAATCCCCTGTTTACGCTCACGGCAGCGAGGCGCATATGGTCCCGATGGACAAAACGCTTCAGGCGTTTGGCGCGGACGTGCAGTGGGATGATTACGCCCAGATGTTCACCATCGTCAAAGACGGTGCCTTTGTGAAGGTCAAACCCGGCGCAAACACCGCTATCGTTAACGGCAAACCGCTGACGCTCCAGGTGCCCGTGGTGATGAAGAACAACAAGGCGTTTATCCCGGAGACCTTTATCAACGATGTCTTTCAGTCCGGTCTTGATCAGACATTCCAGGTTGAAAAAAGCCCCCACCCGTTAAACGCGCTGACGGCTGATGAAATCAACCAGGCCGTAGCCATTGTGAAAGCCTCTGCGGATTTTAAACCCAATACCCGCTTTACCCAGATTGCGCTGGCGGAGCCAGAAAAAGCCAAAGTCTGGGACTTCGTCCTTAACGGCACGGCGGTGGATGCGCCCCGCCAGGCCAATATCATCATGCTTGATGGTAAACACATCATCGAAAGCCGGGTGGATCTGAAGGAGAAAAAGATCCTCCGCTGGGAGCCGATCAAAGACGCGCACGGCATGGTGCTGCTGGATGACTTCAATACCGTGCAGCAGATCATCAATGAAAGCCCGGAGTTTGCCGCCGTGCTGAAAAAGCGCGGCATTACCGACCCGAAGAAAGTGATCACCACTCCGCTTACCGTCGGCTTTTTTGACGGCAAGGATGGGCTGAAACAGGAAGACCGCCTGCTGAAGGTGATCAGCTATCTCGACGTCGGCGACGGTAACTACTGGGCGCACCCGATAGAAAACCTGGTTGCGGTGGTGGATCTCGAGCAGAAGAAAATCCAGAAGATTGAGGAAGGCCCGGTCGTGCCGGTGCCGCTCACGCCGCGCCCGTATGATGGCCGCGACCGCGTTGAAACGGTAAAAAAACCGCTGGAGATTATCGAGCCGGAAGGCAAGAACTACACCATCACCGGGGATAGGGTGCACTGGCAGAACTGGGATTTTCATCTGAGCCTGGACTCACGCGTCGGCCCGATAATTTCCACCGTGACCTATAACGACAACGGCAAAAAGCGACAGGTGATGTATCAGGGGTCGCTCGGCGGCATGATTGTGCCATACGGCGACCCGGATATCGGCTGGTACTTTAAGGCCTACCTGGACTCCGGCGACTACGGCATGGGTACCCTGACCTCCCCGCTGGTGCGCGGCAAGGATGTTCCGTCTAACGCCGTGATGCTCAACGAAACCATCCCGGACTACACCGGCGCGCCAATGGAGATCCCCCGGGCGATCGCCATTTTCGAGCGTTACGCCGGGCCGGAATATAAGCATCAGGAGTTAGGTAAACCCAACGTCAGCACCGAACGCCGCGAGCTGGTGGTGCGCTGGGTCAGCACCGTGGGTAACTACGATTACATCTTCGACTGGGTATTCCACGAAAACGGCACCATCGGCATTGATGCAGGGGCTACGGGCATTGAAGCGGTGAAAGGCGTGCAGACGAAAACCATGCATGATGCCACCGCGAAGGATGACACCCGATACGGAACGCTGATCGACCATAATATTGTCGGTACCACCCACCAGCACATCTACAACTTCCGTCTGGATATGGACGTGGACGGCATCAACAATAAGCTGGTGGCCATGGATCCGGACGTCAAACCAAACACCGCTGGCGGACCGCGCACCAGCACCATGCAGGTGAATCAGTATGATATTGATACCGAACAGCAGGCGGCGCAGAAGTTTGACCCGGGCACCATCCGCCTGCTGAGCAACACCAGCAAAGAGAACCGCATGGGCAACCCGGTCTCGTATCAGATCATCCCTTACGCGGGCGGTACACACCCGGTCGCGTCCGGCGCGAAGTTTGCCCCGGACGAGTGGATTTATCACCGCCTGAGCTTTATGGATAAACAGCTGTGGGTGACGCGTTACCATCCCGACGAGATGTACCCGGAGGGAAAATACCCGAACCGTTCCACGCACGATACCGGCCTCGGCCAGTACAGCAAAGATAACGAATCGCTGAACGACCAGGATAACGTCATCTGGATGACCACCGGCACCACCCATGTCGCCCGCGCCGAGGAGTGGCCGATAATGCCGACGGAATGGGTGCACACGTTACTCAAGCCGTGGAATTTCTTTGACGAGACGCCAACGCTCGGCAAGAAAAAAGTCGAGATAAAATAAGCAAACGCCGGGCGCAATGCCCGGTTTTTTTGTGCAGACATTTGAGGAATAATCGAGCCTGTTTATAGTTAATATTACCTGGCTTTAGCGAGCTATCCACCGGACGGGAAGTAAACCATAATGGAAAAAAGACACAACGCAACGCCAGAACCTGCGACATGGCCTACCCGTAAATCAATGGTTGTTCACGGGCTGGCCGTGAACCTGCCGTGGCTCGCCTTTGTGAATGCCAGCTTTGCCCTTATGGTCCTGCTGCGCAATTCGCTGTTCGGCCATATCGATGCCCTGCTGCACATCAGCCCCCCGCTGCGGCAGATGATTGACGCCTCCATGCTGGGCGTGGTGATCCTTTCCGGGGCGCTGGTGATCATGGCCTGGCGCCACATCCGCGGCGTCAGCGCCGTTTTGTTTATGTGCAGCCTGCTGTGGTCGATAAGTTGTTACTGGTTTATCAACGTCTTACATCTTCCGCATCCCTGGCCTATATTCGTTACCCTGCTGATGGCCGGTATGACCGCGCTCTATTTTCACCCGGTGGCGCTGCTCTGCTTCACCGTTCCGCTATGGATAAGCCTGCCCGTTGCCAGCATGCTGCTGAATCAGGAAATTAATTATCGCTTTGCCGGGCTGTGGGTGGTGTTCACGTTCATTCTCGTGTGCGGGCGCTATATCCTGTTGAGCTGGTTTGAAGAGGCGTGGCGTCGCAACCAGCAGAATCAGCGTTTGATTTCACGGCTGGATGCGCTGGCCCATCAGGACCCGCTGACGAAAACGGCCAACCGGCGGGCGATGGAGCTGGTGCTGGAAAACGCCGTGGAGCAAGGCAAACGCTTCGCGGTGCTGATGCTGGATGTCGATTACTTCAAACTGTATAACGACACCTACGGTCACCAGGCCGGAGATGCGTGCCTCGCGCGGGTGGCAGAGGTGCTGAACACCTCGGTGCGCACGCCAGAGGATGTGGTTTCGCGCTACGGTGGTGAGGAGTTTGTGGTGATCCTCTTTGACTGCGAAGAAAGCATTGCTGAGAATGTCGCCGCGCGGATCCAGGCTGGCCTGCGCACCGCAGCCATTCCGCACAGCGCGTCGAAGGTGAGTGAATATGTGACGGCGAGTATGGGCATTGCAGACTATTCCGCAGGACTGGCTGGCCCGGAAATCATCGCCCGCGCCGATGCGGCGCTTTACAGGGCGAAGGAGGCCGGGCGGGATCGGTGGTCGCGTTAAATAATGCCAGGTGGCGGCTACGCCTTACCCGGCCTACGGGATCGGTTTCGTAGGCCGGGTAAGCGCAGCGCCACCCGGCGTTTTTTTAATACCGCACACATACCGACTTAGTTTCACACCAGCCGTCCAGCCAGTCGGGGCCGAAATCGCGCCCGGTGCCGGACTGCTTCATGCCGCCGAACGGCAGGTTGGCGTCTATCAGCGTGTGGCTGTTCACCCACACGGTTCCGGCCTGTAACCTGTCGGTATACGCCAGCGCTTTACTGATATTCTGCGTCCAGACGCTGGCCGTTAAGCCATATTCAGTGTCATTCGCCAGCTGAAGCGCCTCTTCCCCATCGGCTACACGAACAAGGTTCACCACCGGCCCGAAGACCTCTTCACGCGTCAGTCGCAGATGATTATCCGGGTTGACCACCAGCGTTGGCGAAACGTAATAGCCTTTGCCGTCTGGCCCCCGGTTCCCGGCGATCAGCTCCGCATTGTGCGCCTTCGCCTCATCCAGGAACGCCTGAACCTTATCGCAATGGGCGCGCGACACCAGCGGGTTGATAAATGCATCCGGCGACATGCCCGGCCCGACGCTGAGGGATTTCACGGCCTGTTCAAACCCGCTGACCAGCGTGTCAAACAGCGGAGCCTCAATATAAATGCGCGAGCTGGCCGCGCAGACCTGCCCCTGATTCAGGAAGCTGCCGGTCATCAGCCCTTCAATCACCCACGCCGGATCGGCATCTTTCAGCACGATGGCCGGGTTTTTGCCGCCCAGCTCCAGCGTCACACCCGTTAGCGTGTCCGCCGCCGCGCGGGCAATCTGCTTGCCCGTCGCCGTCGAACCGGTAAAGCTCACTTTGGCAATGCGCGGGTGCGAGGTCAGCGCCGCGCCACAGACGGCGCCACTGCCGGTTACCACGTTGAACACGCCCTCCGGGATCCCCGCCTCGCTCGCCAGTTCCGCCACCCGTAACAGGGTGAGCGGCGTGGTTTCCGAGGGTTTGATCACGATGGAGCAACCTGCCGCCAGCGCGGGCATCACTTTCCACATGCCAATCATCAACGGGAAGTTCCACGGCACAATCCCCGCCACGACGCCCACCGGCTCTTTACGCGTCCACGCCTGATAACGCGCGCCCTGCGGCAGTGGAATTGAAAGATCGAGAGTTTTACCGGCAATTTTGGTGGTCAGCCCTGCCGTGTAGCGCATCCAGTTCAGGGTGCAGCCCACCTCGAAGGCGCGGGAAATGTTAATCGATTTCCCCTGCTCCAGGGTTTCGAGCTGTGCCAGCTCTTCGCCATGCTGCTCCACCAGATCCGCAAACCGCAGCAGGATGCGTTCCCGCTCTGCCGGCAGCCGCCCGGCCCAGCTTCGGGCGACAAAGGCACGCCAGCCAGACATCACCGCACGATCGACATCATCGACGCTGGCATCGGCGGTGGAGGCAATAACCTCTCCGGTCGCCGGGTTGTAGACGTTCAGACGCTTTTCGCTATCGGATGCCGCCTGACGCCCTTCGATCCACAGGCCGTGCTGGCGATCTAAAAACTGCTGCACGCCTGGCAGGATGGCGACGTGTGATTCGGACATAGGATACTCCTTCGTTATGCTTCGCAGGGTGTGTATGCAGTCTAAGAGGGGATTCGCATTCCTGCTTTTGTCTGTGTGACATTCGCTTTGCCAGCTGTGACAGGCTCCGCAAATCGTGATAATTCCCGCTTATATCGCTGTAACCGTTGAGTGTTCTTTCCTATAGTCAGCCTCGTAGCCCTGACAAAATGCAACATAAATGCAACAATGCGAAAACAGTGACGGTGCAGCGAGAACATCAATGGCGTGTGCAAGCGAACAGGACAATTTTCAGCAGTGGCTGGCGCAAATTAACCAGGTTTGTGGGCGCTTTGCGGCACGTCCGTTAGAGGGGGCGTTTCTCGGCGAGCTGGAAACCAGCTACACCCAAAGTCTGAAACTGAGCACGGTGACCGCCGCAGGCGTTAACCTGTTTCGCACCCGTCAGGAGATCAAAAACGGCAACGACGCCTGGTTCTACACCGTGTTTCAGCTGGAAGGCAGCGCCGGAATCGAACAGGACGACCAGCGCGCGATGCTGAAAGCCGGGGATATCACGCTGATTGACGCCTCCCGCCCGTGCTCCATTTACTGGCAGGAGCGTTCCCGCCAGATTTCGCTCCTGCTCCCGCGACAAATCATTGAGCAACACGCGCGTTTTCAGGAAGTGAGGTGCGCGCTGCCCCTCCCCCGCAATCTGCCTACCGTACAGCTGAGCTACCGACTGCTACAGGAGAGCATGGGCAATGCCGATCTCAGCGCCAGTGAAAGCGAAGCGGCGCTTGAGGCGATGGTGTGTCTGCTGCGTCCGGCCTTCCAGCAGCGTGACGAGGTGCTGCCACGCAAGGAGCGTCAGTTCCGCCACGTTCTGTCCCTGATTGATGATCATATTCAGTCGGAGGCGTTAAGACCGGAGTGGATAGCTTCAGAGAGCGGCATGTCCGTGCGTAGCTTGTACCGCATGTTTGCCGGGAAAGGGCTGGTGGTAGCGCAGTATATTAAGAACCGTCGCCTCGATTTATGCGCTCAGGCGCTGCGTTCCATCAGCGATGACGAAAAGCTGGCGGGGATTGGCTACAGCTGGGGTTTCACCGACCATAGCCATTTTTCCACCGCCTTTAAGCGGCGTTTCGGGGTTTCGCCGGGCGAATACCGCAGGCGTTATCGCTAGCTATTTTTTCAGCCACTTGCCGTTAATTCCCTTCACGTACTCACCCGGCTGCGCGCGGGCCACCAGCTTTTGTCCCGCCATTTTCGCCACCTCGTCGACGGGTAAATTATTACTGTCAGCCAGCTGCTGGTAACTTTCCGTGCGTGCGGCGTTGATACGGTTCACCAGCGCCAGGGTTTCAGCGTCGTGCTGAACGGGCGCAAGATAGCCGCTCAGGGTTTCCCCTACGCGCCCCTGGGCACGCGCATCGTTGAGCGTAAGCGTGGCGGCATGAACATTCATCCCCAGCGCGAGTAACATCAGAGCTAATCGTTTCATGGCATCCTCAGAACAGATCGCTGCGGGATTTCAGCAGGGCTTCAACGTCTTTATCCACCTTGATATGGATTTCATGCTCGATTTTCACGTTCATGTTGATGGTGATCGGCTCTTTGGGCGCCGCCACTTCAATGCGCGGCGTGCAGCCTGACAGCAGCGCGACGACGGCCACGCTGAGTACACCAGCCCTCTTTTTCATTGTTGTTCCTCACTTTCCTTGCCTGTCGAACCGCGGAGAAGGGGTATCGCCGCATGTTGCTCAAACCATGTTTGCAGATTGTCCCCAAAGCGCAGGCTGCGCCAGAGGGTAAAAATGTTCTCTTCATGGGTGTAATTCAGGTTTACGAAACTGCTTTTGCCTTCGACGCGGCTGGTGCCTTTAATGGCCGCCTGCATGGTTAACACACCCAGATTATCCACATTGAGTTTTGTCCACGACTGCGAAATTTCCATATAGCGGAGCCAGTTGATCGCCGCCCCGGCAACCATATTGTCTTTCACAATGGCATCCGCCGTGTCCTGGTCGATGCGCAGCGTCATCGGCCCCGGGTTAGTCAGCCAGCCATCTTTAATGATCCATTTTTCATTGTCCAGCCAGAACGGCAGCGCGCCGCTCACCGGGCCGGACATGGCAAACTGCTTCGGATTCACCGCGCTTATCAGTTCGCTGGAGGAAATATTATCCACGCGCAGTAAAGCCGGATCGTGCTGCGGCATTCTCAACTGCTGCATGGTGATTTTCCCGCCGAGCGCTTCCACCTTCACGTTGGTGAGCAGGAGCGGGTTCGCTTCGGTCCAGGGATAATCGCCCTGGAGATCCGCGGTGATATTTCGGGCTGTGACCAGGTTTTTCACCTCGTCGATTCGTAACGTTACCGGCCCGCGCGAGCCCAGCGACCAGGTGCCCTGGCTTAAGCGGAACGGCAGAACAAAATCAACGCCGTTGATTTCGTTATCCGGCATCCACGCGCTGCCCGCTTTCAGCACCCCGTGCCCCCCGGCCTCAAACCCCTGATCGGGAGCCGCGGAGAAAGCCACCTGCGCATACATTTCGCCGCCGCGCAGGGCCATTTTCCAGTCTGGCGGGATCAGCGGCTGGAACACCGTAAGAGACTGTTTTGGCCACCAGGCCTGACCGCGAAGGCGTTCGCCGTCCCAGCGTCCATTCACCTGGACCGGGCCGATATCGTCCGCATGCAGGTTCCCTTTAAACTGGAACACCGTCGGGTCTGTCCCGTCAACGCTGAAGGTCAAAACGGACGGCGGCAGCACGCTTCCGCCTGAAAAGCTTGTTTGCCCGGCGTTAAGCGCGAGCGCGCCGCTAAAGGTGGGGTTATCCGGGTCCCGCGACCAGCGCACCGGGTGATCCAGCACCAGGCGCGGCTTGCTGACCAGCATCGTACCGTACTGCAATTTGTCGAAACCCGTGGAAAGATCGGTCAGTTCGATAACGTTGTCGCGCCACTCCCCGGTTCCCCGGACATCCCAGCGCGCGTTCATTGGCGTGAAATTCCCTTTACCCCAGTAGCGCCACTGCCACACACCGTTGTCCGGTAAAAAGTCGTTAGCCTGGCCGTCCAGATGCAGCTCAAAATCGCCCATCTCGTTTTCATGCGCCCGCAGAATGGCTTGCAGGCGGCCGTCCACGCCCTTCTGCGTAAGCTTCACGCCCGCCAGCGGCCAGCGGATCTCATCGATATCCAGTGAGTCGATGATGCGCCCGCGCGAACGCAATAATGCGCCGGGTTCAATCGTAAGCTGCGGATCGTAAAGGCTGCCGGTCAGCTTCGCCGGGAGTCTGGCATAGAGGATCAGATCGTTTTGCTTGGCTTCCCCACTCAGGTGCAGCGGCATAGCGCTGTTTTTCATACTGAGCGAGCCGGGACCGATATTCAGCACCGCGTTGCCCTTACCCGCATCTCCCTCGGTCAGCACGTTGAGCCGCCCTGTGAAGGTGGCTTTCTCCAGCCCCTGCTGCCAGTTATCCACTTTCAGCCCGACGCGACCGCTCATCGGCATACCGGAGGCTGACCAGTTCCAGCGTCCGTCGCTGATGGTCAACTGCTGAGCGGTGATCTGCCACGGTAAATCGAGCAGCGGATCGGGGTTGTCCCGCGCCATGACCACCAGCTGGCCCTGATTGTCCTCCCAGTCCAGATCGGCATCGACCAGCGAGGATAACTGTGGCACGTTAAAGGTCGCGACCGTATGCCCTTTCACCGGCACGCCGTCCGGTACCAGCGGCAGGGTAAATTCACCGACCAGCTTCACGGGCTGCGGCTGATCCGGCAGTTGCACATCGAACTGGCTGATGGAGAGGGTCTGGCCGCGCAACTGCCCCTTAATGCTCACCTGCTCGCCTTTATAGGTGATGTCCTGGCGGGCTGGTGTCAGTGAAGCATGCAGCTCACCCTCCCACTGCTGCCAGGGAGAAAGGGTAAATCGGTGGATGGTCAGCCAGGTGTTGGGCAGGATGGCCTGCCACTGCGCCAGCGTTTTCGGCGCTACCGTTGAGGGCGCCGATTGCGGTAATTTGCTCAGGCAGACAGAGTTAAGTGTAAGTGCGCCAATATCCAGATCCCAGCGGCTGGGATGTGACAGGGTCACGTTTTCCACGCGGGCAATTTCACACTCTTCTACCAGATAGCGGAGATCGGGGATGATCAGGGCGTGGCGCGTGAGCCGTGGGCTTTTTTCAAAGGCGATGCGCGTTCCGACGGGAAGCCAGATCCCGGCAAGCGTGGGTACCCACTGGGCGAGCGTCATCAGCAGCGTCAGCGGCACAAGAAATAGCAGCAGTAATAGCGCGATTGCGGCTTTGTATTTACCCTTCATGGGCAGTTAATATCCTGATTTTGCGAAAAAAAATAAGCCGTTCTTGCCGCTCATTGTCGCATGTTTAGCCAGTCAGTTGAAGGTAATGCCATTTTTAAGAGTAGATGCTCTACAATAATTCATAGAACTTATTGATTTCAATGAATTTTGAAAAATTGTAAGATAATTTTAAACATGCTAACGTGGTTCCAAAATCACTGGAGAAAGTCTTATGAAACTCGCGGTATATAGCACAAAGCAGTACGACAAAAAGTATCTGCAACATGTTAACGAGACGTACGGTTTCGATCTTGAATTTTTCGACTTTCTGCTGACTGAAAAGACGGCTAAAACCGCCCACGGCTGCGAAGGCGTGTGTATCTTCGTTAACGACGACGGTAGCCGACCGGTGCTGGAAGAGTTGAAAAAACAGGGCGTGAAATACATTGCCCTGCGCTGCGCGGGCTTTAACAACGTCGATCTCGATGCCGCCAAAGAGCTGGGTCTGAAGGTCGTTCGCGTCCCGGCCTATTCTCCGGAAGCCGTGGCAGAACATGCGGTCGGGATGATGATGTCGCTCAACCGTCGTATTCACCGTGCCTATCAGCGAACCCGTGATGCTAACTTCTCTCTGGAAGGGCTGACCGGCTTTACCATGTACGGTAAAACCGCAGGCGTCATCGGTACCGGCAAAATTGGCGTGGCCGCCCTTCGCATCCTGAAAGGATTTGGCATGCGCCTGCTGGCGTTTGATCCGTACCCAAGCGCCGCTGCGCTGGAGCTGGGCGTGGAGTATGTCGATTTGAAAACGCTCTTCTCGCAGTCTGACGTTATCTCTCTGCACTGTCCGCTGACCCCGGAAAACTATCATCTACTTAACCAGTCGGCGTTCGATCAGATGAAAGACGGCGTGATGATCATCAATACCAGTCGCGGCGGGCTGATCGACTCTCAGGCGGCTATCGAAGCGTTGAAAACGCAAAAAATCGGCGCGTTGGGTATGGATGTGTACGAAAACGAACGCGATCTGTTCTTTGAGGATAAATCTAACGACGTGATTCAGGATGACGTGTTCCGTCGCCTGTCTGCCTGTCATAACGTGTTGTTCACCGGTCACCAGGCGTTCCTGACCGCCGAAGCGCTGATCAGCATTTCGGAAACCACGCTGGGGAATTTGCGTCAACTCGAAAAGGGCGAAGCGTGCCCGAACGCGATAGTGTAACCTGGTAAGCCGGGTGAGGGCTTACGCCCTGCCCGGCCCGGGCGTTAACTGAACGCCCCGCTGCCTTTTCCGCCGCTGGTGTCACCCCCCATCCCTAAGAAGCATGACATTGTCGCGGCCATCATTAGTGAATTAACGGATCAAAAATGACGGTTACTGCCCCACGATAAACATCAGGCCGCGTATTCAACATCGTATCGACATCTTTTTGTTCAATAAGGAAATCAATACTGCCCGATTTCTCCTGACCAAATACATTAGTCAGAAATAAATTCTTTGTGAGATCTTTGCCAACGGCGAGACGGCTTCTTACCACTCCTGTTCCTGTTTTACTATCAACAATATTATCCGGTAACGTCAGTAAAGCCTGCACGGGCACCCTTTGAGAAGGTAATTTATCACTCCTCAGGGCGCAGTCTGAACCGATGTTTTGTTCACACTGAAGATATACCGTGAATGAACCTGAACTGGACAAGTTAAATTTGCTTTGGCCCGTCAGGTTGGGTGTAATACGATTTACCATCCACCGCTCCCAGCGCGCATCACCTTGCCCGGCAGTGCAAACTTTACCGGGCTCACACGGCAAAAGGGAAACGTTGTAATTATCAGCTGTTGTACTCAGCTTTAGTTCATGGTTTACCGAAAGTGTGAAATTTAACACGAGCGTAGTATCTGATGGCTCGTAATTATCCCCAAAATCAATTTCGCCACCAGGACCAACATTGAGCACCATCTCTCCTTTATAAACACCTGAACTCATCTGTAATGGGTTAGGTGTACTCAGCTCATAACCCATGCTGATAGTATTAATAAGATGGGGCTCTCCTGTTAAATCCGTTTTCGCAGTTTTATAACACGCAACATCCCTGTTCGGTACTTTCCACATAAAAAGATAAGATCCTGCTGGATAAGCACCAACCCCGGAATTCGAGCATGGAGAGGCGGCGTAAACAAACGAACCTCCATTCCAGGCTTGTTGATGTTCTGTCAGACTCCACGCTCGTAGAGTATTATATCTGGCTGAAAACGCACTCATTCTAAACTTAAGCGTGCTGGCCTCCCCTGTTTCACTATTTCTGACGACAATGTCTCGCCATGCCCCAGGCAAACCAAAGTAGATCCCCATTCTTGGTTCTGAGTTTGCGGTCAGCCCTGACGTAACCAGTGACGCCGTAATTCCACCCATATTGATACTAAATGTTTGATTATTTCCACATACACTAGGATAATTTACACAGTAACCGGACTGCGGTGTAGTGTTAACAAATTTATCATTCGATGGGTCTGACATTGATGGCGAAAACGAAGCCGTAATGTTTACGGTGGCAGCCTGCAACGGTAACGCAAATAAGTAAAACGCAAAGAGTCGCTTTTTCATAATAAACACTTTTGGGGATGGAATTATAAACTCGCTTCGGAAGAAAGCGCTTACGGTATGATTTTTAGTTCGTTAATTCATCACGCTGCACTTGAGCGCATCGACAAAACGAATAGCATTAGTCCCGGCATCATCTGTCGCAGGAATACTGCATTTGAGCGGCGATTTTCCTCCTTCCTCTTTTAATAGTAAGGTTTTGTTTTTTGCACCTGTCTCTAACGTCAACACCCCTTCTGCGTTTATTACCGCCCCGCTGATATCACTTTCCACGAAACGGTTTTTTAGCAGCTCTCCTTGTTCATTCTGCAAAGTGCCTACAAGCGTATAGGTTTTCACTGCTTTCACTTTTACGTATTGCACGCTTCCCTTATTAAGCTGAACACTCTGTTGTTCAGGGAAGACCCGGACACTATCGCCCCCCGTCGCGCTAAACTGGATGACGTCTTTTTTCCACTGTTCCGCCTGCACCACATTTCTGCCAGGCAACAGACGCGTTTCTGACATCTTCCCGGAGGCCAGGATACCGATGTCATTGTGGTCCGAGTCAACATCAACGATGAGTGCTGCCCCGGTGCTGCGGCTGGCACTCCCGCTGGAGGATGCCAGTTTTCCCCCTCCAAGCATAAGCACCTGGCTGAGGTTGCCCCCTGCTGTGTTTGAGCTGTTTTGCGTATGGTGCTGCACCCAGCCGTCAGCGCTGACGAACGGGGTATCTACAGATCCGTTTGCATTAAGGACTGTATTTTTCGCGCTGTAGGACACACCGGCGCCCACGGTGCGAAGCGTACTGCTCTCATCAGGCTGGTACTGGTAGCTGAGGCTGGAGTAGCCGTGATTCTGGTTCATACCCGTTTCAGCTGACACCAAGTGTCGCGAGGATGGTGCGAGCGACAGGCTCAGCCCCACCGACATGCCGTGGTCCCGACGCCCGTTGCTAAACCCGGGGCGATCCCAGGCACTGACCCGAAAATTCATGTTACGCCCTGCAAGCGTTCCCAATGTGGTGGTAGCAACATCGGCCCCAAAGCCCTGCCGCCAGGCCGTTTCTGTATATTGTCCATTTACCGTCAACGAGGTTGTCCAGGGCAAACGCAGCGATAATGACGCCCCCCAGGTATCCCCTTGCTGGCGATAACGTGTCTGGTGACCATAAACGTCGGTGGTCGTCGAACGCCAGTACAGGCTGGCAGCCCCTCCTCCCGGGATAGTACGGTAATAGCGGATATCGGTATTCTGGTTTGACTGAACGTCATTATTTCCCGTCGTGTACTGGGCAAACAGCGAATCACTGGGCGTGAGCGTAATGTTACTTCTGACCCGCACCTGATGCTCATTCTCAGTGGCCGCCCCGCTCACCCCCATGACCACCCGCGGGTGGACAAGATAGTCAATGCCGCCACCGGCCGCCGCAGGATGAGGGTTATCGTCGCCATAACGGGTGCCAGTACCGATGGTTTGCTGCTGTCCGCCCCACAGGTTCATTCGCCAGCGCTTGTCAGGGTTGTTCCAGCCCTGAGGTTTATAAATCTGGGCCTGCTGGGTGTCGACGGTCTTGCCATTTTCAATAATTTTTATCGTGATGTCGTAGATACCGCCCGGCAGACGGCGCGTGTCCAGCGCCTGCACACCCGTTTCGAGCTGTTGCGTATGGATGAGCCGCCCGTCGCGCCAGACTTCCGCAACGGACTGATTCTGTCCTGTCACATAGACCGGCCAGGCGCTGACGCTGTCGCCGTTAATCAGTAAGGCGTCGGATGTTCCCCACATGGCCCCCACAACCGTGTCATACCCGAACCCGGACATCTCAACGTTGCCCGTATCGCTGTCGGGAGTGAAAAAGCCGAGGCGAACGAAATGTCCCGGCAGCTCTTTCTGGGAATACAGTTCGTAGAGTGTGCTGCTGCTGTACTGGTATTGCCCGTCAGTACCAGAAGACTGGAATGACACTCGCTGGCTCCAGCCCAGCAACGACGCGGTAAGCGATGAGTTAATACCCCAGCTACGCGTGTTATCACTGTTGGTGGCAGTGATATCGTTGTACATAATCATTCCGCCGGGCATTTTTTCCGGCAGCGAGATAAAACTGTTCTCGGTTCGTGCTGTTTCATAATGTGCGGTGTACAGTTTCAGAATCGAGCTATCGAGCAGATACTCTGCTGCCATCAGACCTGACGGACACTGTGTGGTACATTCACCCACTGATATGCCTTTATTGAGAACCTCTTTCCACCGGTTCCTGACATCCGAATCGACGCTTTCTGACTCCTCAATGGTACGTATAAGACGAACATCACCGCTTTCCGTTAATGAAATCGCAGCCTCGAATAAAAGGGTGTCATTCAGATATACCTGAGCCATCACTTCGGACTCATAAAAGTAACGTCTGAAATCCTCAGGGAGAGCTCGCATGTTCGCGGCCAGCGTCATATTTGCTTCTGCGGAAAAAAGAGGGCACACGGTTAATAGCAACACGATTTTTTTCATAAAAAAGCCGCTGCTGGAAAACAACGGCCTCCTCTGTCAGGTAATAAAACGCGTCAGAAATTAAGGAGTCACAGCGACAACAGGCTCGAAAATCATCGCAACTGAGCCGGTAAACATCCCGTTCACGGTCAGAGCGGCATCATCGGCCTGGGTGATTTTCAGTGAAGTACGACCCCCTGCTTTCGCCGCACTTTCGCTTACCACTTCCGTTGCGGTTTTGCTGAGTGGCGTATTGTTAAAGCTCACAGCCAGCGGAATAACATCGGTACCATTAGAAAGCTGGGGTTTGCCGTCAGAATTGAGGTTACCGGTCAGGGTCGCCTGAATTGCGCCAGCCGTATTTTTGTACTGGAACTGCTTCTCAAAAATTTGCAGCTTGCTGCTGGCGATGTCATATCCCATGTCCTGGGTCTGATCGATCCAGCCTGCATCAACCGGGATCACCTGGAAGGTATCTGAAGGTACGGTGGCCGACAGGTTAATAGTGTAACTCTGGCTCTCAGCTGCATTCGCTGCGCCGGTCATTGCGGCACAAGAGATAAATGCAGCAGCCAGCGTAGTTTTAATAGCATTAAATTGACGATTCATAAAAACTCCTTAAGGTTATTTCGTCCAGAACGCGCACTAAAATGTGCTAATTAATTCAACAGGTGTCAGAATGACTTCGCCTGTTTATTGTTTCCCTCGATGAGAGTGAAATTGGTTTTAAACCCATTTTTCCCAGCCACAGAATAACTCCGGCCTGGCAAAATAAATTCGCGGCTCACTTCTCCGCAATCCGTATTTGCGGACTTGCACTGACGTATATCTTCAAGGACAACCGTTGCATTGCCTTTGTTTACGACACTCACACCACCTGAGTCACTCTGCTTAATAAGGGTGTTGAAAGCGGGTTTCTCTGGCTGCACAATCACCACCGTCCCATACCCCGTAAGGATATTTACGCCTGCCTGAAGTGTTTCTTCCCGATATTGCCCTGCGGCCTTGCTATCTAATCCGAAACCATCTTCTGCCTGTGGCATTACGGGTGTAAACCTGACTCTAAAATAACGTTCTTTATCCCGGACACCTGGCCACATAACGCGCGCAGATTGAAATCCATTGGGAGGAATAATCATCCTTAATGGTGTGACAACGAGCCGATTTTTTTCAAGCACGTTACCTGACATTTCTTTCACAGGCGTTTCATTATTTGGCGTATTTTTCTGCCCGGGATGGATTTCGAGCAATTCAACTCTGACAAACGCAGTGGAGTCCCCACTGTTATATATACGTTTAGTCAAACTATGACTGTCAGGAGTCAGAACATCATACATACTGCCAATGCCTATCATTGGCGCAGCATTAACGGAGGTGGAGATCATCCCGAAAGATAAAACCACTCCTGCCGCAGTGAAAAAATTTTTAAATTTCATGCCTGTACGCTCACCGTTCAGTATCTGCTTTGGCGTTGTTTTTGACGGCGAAAACTTTACCACCAAAGCACTTCGGCGGAACCATTATATTAAAATCATCGATTTTATAGGATAAAATGCTGTTATATAAAATTATAAAGGAACATGATCTGCATTACGGGACACTGCATAGGAAATTTCTTAGAATCAGTATCAGGAAGAGTAATATTCAAAGTAGCCAAAGGGCTTTTGTATCGAGGGAAATGAGCGATTATGCTTTTTATCATTGAGGATCGTGTTTACTTTCGTATCGACGATGGCGCACTGTGGGAGAAAAATGACGAAGGAGCCAAGGTCATTCTCAGCCCGATCGTTGCCAGACTGCTGCACCTGTTTTTGCAGGAAAAAGGCAGAGTCGTGACAAGGGAAGAAATCATGAATTATGTTTGGGAGAAGCATGGATTAGAACCTTCCAATAACAGTCTCAATCAATATGTCTCCCAGCTGCGTAAGTTGATGGCTCATTTTCAGCTTCCCGATGAAACCCTCAGAACAGTACCCAGAGAGGGTTTTATACTCAGTCATGAGTTAACGATTAGAACAGAAAATGATTCATTATCTTTCACTCCGGCATCATTGAGTGAAGAATCACATCACCTCAAGCAAAAAATTAAGCCGCCAATGGGCTATTGGGCGATCTTTTTTCTACTGCTGGTTCTCATCGCCACGCCTGTGGTGGTAATCTTTTCCACTGATATGATGCATAAACAAAGTATGTCCATTACACCGACTAAAATAGGACACGTTGGGAATTGCCCGGTCTATGCCGTGCTGATGGGGCGAAATGCGCAATTAAACGAGGCGCTTTCCTCTGCTAAAGATTATATCGGACAAAACAACATCTCCTGCAACGATGACAGCATCCTTTACTTTTTCTCCACCGGAGGGGTACTGAAGAATCAAAGTGGAAGAGCATTCTTATCACATTGCTATATGAAGGATAATGAAATTATTTCCTGTATGGATTACGCCTATCATTCCTGGATGTAAACAATGAACAACGTAAAATTCCTGTTGAAAAACAGAAAATTCATTATTTTTATGCTTCTTTTGCTTATCTTCATGGTGGGTGTTGTCACCAGTCTTCAGTATCGCCATCGGCTTCTTATCGACTGTGATTCAGATTTTGTTTTTCGCGCTCCGCAAAATCAGTATGAGATGAAAGGAACAATGAAGTTGAAAATGGATCGTGACAGACAGGGTCACATCAGAATTGACGGAGTAGTGACGTCGCCTGACGGTAAGACCTGGATAAGTCGTGATGCTATTTTCACGTACCATAAACTGAATGCGACCTCCTTCAGAATGGACAATCTCAGGATTATCAAAGGTGAACGGGACACGGCATCGGACAAACATTTTGCTGAGAACTTTTACTCGCTGGTAGTTAAAACGCGCCGGGTTCTGACAATACATCGTATCGAGAATGGTTACCTGGTAGGTAATTATCGCGCCCCTGTCTTTATGTGTATTACCCCTTAAGACCAAGGTTGGTCTGAGATTAGCGGCCCACGCAGCGTTGCCACGGTACGTTGAAGGCCGCATACGCGACCTTTTTAAACTAGATGAGTTTGATTTTTACCTCATACCCCTCGAGGCCTGTCATGGCTTCACGAGCGATAAACTCAATTTCAGACACTTCCTGCCCTGTTTTTTTACGTAACTCTGAAATTTTTTTGGTTATAAGCGCTGAAATTTCTTCTTCTGCCTTGTGCGTCAGTGCGTCAACGTTCATGTTTACCTCTTGTAACCGTTTACTGTTTCCAATCTCCAGCAGGCGACAGCTAACGATTAACTGCCTTTCACCATAACTGTATGTAAAGAGTAGACTATCTGTGTAACGTATGCTGCCGTCGCATTCAAATATGCATTTAGATTGCATTATTTGAACAAGGTGTTATTGTCCCAAAGCCTTAGAGCACAACACATAAACATAAGAAAAGATTTGACTCACACTCGCCCCGCATCAGGGGCATTTTTTTGGCGGTATATAAGCAAAAACCCGCCAGAAGCGGGTTTTTGAGTTATTCGAGAAAATTATTTAAAGACTTCTGCGACGGCCTGGAAGTTAGGGCCATGCTCACGGGCAGCGATAATGACGTAGTATTTCCCGCCCTTCTCGTCTGCCAGTTTGGAGAGTTTCTGATGAAGATCTGAAGGTGAAGAAATTTGTCCACCTGAAGCCCCTACAGATACATTACCAAGGTATTCAAGTTTGAAGTGGTGCGCTTCATCCTTGGAAATCATATCTGCCGCAGATGCGCCGAAGCTTGCTACTGTTAAAGCCAATACACTCCCTAATAGTGCTTTTTTCATATCATTCCTCCTGTTGATGAATCTATATATTTAACATTAGCAGCAAATATGTAAATGATCCGTATCAATATTGTAGAAGGATTGAGCATCACTACCCGCTATCACTGACCTGAACAGCGGGTACAGCAGGTTCATCTACTATACTGACCTGTGCAGTTAGCATTTATCTGCCGGTTGCGCCTGAAGCAACCGAAACTTACCTGTACCATGACCATCAGGAGAACAATATGCACACCAGTAAAACCCTGAAAAGGCTGCTAGCCGTATCAGCAGTTGCAGCAATGTTCAGCACCGTTGGCGTACAAGCCCAGACAACCAGCGCCGCGCAAACTCAAACTGCGGGCCAGGCTCAACCGGACGCCAGACTCAGCTCCGGCGACGAGAAAGCGTTAAAGGACATGGCGCAGGCCAATATCAACGAAGTTGCCGCCGCCAGGCTCGCCCTCGACAAGGCCCAAAGCAATGAAGTGAAAACATTCGCCCAGAAAATGGTCGACGATCACGGCGCCGCGCTGACCAAAGTCCAGGCCGTTGCCCAGAAAAAGGGCGTGGAGCTGCCGACCGAGCCTGACGCCGCGCATAAAGCCCTGAACTCAAGGCTGGAAAACCAGCGCGGTGACGCTTTTGACAAGATGTATATGGAATATGCTGGCGTGAAGGACCACGAGAAGGTGCTGTCGAAGCTTAAAAGCGATGCCAGTAAAATCGACGATCCGGATGTGAAGGCGCTGGCGAACGAACATACGCCGGTGGTTGAGCAGCACCTGAAGTCCGCCGAGCAGATGTCAACCCACTCCGGCGCATCAGCCGATAAATAACGCGTCGGTAAAACGACTACTGCAAAATAACGTGGGGCCCGCAGGCCCCACTTTATTTTTCCCTTCCAGGTGAATTATTCCGGCAAGGCGTATACCACCACCTGATCGCCTACCTGATCCTTCAGGATCGTATTCCCGCCTGCCACGAAGGCCACATACTGGCGACCTTTATATTCATAGACGGACGGGTTCGCTACTGCCGGAGCTTCGGCCTGATCGGACCACAGCTCTTCACCGCTCTCGACCGAGTAGGCACGCACTTTGGCATCCATTGAGGCACCGATGAAGATCACGCCGCCCGCCGTCACTGCCGGACCGCCAATGGTAGGCGAACCCCAGCTTTCCGGCATGAAGAAGCCATACTGCTGGGAGGCGCCAATCGGACGACGCCATTTCACATCGCCCGTGTGCATGTCCAGCGCCACGATTTCACCAAACGGCGGCTGCCAGCACGGCATGCCCAGCCAGTTGCTCGCCACCAGCAGACGCATACCGTACGGGGCGCCTTCCTGTGGGGCAAAGCCGCTTTCGTTGCCGGAGTCTTTGTCTGCGTTATCGTAATCCTCACGGCTGTAGAGCTTCACGTACTGAACGATATGCGAGGTGTTGACGATGGCGATCTGTTTTTGCGGATCGAACGCCACCCCGCCCCACTGTACGCCGCCAGCGCTATCGGGATAGGTTAGCGTGCCTTCGCCTTTGGTGGTTGGCGGGGTATACATTCCCTCATAGGTCAGGTTATCCCACAGACGGGAGCACTGGCCGCCACCGACGATATCCGCCAGCTTCCAGATTTCCGGTTTTTTCGACTGGTCGAGCAGCGGCGCGGGTTTGGTCGGGAACGGTTGCGTAGGTGAGAGAACTTCGCCCTGGACCGAACCATCACCCTGCGGAACCGGACGTTCTTCGATTGGCCATACGTCCTCCCCCGTCAGGCGGTTAACCACAAACAGAAAACCCTGCTTGGTGGCCTGCACCAGAGCCGGGATCTGCTTGCCGTCTACGGTGATGTCCATCAGCGTCGGGGCGGAGTTAATATCGTAATCCCAGACGTCGTGGTGTACCCATTGACGGGACCAGACCACTTTACCAGTGTTGATGTCCAGCGCGGTGGTCGAGGTGCCAAGCGGAATAGCGTCTACGCGGTTGCCGCCCCAGTAGTTGGGAGACGGCGAGGAGACCGGGAGATAGACCAGACCGTTGGCCTCATCGGCGGACATGTGCGTCCAGACGTTGGCGGTACCGGTACGCTTGCGGATCTCTGCCGGGATCGCCTCAAAGGTCCATTCAAGCTTACCGGTCTGGGCGTTGACTGAAAATACGGTGCCCGGAGGAGCTTCGGCATAGGCCCAGTCTTTCCCGGCCCAGCCCACCAGCAGGTGGTTGCCGACAACGGTTGGCGGTTGCAGGACAGAGAGCGGATACTTCGCGTTAACGGTGTTCCACTGGTTCAGATCCAGCACGCCGTTGTCCGCAAAGCCGCTGCACGGTTTGCCTGAATCGGCATCCAGCGCAAAGAGCTTACCGTCAACGGTGCCCATATAAACCATCTTCTGGCATGCCTCTCCGCTCACCGGATTTTTGGCCTGCCAGTAGGAAACGCCGCGGTTTTTCAGCACCGGCTGGGTCAGCGCCTTGCGCGACGATTTGGTGTCATAGTGCCACTTCTCTTTACCCGTCCCCGGATCCAGCGCTATCAGGCGATCGAATGGCGTGCCAATGTACAGCGTATCGTTGGCGAAAATGGGCGTTGCGGACCAGACGGTAGCTGGCGTATCGCCTTTACCATCCGAGACATCGCCGGTATGGAACTTCCAGACTTTCGTTAATTTCCCGACGTTATCCGCCGTGATTTGGGTCAGGGGACTGTATTTCTGCGCGTTAAGCTGGCCGTGGAAGCTGTCCCAGGTGGCGGTGCCGGGCACCAGCGGCGTCGCCGGCTGGCTGGCCGAGGCGGCTTTCTTTCCGTCACCGCTGCCGGTTGAGGCATCGTCGGTGGTTTTTGTGGTTCCGGGCGCCTGCTGATCGGCCGCATCAATATTCAGTGACTCCTGGGTCCCCTGAGAGGCTTCAGCGGCCTTATCCTGCGCCTGTAGCGCGAGCGGAACGACCAGCAGCGCCAGCGCCGTCATGCTGACTTTTATGAAGGGATAATGCTTATCGTTGTGCACGGGCGGCTCCTCAGCTTCTGACGTGATGGTTGTAACGGGCGGAATGGCTGCTCAGCATAATCAGACCCACCAGGCCGACCACCATGGCTGCCGTTATGATGTACTGGTGCAGCAGCGCGGCGGCGAAAGCAATACCCGCCAACACCACCAGGGTGACAATAATCAGGAAAACGCGCGCCCCGCGACGCGATGCCGCGCGTAGCATAAAGGTCAGGATCGCCAGCACTACGCTGGCAATGACCACGCCCAGTGCGCCAATGGTGCCAGTGACGCCGGTAAGCGGCGTCCACCAGGCGTATAGCGCCACCGCGAAGGCTATTATCGCGGTCAGCAGCAGCAAAATGCTGCCGACGCGCGAGGATTGAGAATGCAACATACCAGGAGTCCCCCTCTGAAAAATGCAAAATTGACCATCATTAAGGCGTTTTCGTGGATATATGCCCCTGCTGACCGCCGCTATTAAGGCAACGCGACGTGTGGAGCGGCGGCATATTTCACTAAACGTAACTGAGTATAGAAGAGGATTTTTTTATGGGGCGTTTAATAGCAGGCATAGACACCTTGTGCCCCTTCGCCACCATAAAGAGAGCGTTATGTTACAAGACGGTTCGAAAGCTACGAGCGGGTTACGTGTTTGTCTACATTCTGTTTTTTAATTTGAGGCATGACGGGATAATTTCCCGCCCAATAAAATAATTAAATAAGCCCCCTTCAATATGACGCCGCCTTATGGTACTTAATAAAACAGGGTGTTTATTCTTTAATTAACAGACGTGCAGGCAGGGAAAGTCAGTCGTTATTTGTTCGTTAATTTAACAAATCCCTTTCTTAATTAACCGCCTGTTAAAGCATCGTCAAAGAATAACGATAGTTATTGCAGGCATACACATAAGGTTTACGGTATGCGAAATCAAACCCCTCCTACCCGTGACGTAATGGCGCAGCAACGACTACAGGCAGATAAAAACTAAATAAGTCGTCGCTCCTCTAACAACGCGGTAAAATATGATGAATAAAGCCACTACTCTCTCAGCTAATATTACAACACGCTCTAACTGGCACTGGCAGGATAACATCTGGACGCTGGGCCTCTATGGTACGGCCGTCGGAGCGGGAACACTGTTCCTTCCCGTGGAAATCGGCACCCGTGGTCCGGTTATTTTTCTGGTTATGCTCCTGCTGGGGCTGCCGTTATCGCTTATCCCCCATTTACTCCTCTGTCGCGTGTATATGCGTGAGGAAAAGACTGAAAACGGCACGTTGCCGATCTTCGGCTCCTTCTTCAGCGGACGGGGTGAAAAGCTGATCACCCTGTTCTATTGTGTGACCTTCTTCCCGGTAACCCTGGTTTACGGGGTGGCGCTGATTAATGCGCTGGATAATTTACTGGTGGAGCATCTGCATATTACCGCGCTCAGCCGTGGGCCATTGTCGTTTATCGTGGTTGCTGCACTGTATGTGGTGCTGAGCAAGGGTCGGGACAGGGTCGTGGCCATTATGAGCGCGCTGGCGCTGCCGTTCGCGGCATCTGTGCTGCTGATCGCCGTATCACTTATCCCGGGCTGGCATCTCTCTAACCTGACCGATACGGCCGCTGAAATGACCGCCACGCCGCTGCCGGTAACGCTGAAAAATATCTGGCTGACGCTGCCGCTTATTACCTTCTCGTTTTGCTGTGCGCCTATGGTCTCTCCGCTTAGCTCTTACTACCGGGAGAGGAAAGCGGAGGGCGAGAAAAAGGCACTGTTCGTGATCCGCATCGCCTATTTAGCCATCTTCGCCAGTATCCTCTTTTTCGTGCTGAGCTGCGTGCTGGGGATCCCGCATGACAACTTTGTGCGGGCGAAGGCAGAAAACCTGAATGTGCTGTCGGTGATGAAGGGAAACGGTGATTTTAGCCTGATTTACCACATTGCCCCGCTCATCGCTATCATCGGTATGACGAAATCCTTCCTCGGCGTAGGCCTGTCGGTTGCACAAACGTTTGGTCAGCTGGCTGCCAGCGTATCCGGCAAAAAGGCCAACGCCAGCAAGCGGCTGGCCTCTCTGGCGCTGTTCCTGCTGACCTATGGCATTGTTTATGCCAATCCGGATGTGCTCAGCCTGATTGAAATGTTCTGCGGGCCACTGATTGCGGTGATCCTGTTCCTTATCCCAGCGTACCTCATTTACACCCGCCCCTCGCTGGCAGAGCTTCGCGGCGTGACGGTGTTTCTGGTTGTTCTGGGCGGGCTGGCAACGCTGTCTGCATTGCTCTGGACGATGCTTTAGCCTGAACGCTGTTTGACTGTACCCATATACAGTAGTATTTTACGTTCAGGCTGAATCACATGCGTAACATCCATAAGGTAAACAATCATGTTTGTGGAACTGGTTTATGACAAGCGAAACGTACAGGGGCTGGAGGGAGCCAGGGAAATCATCCTGGCCGAGCTGACAAAACGCGTGCACCGGATTTTTCCTGATGCCAGCGTGACGGTTAAACCAATGCAAGCAAACGGCCTGAACAGCGACGCCAGCAAAAGCGACCGTGAAAAGCTCAACCGCATGCTTGAGGAGATGTTCGAAGAGTCGGACATGTGGTTGATACAAGAGTAACCGGGCGCAAAGCCCGGTTCTGTTTTCAACTAACAATGCCCCTGTGCATTCAGCCCGCGATTTTCCAGCATCGGTTCACTCTCAGGAGCGTGACCGCGCTACTTTTTCTCCCTGCCCTATACTTTCAGTCTGACTGACTGGAGGTTTCTATGTGTGGACGTTTTGCACAAGCCCAAACCCGTGAAGAATATCTGGCTTACCTGGCCGACGAAGGCGATCGCGACATCGCATATGACCCTGAACCCATTGGCCGCTACAACGTTGCGCCCGGCACCAAAGTGCTGTTGTTAAGCGAACGCGACGAACAACTGCACCTCGATCCGGTATTCTGGGGCTACGCGCCTGGATGGTGGGATAAAGCGCCACTGATTAACGCGCGTGTAGAAACCGCGGCCACCAGCAGAATGTTTAAACCTCTGTGGCAGCATGGCCGGGCGATCTGCTTTGCCGATGGATGGTTCGAATGGAAAAAGGAAGGCGACAAGAAACAGCCGTATTTCATTCATCGGGCCGACGGGCAGCCGATATTCATGGCGGCGATCGGCAGTACGCCGTTTGAGCGCGGCGATGAAGCCGAAGGTTTTCTCATAGTGACCTCTGCTGCGGATAAAGGCCTCGTTGATATACACGATCGACGGCCGCTGGTTCTGTCGCCAGAAGCTGCAAGGGAATGGATGCGCCAGGACGTAGGCGGGAAGGAAGCGGAAGAGATCATTGCCGACGGTGCAGTACCCGCCGACGAGTTTATTTGGCATGCTGTAACTCGCGCCGTGGGGAACGTGAAGAATCAGGGGGCGGAGTTAATCGAGGTGGCTCATAAAATGGAAAAATGAGCTGCATACCCATTATGACCAGGAAGCGATGCCGCTCGGCGTTAATCCTGGAGAATCGTTCATTCCCTTTCTTCAATCCAGTTCACAAGCTCCGCAAACTGAGTTTCTGAAAATACCGCAATACCATGTTCGGAGAGTAATGACGCTGCCACTCCCATACCCGATTTACGCTGATTACTGAAAGAACCGTTGTAGATAAACTGAGTTCCGCACGTTGGACTACCATCAGTTAACAAAGCAGCAGTACATCCTGCTTCTTGTGCTGCTCGCAGAGCCAGCCAGGCTGCAAGTTGATAATGCCCGGTAACATCTGTTCCGGTGTTTTCAATTATTCTGGCTTGTCCACGCATTACGTCTCTACCTTCAGCCAACATAATCTCGGCGGGTGGTCTCGGAACAGGTAGCCCCGCAGCCAACTCAGGGCAGTGGATCACCAGGCGCTGCTCCTGTTGCCAGCGAGCGAGTTGATGAGTCATCTGCGCTTTCTCTTTCCCGTTATAACGGACTTTAAGGCCCATCAGGCAGGCACTGACCAGTATTTTATTTATCATTGTTTAATAGTATTAAGATCCAAAACGCCTACGATTTTAACACCTTAACCCTTGTCATGAATTAAAGAATTTGACGTGGCAGCGTCTTTAGCTGGTACATAGCTGACGCTATGATCGGAGCCCTGTCCCGTGGAACTTTTTGAATAATGCCGGGTGATAATACGAAGGTGGCTGTCCTGTGACACGGCGGAACATCGTTGCGAAGGATGATGCATTATCGTATCCAAGAGTCAAGGCTACTTCATTTACGGGTTTTCCCGTTATCAACAATGCCAGCGCGCTAACCACGCATGCTCGTTGGCGCCAGACAGAAAATGACATGCCCATTTGCTTAAGGAAATGGCGACGAAAGGTGCTGTCGCTCATGAACAGCGCATTTGCCCAGCGCTCTGCTGGATCATGGATTGAGGGATTGAGTAAAAACGCCTGACAAAGAGCCAGTAGGGCCGGATGTCGCGGCAGCGGAATATCGAATTCGCGAACCGGCATAGCCGCCAGCTCCAATATCATCAGATTTATCAGTGCACGGTCACGCGTGCTTTCATACAGTGGCGGTAAATCCACTGACTCAAGCAATAGCTGACGTAATAATGGCGATACGCTAATAACTTCACAACGAGGATATTTTAAGAAGGCATTCACGAAATCTGGTTCTATATACAGACTGCGAGTGGTCACGCCAACAAATTTGACGGCGTGCATAGTTTCGGGTGGGATCCAAACAGCATGTTGTGGAGGAACAATCCACTCTCCATCCTGGGTTATGACATGCATTAATCCGGTCGCGCCATATAGCAGCTGCGCGCGGCGATGTTTGTGCTGTGGCAGCATAAATCCCTGCACATAGTCATTGCCTATCGCTACCACTTCACGATCTAGCTGCTCGACCTCTTCAATCTTTACGTTGCGCACACCCGTCTCCTTATGACCGATTTACAAAGGTAATTGAGCGCGGCGCTAATGGGAAGCAGGACGCTACCGGTATAAGCTGCGAAATCATTTTCAGGTCGAGGGTATGATTTTGAATGATATCGCAATCTTTGCGCTGGCAGGCTTTACTACCGGTATAACCACCGTGCTTTTTGGCTTTGGCGGCGGCTTTGTCGTAGTGCCATTCGTTTATCAACTAATGCTACGGCAGACCGAACTGGCACTAAACGCCATGCATATCGCGGTTGCTACCTCTACATCGGTGATGATATTTAACGCGGGCTGGGCCACCTATCGAAACTGGCGAGCTTGCGAGCTTTCATCGCAAATGTTATTCCCGTTACTATGGTTTATAGCCATTGGGGCTATCGTGGGTTCCTGTCTGGCAGGAATATTTAGTGAGAGTGTTGTTCGCGCGCTGTTCATTTTCTACATGCTGGCAACAATCAGCGATTGTTTGTTGCGTAAGGGTTTTCTCGGAGGAAGTTCTCTGCGTCGCTTGTCATTTCCTGTAGTAACGGGCGGCGGAGTGACCATTGGTATGATAGCCGCATTGCTTGGCGTGGGCGGAAGCGTAATGACGGTACCCCTGTTACGGCGCCATGGTTATGCGATGCGTGAATGCATTAGTGCTTCTAATCCGCTTTCCCTGCCCGTCGCGCTATGTGGTGCCGTGACGTATGCAGTTATTGGCTGGCAAACTATTCCTGTGAATGGATTTCTCGGTTTTATAAACCTGAAAATTTTAGGTATGTTGGTACTAACAGGCTGGGCAGGAATAGTTTTTAGCCGTCGGGTTATACCTGCTGTACCTGATATTTGGCACGCACGAATCTATGTCATGCTGCTGTTCCTGGTGTTACTGGCGATGCTATTTCAGTAACCCTCTTTTATCGCAGCGACTAATGGCCCGTAATTATACTTGTCTCAATGTACCTTTCAGACACAAAGCGGACCAAAGCGTACAAAAAACCGGGCCTCGCGCCCGGTTCTGTTTACACACTAAAAAAGCCTTACGCACTCAATCCGCGATTCTCCAGCATCGGTTCGATCTTCGGATCGTGCCCGCGCCAGTTCCGGTAAAGTTCAGCTAAATCAGTGCTGTTGCCGCGGGACAAAATCGCCTCGCGGAATTTCTGTCCGTTTTCGCGCGTCAAACCGCCCTGCTCGACAAACCACTGATAGCCATCGTCCGCCAGCATCTGCGTCCAGAGATAGGCGTAATACCCCGCCGCGTAGCCTCCGCCGAAGATGTGGGCGAAATAGCTGCTGCGATAGCGCGGCGGTACGGCGGGTAGATCCAACCCCTCTTTTTTCAACGCGGCGGCTTCAAAGGCTTCCACATCGTCAACGGGCTCCTGAATGCCGTGCCAGTTCATATCCAGCAGCGCGGCGCTCAATAGCTCCGTCATGTCATAACCCTTATTAAACTGGGTCGCGTTGAGCATTTTTTCCCGCAGCGCATCCGGCATCGGTTCGCCGGTTTGATAGTGACGGGCAAAGTGCGCAAACACCTGCGGATGGCTGGCCCAGTGTTCATTGATCTGCGAGGGAAATTCAACGAAATCACGCGGCGTGTTGGTGCCTGATAGCGTGGCATAGCGCTGGCTGGCAAACAGGCCGTGCAGCGTATGGCCAAACTCGTGGAACAGGGTGATCACATCATCCCAGGAGATCAGCGCGGTCTGCCCGTTCGCTGGTTTTTGATAGTTGCAGACGTTATAAATCACCGGACGCGAGGCAAACTCGTAAGACTGCTCAACAAAATTCCCCATCCACGCGCCGCCCGCTTTGGAATCACGCGCGAAAAAGTCGCCGTAGAACAGCGCCATGCCTTCACCCGTGTGGTCGAAAATCTCCCACACGCGAACGTCCGGGTGGTAAACCGGAATATCGAAACGCTCGACAAAGCGGATACCGAACAACTGCGTGGCGGTCCAGAATACGCCATCTTCCAGCACGGTATTGAGCGCGAAATAGGGTTTGATCTGCGACTCATCCAGCGCGTATTTCGCGGAGCGCACGCGTTCGGCATAAAACGCCCAGTCCCAGGCCTGCACCGTAAAACCGCCCTGCTCGTCGTCGATGACCTTCTGAATATCCGCCTGCTCCAGCGCAGCCCTGCCGCGCGCCGCAGGCACTATTCCGCGCATGAATTCGAGCGCCGCTTCCGGCGTTTTCGCCATCTGATCGGCAGTGCTCCAGCTCGCATAGTTGTCAAAGCCGAGCAGCTGCGCCTGTCTTGCCCGTAACGCGGTAAGCCGGCGGATCAGCTCGCGCGTATCGTTTTCGTCGCCTTTCTGAGTGCGTTCCCAGCCCGCGCTGAACAACTTTTTACGGGTCTCGCGCAACGACAGCGCCGCCAGCGCGGGCTGTTGCGTGGTATTCAAAAGCGGGATCAGCCAGCGGTCCGTCAGCCCTTTTTCTGCGGCAGCGTGAGCCGCGGCAGCCATCTCCTCCGCACTGAGCCCGTCAAGCTGGTGAACATCGTCCACCACCAGCCCTCCCGCCTTGTTCGCCGCCAGCAGGCGCTGGTTGAACTGGCTGGTCAGGGTGGCGGCTTCGGTATTCAGGGCTTTCAGCTCGGCTTTTTCATCGGCGTTCAGACGCGCGCCCGCAAGAACAAAGTGCTGATACGTCTCCTCCGTCAGTCGGCGGGATTCGGCATCCAGCGCCTCGCGATCCTGCCAGACGGCTTCCACACGGGCGAAAAGCGTATCGTTTAGCCAGATATCGTTCGCCAGCCCGGCCAGTTCGGTGGAGAACTGCTCGTCCAGCGCCTGAAGATCATCGTTAGTGTGTGCGGACGTCATGGCGAAGAACACGCTGCTCACGCGCGACAGCATGGCCCCGCTTTTTTCCAGCGCCAGCACGGTGTTATCGAAGTCCGGCGCGGCGCGCTGCGCGATAATCGCGTCAATGTCTGCACGCTTCAGGCGCATTGCTTCATCAAACGCCGGACGATAATGGCTGTCGTTGATCGCATCAAAACGTGGTGCCTGATAAGGCAACAGGCTAATTTCAAAAAAAGGATTGTTGACCGACATCGTTTACTCCTGAGCACGGTATTTCTCCCCAGAGTAGGCCAGCCTGCGCTGGCCTGCAATGGCGTCATACAAATGTTGCCTTAACGACGTGCCGGAGAGCGTGCTATGTTAGTACAACACAAAAAGCGTTGAGGAACAGTGAGATGATTATTTTAGTTACCGGGGCGACAGCGGGTTTTGGTGAAAGCATCACGCGTCGCTTCGTCGCCAATGGACACAAAGTGATTGCAACAGGGCGTCGTCAGGAGCGTTTGCAGGAGCTAAAAGACGAGCTGGGTGACAGCATTCTGACCGCACAGCTGGACGTGCGCAACCGCGCCGCCATCGAAGAGATGATTGCCAACCTGCCTGCCGAATGGCGTGAAATTGACGTGCTGGTCAATAACGCCGGCCTGGCGCTGGGCATGGAGCCTGCCCACAAAGCCAGCGTGGAAGACTGGGAAAACATGATCGACACCAACAACAAAGGGCTGGTGTACATGACCCGCGCCGTGCTGCCGGGCATGGTTGAACGTAACCGTGGCCATATCATTAACATCGGTTCCACCGCCGGAAGCTGGCCTTACGCGGGCGGCAACGTCTATGGCGCGACCAAAGCCTTTGTCCGCCAGTTCAGCCTGAACCTGCGCACCGACCTGCACGGCACCGCGATCCGCGTGACCGATGTTGAGCCGGGTCTGGTAGGCGGAACTGAATTCTCCAACGTGCGTTTCAAAGGCGATGACGCGAAAGCGGATAAAACCTATGAAAACGCGAATGCGCTGACGCCGGAAGATATCACCGAAACCGTCTGGTGGGTCGCGAATCTGCCGAAGCATGTCAACATCAACACGGTGGAGATGATGCCCGTCAGCCAGACCTATGCCGGACTCAGCGTGCATCGCGGTTAATTTACCCTGCCCGGCCTGCGGGCCGGGTATGTGATGGCAGGGAAAAGAATGGTAGTATGTTCAGGTTAACTCTCTGAGAAATCACAACCCATGGCCGCTGAATCGCAACTTAATCCTACCCAGCCCGTTAATCAGCAAATATATCGCATCTTACGCCGTGATATTGTTCGCTGCCTGATCCCACCGGGAACGCCACTCTCAGAAAAAGAGGTTTCGGTACGTTTTGACGTTTCCCGTCAGCCCGTACGTGAGGCGTTTATTAAGCTTGCAGAAAACGGCCTCATTCAGATCCGCCCTCAGCGCGGAAGCTATGTCAATAAAATTTCGCTTTCGCAGGTACGCAATGGCTGTTTTGTTCGCCAGGCTATCGAGTGCGCCGTGGTGCGTCGCGCCGCGTCGCTCATCAACGATAACCAGTGTTACCTGCTGGAGCAAAACCTGCATCAGCAGCGAATCGCCATTGACCGCAAACAGCTAAACGACTTTTTCCAGCTGGACGACGAGTTCCACCAGAAACTGGCGCAGATCGCCGAGTGCCAGCTCGCGTGGGATACCGTTGAAAACATCAAAGCGACCATCGACCGCGTGCGCTACATGAGCCTCGACCATGTTTCTCCGCCAGAGATGTTGCTGCGCCAGCATCATGATATTTTCAGCGCGCTGGAAAAACGCGACGTGGAAGCCGTAGATAAAGCGATGACGCTTCACCTTCAGGAAATTAGCGAGTCAGTTCAGTTAATTCGTCAGGAAAACCGCGAGTGGTTCAGCGAAGAATAAAACCTCGCCGCCCCCTTTCGGTTGCGGCGAAGTAATTAGCGGACCACTAATACCGGAATAGTGGCGTAGCGCAGGATAGTTTCAGCATTTGAACCCAGCAGATGCGTTGTAATGCTCGGGTTTTTTGATCCGATAACAATAACGTCGTATTTCCCCTCTTTGCTGAGCTTGATGATTTCATCGCGTACGTTGCCGAAGCGAACTTCACAGTCAATATTGTCCGGGGACATATTAAAGAGCCGTTTCAGCGCCTTCATCTTCTTATCAGACTCGGCGGTCATATACTCTTCGAACTTCTTAATATCGGCATTGAACCCCCGCAGTAACGAACGGCTGCTGTTAGGGAGTATGTTGACCAGGGTGATCGTCGCGCCTTCCGCCTTCGCGAGGTTGACCGCATGGCGTACCGCTTTATCGCTCAAATCCATTTCAAACACGTCAACAGGCATCAAAATTTTCTTATACATAAGCCTGACTCCTTTTCCTATGAAGGGTTATTTTCTGCCTCCAGAATGACATTGTGGATATAAACAAAGCCTAAACACTTGCACCTAGAAACTATCAATTAAGGAAAATAACTGTCCGCTTTGTAAAGTGGTGTCCTGAACCGTCAACGCCTGCATGAAATAAGAAAAAAGTGTGAGCTTGATCAAAAGCAAATAATTTCTTTAAAGAGAGGCGTATTAATAGTGCCCCGTGAACGGCAGCCGTTGAATTAGCGCCGTAACGGATAAGTACGAGAGGAGAGAATACCATGATGACATACGACCGTAACCGAAATGCAATCACCACTGGCAGCCGCGTCATGATTAGCGGCACAGGTCAGTTCGGCGTGATTAAAGCGATCCACAGCGACGGCCTTAATGCCGAGCAGGTGCGTCGTGGTAAAACGGTTGAAGTGGAAGGATGCGAAGGTAAGTTCGAACCGATTGAGCTGATTCGTCTGGGCATGCACTAAGCTGCGCCCCGACATGCCGCCGCGGACGGCGGCATGTCATCGCGTTAAAGCCGGGCGGCGTACTCAGCAACCGTGGCCTTCGCGCCTTTTTGCAGCAACGTCTGATAAGCCTGCATGACCGCAGCCACAAACACCGCGTCCTTCGGCAGCTCGTTACCGAAAATAGCCTCAATGCCCAACAGCGCGCTAACGCGGCTTTCGCCTTCAGCGCTACCGTTTACCGCCGCCTGAATCACCGCCAGCTGCGGATCGCTCACCTCAATCGCGTTACCCTGCTCATCCACACCGCCGACATAACGCATCCAGCCCGCCACACCGAGGGCCAGCAGCGGGAAAGGTTTCTGGTGGACAAGATGCCAGCGCACGGAATCGAGCATACGCTGCGGCAGTTTCTGGCTACCGTCCATGGCGATTTGCCAGGTGCGGTGACGCAGGGCCGGATTGCTGTAACGCGCGATCAGCAGGTCAGCATAGTGAGCTAAATCCACCCCCTTCACTTTCAGCGTCGGCGCCTGCTCTTTCAGCATCAGCGCATGCGCGGCTGCGCGATAATGTTCATCTTCCATGCAGTCGTTAATGTGCTGATAACCGGCCAGGTAGCCAAGATAGGCCAGGAACGAGTGGCTGCCGTTAAGCATACGCAGCTTCATCTCTTCAAACGGAATGACATCAGAAACCAGTTCCGCACCGGCCTTTTCCCACTGGGGACGTCCGGCGACAAAATTATCTTCCACCACCCACTGACGGAACGGCTCGCAGGCGACACCTGCCGGATCGCGTACGCCGGTCAGCTGTTCGATTTTATCCAGCGTTTCAGCCGTGACGGCGGGCACAATGCGGTCCACCATGGTTGACGGGAAGGTGACGTTCGCTTCAATCCAGTCTGCCAGTTCGCCGTCAACAGCGCGCGCGTAAGCGCAGGTGACACTGCGCATCACGTGGCCGTTCTCCGGCATGTTATCGCATGACATTACGCTGAATGCTGGCAGCCCCGCCACCTTACGCCGCGCCAGCGCTTCAACCACCACGCCCGGCGCCGATTTCGGCTGATGCGGGTTTTTCAGGTCGGCAACAATTAACGGATGATCGAACATCAGTTGTCCTGTTGCCGGCGAATGGCAATACCCTTTCTCGGTGATGGTCAGGGAAACAATGGCGACCTGCGGCTCGCACAGCGCCGCCAGCACGGTTTCCAGCCCGTCGACCTGCGCATGCAGCGCGTTTTTGACGACGCCGACCACGCGCGCCGTCCACGCATCGGCAGACATCTCTGCCACGGTATAAAGGTTTTCCTGTGCCTTCAGATCGGCGATCTGCTGTTCGCCGCCAATCAGGTTAACTTCGCAGTAACCCCAGTCGCTGCCCTGTTCTGCGGCGAGTATATCGGTGTACACCGCCTGGTGCGCGCGGTGGAACGCGCCAAACCCTAAATGAACAATGCGTGCCTTGAGGCTGTCGCGATCGTACTGAGGACGCGTTGCCTTCGCCTGTAATAACCGGTTTTCCATGATTGAGACTCGTTAATTAATGAACGCTGTGATCCGCTGCCGCGTCCTGATCAGAGCGGCAGCGCCTGCTGACTACACCAACTAGAATGGCAGTCGGAGTTAAAAAACGCTGCCATTAACCATACTGATACGTCGTTTTCAGATCTTGATTTACATTAACTTTTCGCCATGTGGTGTGACATCAGTGAAAAGTTGTGTGACAGGTAGCGCAAGATGTAAACCATTAACGGCGTGAAGAGAGCGCGCCGTAGGCTACCGCTTCTTTATGAGGTGCTTCGGCTGCATCTTCGGCTTCACTCAGATCGCGGTCGCGCACTTCCGGCATCAGCAACGCGGAGACCAGCCCAATCAGCGAGTACGCCACCAGCATCGCCACAATCGGCCACCAGGACCCGGTCATGTTGCAGAAGATCCCCGCCAGCACCGGACCAAAGCCCACCGCCACCAGACCGCCCGCCTCTTTGGAGATCGCCATGCGGGTAAAGCGGTTCCGCGAACCAAACATCTCCGCCATGGTGATGTTTTCCAGCGCAAACAGCCCGAGCACCGCAAAGTTATGAATAACGATGATAGAGAGCATAATCACGCCCGGCGCGTAACTCTTGTCAACGATAATCGACAGCATCGGGTAAGCCAGAATAATGGCTGAAATGTTAAGGATGATATACGGCAGACGGCGCCCCACTTTATCGGACAGCCAGCCCAGCAGCGGGATGGAGACGAAGCCGAGAATCGAGCTGATCATCAGCGCATCGGTTGGGATCGCCTTATCAAATAACAGCGTTTGCACCAGATACCCGGCAAGGAAGGTCTGGATCAGACCAGAGTTACCGGCCTGACCAAAGCGCAGCCCCGTCGCCAGCCAGAACGATTTGCTCTTAAACATCGCGCCGACCGAGGTATCCTGCGCAGCAACCTGCGCAACGGCTTCGGCGTCGTTAACCTTCTCAAACACCGGACTCTCTTTAAGGTTCATACGCAGCCAGATGGCGAAGATCATCACCACCACGCTGGCGAGGAACGGCACGCGCCAGCCCCAGGCAATAAGTTCTTCACGGTCAAGGGCAAAGAACATCACGGCCCAGATCGCCGTGGCGCTCAGCGTCCCGCAGTTGGTGCCCATGGCCACCAGCGAGGAGATGATGCCGCGTTTACCCTTCGGCGCGTACTCTGCCAGCATGGTACCCGCGCCGGAGATTTCTGCCCCCGCGCCCAGCCCCTGAATAATACGCAGCGTCACCAGCAGCACCGGTGCGAAAATCCCGATCTGCGCATAGGTCGGCAACACGCCGATTAAGGTGGTGCAGATCCCCATCATGGTGATGGTGATAAACAGCACTTTTTTACGGCCAATTCTGTCGCCCATTCTGCCGAAGATAAATGCCCCGACGATACGCGCGATGTAGCCTGCGCCGTAGGTGCCCATCGCCAGGATCAGCGCCATGGCCGCGGACTGCTCAGGGAAGAAAATTTCATGGAACACCAGCGCGGCGCCAAGGGAGTAGAGCTGGAAATCCATAAACTCCAGGGCGGTGCCCAGCCAGCCAGATACGGCGGCTTTCACCAGATCTGACGTACTTCTTTGAGGTTGTGCTTGAGTCATAATGGCTATCTCTGAAAGGTAAGATGCGTACCACTTAGAGCCTGTCTTCGCAGGCTCTTAACCGCGTGAATTATTATTGGTCGAACGTGAGCAAGACTTTGCAGCACTGCCGCTGGTCTTTTTCAAACAGTTCGATGGCGTCTGTAACGTGGTGATAGTCAAAAGTATGGGTGACCAGTTTTTCAGGGTCGATCAGCCCTTTTTCCAGCCAGTCAATGACCACCGGGAATTTGTTGGCATTCAGACGCGAAGAGAAGATCGACAGCTCTTTGCCGGTGATCCCCTGCTGCACGATCTGGCTCGGGTCGCTGGAGAAGCCCATCAGCACGATGCGCGCCGCCGGAGACGCCAGCGTAATCGCTTCCTGTAAAATGGACGGATGACAGGCAGCATCGATGATTAACGTCGGCTTGATGCCTTTTTCATCCAGCGCGGTCTGTAACGACTGCTCGCCGTTGTTGAAGACCCAGTCTGCGCCGCTGCGTTGCGCCATCTCCAGCCGCTCATCAATGCGATCCACCACGATGACCTGCTTCACCTTGTAAACGCCCTTCAGCGCCTGCACGGTAACCAGCCCCATCGGGCCTGCGCCGTAGATCAGCGCCACGTCCTGTTCGGTGGGTTTCGCCTGCCCCGTCACGTTGGCGGCAATGGTGAATGGCTCAACCATTACCGCGTGTTTGTCAGGAATTGCGTCTGGAATGTGCCAGGCATTTTTCGCCGGCACGACGGCGTATTCGCTGAAGCCACCGTCGCGATGAACGCCCAGCACCACCAGCGAGGTACAAACGTTCGGTTTTCCGACGGAACACGGGTAGCAGTGCCCGCAGCTGATCACCGGATCAACCGAAACGCGCTGGCCCAGTCGGGTGCTCTCCACGCCTTCGCCAACCGCGTCTATTTCGCCAAAGAACTCGTGACCGATTACCCGCGGGTATTTCGCAAACGGGTTATGCCCGCGATAGATATGGCTGTCTGAACCGCAGATACCGGCGAGCTTAATTTTGACGCGGACGTCGCCTGCCCCCGGCAACGGGAGAGGACGCTCCTCAATCACCAGCGCATTCGGCTGTTGGATCACTACGCTTTTCATCATTCGCTCCTCGTTTACCAGTTCCAGAGGGTGCCGTCTTCCAGACGGGCCACCGGCAGATAAGCCGGATCGTACGGGTATTTCGCCGCCAGCTTCTCATCAAACTCAATGCCCAGCCCTGGCTTGTCGCCCGGGTGCATATAGCCGTTATCGAAGCGCCAGCTGTGCGGGAACACTTCCAGCATCTGCTCTGAATACCCCATATACTCCTGCACGCCGAAGTTCGGTACCCACAGGTCAAAATGCAGCGCCGCGGCGTGGCAAATCGGCGACAGATCCGACGGGCCGTGTGAGCCGGTACGCACCTGGTAGAGTGAGGCAAAGTCCGCAATGCGACGCATCCCGGTGATGCCGCCCGCATGGGTTATGGTGGCGCGGATATAGTCAATGAGCTGCTCTTCAATCAGCTGCTTGCAGTCCCAGATGCTGTTGAACACTTCCCCCACCGCAATGGGCGTGACGGTGTGCTGGCGGATCAGGCGGAAACACGCCTGGTTTTCAGCGGGAGTCGGATCTTCCATCCAGAACAGACGGTAGTCTTCAATGCTTTTGCCGAACCGCGCCGCTTCGATGGGCGTCAGACGGTGGTGCATGTCGTGAAGGAGATGTTCATTGAAACCGAACTGGCTGCGCACTGCGTCGAACAGTTTCGGCGTGAAGTCGAGGTATTTCTCGGTGGACCACAGCTGCTCTTCCGGCCAGGCGCCCTTGGTCGCAGGCTCATACGCCAGCCCTTTCCCTTTAGCCATGCCGTAGGTGGTTTTCATTCCCGGCACGCCGCACTGCACGCGAATTGCCTTGAAGCCCATCTCTTTATGACGGGCATAATCTTCCAGCACGTCGTCAATGGTGTGCCCGGTGGTGTGACAATACACCATCACCCCTTCCCTGGAGGCCCCGCCCAGAAGCTGATAGAGCGGCATGTTCGCGGCTTTCGCCTTAATGTCCCACAGCGCCATGTCCACGGCAGAAATCGCTGACATGGTGACCGGACCACGACGCCAGTAAGCGCCTTTATAGAAGAACTGCCAGATATCTTCGATGCGGTGCGCATCGCGGCCAATCAGCTGAGGGCACAGGTGATCTTTCAGGTAGGAGGCAACGGAAAGTTCACGTCCGTTCAGCGTGGCATCACCCAGGCCGACAATGCCCTCATCGGTGGTGATTTTAAGGGTGACAAAGTTACGCCCCGGGCAGGTGACAAATACTTCAGCCCCGACAATCTTCATAATCCATTTCCTTACATCGCTCGTTGTGATGCAGGAAATTTACGCAACTACACTACTACCATACAAGTATAATGATCGTAAAATCAGCGGACGATCACACTATGAGGACGCTTACGCGCGTCCCCAACCAGCCACGATGATCAACATGCCGCACAGGGCAATCAGCGCGCCTGCCCAGTCATACAGGCTTAGCCTGACGCCATCGACAACGCGCAGCCACAGCAGCGCGGTACAGACGTACACTCCGCCGTAGGCGGCATATACCCTCCCGCTGGCGGCCGGATGCAGGGTGAGCAGCCAGACAAAAAGGGCCAGGGACACACCCGCCGGGATCAGCAGCAGCGCGGAAGCGCCCCGCTTTAGCCAGAGCCACGGCAAAAAGCATCCGATGATTTCGCACAGCGCGGTCGCGAAAAAAAGCAGCGTCGTTTTGAACATTTTTCTCGTTTCGTGAGGATTGATTTAGACATCATACGCGATAATGTTCACATCGTTCCCATACCTGCCGCGCGGGTATGACACCCTTTCGGATTGGTGTAGAATCCAACGGGGTAATCCGATTGTCTGCACCCGTTTAAAGGAAACGCTATGACTACATTAAGCAAACGCCTTTGTCTGACAGCCGTACTGGCGCTGTCATCGTTCGCCTTCGCCGCAACGGCATCAGCCGAAACCAGCAAACTCATCATTGAGTCTGGTGACAGCGCGCAAAGCCGTCAGAACGCCGCCATGGACAAAGAACAATGGAATGACACCCGCAGCCTGCGTCAGAAAGTGAATAAGCGCGTGGAGAAAGAGTGGGATAAAGAAGACGTCGCGTTTGATGCCCGCGACAAATGCCAGCAAAGCGCCAACGTCAACGCTTACTGGGAGCCTAACACCCTGCGCTGTCTGGATCGTCGTACTGGCCGCACGGTAGCACCGTAATGTCAACGCCGTGTGACGTTAAGCTCCGTCCGCTGGAGCGCGAAGATTTACGCTTTGTTCACCAGCTCGACAACAATGCCAGCGTGATGCGCTACTGGTTTGAAGAGCCTTATGAGGCGTTTGTCGAGCTGTCCGATCTCTACGACAAGCATATCCACGATCAGAGTGAACGCCGGTTTGTGGTGGAGTGCGAGGGTGAGAAAGCCGGGCTGGTTGAACTGGTTGAGATCAACCACGTTCACCGTCGGGCGGAATTTCAGATCATTATTTCACCGGAGCACCAGGGGAAAGGTCTTGCGTCGCGGGCGGCAAAGCTGGCGATGGATTACGGGTTTAACGTCCTGAATCTCTATAAGCTTTACCTTATCGTCGACAAAGAGAACGAAAAAGCGATTCATATCTACCGTAAGCTGGGCTTTATGGTGGAAGGTGAACTGATCCATGAGTTCTTTATTAACGGCGAATACCGTAACACCATCCGCATGTGCATTTTCCAGCATCAGCATCTGGCCGGGCATAAGTCCTCCTCCGCCAGCCTGCTTAAACCCACCGCGCAGTAACCTGCGCGGTTTTATTCTCAATAATATTCAATGCTGTTTTTGATGGTGTACTTGCGCTCAACGGCAGGTTTGACGCTGTCATCGGTGATCACCAGCTCACAGCTCACCGGGTTGTTGTGGCGATCGTAATCACAGCTCTGCTTTACATTGCCCATCGGTTTATCGTTCAACAGGCTTACCGCCGTATAATCCATGCGCTTGCGCAGATCTTTCGACGGCACCGACTTGACCGATAAACGCTGGTCGCCGGAAACCGTAGTTTTACCCAGCGGGTAGCCGTCGGCGTCATACTGGTACTTCACTTCCATCTCTTTGCTGTGCGCGGCAACCACAAACCCGTTATCGTCCGTGTCCCACGTCAGGCCGGCAGACGGCAGTTCCGCCAGCTGACATTTTCCCTGCAACTTTACCTTCTGTTGCTGGGTTTCCGCATCGACGTAGTAGTTAGCATCCAGCACCAGCGCAACGCCCGTATTCGCTTCGAGATCGTGCAGTTCAAGCGTATCGAAACACCCTTCCGTCGACATCGTTCCGGTCACACGTTTAGAGACTTCACCCTTATCGTTGAACAGCGTCTGGGTAAAATCCTTCACCGGCCCGCGCAGAGGATCAAAATCAAACTCGTTCGAAAAGCTCGCCATCTCCGGCGTAAATGACAGCGGCGCGGTGTTGTTGTCGCATCCCACCAGTACCGTTGCCAGTAGCGTTATCGCTGCGTATTTGTTCACATCATTTACCGTTCAGAGAGAGATACAATCATATTAGCAAATACAGCAACTTACATAACAGCACTTCATTTGACTCTTCGCGCTGTAGAATTCCGTCGTTTGCATTGACGGAACCTGTCAAAGTGGCTACTTTGGGCGCGGAAGATTCCACACTATTATAAAATTAGATTTTAAATTTTCGGGTTAACATCATGATTTACGACTGTTTTTTATACTATGACGAAGATATGTTGCTCGACATCAGATTACATACTCTCGCTGATGTCGTTGACCGTTTTGTCATTGTAGAAGCAACACACTCTTTTACAGGCATACCGCGAGAATTGCATTTCGATATTACGAAGTTTGCCAAATTCAAAGACAAAATCATTTACGTGCCTTTTGACGCGCAGCCTATTTTAAACCGTGCGGATAATAACCAGGTTGATGCCTGGGCAAATGAAGCAGCGCTTCGCAACTCCATTATGAACGGGTTAAAGGACGCGGCAGACGACGATCTGATTCTGGTGTCAGACGTTGACGAAATCTTCTCTCCCGACACGGTCAGGGCCATTAATCCGCGCGCGCTCTGCACGACTATTCATCAAAACGTGTTCAACTATCAGTTTAATCTCCAGGTTCACAACACGGATGGTACGCCGAGAAAATGTACCTTGCCCCGCGCAACGTCCTATTACAACCTTAAGCATTTCTTCCACGGTGAACCTGAATCTTTCCGAAACTGGAAGCGTGCGCGCAAAGATAAAAACTGGTCATGGTTTAAATGGAACTGGCTAAAAATCAATAATAAGGTTGTGAAAGATGGCGGCTGGCATTTCTCCTGGGTAATGACCCCAGAAAGAATTTCCGAAAAAATGTCTACCATTTCTCATACCGAATACGATCTGCCGGAATTCAATAACCCGGAACATATTATGAAGGTTATCACTAACGCCGAAGATATCTGGGGACGAGACCGAAAACTGGTCAGGCAAGAAGTATCAAAACGCACCCTGCCTTCTTATCTGGTAGACAATCAGCACCATTATTCGCAATTTATTTTATGACGCAGGCAGGGCTCCAGGACAATTCAGAAAGACAGACCCAAAAACAAAAGCTTACCCTAACCCTGCTATGCTTATAGTCCACACAGTGAAAAGGAGCTACAGATGAAACGGTTACCCTGGATTACCGCCCTGCTGTTAATGAGTGCTTCACCCGCTCTTCTTGCGGCCCCGGATTCCTGCGAGCGCGTGAAAAGCGACATTCAGCAGAAGATTATCAACAACGGCGTGCCGGAGTCTGGCTTTACCCTGAACATCGTCCCGAACGATCAGGCCGATCAGCCGGATGCGCAGGTCGTTGGGCATTGTGCCAACGATACTTTCAAAATTTTGTACACCCGCACCAGTAGCGGCAACTACCCGGTGAGCGGCGCAGGTACGCAGGAGAATGCGCCAACTGAGCCGCAATGATTTTCCCATTCAATTCCCCTGATTTGACGAGGATTAATATTTAATACCTCTAAATAAGTAACACTCCCCCCATCATTAGCCCGGTTGTAGTCACGGGTGAAAATAATTATTAACAATGATGGGGTGAGTCATGTCCGAAGTTGAACATCACGGCGGAATAAGCCGTCGAACTCTGGTTAAATCTACTGCCATAGGATCCCTGGCGCTTGCCGCCGGTGGGATCGCATTACCTTTTGGTCTGAAAAGCGCCGCCGCCGCTGTGCAGACCGCTATTCAGCCAGCGGAAGATAAAGTCGTCTGGGGCGCCTGTTCGGTAAACTGCGGTAGCCGCTGCGCCCTGCGTCTGCACGTTCGCGATGACGAAGTCTATTGGGTTGAAACGGATAATACCAGCGAGGATATTTACGGCAACCATCAGGTTCGCGCCTGTCTGCGAGGCCGTTCAATACGCCGTCGCATTAATCACCCAGACCGTCTGAACTATCCGATGAAACGCGTGGGCAAACGCGGAGAAGGCAAGTTTGAGCGTATCACCTGGGAAGAAGCGCTGGACACCATCGCCGCGAGCCTGAAAAGCGTGGTCGAAAAATACGGCAACGAAGCGGTCTACATTAACTACTCCTCCGGAATTGTAGGCGGCAATATCACCCGTTCCTCCCCTTATGCCTCGCTGGTCGCGCGCCTGATGAACTGCTATGGCGGCTTCCTCAGCCACTACGGCACCTACAGCACCGCGCAGATCGCCTGCGCAATGCCCTACACCTACGGCAGCAACGACGGCAACAGCACATCGGATATCGAAAACACCAAACTGGTAGTGATGTTCGGCAATAATCCGGCGGAAACGCGCATGAGCGGCGGCGGGATCACTTACTACCTCGAGCAGGCGCGCGAACGGTCAAACGCGCGGATGATCGTTATCGATCCGCGCTATACCGACACTGCCGCAGGGCGTGAAGACGAGTGGATCCCGATTCGTCCGGGCACCGATGCCGCGCTGGTGGCAGGTATTGCGTGGGTGCTGATTAATGAAAATCTGGTCGATCAACCTTTCCTCGATAAATACTGCGTGGGTTATGACGAAAAAACCCTGCCGGAAGGCGCACCGGCTAATGGTCATTACAAAGCCTATATTCTCGGCCAGGGTGATGACAAAACCGCGAAAACCCCGGCGTGGGCGTCTCGCATAACGGGCATTCCTGCCGATCGCATCATTAAGCTGGCCCGTGAAATCGGTTCGGCGAAACCGGCCTACATTTGCCAGGGCTGGGGCCCGCAGCGTCAGGCTAACGGGGAGCAAACGTCCCGGGCCATCGCCATGCTGCCGATCCTGACCGGCAACGTCGGCATTAACGGCGGTAACAGCGGCGCGCGCGAATCGACCTACACCATCACCATCGAACGCATGCCGCTGCCGGAAAATCCGGTGAAAACGCAAATCTCCTGCTTCAGCTGGACGGATGCCATCGTGCGTGGACCGGAGATGACCGCCCTGCGCGACGGCGTACGCGGCAAAGATAAGCTCGATGTGCCGATCAAGTTCATCTGGAACTACGCGGGTAATACCATCATCAACCAGCATTCCGATATCAACAAAACTCACGACATTTTGCAGGATGAGAGTAAGTGCGAAACGATCGTTGTCATCGATAACTTTATGACCTCATCAGCGAAGTATGCCGATATTGTTCTGCCGGATCTGATGACCGTCGAGCAGGAAGATATCATCCCCAACGATTACGCCGGCAACATGGGATACCTGATTTTCCTCCAGCCGGTTACCGCCCCGAAGTTCGAGCGCAAGCCCATCTACTGGATCATGAGCGAAGTGGCGAAACGCCTCGGACCGGATATCCATCAGAAATTCACTGAAGGCCGTACGCAGGAGCAGTGGCTGCGCTACCTGTACGCCAAAATGGTCGCCAAAGATCCGCTGCTGCCGTCCTACGACGCGCTGAAAAAAATGGGTATTTATAAGCGCAAAGATCCTAACGGACATTTTGTGGCCTATAAAAAATTCCGTGACGATCCGGATGCCAATCCGCTGAAAACCCCGTCGGGCAAAATCGAGATCTACTCCAGCAAGCTGGCGGATATTGCGGCGACCTGGGAACTGCAAAAAGACGAAACCATCACCCCACTGCCGGTCTATACCTCAACCTTTGAAGGCTGGGACGCGCCCGAGCGCAGCAAATTCCCGCTGCAACTGTTCGGTTTCCACTTTAAAGCCCGTACCCACTCCAGCTACGGCAACGTGGATGTGCTCCAGGCCGCCTGTCGCCAGGAGGTGTGGCTTAACCCTGTGGATGCGGAGCAACGTGGTATCAAAAACGGGGATATGGTGCGCGTCTTCAACGACCGCGGCGAAGTGCGTATTGCCGCGAAAGTCACGCCACGCATCATGCCCGGCGTAAGCGCGATGGGCCAGGGCGCCTGGCATGACGCCAACATGAGCGGCGATCGTGTCGATCACGGCTCCTGCATCAATACCCTGACCACGCACCGCCCGTCACCGCTGGCGAAAGGCAACCCGCAGCACACGAACCTGGTGCAGATCGAGAAGGCATAAGGATTAACCAATGACAACCCAGTATGGATTTTTTATTGATTCCAGCCGCTGCACCGGGTGCAAAACCTGCGAGCTGGCCTGCAAGGATTACAAAGACCTGACCCCGGATGTCAGCTTCCGGCGTATTTATGAATACGCGGGCGGCGACTGGCAGGAGGATAACGGCGTCTGGCATCAGAATGTCTTCGCCTATTACCTGTCGATTGCCTGCAACCACTGCGAAGATCCGGCCTGCACCAAGGTCTGCCCGAGCGGGGCAATGCACAAGCGCGACGACGGTTTTGTGGTGGTGGACGAGGATGTCTGCATCGGCTGTCGTTACTGTCACATGGCCTGTCCGTACGGCGCGCCGCAGTACAATGCCACCAAAGGCCACATGACCAAGTGCGACGGCTGCCACAGCCGCGTGGCGGACGGCAAAAAGCCCATCTGCGTCGAGTCCTGCCCGCTGCGCGCGCTGGACTTTGGCCCGATTGAGGAGCTGCGCAAAAAACACGGTCAGCTTGCTGCCGTCGCGCCGCTGCCGTCTGCGCACTTCACGAAGCCGAGTATTGTGATTAAACCTAACGCCAACAGCCGTCCGACGGGTGACACCACCGGCTACCTGGCAAACCCGAAGGAGGTGTGAGATGGGAAGTGGATGGCATGAATGGCCGCTGGTGATCTTCACCGTTTTCGGGCAGTGCGTGGCCGGCGCGTTAATCGTGACGGGCTTCGTCTGGCTTAAGGAAAATGATGACAAGGCCAGAATGCGTATCGTGCGCAGCCTGTTTTTTCTCTGGCTGGTAATGGGTATTGGGTTTATGGCCTCGGTACTGCATCTAGGCTCCCCGCTGCGTGCCTTCAACTCGCTTAACCGCGTGGGCGCGTCAGCGCTGAGTAATGAGATCGCGGCGGGTTCGATCTTCTTTGCCGTGGGCGGTTTCTGGTGGCTGGTGTCGGTTATCGGTAAAATGCCCCCAGCTTTGGGCAAAATCTGGCTGGTTGTCAGCCAGCTCCTGGGCATCGTTTTCGTCTGGGCGATGACCCGGGTCTATAAGATTGAGACTGTCCCGACCTGGTATACGGGTTACACCACGCTGAGCTTCTTCCTGACGATGGTCCTTGCTGGTCCTCTGCTGGCCGCGCTGCTGCTGCGCGTGGCAAACGTGACATTCAAAGGTACTCTTGCCGCGTCTGTCAGCGTACTGGCACTTATCGTCTGCGTGGCGGTCGTCGTGTTGCAAAGCAATACGCTGGGGACGATACAGAGTTCCATCCAGCAGGCTAACGCCCTGCTTCCGGATTATGGTTCGCTTCAGGTATGGCGCATCGCGTTGCTGGCGGCGGGTTTAGGCTGCTGGATCTGCCCGCTGATTCGTCGTCAGGAGCCAAAAACGCTCGGCCTGTTTGCAGGTGTCGTGCTGGTGGCGCTGGGTGAACTGATTGGCCGTGGGCTATTTTATGGTCTGCATATGACCGCAGGGTTAGCAATTGCAGGTTAACACAGGTGCGCGGGGCTACCCGCGCGCAAGTAAGGAAAGTTGTAATGAATGAAGTCTCACACCGCGAATCGTTCGCGTTCAGCGCCCGGGTACTGGGCGCGCTGTTTTATTTCGCCCCAGACAGCGAGCAGACCGCGCCGCTGGTGAGTGCCCTGACCGCAGGTGACTGGGTTCAGGACTGGCCGCTGGCGGAGGAAAACCTGCTGCCCGTCGCCAGTATGTTTAAGACCCCATTGGATGAAGCGTTGAAAGACGCCTGGCAGCGTCTGTTTATTGGCCCGTATGCCCTGCCCGCCCCCCCGTGGGGCTCGGTCTGGCTTGATCGCGAGTCCGTGCTGTTTGGCGATTCGACCCTCGCGTTGCGTCAGTGGATGCGTGAAAACCATATCGCCTTTGAGATGCAGCAGAATGAGCCTGAAGATCATTTCGGAATGTTGCTGATGCTGGCGGCATGGCTTGCCGAGAACGGTCGCGAAACAGAACGCGACCAGCTTCTTGCGTGGCATCTGCTGCCATGGAGCACGCGTTTCCTGAGCGTATTCGTTGAAAACGCGGCCCATCCGTTCTACACCGCGCTGGGTAAACTTGCCCAGCTGACGCTGGCGGAATGGCAGTCCACTTTGCTGATCCCGATTGCCGAAAAAACGCTGTACCGATAACAGCGCCTGGCTTGTCCACCCGTTGTGCAGGCCAGGTTCGCACATTTTTGCTGCAACACAACGTCACAACTGTTATGCTGTATATAATTACAGTATACGGGGGTGCACAATGGCTGTTGAAACAAAATTTGTTGTCGTAAGAAAAGGTGAAGAGAAAATGACATTTGCCAGTAAGAAAGAGGCTGACGCTCACGACAAACTGCTCGATATGGCAGAAGCGTTCACCGACTGGCTGTTGCAAAGCGGAATGCAGATGGATGAAACGCAGGCGGAGAATCTTGGTCTGTATCTCGCCGAGCAGAAAGAGTCCGTGCAGCATATCCTGCGTACCAGCAAGCTTCCCGAGCGCAATGCTGCAACGGATAAAACAGCATCAGATGCGGATAGCAGCAAAAAAATCCGGGCCGTCAAAGCCGCCTGATCGTCAGAACGTCTCATCACCTGTCCTGTTGCCGCGGGCCGGAAACGGCTCGCGGCTTTATTATGGTCGGCTGAACCTTATATTCATCAACCATAACCGTGAAATTACGTCCTGTTATCTTGATTTGTCCGCCTCAACGTTTACGCTGATATTCAGCCTTTTTGCTTCCATGGTTATTATTGTTTTGGCCTGGTCCTTATCGCCCCCGTGCACTTTATCTATCAGATCCTGTACAAGGGTCATCATCAGAAAATTTTTATTTGCAGGATAAAAATCTGTCGTAGTGATCCCGTTATCCTTCAGGCGCTGATGCGCCACCGTCTCTGTATCTGCGATTATTTCTGCCACTTTCTCATGCATGATCTCGATCTGCTCGAAAACAATGCGGTTAATCATTTCAATCTGTTCTGGCGTAAAATTCGGTTCCATTATTTCCCCTCGTCAGGCGTATGTTAAAAACACGTGCATCACACGTTGGGCGCCTCTGAATGGTGCGGTAAATTATCACACAACTCTTGTAACTCGTTGATCATCCTGGCCACATGAAAGCCATCACAAACAGAATGATGGACCTGAACGGCGAAAGGCAACAAGACTTTTCCATCCTGGTCATAGTATTTTCCAAACGTGAACATGGGCGCAAAAAAATTCCGCATGTTAGCGACGTTGACGTTAAAACTGCTAAAACTGACCCACGGAATATCCGATATGAAAAATATATTCTCCTGGGACTCTTCCTTAGGCCAGTAAGCAAGGATATTGCCATAGCGGGCAACATCTTCTGCATAAACGCGCTGAAAATGGTGAATATTTCCATCGTAATGACTCCACAACGATGAAAACGTCTCCGTTTCTTTATGGAAAAGGGTATAGCTTGGATGAACCTCATTCCATATTACAAGCTCATCATCCTTCATGGCCATACGGAATTCCGGATGCCGGTTTACGACGTCAGAAATTAGGGAAATAATCGCAGGATAAAATTTCCAGCCAACCTCTTTGATATGCTTTAGCAGCACGGTAATGTCCAGCTGAACCGTTTGGTTAAATGTAGATTGAGCAAAGCCCTGAAATACTTCAAAGTGTTCCTTTCTTGCCCAACGTGATAAGTCAACTACCGTATATTCTGGCGTTATTTTTGTCATTTCATAGCCTTAGTTGAGCTGCGCTATATAAAATAGTAGCGTATCACAAACCCAGGGGCTGTATAGACCGTAGCGTAGAGGCACCCTAAATTTTCAGCGTATCAATCACCGCTCTCAGCGCCGGGGACACGTTGCGGTGTGGATAATAGAGGTACAGTCCGTCCATCCGCAGGCTGTAGCGCTGTAAGACGCGTATAAGCGTGCCACGCTCCAGATCGTCAGCCACCAGCTCAACCGGGACATAGGCCAGCCCGAGTCCCAGCCTGGCCGCTTCGGCCTCCATGTAGCTGTCGGAAAAGGCCCATTGCCCCTCCGGGCGGTGAGTAACTCGCTTCCCGTCCTGAACCAGCTCCCATTGATAGTGGTTACCGTCGGCAAACTGGTAGGCAATGCAGGGATGAGCATCCAGATCGGCGGGCGTCTGCGGGAAACCATAGCGCCGAAAATGCGCCGGAGCGGCAACCACAGCCATCTCCATATCGGGCGTGATGCGCACGGCAATCATTCCTTGTCCCACCTCCGGCCCCAGCCGGACGCCCGCGTCGAATCGCTCGGTAATGATATCCACGAACCGGCTCTCATTCATCAATTCCAGACGGATATCCGGATAACGCTGTTTGAAGATAGCAAGCTTTGGCAGCAGGCATTTTTCGATGGCGTGCTGGCTGGCATTAATGCGCACCGTGCCGGACGGCGTCTGGCGATAATGCGCCAGTCTTGTCAGCCCGGTATCGAGCGCATCAAAGGCTGAACCAGCGGTCTGGTAAAGTTGCTCCCCGGCATGGGTCAGCGACAGTTTGCGCGTGGTACGCACCAGAAGCTGAACGCCCAGCCGCTCTTCCAGCTCGCGAACCGATCGGCTGATGCCGGATTGTGCCAGCCCGAGCCGTTGCGCGGCTGCCGTGAAACTTCCCTCCCGCACCACCTGGATAAACAGATACAGCTCATTGTAGTTTTCCCGCTTCGCCATCATGTCTCATCAATTGATAACAATATGATATTAATCCTAGCAGCTTTTGGCCTCTAATCAGCACTATTTCTGCTAACTATAATGACCGCATGACAACAACACACGGTACCTCTTATGCAAACATTCACCCAAAAACTGTCCGTTGCGCTGCTGCTATGCGCATCATTAAGTGGAGTGACAACAATGAGTTATGCAGAAACACGAAATCCTGACGCCCCCGTTTCGATGGTGACAACCTGGGATAAGACCTTCGCCAGGAGCGATAAAGTCGACCACCGCAAGGTGACGTTCGAGAACCGATACGGGATCACCCTGGTCGGCGATCTGTACATTCCCAGGAACAGCGGCGACCAGAAGCTGGCGGCGATTGCCGTCAGTGGACCATTCGGTGCGGTTAAAGAACAATCCAGCGGTCTTTACGCCCAGACTCTGGCTGAACAGGGGTTCGTGACCCTGGCCTTCGACCCATCCTACACGGGTGAAAGCGGCGGCCAGCCGCGTAACGTTGCCTCCCCTGATATCAACACCGAAGACTTTAGCGCCGCAGTGGATTTCCTCGGATTACAGAAAGAAGTCGACCGTAACCGTATCGGCATTCTCGGGATCTGCGGCTGGGGCGGTATGGCGCTGAACGCGGCATCCATGGATACCCGCGTGAAGGCGGTCGCCACCAGCGTAATGTACGATATGAGCCGCGCGATGGGTCACGGCGTGGGCGACGGGAGAGATCGTTATTCAGCGGCCGATCGCCGGGCCGTGTTGCAGTATCTGAACGCGCAACGCTGGAAAGATGCTGAAAGCGGCACCTTCGCCCATGGCGGCCACGATATTTATGTCGATGAAAACGGTAAGGTAACAGCGGCCGGGCGTATTCTGCCGGAAGCATTGCCCGCCGATCCGCATCCGGTACTGAAAGAGTTCTATGATTACTACCGTATGCCGCGCGGCTTCCATGCCCGTTCCGTAAACTCCACCGGCGCATGGACCGCGACCATGCCGTTGTCCTTTATGAATATGCCGCTGCTGAGCTATGCCGGGGAGATCACCATCCCAACGCTGATTGTGACCGGTGAAAACGCGCACTCACGTTATTTTGCGGAAGATGCGTTTAAAGCTGTCGGCAGCAAACAGAAGGAACTGGTGATTGTTCCCGGTGCGAATCACGTTGATCTCTACGATAACGTCGCAGGGAAAATCCCGTTCGCGCAGTTCGGGCAGTTTTTCAAAACCAGTCTGGATTAATTCTCTTCGCCCCCGGCAATCAGGGGGCTTATCTTCTCTTCGCCGTGAATTACACCTATGTCCACACTGAATCAAACCTCATCCCGTGATGCTGAGCGTGCACACTGGGGCGGTATTTTTGCCATGACCCTGTGCGTTTTTGTCCTCATTGCCTCGGAATTTATGCCCGTCAGTCTGCTCACGCCCCTCGCCAGAGACTTAGGGGTGACAGAGGGGATGGCTGGCCAGGGGATCGCCATCTCTGGGGCGCTGGCTGTCCTGACCAGCCTTTTTCTTTCCCGGCTTGCCGGGAATATGAATCGCAAACATCTTCTTTTAGGCATGACCGTCCTGATGGCGCTGTCAGGGATCATTATCGCCTTCGCCCCGAATGCTCTGATGTATATGGCAGGCCGGGCGCTGATCGGCATCGCCATCGGCGGTTTCTGGTCGATGTCTGCTGCCACCGCCATTCGGCTGGTGCCTCAGCATCAGGTCTCTCGTGCGCTGGCAATTTTCAACGGCGGCAACGCGCTGGCGACGGTGGTCGCCGCCCCGCTGGGCAGTTATCTCGGCTCGACCATTGGCTGGCGCGGCGCGTTTCTGTGCCTGGTTCCCGTGGCGATTGTGGCGTTCATCTGGCAATATTTTAGCCTGCCCAACATGGGCGGGCACCAGGGTCCGTCGCCACGTAAAAGCCTATTACGCCTGCTCCACCAGCCTGCGGTTTCGGTGGGTCTGATGGCGTGCGGCCTGTTCTTCATGGGACAGTTTGCGTTATTTACCTATGTGCGCCCCTTCCTCGAAACCGTCACCCACGTCAGTCCTTCCGCCTTATCGCTGATCCTGCTCACTATCGGTATCGCAGGTTTCATCGGCACGCTGATCGTCGCGCTGGCCCTGAATGCCGCGTTTTACCTCACCTTAATGGCCATACCGCTGCTTATGGCGCTGATTGCAGGGGTATTAATGCTCACCGGTGACAGCCTGTGGATCGTGGCCCTGCTGTTAGGTTTCTGGGGAATGCTGGCAACTGCGGCCCCCACGGGCTGGTGGACGTGGATCGCCCGTACGTTACCGGAAGATGCCGAGGCTGGCGGCGGGCTGATGGTCGCGGTGATCCAACTCTCCATTGCGCTTGGCTCAACGGCGGGTGGCGTGGTGTTTGATACCTTTGGCTGGCAGAGCACCTTCGCTTTAAGCGGCATATTACTCCTGAGTGCCGTAATACTGACTTTTACGACGTCGCGCCATCGGAAATAAGGCATTATATTTACAAGGTTATTTTATTTAATTACAAAACCTCGCACTCCTCCCGTTGAAATAATAATTAAGCAATATCCTGGTCAGCCAGCGACATCGCTTTGTTAGCTTGAGCATTCAGGCAAAGCTCAAACCGGAGGTATTCTTTGCTGATTAAATTAAAGAAAGAACGAACGCATCAGGAGGATCGTCGTCTTGCCCTCTGGCTGGCGACCTCCGCGGGACTGCTGAATGCCATTGCGCTGGGCGCGTTCGGCTTTTTTCCCTCGCATATGACGGGTAATACCTCGCAGTTATCCAGCGAAGTTTCCTCCACCGATCTCAGCGATATTCTTTTCTTTGGCGCCATTATTCTGTCGTTTGTCTCAGGCGCCATCGCTGCGCGGATTATTGTTATCTGGGGGATTATCCATAACGTCAGGCTGGTATTCAGCCAGGTTCTGTTTGTTGAAGGGCTATTACTGGCCGGGGTATCCCTGTACGAAATGTATTTTCACTCCTTCGCCACGAATCAGGAGATTATTATTTTCCTGTGCGGGTTGATGGGCATTCATAATTCCACCTCCACTCAGCTATCCGGCGGTCGGGTGAGATCCACGCACATCACCGGCACGCTGACCGATGCGGGCATTTCGCTGGCCTCCGTTATGGTCGCCATGCTGCGCCGGGATTACTCCAAAGATACGGCCGCGCAAAAGAGTCAGCTCAAGACCCATTTAACTACCCTTTTCTCCTTTATCAGCGGCGGGATCGCGGGGCTGATCCTGTTCAGAGCGTTTGGATTCCACGCAATGCTGGCGCTGGGCCTGATGCTGGTACTCGTTGCCGCCTTCTCTATCGTCCGCATCTCGTGGCGGGTACGCAAGGTGCGCGCCGCGCTCAGTCGTCAGGTTTAATCAGCACGCCTTACGTGACGTTGTCACCTAAGGCGTGCTTCTTTAAGACTATTCTGCCTGCCCACTGACAGCCCTTATGCCATAAGGCTTCACTCAGGTTGTCACTAATTTCATAGGGTTACTGTTTTACCCCCTTCGCTGGAACCCTTCCGTTTCGCTTGCTATAGGTGAAGTACCCCTGCCGAAACATGGCATAACAACAGGCAACCGGTGGTTGCTATAACGCATGCGCACAGGGAGACACACCGCAATGCACCCATTACTTAAACGTTCGCTGCTTTTTGTCGGCGCGATTATCGTGGTTCTCGCTCTCCTCACCTGGGGAATTGGACTGGAGACGATTAAGGCGCGCCAGGTTGACCTGATCTACCTCGGGCAACAGCACCTGATTCTGGTCTTTTCATCAATGTTCTTTGCCCTGCTGGTGGGCATTCCAAGCGGTATTCTGCTGAGCCGTCCGGCCGCGCGTGGTATCGCCGAATATGTGATGCAAATCTTTAACGTGGGCAACACCCTGCCGCCGCTGGCCGTTCTGGCGCTGGCGATGGTGGTGATTGGCATCGGTGATAAACCGGCCATTATCGCCCTCTTTCTGGCTTCCCTGCTGCCGATTGTGCGTAACACCTATGCCGGGCTGTGCTCTGTTCCCGCGTCGTTGCTGGAAGCGGCAAACGGCATCGGCATGACCAAATGGCAGCGCCTGCGTCAGGTCGAACTGCCTAACGCCTGGCCGGTGATGCTTTCCGGTATTCGCATTGCCACTGCGATTAACGTCGGTACCGCACCGCTGGCATTCCTGATCGGCGCCAGCAGCTACGGCGAGCTGATATTCCCGGGGATCTATCTGAATGACTTCCCGACGCTGATCCTGGGCGCGGCGGCCACCGCCCTGTTCGCCCTGATTCTGGATACGCTGCTGGCGGCGCTGGGTCGGCTACTGAGCCCGCATCTCGCGCGATAATTATAACAAGGAGCTTCTATGAGACTGTTTTCCGGCCTGACGGCGCTGTGCGCCGCCGCGCTCTTCACCAGCCAGGCGCTCGCCGCGCCGCTGATCCTGGCAACCAAGAGCTTTACCGAGCAGCACATTCTCTCGGCCATGACCGTGCAGTATCTGCAAAAGAAAGGGTTTCAGGTACAGCCGCAGACCAATATTGCAACGGTGATTTCCCGCAACGCGATGATCAACAAGCAGATTGATATGACCTGGGAGTATACCGGCACGTCACTGATCATCTTCAACCACATCAACAAACGCATGTCGCCGCAGGAGTCATACGAGACGGTGAAACGCCTCGACGCGAAGCACGGTCTGGTGTGGCTTAAACCTGCCGATATGAACAATACGTATGCCTTTGCCATGCAGCGCAAGCGCGCCGAGGCTGAACATATCAATACCATGTCTGAAATGGTGGCAAAGATTGAGCAGATCCGTAAAACCGATCCGGATAACAACTGGCTGCTGGGCCTTGACCTGGAATTTGCCGGGCGCAGCGACGGGATGAAGCCGTTGCAGGCGGCCTACAACATGGAGCTGGACCGCCCGCAGATCCGCCAGATGGATCCGGGCCTGGTCTATAACGCGGTGCGCGACGGGTTTGTCGATGCGGGGCTGATCTACACCACCGATGGGCGCGTAAAGGGCTTCGATCTTAAAGTGCTGGAAGACGATAAAGGCTTCTTCCCGAGTTACGCCGTGACGCCAGTTGTTCGAAAAGACACGCTGGAGGCTAACCCGGGACTGGAGGAGGCGCTGAACACCCTCTCAGCCCAGCTCAATAACGACGTTATCACCGAACTGAATAAGAAGGTGGATATCGACCATCAGTCACCGCAGCAGGTCGCCCGTGATTTCCTGCGTAGCAAACAGTTGCTGTAGGAGGCGCTATGGAGACGATTCACTATATTCTCGACAACTGGGACTATCTCTTAACCCTGACGCTGCAACACCTGTGGCTGGTGGCGCTCGCCGTCGGCCTGGCGATTGTGATTGGCGTGCCGCTGGGCATTTTAATTGTCCGCCATAAATGGCTGGCAACGCCGGTGCTGGGGATTGCCACCATTGTGCTCACCATCCCGTCAATTGCGCTTTTCGGCCTGATGATCCCGCTCTTTTCGCTGATCGGTCAGGGCATTGGCGCCCTGCCCGCGATTACGGCGGTGTTCCTCTATTCGCTGCTGCCGATTGTGCGTAACACCCACACGGCGCTCGACAGCCTGCCGCCGGGCCTGCGAGAAGCGGGACGCGGCATCGGCATGACCTTCTGGCAGCGTCTGCGCTGGGTGGAAATCCCGATGGCGCTGCCGGTGATTTTTGGCGGCATCCGCACCGCCGTGGTGATGAACATTGGCGTCATGGCGATTGCCGCCGTGATCGGTGCGGGCGGGCTGGGCCTGCTGCTGCTTAACGGTATTGGCGGGAGTGATATTCGTATGTTGATTGCGGGCGCGCTGATGATTTGTCTTTTAGCGATTGTGCTCGACTGGTTGCTGCACCGTTTGCAGGTGGTACTGACTCCGAAGGGGATTCGATAATGATAAAACTGGAAAACCTCACCAAACAATTTTCACAGAAACACGGCCAGACGTTTAAGGCCGTCGACAACGTCAACCTGAACGTGCCTGAAGGGGAAATGTGCGTGCTGCTCGGCCCGTCCGGCTGCGGGAAAACCACTACCCTGAAGATGATCAACCGTCTCATTACGCCAAGCAGCGGGACGATCCTGATTAACGGCGAAGACACCAGCGGAATGGACACCGTGACCCTGCGCCGCAACATTGGCTACGTGATCCAGCAGATTGGCCTGTTCCCGAACATGACCATCGAAGAGAACATTACCGTCGTGCCGCGCATGCTGGGCTGGGACAAAGCGCGCTGTAAATCCCGCGCCGAAGAGCTGATGGATATGGTGGCAATGGATCCGCATAAATTCCTTCACCGCTATCCGCGCGAAATGTCCGGCGGTCAGCAGCAGCGTATCGGCGTCATCCGCGCGCTGGCAGCGGATCCTCCGGTCCTGCTGATGGATGAACCGTTCGGCGCGGTCGACCCGATTAACCGAGAAGTGATCCAGAACCAGTTCCTGGAGATGCAGCGCAAGCTGAAAAAGACCGTGATGCTGGTGAGCCACGATATTGACGAAGCGCTGAAGCTGGGCGACCGTATTGCCGTCTTCCGTCAGGGACGTATCGTGCAGTGCGCCAGCCCGGACGAGCTGCTGGCGAAACCCGCGAATGAGTTTGTCGGCTCGTTTGTTGGTCAGGACCGGACGTTGAAACGCCTGCTGCTGGTCTCGGCGGGCGACGTCACCGACCAGCAGCCGACCATTACGGTACGCGAATCGACGCCGCTGCCGGAGGCCTTCGCCACCATGGATGACAACGATATTCGCGCCATTACCGTGGTTGATGAGCACGGCAAACCGCTCGGCTTTGTGAAGCGCCGCGAAGCGCGTAACGCCAGCGGCAGCTGCGGGGATATTCTGCATCCGTTCCGCATGACCGGTAAGGCCGAGGATAACCTGCGCGTGGTGCTTTCTCGCCTGTATGAGAGCAACACCAGCTGGATGCCGATTGTGGACGAGGACGGACGCTATAACGGCGAGATATCCCAGGATTATATTGCGGAATATTTGAGCTCAGGGCGTACGCGCCGGGCGTTGAATATTCATAGCGAAACTTAATCACCAGGACCGAATCGAGGGCTATTAAAACATAATAGCCCTTCGTGCCGCGTAATCATTGTTCGCTAGTAACGTTATTGAATTCTCCTACCAGCGAAGCTCTGACGTTGGCATGAAGGTTACAGACCTCACGCTATCCGCTACGTCATAGTTAATTTGCATACTGGTAGGAATATCGTAATCCTTTACTTCATAAAGGTCTGTCCAGCCATAATCCTTATTCATTACAGTGTAAGGAGGCGCACTTCGTAGAGGCTCACCAAGATTTTCATTAACCCATTTGCGTGACATAGACACCTGCAAAGGTGCTGGTAGTTCATTAGGGAATGTCCAACTGGACGCAGGTTCGTGCTGAATTCTGAGTGTGACAGATTTCAATATCCGTCCCTCCCGCCAGAAAGAAAGAAAAATTCCTTCCTGGGCCATTTCGAGATTAATGGTTGGCGTTCCAGAAGCTCCCTTTGGTGGAGACTTATACGGAATTAAATCCTTATCAAGCATATATTGATAAGATTTACCCAGACTATTTATCAGCGCTTCAACGTTTACCGTCATTTGTACAACCCCGTTTCACTGTTTATTTTATGAATTTTTACCCTTGCTTCTTCGATCTGGATTTCGGTTGCTCCATGCTCTTTCAATGCCGGTTTTATGGCATCCAGATTGCGGTCAACTGCTGCCCTGAGGTTCCTCGAGTCAAGCTCAATTTGTTTAGGCGTATTACGTCCACCATATGTCTCGCTTATTTTTTGATGCATCTCTTTCGGGATCACGATGGCAGAAACTTTATCAGTCAGCGAAAGTATTTCGTCATCGTCTAACAACGGATAATTAGCTCTCAGATATGCATCAACAGCAGCTCTTGACGGCATATGATCTGCCTCATAAATCCCCTGCCGCGAACGGCGTTTAAAGTCACTGTATAATTCGACCTCCAGAAACTCCACCGGCGGTTTGCTCAGGTAGATATAAATCGGCGGCAGGTCAGGGAACGGCAGGATCAGAATGTAATCCGCGAAACTCTTTTCCTCCAGTGCCGGGCTGGTGGTCGCCGTTATGCCGGTGTTATTGGGTAGCGGGTCCACAATCACCGGGTTCGGCAGCACCGGCCGCGCCTGGTTGCCGGTATTCCACGGCTTTTTCTCGTCCGTTCGATCAGGCGTCCAGACGATGGTTATGCGCGGTTCTGCCTCGGTGGTGAAGATGTACGCCTGCTGTCTGCTGTCATACTCCATTTTTCTGACGCGCACACTGTCCCGGCCAGGTGGTGTGTGCCAGCCATGCGGCACCGGGTTCCCCCTGCTGTCGTTCTCCCACGTATAGCGAATACGGCTCGGGGCTTCACGCATCTGCTCCAGGCGCATACGGTCGATAAAGTCCTGTTCGCCGTCATTCAGCCTGCCGGGCATCATCCCCACCAGCAGACCTGCCACAGGTGCACCGGGTCCGGCAACAGCGCCACGCACCGCCCAGGTGCCGTAGGTCAGCGCCCTGCCGCTTATCAGCTCCAGTAGGCTTGCGCCTGCCGTGGCCGCCTGCGCCCGTGCAGCAGCAGACGCGGCAGCAACGGCGGCCTGGTAATCCATCTCCTCATGGTTACCGTTCCACCAGCGCCAGAGAGCGCTGCGCTTCTTCGGTTTGGGGATATTTTCAGGCTTTTTCTTTTTAGCGGTCTGTGCGTACTGCGGGACGTCTGAATCGCTGGCGGGCATGGCGTGATAAAATGCCATATCGGCAAAATTAGTGTGGGGCTCGCGCTGGTCACCGGCATCATTGCAACCCTCACCACGCAGGCAGGATTTTGCGAATACCCGGTTGCGCTCCCTTTCCTCCTCCCTGCGTTTTTCTTCGGCCTGCTTTTCTGCTGCCAGCCTGGCGGCGTGTTCTTCCCTGGCAACGTCAACCGGGTCTCGTCCACGTCCCAGCCACTGACCTGCCGGGGCTATCACCCGGTTCGAACCAGGCGGACAACCACAATGTACTTCGGACCCATGAACGGCTACAGGTACGCCGTGAAAACTTACGCGCGGCTCACCTGATACAATGACGCCCTGTTTCCCGCATCTGGGGCAGGGAGTGGTTTTATCACCTACCCGGAGTATCCTGCGGCCAAATTCAGTGCTGTCCGTGATGGAAGCAATACATCTGGCGCCGGTGGTTGTCCTGTCATTTTCGAGCGCCTGCCCCCGTCCATAATTATCGGTACGGTATCCCATTGGTACACATTCTCTATCCCTGGAAAAATAGATCCAATTTTATCACCGCCGCCTTCAGAGTAAAAATGTTTATTTTCAATATGTTAAACATTGAAGCATCCTTGAGATTAACCTGCATTTATTAAGCTAACAGCACTTCTGTTTATTCCCTTCCGAATCCGCACGCATACCTTTTGCTAACCTCACGTTTTCCCATCACAATATTGTTTTGTCCTCATTTAATTGCGACCCATGCAACGTCTTAATGCTTACCCCGACATCCGCGTGATGTTGCGCCGACTCCTGATCGCTTCCATCATCGGCGTGCTGGCGGCGCTGGCCGTTGCGGTGTTCCGCCACAGCATGTATCTGCTGGAGTGGCTATTTCTCAGCAACGAAAGCGGAAGTCTGGTGAACGCCGCAGCCGCGTTATCGCCCTGGCGGCGGGCGCTGACGCCTGCGCTGGGTGGTCTGGCCGCGGGAATGCTACTGTGGGGATGGCAGCGCATGACGGCACAACGTCCCCACGCCCCCACCGATTATATGGAAGCGCTTGAGACCGGTGACGGCCACTTTGATTACGGCGCCAGCCTGGTGAAATCCCTCGCGTCGTTGCTGGTGGTCGCCAGCGGCAGCGCCATCGGCCGTGAAGGCGCCATGATCCTGCTCGCCGCCCTCGCCGCCTCCTTTTTTGCACAACGTTGTACGCCGAAATCCGAATGGAAACTGTGGATCGCCTGCGGTGCCGCCGCCGGGATGGCCAGCGCCTATCATGCGCCGCTGGCGGGCAGCCTGTTTATCGCAGAGATCCTGTTTGGCACGCTGATGCTGGCCTCCCTCGGCCCGGTGGTGATTGCCGCTGTAGTGGCCCTGCTGACCACGCGCCTGTTAAGTCCCGGCGCGAATACGCTATATGATGTCCATCTCAGCGAGATGCTTACGGCGGTGGATTATTTCCTGATCGTTGGCGTGGGTCTGCTGGCTGGCGTTTGCGGCCCGCTGCTGATGTGGCTGATGGCGGCCAGCCACAGGCTGTTTCTGCGTCTCAAACTTTCACCGCCGTGGCAGCTGGCGCTGGGTGGTCTGATCGTCGGGCTGCTGTCGCTGCTGACGCCGAAGGTATGGGGGAATGGCTACAGCGTGGTTCAGGCGTTTTTGCAGTCGCCGCCGCTGCTGTCGGTGATTGCTGGCGTCTTTATTTGCAAGCTGCTGGCGGTGCTGGCAAGCAGCGGGTCCGGCGCGCCGGGAGGCGTGTTCACGCCAACCTTGTTCGTCGGTATAGCAACGGGAATGCTGTTTGCGCAGATCTTTGCGCTGTGGTTTCCTGGCTCTGAGACGGCGATCCTGCTTGGGCTGGCGGGTATGGCGACGCTGCTCGCCGCCACAACGCATGCGCCAATCATGTCGGCCTTGATGGTCTGTGAGATGACCGGGCAGTATTTTTTACTACCCGGTTTGCTGGTTGCCTGTGTTGTGGCGTCGGTATTATCGAGAACGCTACGCCACGACTCGATCTACGGCCAGCATACCGCCGAAAGCCGAGAGATCGATATAGTGCGTTAATTCGCGCTGCTCGGCGCGGGGCAGATAAGGCAGTTCGCCTACCAGCGGGCCAGGCAGCTTTTTGCTCAGCACGTCGATGATTTCAGCGTAGTGCGCAAGGCCCGGGTTAATACGGTTCGCCACCCAACCAATCAGCGGCAGGCCGTCATTAGCGATAGCCTGCGCCGTCAGCAAGGCATGGTTGATGCACCCTTCCTGAATGCCCACGACCATAATCACCGGCAACTGCTCCTGCACCACCCATTCGGAAAGGGGACGTAAATCGTTCATCAGGCTGCGCCATCCGCCGGTCCCTTCAACGACCACGTGGTCAACCTTTTCACTCAGATTTGCCAGGCCATCAGAAAGCAGGCTGTAGTTGATCAGCCCACTGTGGGCGACGCTGCTTTCCTCTTCGCTTAAGGCGATAGGATTGACGGCATCATAAGGCAGTTCCAGAGACGAGACGCTTTGCAGAACCAGGGCATCCTTATTGCGCAGCCCTTCTGGCGTCTCTTTACTGCCTTTTGCAACCGGCTTGTATCCTGCAACGCGTTTACCGCTTGCCGCCAGGGCCTGGAGTAACGCGCGGGATACGACTGTCTTCCCGACAGACGTATCCGTACCAGTAATAAAGAAACGCTTAAGCATGACTCATTCCACCTCTTGGGTATGCTTCAAAAAATATAAACCAGGTAAATAATTCAGTGGGGAAAGTCTACGGGAAGCGTGCGCTACCCGGCTTGAGATAGCGCAATTTTTCGTACATCTCTGGAAAAGAGTTAGCCCTGAAGCAAACGAATCAGTAACGAGCCGTTGTACATCGCATCTTTTACCAGCGCGGCGCCAGCCATCGTGCCCTGGTTGGAAAATTGCGTACTTTCGACCACGATGTTTTTACTGTACGCGGGAAGCGCCTGCTGATTGATGCAGGCGGAAATCGCCGGAAAGAGGATATCCGCCGCCTGGCTGAGCGGGGAGCCGATCAGTATTTTTTGCGGGTTAAACAGGTTCACCATAATGGCCAGAATGCGCCCGACATTATTGCCCACGCCGGTAATGATATCCTTCGCCAACAGATCGCCCTGCCTTGCCGCAGCGCACAGTGCCTCAACGCTCAACGGCTGACCGTGCAGCGTGGAGCTCATCGACTGGCTGAGCCGCACCTGCGCCAGCTCCAGCACGCTTTCGACGCTGGCAATCGTCTCCAGACAGCCATGGTTACCGCAGTAGCAGCGTTTTCCGTACGGATCGACCTGCGTATGGCCGATCTCCACCAGGCTACTGCTGCCAGCATGCAACAGACGCCCGTCGGTGATCACACCTGCGCCAACGTTATGATCAATCACCACCTGAATCACGTCGCGCGCGCCCCGGGAGGCGCCAAACAACGCCTCCGCCATCGTCCAGGCGCTGATATCATGCTGAATGTAGACCGGCACACCGGTGTGGTTTTCCAGCACGTCGCCCAGCGGCATCTCTTTGACGTTTTCATAAAACGGCATGCGGTGCACAATGCCATTTTCGGTATCAATAATTCCCGGCAGGGTGATCGCAATCGCCGTTAAACGTTCAAGACGCTGCTGGTGACGAATAAAGAACTGGTCGATGTGGGTCAGAATGGCATCGAGGAGTGGTTGCTCTGCATCAAGCGGGAGTTCCAGCCGGTCTTCCACCACCAGCTTGCTGCTGAGGTCGCGCAGCGCGAGGAAGATTTCCCCGCGGCTAATCCGCAGCGACAGGTAGTGCCAGGCTTCCGTTTCCACCACCAGCCCTACCGCCGGACGACCACGGCTGCCCGGCTCCTGAATTTCTGTCTCCTGAACCAGATGGGCTTCCAGCATTTCGCGGACAATCTTGGTAATACTGGCGGGTGCCAGTTGTGCCAGGCGCGAAAGATCGATACGCGAAACCGGACCAAGCTGATCAATCAGGCGATATACGGCGCCCGCGTTGGTCTGCTTGATCTGATCGATATGCCCTGGCTGACTATCAGCAACCACCTCGTACTCCCTTATTTTCGAGCTTCGAAATAAACTGAGGGCTATGGTGAAGCACTTCAATGGCTGACGTCAAATTTTTACTTAGCCATGTGATTTACTGCACATTTTCGCCCACTTTTCCCTATAAATAACGCCCGTGAGAAGCGGTAATTAATTGTTCTTTGAAACGCTGTGCCGCATGGCTCTGTTCATGATGTTTAGACCATACCAGCCACATCTCTGAGACTGCATCCTGCTCGGCTATCTTCACCCAGCGCATTTCCGCCAGTTGTACCCGTTTAAACGAGGCCGGGAGAATCGACACGCCAAGCCCTGCGGCAACGAGACCAATGATCGTCATGGCTTCCCCCACCTCCTGCGCGATAGTCGGGACAAGGCCATATCGCCGCATCAGACCAAGAATGTCGTCATACAACCCGGTACCCACCTGTGGGTCAAAAAAGACAAACGGCTCTTTCGCCAGTTCAGCCAGCGTGACGCTGTGCTGCGCGGCGAGCGGATGATCCCGGGGGATCATCGCCATCAGCGGTTCGCGGAGGATCACCTGCCACGCCAGGGTATCAGGCAACTGCGTGTTACGCATCAGCCCCAGGTCGAGCGATCCTTCGTTAAGCGGCGCTATCTGCTCCCGGGTATTTATTTCGCGCGTCTGAATATGCACATCCGGAAAATTACGGCGAAACGAGGATAGCGTTTGTGAAACAGCGCTGATAAAGGGGGCCGATGAGGTAAACCCGATGCGCAGCTCCCCCGTCTCCCCAAGATAAAGCCGTTCCGCTCTGGCGGCGGCGTCCTCCACCATGCTCAGGATCTGTCGGCTATCGGTAAGAAACTGTTTTCCCGCCGCCGTCAGGCTCACGCTGCGGTTGGTTCGCGCCAGCAGACGCGCCCCGACCTGCTGCTCCAGGATCTGGATCTGCTGGCTTAGCGGTGGCTGAGAGATATTCAGCCTTGCCGCCGCACGACCAAAATGCAGCTCTTCGGCGACGGCGACAAAATAGCGTAGGTGGCGCAGCTCGATATTCATATTTATAAAGTATCATTTGAGATTATTAATATATTAGACAGAATATTTACATTTTCCTACCCTATTCTTGTGGTCATACCCGTCACCAGAAACCACGGGGATGTTTAAGCAAGGAATATGTGTGAGCCGTACAACGACCATTGATATCGCGCCGGCCAGCGACATTGATGATTTACCCGCAGCACCGCAGCCGGTTCAGTTTATTAAACGTGGTACCCCCCAGTTTATGCGCGTCACGCTGGCGCTCTTCTCAGCGGGTCTCGCCACTTTCGCCCTGCTCTACTGCGTTCAGCCGATCCTGCCGGTCCTGTCGCATGAATTTGGCGTGTCGCCAGCCAGCAGCAGTATTTCGCTCTCCATTTCAACCGGGATGCTGGCGATCGGTCTGCTGTTCACCGGGCCACTTTCGGATGCCATCGGGCGTAAGCAGGTCATGGTAACGGCGTTAATGCTGGCCTCCGTGTGTACCTTGCTGTCCACCATGATGACCAGCTGGCACGGCATTCTGGTCATGCGCGCGCTGATTGGGTTATCCCTTAGCGGCGTGGCGGCGGTCGGGATGACCTATCTCAGCGAGGAGATCCACCCGAGCTTCGTGGCCTTCTCCATGGGGCTGTACATTAGCGGGAACTCTATCGGCGGGATGAGCGGACGCCTGCTCAGCGGTGTGTTTACTGATTTCTTTAACTGGCGCATTGCGCTGGCCGTTATCGGCTGCTTCGCCCTCGCTTCGGCGCTGATGTTCTGGAAAATCCTGCCGGAATCGCGCCATTTCCGCCCGACCTCCCTGCGTCCGAAAACGTTATTTATCAACTTTCGTCTGCACTGGCGCGATCAAGGGCTGCCCCGTTTGTTCCTGACCGGTTTCCTGCTGATGGGCTCGTTCGTGACGCTGTTTAATTACATCGGCTATCGTCTGATGCTTTCACCGTGGCATCTTAGTCAGGCATTGGTGGGTTTGCTCTCTGTGGCATATCTCACCGGGACATGGAGTTCGCCAAAAGCGGGCGCCATGACCGCGCGCTTCGGTCGTGGTCCGGTGATGCTGGTTTCCACCGCCGTGATGTTGTTCGGACTGCTGATGACGCTTTTCTCTTCCCTGTGGCTGATTTTTGCCGGAATGCTGCTCTTCTCTGCGGGCTTCTTTGCCGCGCATTCCGTTGCCAGCAGCTGGATTGGCCCACGCGCGCGCCGCGCCAAAGGTCAGGCTTCGTCACTGTATCTGTTCAGTTACTATCTTGGTTCCAGCATAGCCGGTACGCTCGGCGGGGTGTTCTGGCACAACTACGGCTGGAACGGCGTGGGCGGATTTATCGCGCTGATGCTGTGCGCGGCGCTGCTGGTGGGCGCGAGCCTGCATAAACGACTGCATTAAATTTAATTGAACTGACGATATTGCATATTACGAAAGGCCAAATTTGATGGCCTTTCGTTTTAAAAGACTTAAATCAACGAGTATTGTAAGCGGCAATACCTGCGCCAACAATAGCCAATACACCCACCACTGCTTTAGCCTCTTTTACATGCTGGTTATGCATTATTGCTGCTTTATTAGCATTAACCGCGTTAGGGTCCAATGTAATAACATTGCTAAAATGATTCATGCAAGCTTCATCAACAGTTCCATTGAAGGTGCCCGAAAGTACTTTATCAGTTTTATTATCTATTGATAATGACAATGCACAAATATGAGTTGCCGTAGCACTGCCATAATTTCCAGTGGTGTCAGATGTTCCAACCGCCCCACCAGAAAAACCGTTACCATATCCCTGATAACTGGAACCACTCACCGCCACAGCATTAGTATCAGTACTAAAAGAACCGACAGACGTTGTCCCCTGATTACTGTCCCACTGATACATCGTCTGACTGCCATTGATGGGCATTGTACGTGTTGGTATCCCTAAATCAGTCATTGCTTCTGCCTTACTATGCCCAATAAGGGTAATTGTGGCATTTCTATACTGAGAAGGAACGGGTTGCATCGCGCAGCCACTTAGCAAAGGCGCTGCAATCGCGCAGAAAATAAATTTATTCATTATAAGAGTTGCCTATTAATTGACTTTGACGCATTGAATATCGCGCCAGATAAGAATATTCCTATACACTCTTCTATATTTGACTATGAGAGCTATTTTCAACATCCAAATAATTCACCCAATCAATATAAACAACATTATTTATTTGCGCAGGTTATTCGATAACATAGAATATCAACGTCATTTGAATAAGTAACATATGTTTTAATCAGATATGAACCTCTGTATGCTCGTTATGACATTCAAACACAACGAGAGCACAGAATGAAAAATAACCATTTTTATCAATCTCTTACCAAAACCTTCCAGCGCCTCTCCCGCTTCTCGCACCTCTCCTCCATCGCCAGCTGGGACATGTTCACCATGATGCCGCCAGGTGGCAGTGCCGCGCGCGGTGAAGCGCTGGCGGAGATGAGCGTCCTGCAACATCAGATCCTGACCGATAAAAAAGTGGGTGAATGGCTGGCGGCGGCGGCAGACGAAGATCTGAACGACGTTGAGCAGGCCAACCTGCGTGAAATGACGCGCCACTACCAGCAGGCCACTTTACTGCCGGAATCGCTGGTGGAGGCCAAATCGCTGGCAGGCAGCAGGTGTGAACACGCGTGGCGCACTCAGCGTCCGGCCAACGACTGGCAGGGCTTTTCAGCCAACCTGAAAGAGGTGGTGAAACTCAGTCGTGAAGAAGCCCGCCTGCGCGCTGAGGCTAAAGGCTGCACGCCTTACGACGCGCTGCTGGATATCTTTGAACCCGACATGACCAGCGCTCGCCTGGATGTGCTGTTCGGCGATCTGAAGTCCTGGCTGCCGGAGCTGCTGGCAAAGGTTGTGGAAAAACAGGCTCAACGATCGTTCGTTCCGCCACAGGGTCCCTTCCCGACCGCCACGCAGCGCGAGCTGGGCCTGGAAGCGATGAAAATGCTTGGCTTCGATTTTAACGGCGGTCGTCTGGACGTTAGCGCCCACCCGTTCTGCGGCGGCGTGCCGGAAGATGTGCGTATCACCACGCGTTACGATGAAGATGAACTGCTCAGCGCGCTTTTCGGCGTGATCCACGAAACCGGACATGCCCGCTACGAGCAAAACCTTCCGCGAGCGTGGGCCGGTCAGCCCGTTGCGCTGGCGCGCTCTACGGCGATCCATGAATCCCAGAGCTTGTTCTTTGAAATGCAGCTGGGCCGCAGCGACGCTTTCCTGAAGCATCTGCTTCCGGCGGTTCATGCCCGTTTCGGCAGCCAGGCGGCATTCAGCGAAGAGAATTTTATTGCCTGGAACCAGCGCGTGAAGCCGGGCTACATTCGCGTTGATGCGGATGAAGTGAGCTATCCGGCGCATGTGGTGCTGCGCTATGAGATCGAGCGTGCGTTAATCAATGGCGAAATTGAAGTCGATGATATTCCCGCGTTATGGGATGAGAAAATGCAGGCCTGGCTTGGGTTATCCACCAAAGATAACTACCGCAACGGCTGTATGCAGGATATCCACTGGACCGACGGCGGTTTTGGCTACTTCCCGTCTTACACGCTGGGGGCAATGTATGCGGCACAGCTGTTCCATGCCGCCAAAACTGCGCTGCCCGGGTTGCAGGCATCCATCGCCGGGGGCGATTTCTCGGCGCTGTTTGACTGGCTGCGTCAGAATATCTGGCAGCACGGCAGCCGTTTCAGCACATCGCAGCTCATCACCCAGGCCACGGGTGAAGATCTGAATATCCGCTACTTCCGCGAACACCTGACGTCCCGCTACCTGTAACCGGACGCGCCGGGGGTCCACCCCGGCGTTGTACATATGGTTACACGCCGATACCAATCACTCACGGAAACCCCGAATTTACAGGGATATAGTTATTTCAACGGCCCCGCAGTGGGGTTAAATGAGAAACCAAATTCGAGGGTATGAAAATGAAAAAAGTATTAGCTCTGGTTGTTGCCGCTGCTATGGGTCTGTCTTCCGCTGCATTCGCAGCTGAAACTACCGCCACCGCAGCGCCTGCGGCATCCACCACTGCTCCGGCCAAAACGGTTCACCATAAAAAACATCACAAAGCGGCTAAACCAGCGGCAGAACAGAAAGCGCAGGCCGCGAAAAAGCACCACAAAAAAGCGGCAAAACCTGCGGTAGAGCAAAAAGCCCAGGCGGCTAAAAAGCATCACAAAAAAGCGGCAAAACACGAAGCGGCTAAACCTGCTGCACAGCCAGCAGCGTAAGAGTACAAGCTTAACCGTGCCCTTCGGGGCACGTTGGTAAACCGGCGCTGAACGGGTTTGCGGTCAGCGCCGTTTTTTTATCCGGAGGGCGTATGCTGCGGCGCTATCGGTTTGAGTTCATTCTTATCCTGCTAATTTTATGCGCGCTCATCGCCAGCCACTTTTATCTTTCCTGAATGTAGCACGCTGATTTTACTCCCACTTTCTCGCCGTCGCGTCTATAGTATTTTCATAGGGTTCACTTTTAATAATCATAATTACCCCCACCAGAGTGTGATATGCGTAAATCTGTTGTGTTGTTACTGGGAACGTTTAGCCTTTTTGCTGGCTTTTCACATGCGGATGATGGCGACGATGACGCCATTAGCGCCAAAGAGGTAAAGACGCTGTTTTTTGGTCATGACGATCGTACGCGTGTCACCGATCCTACCGAATCGCCCTGGGATGCCATCGGGCAACTGGAAACCGCCAGCGGCAATTTATGTACCGCGACCCTCATTACGCCACGCCTTGCGCTGACGGCGGGTCATTGCCTGTTAATGCCGCCTGAAGGCAAACCGGATAAAGCAATCGCCCTGCGCTTTGTGTCGCAAAAAGGAATATGGCGCTACGAAATTCACGGTATTGAGGGGCGGGTGGATCCGTCGCTTGGCAAACGCCTGAAACCGGATGGCGATGGCTGGATTGTGCCGCCCGGGGCGGCCTCCTGGGATTTCGGGCTGATCGTTTTACGTTATCCGCCGTCCGGGATCACCCCGCTGCCGCTCTTTGATGGCGATAAGGCCGCGCTCACCGCCGCCCTGAAAGCCGCCGATCGAAAAGTGACGCAATCAGGTTATCCTGTTGATCACCTCGATTCGCTGTACACCCATACGGACTGCGTGGTGACGGGCTGGGCGCAAAACAGCGTGCTGTCGCATCAGTGCGATACGCTACCGGGTGATAGCGGATCGCCCCTGATGTTAAAAACCGATAACGGCTGGCAGCTGATTGGCGTTCAGAGTTCTGCGCCAGCGGCGAAAGACCGCTGGCGCGCCGATAACCGGGCGTTGTCGGTGACCGGTTTTCGCGACCGGCTGGAAGCCCTGGCGCAGCAGTAGGTCACTCAGGCCAGTTTAATCATGATCATACCGGCGAGCAGTAATACCAGCCCTATCCAGCCTTTATTGTTTAAACGCTGCCCGAACATAATCCAGCCTGCCGCCAGGGTGGCGGCAATACCGAAGCCACCCCACAGCGCATAGGCCACGGACAGATCGATGCCTTTCACCGCCTGCGACAGGGCGCTAAACGCCCCCAGAACCGCAGCAATCGATAACAGGCCGTAGGCTTTGCGACGAAAACCGTCGGAGAACTTCAGAAAGACGTTGGCAATAATTTCCAGAACGATGGCGAAAGCCAGCCAGGCCGCGTGGATCCATTCAAACTGCTGCATGGGTCTGCTCCTTCTGCTGTTTTGCCGGTTTGCGTGTACCCGATTTAATCAGCACGATACCTGCGACCAGGGTCGTCAGCCCGGCAATTTTCATTGTCGTCAGGGTTTCATCAAATAACATGACGCTAAACAGCGTAATCAATAAAATACCAATACCTTCCCACAATGCGTATGCCACGCCCAGCGCGATTTTTTTAACCGCGAATGAGAGGAAAATATAGGAAAGCGTAATCATGACCAGCATCAAAATAAAACCGGTGCTGCCATCACTCACGCTCGCCCATTTCATCGACAAGGTGCCAGTAATTTCAGCGACGATCGCCAGAGCTAATAAAATCCAGTAAAACATGTTTTTCTCCTGCTTGAGAATATAATCCATCGAGGCTCGCTGCGGACAGCAAACCAAAAAATTGGGAATTAAATCAGTTAGCTAAGCGCATAGCGCCAGCTCAGGCAGAAGACGTGACTATAGCGCGGAACGCCAGTGTTGCTCACCAGAAAGCAGGCAGAGGGAGGTTGAAAACAGAGCAGAGTTGTTTGAAAAATACGTCCTGAACAAATTGTCCATAAAATTACAATTATCCGCGGTGTTGCTTCTCGTCTTTGCGGATGAAAATTGTCCTCGGTAGTTGAACACGCCTGATTTGTATCATAAGCCAGGAATTTACTCAAAGCCTTTTCATTTCTTTACCCAGTCTGTTTGATTTTGGTTAGTTTTTTTAATCCGCTTTCCCCTCTATTATAAATAAAAAACTGTTCAGGAACGTCCATGGCCAAACCTATTATCACCCTCAACGGGCTTAAGATCGTCATCATGCTGGGCATGCTGGTGATCATTCTGACCGGCGTTCGTTTTGCGGCCGATATCATCGTGCCTTTTATCCTGGCGCTTTTTATCGCGGTGATCCTCAATCCGCTGGTGCAGCGAATGGTGCGGCTGCGCATCCCGCGTGTGCTGGCGATAAGCCTGCTTATCAGTATTATTATCGTTGCGATGGTGCTGTTAGTCGCCTATCTGGGAACCTCCCTGAACGAGCTGGCGCGGACGCTGCCGACATACCGCTCTTCCCTGGCGACCCCGCTGCTGCAAATTGAACCCTGGCTGCAACGCGCGGGTATCGAAGTCTCGGTTGAGGAACTGCTTAAATACATCGATCCGAATGCCGCCATGACGATTGTCACCAGCCTGCTGGCACAACTCTCCAACGCCATGACCTCCATTTTCCTGCTGTTCCTGACGGTTGTGTTTATGCTGCTGGAAGTCCCACAGCTGCCTGCAAAGCTCCAGCACATCATGGTGCGTCCGGTAGAGGGAATGGGCGCCATTCAGCGCGCGCTCGACAGCGTTTCACGCTATCTGGTGCTGAAAACGGCCATCAGCCTGGTGACGGGATTAGTGGTCTGGGGGATGCTCGCCGCGCTGGATGTGCGTTTTGCCTTCGTCTGGGGGCTGCTGGCCTTTGCGCTCAACTATATTCCTAACATCGGCTCCGTGCTGGCGGCGATCCCCCCTATCCTTCAGGTGCTGGTTTTCAGCGGTTTGTATGATGCCCTGATCCTGCTGGCAGGCTATCTGGTGATTAACCTTGTCTTCGGGAACATTCTCGAACCACGGATAATGGGACGCGGGCTGGGGCTTTCAACCCTTGTTGTGTTCCTGTCCCTGATTTTCTGGGGCTGGCTGCTCGGGCCTGTCGGCATGCTGCTCTCCGTTCCACTGACAATTATTGTCAAAATTGGCCTGGAGCAGACCGCCGGTGGACAAAGTATCGCTGTACTGCTGAGCGACATGAGCCATAAGGCCGACTAATTGTCCATCGACAGCATGGGCTTACCCGTTCTTCCCGCTTCACGATAGTTGCCTACTGCCCGCTGCCATTCCGACAGCGGGTAGAGGGTGACATCGCTGCACTGGCTGGCGCGCAGTTTAGGCCAGATGCGCCGAAACTCCGCCTGCCACGCCTCAGCGTTCAGCGCGTCCAGATAGTTACGAATGTGAAACCACGCCACGCGCGGCAACGGCCGCTGCTGCCGGAAGGTCTGCCCGGAGAGTAGCCCGTAGCAGACAAAGGTGCCGGTTTCGGGCATCACGCTCAGGATCGTCTCCGCCAGGCTGCCGCCCGTGGCGTCGTACACCACCTCCGCTTGCACGGCGGCAGCGTTGACGGCGGCCGTATCATGTTGCGCAATCGGGACGATCCCCATTTCAGCCAGACGTTGAGCGTGCACGGGCGAGCGATGGATCCCGTAAACCGCCTCTGCACCCGCCTGGCGTGCCCATTGCCCGAGCAGAACGGCGCAGTCAGAACCGGCAGCGGTGAGCAGCACCGTTTTCCCGACCGGAGGATAGCGGTCCAGCATCATCTGTGCGGCAAGCGGGTTGATATACCCCCGCGCGGCAAGTAGCGAGTCGACGTCGTCCGGGACGGGAACCGCATACGCCGCCGGGCAGTCGACATAGCGCTGCCAGGTTCCCTGCCCCCGTAACGGCAGGACCCGCTTGCCCAGCAGCGCCGGATAAGCGGCGGGCGTTTCGGTCACTATTCCGACCCCTTCATAACCGGCTATCGCAGGCAGCGGCGTGCGATGGCGATATGCCCCGGTGATGGGGATGAGATCGGAGGCGTTCACCGGAGAAAAAAGCATGCGCACACGTATCTCTCCCGGCTGTCGCGGCGACAATGACGCGGTTTCCGCTTGCAGTACCGATTCAGGCTCACCAAACCGGCGATACCAGAGGGCCAGATTACGCATTGCGATCGCGCCATCCCATTTCCGGTGCGACATGTTTCAGGATGGACTCGATCACATGTGCGTTGTATTCCACGCCCAGCTGATTCGGCACGGTAAGCAACAGCGTATCTGCTTCCGCGATCGCTTCATCCTTTTTCAACTGTTCAATCAGCTTGTCTGGCTCTGCGGCATAGCTGCGTCCGAAAATGGCCCGCGTTTTCTCATCCAGATAGCCCACGCTGTCGCTCTCATTGCGGCTTGAGCCGAAATACATCCGGTCGCGACCGTCCATCAGGGCAAAAATACTGCGGCTGACCGAAACGCGTGGCTGACGGGTATGCCCTGCCTCAGCCCAGGCCTCTCGGTAGGCACGGATCTGTTTTGCCTGCTGAATATGGAACGGCTCGCCGGTTTCATCATCTTTCAGCGTTGAGCTTTGCAGGTTCATCCCCAGTTTTGCCGCCCATACTGCCGTTGCATTAGAGCCAGCCCCCCACCAGATACGATCGCGTAAGCCTTCTGAATGCGGCTCCAGACGCAACAATCCCGGCGGGTTTGGGAACATCGGCTGTGGGTTAGGCTTCGCAAACCCCTCACCGCGTAATACATCAAGCAGTACCTCAGTGTGGTGGCGCGCCATATCAGACTCGTTTTCCCCTTCCTGCGGCACGTAACCAAAATAACGCCAGCCATCAATCACCTGCTCCGGGGAACCCCGGCTGATACCAAGCTGTAATCGCCCGCCGGAGATGAGATCTGCCGCGCCAGCATCTTCCGCCATATACAGCGGATTTTCATACCGCATGTCGATCACGCCCGTCCCGATTTCGATGCGTTTGGTTTTCGCGCCTATTGCCGCCAGCAAGGGGAATGGCGAACTGAGCTGGCGGGCAAAGTGATGCACACGGAAATAAGCCCCGTCCGCGCCCAGCTCTTCGGCGGCGACCGCCAGATCGATGGACTGTAGCAGCGTGTCAGCTGCGGTTCGCGTGCCGGACTGGGGTGACGGCGTCCAGTGACCAAACGACAAAAATCCGATCTTTTTCATAGTTGAGTATCCTGATAAAGCATTGCGTTATCCCTACTCTACGCATTAACGAATGAGAATAAATGGTGATTATTTAACGGAATGCTTCAAATAAACTGACAGAAACACGCAAATCGCACGCTGCCTTCCCGCAGAGGAGGCATTCTCCTGACATCTCATAATGGGATATAGTGTGAATTATTCTCTTTTTAACAGGTAACATCAGCAATGGCTCTGATCCCCAAAAACTACGCACGGCTGGAAAGCGGCTACCGTGAAAAAGCGCTAAAAATCTACCCCTGGGTTTGTGGACGCTGCTCGCGTGAGTTTGTTTATTCAAATCTTCGTGAACTCACGGTTCACCATATCGACCACGATCACACCAATAACCCGGAAGATGGCAGTAACTGGGAGCTGTTGTGCCTGTTTTGTCACGATCACGAACACTCAAAGTACACCGAAGCGGATCAGTACGGCACCACCGTTGTCGCGGGTGAGGATGCGCAAAAAGACGTGGGTGTCGCCACGTTTAACCCCTTTGCCGATCTCAAGTCGATGATGAACAAGAAGAAGTAATATCGACGGCATCACTGCCCATACCTGCCGTATGGGCACTTATATTCCTTAAACATTTCATTAAATACCCTTTCCGCCAGATTTGCCTCGCCGCCATTATGGACATAACCCTCGCCCTCCTGCCCCCGTACGACGTCACTCCTCGTTCCCCCTTGATCTTTGCTACCAACATACAATACTGTATATAAATACAGTATCAATTAACGGTGATCATAATGCAGTTTTTCACCCCACCTGGCGATACCAGAGCGAGCTGACCATGTTTGCACTGTGTGATGTGAACGCTTTCTATGCTTCCTGTGAAACGGTTTTTCGCCCGGACCTGAAGGGACGACCGGTGGTCGTGTTGTCCAATAACGATGGGTGCGTCATCTCTCGCTCCGCTGAAGCCAAACCCTTTGTGAAAATGGGTGAACCGTACTTCAAACAGAAAGATCGCTTCAGGCATCATGGCGTGGTTTGTTTCAGCAGTAATTATGAGCTTTACGCGGATATGTCCAACCGGGTAATGAACACGCTTGAAGCGATGTCGCCTCGTAGCGAAATATACTCAATTGATGAGATCTTTTGCGATCTTACCGGCGTGCGTAATTGTCGCGACCTTTCCGATTTTGGGCATGAAATGAGAGCGACCGTACTGCAACGCACCCATCTGACCGTCGGGGTGGGCATCGCACCCACAAAGACGCTGGCGAAACTGGCAAATCACGCGGCGAAACGCTGGCAGCGCCAGACGGGAGGCGTTGTTGATTTGTCCAATGTGGATCGTCAGAGAAAGCTGATGGCGGCGCTACCCGTCGAAGACGTTTGGGGTGTAGGACGTCGCATAGCGAAGAAGCTTGAGATGATGGGGATTAAGACCGTCCTGCAACTGGCAGACACCGATATCCGGTTCATAAGAAAACATTTCAATGTCGTGCTGGAGAGAACGGTGCGTGAATTACGGGGCGAACCGTGTCTTGAACTGGAAGAATTTGCCCCGGTAAAGCAAGAAATCGTCTGTTCGCGCTCGTTTGGCGAACGCATCACGGAATATGACGATGTACGCCAGGCCATCTGTAGTTATGCTGCCCGGGCAGCAGAAAAACTTCGCCATGAACATCAGCATTGCCGCTTTATCTCCGTATTTGTTAAAACCTCGCCCTTCGCGCTTAACGAGCCATATTATGGCAATAGCGCGTCGGTAAAACTGCTCACCCCAACCCAGGATAGCCGGGATATTATCAGCGCATCAGTTCGTTGTCTGGATGCGGTCTGGAAGAACGGCCATCGGTACCAGAAAGCCGGAGTGATGCTGGGAGATTTTTATAGCCAGGGCGTCGCGCAACTTAATCTGTTTGACGACAACGCACCCAGGAAAAACAGCCAACAGTTAATGGATGTATTAGACCATCTGAATGCTGAAAATGGCCGTGGCACGCTTTACTTCGCGGGACAGGGTATACAGCAGCCGTGGCAGATGAAACGGGAGATGCTTTCACCCCGCTACACCACCCGCTTTGCGGATCTCCTCACTGTTAAGTGATATTAACAATTGCTGCTAAGTTGTAATTTTCCCCTTGCCGGACCGGACAAATCGGTTATCGTGCCAGGCAACTTTCGCAGCAATAAAAGACAGTGGGATGCGCTATGGCGATTTTTGATGGTCACAATGACCTGTTGCTTAATTTATGGCTTCACCATCGCCAGGATCCGGTAACGGCCTTCTTCTCCGGCATTGAGAAGGGACACCTCGATTATCCGCGCATGCAGCAAGGCGGATTTTCCGGCGGGCTGTTCGCGCTGTTCGTGCCGCCGCAGGAGTATATCGCCCGCATGGCGCCACAATACGCCAGCGAGCCGTGGCAGCCGGTCGACATTCTCTGGCAGCAGCTGACGATCCTTAAGCAGCTTGTCGCCCACTCCGATGGCCGGGCGCGATTGTGCCTGAGCGCGGCGGATATCGAACGCTGCCGTCAGGATAAAGTGCTGGCGATGGTGGCGCATATTGAGGGCGCGGGCGGTTTTGACGGCGAGGGAGACGATCTACAGGCTTTCTATGCCGCCGGTGTACGCAGCATTGGGCCTTTCTGGAACATTGCTAACCGTTTTGGCACAGGCGTTAACGGGGCGTTTCCCGGCAGCCCGGACAGCGGCCCAGGGCTTACCGCAGAGGGTATCGCCCTCATTAAGCACGCTAACGCCCTGAACATGCTGATTGACGTTTCGCATATGAATGAAAAAGCGTTCTGGGATACCGCTCGTCATTCCTCTTCACCGCTGGTCGCCACCCATTCCAACGCCCATACGCTATGCCCGCAACCGCGCAATCTGACCGATCGGCAGCTGCTGGCTATCCGCGACAGCGGCGGCGTGGCAGGCGTCAATTTCGGCAACGCGTTTCTGCGCGCCGACGGTAAACGCGATAGCGATACCCCGCTGAGTACGATTGTTCGCCATATCGACTATCTTATTAACATCATGGGTGACGATCATGTCGCGCTGGGCTCCGATTTTGACGGCATTACGTTGCCTGATGACTTACACGATGTGAGTGGTTTACCGCGGCTAATCAGCGCGTTGCGTGACAGCGGCTATGATCAATTTGTGCTGAATAAGCTGCTGTGGGGCAACTGGCAAAAGGTATTGCAAAATGTTTGGCAACAATAGGTTACGTTGTAAACATTAAGTTAATTCCTTACATCTTTCGGGTTGAGCTTTGCCCTCCTGTGACGCATTATTTGATGACCATCACAAAACTGGCACAAACAATGGCGTTGGTGCTGCATTTTTAAAGAGGAAAAAACGATGTGGAAGAAACCTGCTTTTATTGATTTACGTCTTGGCCTGGAAGTGACCCTGTACATTTCCAACCGCTAATCGCTCTGCCCGCCATCCGTGCGGGCATTTTTGTTTGACTACCTGGCCCATCTTCATGTTTATAAAAGTCCTCGGTTCCGCCGCTGGCGGTGGTTTCCCCCAGTGGAACTGTAACTGCGCCAACTGTCAGGGTTTGCGCGACGGTACCCTTCAGGCGACCCCTCGCACCCAGTCGTCGATCATCGTCAGCGATAACGGCAAAGAGTGGGTGCTGTGTAACGCCTCCCCCGATATCAGCCAGCAGATTGCCCATACCCCAGAACTGAATAAGAAAGAGGTTCTGCGCGGCACGCATATTGGCGGCATTATTCTCACCGATAGCCAGATTGACCACACCACCGGGCTGCTCAGCCTGCGCGAGGGGTGCCCACATCAGGTATGGTGTACGCCGGAGGTGCATGAAGATCTTTCCAGCGGATTCCCGATTTTTACCATGCTCCGGCACTGGAACGGCGGCCTGATTCATCACCCGATCGCGCCGCTCACCGCCTTTAGCGTGGAAGCCTGCCCTGATTTGCAGTTTACCGCTGTCCCCATCGCCAGTAACGCGCCGCCCTATTCGCCGTGGCGCGACCGCCCGCTGCCGGGGCATAACGTGGCGCTGTTTATCGAAAACCGCCGCAACGGTCAGACGCTGTTCTACGCACCGGGTCTCGGTGAACCCGATAACACCATCCTGCCGTGGCTTAAAAAAGCGGACTGTCTGCTGATTGACGGCACCGTCTGGCAGGACGATGAACTCCAGGCCACCGGCGTCGGGCGCAATACCGGCCGCGACATGGGGCATCTGGCGCTCGGCGATGAACACGGCATGATGGCGCTGCTGGCCTCGCTGCCGGCAAAGCGCAAGATTCTGATCCACATTAATAACACCAACCCGATCCTTAACGAGCAGTCGCCGCAGCGTCACGCCCTCGCGCAGCAGGGAATAGAAGTGAGCTGGGACGGGATGAACATCACGCTTCAGGACTAACTATGCACATTCGCGAAACGCTCTCGCCGCAAGAGTTTGAGCACGCCCTCCGGGCGAAAGGCGCCTACTATCATATTCACCATCCGTACCATATCGCGATGCATAACGGCGAGGCCAGCCGCGAGCAGATCCAGGGCTGGGTGGCGAACCGGTTTTACTACCAGACGACGATCCCGTTGAAAGACGCGGCAATTATGGCGAACTGCCCGGATCCGCACACGCGTCGCAAATGGGTGCAGCGGATCCTCGATCACGACGGCAGCAACGGTCATGACGGCGGTATCGAAGCCTGGCTACAGCTGGGCGAAGCCGTGGGGCTCAGCCGCGAGGACTTAATCAGCGAACGCCACGTGCTGCCCGGCGTCCGTTTCGCCGTCGACGCTTACGTTAACTTCGCCCGCCGCGCCAACTGGCAGGAGGCGGCATGCAGCTCGCTCACCGAACTGTTCGCCCCGCAAATCCATCAGTCGCGTCTCGACAGCTGGCCACAGCACTACCCGTGGATCAAAGAGGAAGGCTATTTTTATTTCCGCAGCCGCCTCAGCCAGGCCAGCCGCGACGTTGAACACGGCCTGGAGCTGGCGAAGCGTTACTGCGATAGCGCGGAAAAGCAGAATCGGATGCTGGAGATCCTCCAGTTCAAACTCGATATCCTGTGGTCGATGCTCGACGCGATGACCATGGCCTACGCGCTACAGCGTCCGCCTTATCACACGGTCACCGACAAAGCGGCCTGGCACACAACCCGACTGGTATAAGCATGCAAAAAAACTCCATCGTCGCCTTTCGTCGCGGCTATCGCCTGCAATGGGAAGCCGCTCAGGACAGCCATGTCATCCTCTATCCGGAAGGCATGGCTAAACTCAATGAGACCGCGGCCGCGATCCTCGAACTGGTCGATGGCCAACGCGACGCGGCGGCCATCATTGCCATACTCAACGAACGGTTCCCGGAAGCCGGCGGCGTGGATGACGACGTCGTAGAATTCCTGCAAATCGCTTATCAACAGAAGTGGATGATTTTCCGTGAGCCAGAATAAACCCGCCGTCAATCCACCGCTGTGGCTGCTGGCGGAGCTGACCTATCGCTGTCCGCTACAGTGTCCTTACTGCTCTAACCCGCTGGACTTTGCCCGGCAGGATCAGGAGCTGACCACCGAACAGTGGATTGAGGTTTTCCGCCAGGCGCGGGCGATGGGCAGCGTGCAGATAGGTTTTTCCGGCGGCGAACCGTTGACGCGTAAAGATCTGCCGGAGCTGATCCGCGCCGCCCGCGATCTCGGTTTTTATACCAACCTGATCACCTCGGGAATTGGCCTGACGGAAAGCAAGCTCGACGCGTTCAGCGAGGCCGGTCTGGACCATATCCAGATTAGCTTCCAGGCCAGCGATGAAGTGCTCAACGCTGCGCTGGCGGGGAATAAAAAAGCCTTCCAGCAGAAGCTGGCCATGGCCAGAGCGGTCAAAGCCCGCGATTACCCAATGGTGCTGAATTTCGTCCTGCACCGGCATAATATCGATCAGATCGATAAAATCATCGAGCTGTGCATCGAACTGGACGCCGACGATGTCGAACTTGCCACCTGCCAGTTCTACGGTTGGGCGTTCCTTAATCGTCAGGGGCTTCTGCCGACGCGGGAACAGATTGCCCGCGCGGAACGCGTGGTTGCCGAATATCGGCAAAAAATGGCCGCCAGCGGCAATCTGACCAACCTGCTGTTCGTCACCCCCGATTATTACGAAGAGCGGCCAAAAGGCTGTATGGGCGGCTGGGGGTCGATTTTCCTCAGCGTGACCCCGGAAGGCACGGCGCTGCCCTGCCACAGCGCGCGCCAGCTGCCGGTGGATTTCCCGTCGGTGCTTGAGCAGAGTCTGGAATCCATCTGGTATGACTCTTTCGGCTTCAACCGCTATCGCGGGTTTGACTGGATGCCAGAGCCGTGCCGCTCCTGCGATGAAAAGGAGAAGGACTTCGGCGGCTGCCGCTGCCAGGCCTTTATGCTCACCGGGAATGCTGATAACGCCGATCCGGTGTGCAGCAAATCGCTGCATCATCATAAAATCCTCGAGGCGCGCCGCGAAGCAGCCTGTAGTGATATGAAGATCGGTCAGCTTCAGTTCCGCAACCGTACCCGTTCTCAGCTTATCTATAAAACCCGGGAACTGTAACGATAATGACCACCCGCATCGTGGAACTGGCAGGCGGTTTGCGCGCAACGCTGGTGCATCAGCCGCAGGCGACACGCGCGGCGGCGCTGGCGCGCGTGAGTGCCGGAAGCCATCACGAGCCACCGCGCTTCGCCGGTCTGGCGCATTTGCTTGAGCACCTGCTGTTCCGCGGTAGCCAGCGCTATCAGGGCGATGATCGACTCATGGCCTGGGTCCAGCGCCAGGGCGGCAGCGTCAATGCCACCACGCTGGCTCGCCACAGCGCTTTTTTCTTCGACGTTGCCGCCGATAACCTGTCCGACGGCGTCGCGCGGCTGCGGGATATGTTGCTGGCGCCGCTGCTTTCACCGCATGACATACAGCGCGAAGTGGCGGTCATTGATGCGGAAAACCGGCTCATCCAGCAACATGATTCCGCCAGGCGCGAAGCGGCGGCGCGCCACGCGATGGAAGAACCCGCGGTTTTTCGCCGTTTTCAGGTGGGTAGCAAGGAGTCTCTCGGGCAGGACCCGGTATCGCTGCAAACCGCGTTGCGCGACTTTCATCGTCGCTATTATGTAGCCGGGCACCTGCAATTGTGGCTGCAAGGGCCGCAAACGCTGGATGTCCTGGCCGAGCTTGCCCATACGTTTGCGTCAGGTTTTGCGTCAGGAGGCATGCCTGAAACCGCTCCCCCGTTGCGTCTTAGCGCTGAAGCAGATTATCAGCTGGCGGTGACGGAGCGACCCGCACTGTGGCGTTGTCCGCTCATTCCAAAAAGTGACAACGTCACTTTATTTCGGGAGTTTTTACTGGACGACGCCCCCGGAAGCCTGATTGCCGGGCTACGGGCGCGCGGACTGGCAGAAGAGGTAGCCCTGAACTGGCTTTATCAGGATGACGATTACGGCTGGCTGGCGCTAACGGTTGATAGCGAACGGCCCGAGGACATTGACCCGCATATTACGCACTGGCTACGGGCGCTACAGCAAACGACGGATGAGCAGCAGCGGCATTATTATCGGCTGGCACAGCAGCGTTTCAGCGCCCTGCCGACGCTGGAGCAGCTGCGCCAGCGGGCATTTGGTTTTGCGCCCGGCGCGGCGCCCGTAGGTTTTTCCGCCTTCTGTGCTGACTTACTGGCGGCGCCAGTCTCGTATCTGGCCTGCAAAAAAATGGAAACCGCTGAAATTATTGCCAGCCAGGGTTTTGCCCTGCCGCTTAGCCATTGGCGTCGCCAGCCGGTTGCAGATGATAGCCCCATCGCGTTTTCCTTCTACCCGCAGACTGCCAGGTATGCTGCGCCAGCCCCGACGTCAGAAGCCGCTCCGCTGCTGCATTTGACGGCGCAGACACAACCGCCGACGCTGATCCTGCGCAGGCCTTTTTATTCGCGCGTGGACAGGTCTCAGGGGGTGGCGATGGGCAAACAGTTACGCCCTCTCCTTGCTGAACTGCGCCATATCGACGGCAGCGCCGAGTGGCAAACGGTTGACGGTAGCTGGCAGCTCACCCTGCGGCTTCCTGACGCCATGGTGACGGCGGAGCCCATCATCGGGGCGATAATCGATCGCCTCTCCCACCCCGCTCCGGCGATTACGCCAGCGCCAGAAGGCATTGCCATCCGTGAGCTGCTTCAGCAATTGCCTGAACGTCTGGCATCGGATCCGCCACGGGACGGCTGGCTGGCGGCGTTAGTTGGCGGCAGCGCCGGACACGCGCACGGGTTAGCCCGGCAGCTTGGCCTGCTCCGGACGCCGGTTAACGCTAAGCCGTTGCCGTTAAGCGGTTGTCCCGGCGGGATCGAACACATCCCGCACGCCAGCGCGGATTCGGCGCTGCTGGTGTTTATTCCCCTGCCGCCGGGCGCGTCGCTCGCCGCGCTGCGGATGCTGGCGTTATGCTGCGAACCGCAATTTTTCCAGCGCCTGCGCGTGGAACAGCAGATTGGCTACGTGGTCAGCTGTCGTTATCAGCGTATTGCCGATCGCGATGGCCTGCTGCTGGCGTTACAGTCGCCTGACCGTTCTCCCGTGAACCTGTTGGGTTGCTGCAAACGATTTTTGCGTGAGCTGACGCCGTGCGATGAGGCAGCGTTCAGCATGTTGCGACAGCAGCTGGCGACGCAGATCCGCTCACCGATGGATGCCAGCGCCACGGCAGTGGCCGCCCTGCGCCAGCGCTATGGTTTGCCGGTGTTAACGCCGCAGGCTATTGATGCCCTGCAACCTGACGAGATAGTCGCGCTATGGCGCGAGATGACTCGCCGTCGCCGACGCTGGCGGGTGCTTTTCACGGGCTGACCGGAACCGGCGCTTTCTTCCTGTGCGTGGTTTTCAGTCAAAAAAAAGCCCCGTACTACGACGGGGCCGGGCTGCTTATTTCGCTGTTATTTATCCAGCGCGTAGGCGATCACGTAGTCACCACGATCCGGCGACTGGCGTGCACCGCCGGCAGAGATCAGAATGTACTGTTTGCCGGTTTTCGGTGATACATAGCTGACAGGTCCGCCCTGGCTACCCACCGGGAGACGCGCTTTCCACACTTCTTCCCCCGTGGAGGAATCAAAGGCGCGCAGGTAGTAATCCTGGGTTCCCGCAATGAAGACCAGGCCGCCCTGCGTGGCCAGCGTACCGCCCAGCGTCGGCATACCGACAGGCATCTGCATACGCATTTTTACCCCAAACGGACCGGTATCCTGAACGGTACCGACCGGCACCTGCCAGACGATTTTCTGCGTTTTCAGGTCAATCGCGGAGAGGGAGCCAAACGGTGGTTTCTGGCACGGAATGCCCAGCGGTGACATGAAACGGTTTTTGTTGACCGAATACGGCGTTCCTTTCATCGGAACGGCGCCCATCCCGGCGTTCACGGCTTCACCGCCCGTGTTTGCCACCGCGCTCTGCGGATCTTGTTTAATCAGCTGGACCCACAGACCCAGACGCATGTCGTTGACGAAGATGTACTGGTTGTTCGGATCGGTGGACAGACTACCCCAGTTCATTCCCCCCAGCGAGCCCGGGAAGCTCAGGGAAATATCGGTTCCCGGCATCGTGTACAGACCGTCATAACGCATTGATTTGAAGCTGATACGACAGGCCAGCTGGTCAAACGGCGTCGCCCCCCACATATCCGATTCTTTCAGGGTTTCCGCGCCAATCTGCGGCATCCCCACAGAGCGCGGCTGCGTTGCCGGGTACTGTTCACGTGGAATATCCGCTGGTTTTACCGGAACCTCTTTCACTTCAGTGAGCGGTTTACCCGTCAGGCGATCAAGAACATAAATTTGCCCCGCTTTGGTGCCCACCACCACCGCGGGCTTGTTGCCCTCTTTTGTCGGGAAATCAACCAGGCTCGGCTGCATCGGGATATCGAAATCCCAGAGGTCGTTATGTACGGTCTGGTATACCCACTTCTCTTTCCCGGTAGTCGCATCCAGCGCGAGGATTGAGGTGGCGTATTTGTGATCTTCCGGAATACGGTCAGCGCCCCACAGGTCGACAGAGGAACTTCCCATCGGGATAAACACGGTATTCATCGACGCATCCCAGGACATAGGGGCCCAGGAGTTTGCAGAGCTACGTTTGTAGTGTTCGCCCGGCTTCAGAACATAGTTCGGATCCGGATTACGCGGGTCGAACGCCCAGCGCAGCTGGCCGGTGATCACGTCATAACCACGTATAACGCCTCCCGGCATATCGGTGCTGACGTTATCCGCAACGCGGCCGCCAACGACAACCGTCGTACCCGCCAGCGTCGGGGCCGACGTCAGCACGTAGGTGGGATCTGACGCGTCGCCCATCCCTTCATGCAGATTAACGCTGCCGTTAGTACCGAAGTCCGGGCAGAACTTGCCGTTATCGGCGTCTAACGCGATCAGCTTACCGTCGATGGTATTCATCAGGATACGGCGCTGGCATGCAGCGCCCGGTGCGACCTGCGCTGGCAGAACCGGCGTGGAGCCAGCTACCGTTGGCTGTGCCAGCGGTTTGGTGGCATCAAAGTACGCCAGGCCACGGCAGCGCATCCAGATTGCAGACTTGGCGTTGATTTCCGCTTTCCAGATCTCTTTCCCGCTATCGGCATCCACGGCAATCACGTTGTTATGCGGCGTACAGAGGAAGACACGATCGCCAACCTGTAGCGGCGTTTGCTGATCTTCTGCGCCATTGCCGTCCGGACTTTCCGGTACGTCACCGGTATGGTAGGTCCAGACCGGTTTCAGGTTTTTCACGTTGTCACGGGTTATCTGGTCCAGCGCCACAAAGCGACTACCGCCAGCCGTATTACCGTAGTGATCCCAGTTCTCCTGTTTCGCATCATCTTTTACCGGCACCAGCGGGCGTTTTTCACCGCTAAACGGCACGGTCGGATGGGGTTGAAACATCTGAACAAAGGTGACGCCCATGGCGATAATAAGGACCGCGCAGACCCCCACGGCCCCTTTTGCGCAGGACGGTTTTCCTTCACGTTTACGCAATGCAGGCCAGGTAGCGGCTGCCAGCACCATCAGCCCGGCGGGTACCATTAAACGGGAAACCAGCGGCCAGAAGTCGAGCCCGGCATCGAAAAATGCCCAAATCAGGGTGCCAAGAAACACCAGGGCAAACAGCCCCACGGCAGAGGACTTGCGGCGGAAGAACTGAATTGCAGAGAGCAGAGTGATAACCCCGGCGATGAGAAAATACCAACTCCCCCCCAGGGAAACCAGTTTAAAACCGCCGATGGCAAAAAAGAGCCCCGTTACAAGAAGTATCACACCCACCAGCAGGCACCACGGGCCTAACCAGCCGGATGGGCGGGGATTATTGTCTGACATAAAAATGAATCTCCTGATTACTTTATAACAGCAGGGTTTTATTGACTGCCACGATGCTAAAACCCCGCACAACATCAATTGTTCGTGTGCGAATCATAAATTAAAATTATAATGTAGACAAAATGTATTCTGTCGGAAAAAAAGAAAACTCACTAAAGTGCAGGAACATAACAAAATAAAAAAATGGGATATCACTCTGTAATTCGCCAATACCAGAATATTTGACCAGTCAGTTCCGGCTTATGCGATGAATATCAGGTTTGCCGACAAGTCAGCCCGGATAACGTAAGATTTTTGCATGATGAGAATTAACTTATTGCCTATTAATTAAGCTTCACAAACACGATCAGCTCGCGGATTTCACGATATACGTCACTACACCAAAGATATCGAGCGTATCGTCGCTGCCGACAATAATCGGTGAATAGGCGCTGTTCATGGGGTTGAGTTGAATATTGGGACGCAACTGGAGGCGCTTCACGGTAAATTCGCCCTCTACCGCCGCAATCACGATATCGCCATGCTCAGGCTTGCGGGAACTGTCCACCACCAGCAAATCACCGTTATTAATCCCCCCTTCTATCATCGAGTCACCGGCGGCTTTGACAAAGTAAGTGGAGCTGGGATGGGCGATTAATAACTCGTTTAAATCGATACGCCGCTCTACATAATCCGCTGCCGGGCTGGGGAAGCCGCACTGTACTAAGTCGCTGAAAAGTGGAATAGCAACGATTTCACGCAACTCTGCGGGTCTGAAAAAGATCATAATAAACACCTCCATACTGTTTTTATATACAGTAGTTTTAACTGAGGTATCGATCAAGCCATGTCAGCGTAAGCGGCTGGCTACGCCTTAACCGCTTCGCTTATAACCCTCTATAGCAATGAAGATTATTTGTTTTGTAAATTTTTACGCATGGGCAAGCTTAACGCGTCATAAAACATCACTACAGCATCACTTATTGATGACTTGTAAATGTATAAAAGACAAAGCACCATCACTGCATAATCACTACCCGTTGACTTTCTATTTAGACTGGCGCATATTTTACAGCACAAATTAACAAGACAATTTTTGGAGGACGTTTTCTATGCCCGCCCGTGATTATCCCGATAAGCGTGTTGCTCGCGGTGTCGCAAAGGAGGCCGAACTCAGGATGTTAAGCGCGCGCATCGATCCTGCGCTGATGGAGTACATCCGCATTACTGCGTATGAAACACGGAAAAGTAAGCAGGAAATCGTGGCGGAAGCGTTAGCGCTTCATCGCCAAAGAAGTCAGATTGGATCATAAACAGCAAAAGCCCGAAAAATTCTCCGGGCTTTTGCTGGTATCGGGATTACCCCACCAGCGAATTTAACGTCTCCAGCGCCTCAGGCGGCAATACCAGATCGGCTGCCGCCAGGTTTTCACGCAGATGCGCCACCGACGAGGTTCCCGGGATCAAGAGGATATTTGGCGAGCGTTGCAGCAGCCATGCCAGCGCCACCTGCATCGGCGTCGCGCCCAGTGAATCCGCCACCGCCTGTAGTCCGGAAGATTGCAGTGGCGTGAAACCACCCAGCGGGAAGAACGGCACCCAGGCAATCCCCTGCTGCGCCAGCGAATCGACCAGCGCATCGTCACCACGATTCACAACGTTGTACATGTTCTGTACGCACACCACGGAAACCATCTTCTGCGCTTCAGCAACCTGCGAAGCGGTGACGTTGCTCAGCCCAATATGGCGAACCAGCCCCTGCTGTTGCAGCTCCGCAAGGGTGCTCAGCGGCGCGGCAATCGAGCCTTCCGCCGGTCCGTGGGCGCTAAACATGATCCGCAGGTTAACCACGTCCAACACATCCCGCTTCAGGTTACGCAGGTTATCATGCACCGCCTGCGTCAGCTCCTGCGCGGAAAACGCCGGCAGCCAGGAGGCATCCTCGCCGCGTCGGGCGCCGATCTTGGTCACAATCGTAAGGTCGTCCCGGTACGGATGAAGCGCCTCGCAGATAAGCTGGTTGGTCACATGAGGGCCGTAAAAATCGCTGGTATCAATGTGATTCACACCCGACGCCACCGCTTCACGCAGCACCGCCAGCGCCGCATTTTTGTCTTTTGGCGGACCAAAAACGCCAGGCCCGGCAAGCTGCATCGCGCCATAGCCAAATCGTTTAACCGTACGCGTTCCGAGCGTGAACGTTCCGCTTTTATCTATGCTGCTCATGCTGACCTTCCTCATAAAAAATGATCCGGGTTTACAACAGGTTCCGCAACGAAACCATTAGTTAAGCAATAGTAAAATTAAAGTTTAAATTCGCTACGACGATAGTATTGATGTAACCCTGCCTCTTCTCTTACGGATGACCGCCATGCTGAAAAATCTGCACGTGATTACCGGTATTATCTTTGCACTCACCATATTCTGTCTGCTGCAAGTTGTCACGGGAGGGTTGTTCTACTCTGCCGTTAACAACGATCGTCACAACTTTCAGAACTCCGGGTTACTCAATGCCCAACAGGAGAGCCTGAGCGACAGCGTGAACACGCTGGTGAAAACGCGCGTTACCGTCACCCGCGTGGCGATCCGCTACCTGAAAAACCAGCGCGATCCGGCCTCTCTCGCAGCAATCAACACGCTGCTGGGCACCGCCAACGGTTCGCTGACCAAAGCCGAAGACTATTACAAAAACTGGCAGGCGATTCCGCAGGTGAAGGGCCAGAATGCCGCGCTCACCGAAGAGATGCAGAAAGCCTGGAAGCAAATGCACGAGGTGATGCGCTTGTCCATTGAGTATCTGCGCGCCGATAAGTATCAGGCCTATGGCGACCTGGACGCCCAGCAGGCGCAGGATGAGATGGAGGCGGTCTATACCCGCTGGCGCGCTGAAAACAACGTGCTGCTGAAAGCCGCCGCCGAAGAGAATCAGAGCAGCTTTACCCAGATGCAGTGGACGCTGGCGGCGATCTTCCTGACCGTTATCGCCGTGCTGGTGGTGATCTGGCAGGGTTTACAGCACCTGCTCCTGAAACCGCTCAACGCCATCATGAACCATATTCGCACCATCGCGAGCGGCGATCTGACGCAAAATGTCGCGATTACCGGGCGCAACGAGATGGGCCAGCTGGCTGCTGGTCTGCACGAGATGCAGCAGTCGCTGGTGAGCACCGTCAGCGCCGTGCGCGGCAGCACCGATTCGATCTACACGGGCGCAGGAGAAATTGCCGCCGGGAGTAACGACCTTTCCGCGCGAACCGAGCAGCAGGCAGCCTCGCTGGAAGAGACCGCCGCCAGTATGGAAGAGCTGACTGCCACGGTGAAACAGAACTCGGATAACGCCCGCCAGGCGACGCTGCTGGCGAAGAATGCGTCTGAAACCGCCGCACGCGGCGGTCAGGTGGTGGATAACGTGGTGCGTACCATGAATGACATTGCCGACAGTTCTCAGCAAATTGCGCATATCACCGGCGTTATCGATAGCATTGCCTTCCAGACCAACATTCTGGCGCTCAACGCGGCGGTTGAAGCCGCCCGTGCCGGGGAACAAGGTCGCGGCTTTGCGGTCGTGGCAGGTGAAGTACGGACGCTGGCCAGCCGCAGCGCGCAGGCGGCAAAAGAGATCAAAGGGCTTATCGAGAACTCTGTCAGCCGGGTGAATATCGGCTCGGAACAGGTAAGCGAGGCGGGTGCGACCATGAAAGAGATCGTCGCGGCCGTGACGCGCGTAACCGATATTATGGCTGAGATTTCCTCTGCGTCTGACGAGCAGAGCCGCGGTATAGAGCAGGTCAGCCTGGCGGTCTCGCAGATAGACAGCGTCACGCAGCAAAACGCCGCGCTGGTACAGGAGTCGGCAACGGCGGCGGCAGCGCTGGAAGATCAGTCTGAACAGCTGCGTCAGGCCGTGGCGGCATTCCGGCTGAACGCTCAGGAATCGCCGGCGGCTCGCCCTAAAAACGTGAAAACGCCCGTACTGCTGCGCCCGTCAGCGGCAGGCGCGAATACAGCTGACGCGAACTGGGAAACCTTCTGAGTGACAGGCGGGCATCTCGCCCGCCTTCCTGATTAGCGGCTGCGCTTGGCGTGGCGCTCCCAGTTATCTCGCTTCGCATCCTCTGACTTACGCAACGAGACATAGCATGCTCCGCTGCCGCCGTGATGCGGCTGCGCTTCGCAAAAGGCCTGTACTTCGTCGAACTCGGTCAGCCAGCGCGCAAGATAGCTGCGCACCACGTTAGGATGCGACTGCTGCTCACGCCCTTTACCATGCACGATGATCAGGTTGCGTAGCCCGTCACGTCCGGCCTGGCGAATAAAGGAATAGACCAGCTGGCGGCATTGCTCCGCAGGCTGGCGTAACAGCGTTAAGCTGGCCTGACGGGAATATTTGCCGGAACGCAGCTTATCAAATACCCCCTGCTGTACCCCTTCCCGCTGGAACATCAGCGGCTCGTCAAGGGGCAACAGTTCCAGAAACCCCAGCGTCAGAAAGTTATCGAGCTGCTCAGTATCTATTTCCTGACGCGCCCGCGTGTTGCGGCTCTGCTGCCAGTGAATATCCGCGCAGCGTTTGAGCGGCTGGACATCCTCCATGGCGTCAAGAAAAAGTGATTTGTCGTCAGGGTTCATGGAAATCCTCCGGCTACATCTGAGTGATGTACTATACCTGCGCCCGTTGCGGGTCTCAATCATCCGGGCACGGGTTCAAATAATGGCTTAAGGAACGGATAATCGCAGACGCAATAAATTTAATCCAACCTTAACTTAAATTTCAGCCGTAATTAATTAAATAATTTACGTTAAAAAATCGTGAAATCAATCACTCAACGTCCTTCTCTTTTAAGAAAAAGCTGTTATAACTTAATAAACCTGCCCAATGGATAATGCATGTAGGATCCGCGAAAGGAAGCACGACTGTGTGTACTGTGGAGTCTGTCTGATGTCGGGCAGACTCTATTTTTTTATTGTTGTTATTTTGATTAAATTAATTTCCTGGCTTCCCTTCGAAACTGCGTGATTAATGATTCGGCAAGCGGTGTCTGGCGAGAATCACGACGCTGAATTAAATAATATGCTGCTTTAGGCAGGGTTTCGACAACCGGCAGCATTATCAGACGGTGCGCCAGAAGCGGATCGCAGCCCAGCTCCTGCGGTAAAATGCTGATGAAATCGCTTTGTGCGACGAGGCTAATACAGGAGGAAAAGGTCTCACAGACAACGCCAATTCGCGGTATTTGAGAGCGGTGGTTAAAAGTATCCTGCAACTGTTTATAATAACTTCCCCGGGGCGTAGGCATCGTCCAGTTATATTGCAAAAGCTCATTAATTGAGGTCGCCCCTGTCGCCGGATGCCCTGCCCGACAAAATACGGCAAAAGGCTTTTCGAACAACTTTTCAAACGTAAATTCGTGATCGTACGGCCCCTGATAATAGGTATTGATGGTAAAGTCCAGCTCACCCTGACGTAATTCATTAATCATCGACACCAGCTGGCCTTCCATAATCCGGACGTTGACCTGAGGATGCTGCGCATGAAAACGCGTAATAACGGCTGGCATCAGGCTGCGTGAAATACTGGCCCCCATCCCAATATTGATCTGCCCGGCAAGTTCGCCCTGCCGCTGGCGGATGTCATCCTGCGCCGCACGTAGCTCTTCCAGAATCAAATTAGCGCGGTGATAAAACCCTTCTCCGCACTCGGTCAGCGCGACGCCTTTACTCCGGCGCACAAACAGCTGGGCCGCCATGCCCTCTTCCAGCTCTTTAATGGATTTGGTCAGCGCGGGCTGGGAAAGATTAAGCGTCCGGCTGGCGCCGCGAATACTGCCCTGACGCGCCACTTCGACAAACGCCCTGATTTGATGAAATTTAATCTGAAATGACATAACGCGACCGATAACCGTTGTTTATCAGAGTAAAGAAACTGTCATCTACTTTAATGGAAACGGATGTGCGAGGGTAATTCCTGAACGGTTAAAACTGTGAAAAAACGATTAGTGATAAGTAAAAACTATCACAGCGTGAAGCAGTTCACATATTTTAATGATGACAGGAAAAGATATGAATGCACTGGCGCAGTACATCCAGACATTAGCCCCACAACTGAGCGCATGGCGTCGCGATTTCCACCATTTCGCGGAATCCGGCTGGGTGGAGTTTCGAACAGCCGCGAAAGTCGCGGAGATCCTCGACTCGCTGGGCTACGAACTGGCGATGGGGCGCGACGTGGTCGATGCCGAAAGCCGTATGGGACTGCCCGATGACGCCACCCTTTCGCGAGAGTTTGCCCGCGCCCGGGCACAGGGCGCGCCGGAGAAATGGCTGGCGCCGTTTGAGGGCGGATTTACCGGCATTGTGGCGACCCTGAATACCGGACGTCCGGGCCCAACGCTGGCGTTTCGGGTAGACATGGATGCACTTGATTTAAGCGAAGCGCTTGACGAAAGTCATCGCCCCTTCCGCGACGGGTTTGCCTCCTGCAACCCGGGCATGATGCACGCCTGTGGCCACGACGGGCATACCACCATTGGTCTGGGGCTTGCGCAGGTGCTTAAGCAGCATGAAGCGCAGCTCAACGGCACCATCAAACTGATCTTCCAGCCTGCCGAAGAGGGTACGCGCGGCGCGCGGGCTATGGTCGCCGCAGGCGCGCTGGACGGCGTGGACTACTTTACCGCCATTCATATCGGGACCGGCGTGCCGAAAGGGACGGTGATCTGCGGCAGCGATAACTTCATGGCAACCACCAAATTTGACGTGCGCTTTACCGGGGTCGCCGCACACGCTGGCGGTAAACCGGAAGAGGGCCGTAACGCCCTGCTCGCGGCTGCCCAGGCCGCCATCGCACTGCATGGCATCGCGCCACACAGCGAAGGCGCGTCCCGGGTTAACGTCGGGGTCATGCAGGCGGGCAGCGGACGCAACGTGGTTCCGGCTGATGCGTTGCTGAAGGTTGAAACCCGCGGCGAAAGCGAGGCCATTAATCAGTATGTCTTTGAACGCGCGCAGGCGGTAATTACCGGCGCGGCGGCGCTCTACGGCGTAACAGCCGGGATAAACCTGATGGGGGCGGCGACCTCCAGCGCCCCTTCCCCGGCCTGGGTCGATTATCTGCGCGAGCAGGCAAGCCAGGTGCCCGGCGTGACTCAGGCCATTAATAAGGTCAAAGCGCCTGCGGGCTCCGAAGATGCCACGCTGATGATGGCCCGCGTACAGCAGAACGGCGGCATGGCCTCGTATATGGTCTTCGGCACCGAGCTGAGCGCCGGACATCACAACGAAAAATTCGATTTTGATGAGCAGGTGATGAACGTTGCCATCGAAACGCTGGCGCGAACAGCGCTTAATTTCCCGTGGACGCGAGGTGTGTAATGCAGGAGAACTACGCTTTTATCGCTGATGCCATCGACATGCGATGTCAGACGTTTACCGATATTGCCGACGACATCTGGGATCATCCCGAAACGCGCTTCGAAGAGTTCTGGTCCGCCGAACGGCTCGCCAGCGCGCTGGAAGCCGAGGGCTTTACCCTGACGCGGGAAGCCGGAGGCATTCCCAACGCCTTTATTGCCAGCTACGGCAGCGGCAAGCCGGTTATCGCCCTTCTGGGCGAATACGATGCCCTGGCCGGGCTAAGCCAGCAGGCGCACTGCGCGACGGCGCAATCCGCCACACCGGGGGCGAACGGCCACGGCTGCGGACATAACCTGTTAGGCACCGCTGCCTTTGCCGGGGCGGTGGCGGTGAAAAGCTGGCTGGAACAACACGGCGGCAGCGGAACGGTACGATTTTACGGCTGCCCCGGCGAGGAAGGCGGCTCCGGTAAAACCTTTATGGTACGTGAAGGTCTGTTTGACGACGTGGACGCTGCCGTGACATGGCACCCGGAAGCCTTTGCCGGGATGTTTAACGTCAGCACGCTGGCCAATATTCAGGCCGCCTGGCAGTTTAAGGGGATCGCCGCTCATGCCGCAAACTCCCCACATCTGGGGCGCAGCGCGCTGGATGCCGTGACGCTGATGACCACCGGCACAAACTTCCTCAACGAACACATCATTGAAAAAGCGCGCGTTCATTACGCCATCACCGATACCGGCGGGATTTCGCCCAACGTGGTACAGGCCCAGGCCGAGGTGCTGTACCTGATCCGCGCCCCGGAGATGGCCGATGCGCAGCAGATCTACGCGCGCATCGAGAAAATCGCCCAGGGCGCGGCGATGATGACCGAAACCACCGTCGAGTGCCGCTTTGATAAAGCCTGCTCCAGCTATCTGCCGAACCGTACGCTCGAAGCGGCGATGTACCGCGCATTGCAGCATTACGGCACGCCAGCCTGGACGCAAGAGGAACGCGAATTTGCCCGTGAAATCCGCGCCACGCTCACGGCAAACGACCTGCAAAACAGCCTGAAAAACATTGCCGCAACGGGGGCCGAAGAGGGAAAAGCGTTCGCCCGACGCCATCAGGAGACGCTGCTGGTGGATGAAGTTGCCCCTTACGCCATCACCGATAACGTGCTGGCAGGCTCCACCGATGTGGGGGATGTCAGCTGGAAGATGCCTGTCGCACAGTGCTTTAGCCCCTGTTTTACCGTCGGCACCCCACTGCATACCTGGCAATTAGTGGCGCAGGGGCGTACCTCAATTGCCCATAAAGGCATGTTGCTGGCCGGAAAAGTGATGGGCGCGACTGCGCTGCATCTGCTTCAGGATGCCGACCTGCTGCGAAAATGCCGGGAAGAGTTCGAACAACACATAACAGAAAAACCGTACGAGTGTCCGATCCCGCAGGGCGTGACACCGTCACCTTTAAAATAAAAAAACACAACACAACAACACAACAACAGTCCCGAGGAACGCCCATGAGTATGTCTTCCATACCTTCGCATTCCCCATCCGGTAAGCTCTATGGCTGGGTTGAAAGGATCGGTAATAAAGTGCCGCACCCTTTCCTGCTTTTTATCTATTTAATTGTCATCCTGATGGTCGCGACGGCCGTGCTGTCCGCCTTTGAGGTGAGCGTGCGCAGCCCGGCCGACGGCAGCATGGTGGCAGTGAAAAACCTGCTCAGCGTTGAAGGGTTGCACTGGTTTTTACCGAACGTGATTAAAAACTTCAGCGGTTTTGCGCCGCTGGGCGCCATCCTGGCGCTGGTGTTAGGCGCGGGACTGGCCGAACGCGTGGGTCTGCTGCCTGCGCTGATGGTGAAAATGGCCTCGCACGTCAGCGCGCGTTATGCCAGCTATATGGCGCTGTTTATTGCCTTCTTCAGCCATATCTCGTCCGACGCGGCGCTGGTGATCATGCCGCCGATGGGGGCGCTGATTTTCCTCGCCGTTGGCCGTCATCCTGTTGCGGGTCTGCTGTCGGCGATTGCGGGCGTCGGCTGTGGGTTTACCGCTAACCTGCTGATCGTGACCACCGATGTGCTGCTCTCCGGCATCAGCACAGAGGCAGCCAGCACCATCGATGCGACCATGCACGTCAGCGTGATCGACAACTGGTACTTTATGGCCAGTTCGGTGATTGTCCTGACGATTGTCGGGGGGCTGATTACCGATAAGATCATTGAGCCGCGCCTGGGTAAATGGGAAGGCCGGAGCGATGAAAAGCTGGAGACGCTGAGCAAAGAGCAGCAGTTCGGCCTGCGCGTAGCCGGGATCGTCTCGCTGGCGTTCATTGCGGTGGTGGCGCTGATGGTGGTGCCGGAGAATGGCGTGCTGCGCGATCCAATCAAACATACCGTACTGCCCTCGCCGTTTATTCAGGGCATTGTGCCGCTGATAATTCTCTTCTTCTTCGTCGTTTCGCTCGCGTTCGGCATCGCCACCGGCAAAATCCGCCGTCAGGGAGATCTGCCGCACCTGATGATCGAGCCGATGAAGGAGATGGCGGGTTTTATCGTGATGGTGTTCCCGCTGGCGCAGTTTGTCGCCATGTTTAACTGGAGCAATATGGGCAAGTTTATGGCCGTGAGCCTGACGGACGCGCTGGAGGCGGCGGGGTTGAGCGGTATTCCTGCGTTTGTCGGCCTGGCGCTGCTGTCGTCTCTGCTGTGCATGTTTATTGCCAGCGGGTCGGCCATCTGGTCGATTCTGGCGCCCATCTTTGTCCCCATGTTTATGATGCTCGGCTTCCATCCGGCGTTCGCCCAGATCCTGTTCCGTGTCGCCGATTCCTCGGTGATCCCGCTGGCGCCCGTGTCACCCTTCGTTCCGCTGTTTTTAGGCTTCCTGCAACGCTACAGACCGGAGGCTAAGCTGGGTACCTACTATTCGCTGGTTCTGCCCTATCCGCTTATCTTCTTAGGGGTATGGCTGGTGATGCTGGTGGCGTGGTATCTTGTCGGCCTGCCGATTGGACCGGGTGTTTACCCGAGGCTGAACTAAGGAGTACTGATGCTGAGATTACTCGAAGATAAGATTGCGACGCCGCTGGGGCCGCTGTGGGTTATCGCGGATGAAGCGTTCAATCTGCGCGCGGTTGAATGGGAAGAGCACAGCGACCGGATGGTTGAGCTGCTCAACATCCATTATCGCGCCGAGGGTTACGAGCGTATTACTGCCCGTAATCCTGGCGGGCTGAGCGATAAACTGACGGCCTACTTCGAGGGCGATCTCAGCATTATTAATACCCTGCCAACCGCCACGGCGGGTACCCCTTTCCAGCGCGAGGTGTGGCAGGCGCTGCGTAATATTCCCTGCGGACAGGTAATGCACTACGGTCAGCTGGCAGAACAGCTTGGCCGTGCCGGTGCGGCACGCGCGGTCGGTGCGGCAAATGGCTCAAATCCCGTCAGCATTGTGGTGCCTTGCCATCGCGTGATTGGGCGCAACGGCACCCTCACCGGCTATGCCGGGGGCGTACAGCGCAAAGAGTGGCTGCTGCGTCACGAAGGGTATTTTCTGCTGTAACTCCCAGGCTTTTTGTGCTTAATTTTCTTCCTGCCAGGCTGATAATCCTTAATCATTCTGTGGAATTTCAAGGAGATGGCAACGTGGTGCCGTCTCTTGTCTTTATTGGGGGTTTGCCAGACTTACGTCCTTACCAAAAAGATGTTAAAATTGACCAATATCAATTAAGGCTTGAGCAAACCTATGATCCCGGAAAAGCGAATTATACGACGCATTCAGTCTGGCGGTTGTGCTATCCATTGCCAGGATTGCAGCATCAGCCAGCTCTGTATCCCGTTTACTCTGAATGAGCATGAACTCGATCAGCTTGACAATATCATCGAGCGCAAAAAGCCTATTCAGAAAGGGCAGACGCTGTTTAAGGCGGGAGACGAACTGAAATCGCTCTATGCTATCCGTTCTGGCACCATCAAAAGCTACACCATTACCGAACAGGGCGACGAGCAGATCACCGGCTTCCATCTGGCAGGCGATTTAGTCGGCTTTGACGCCATCGGCAGTGGCCATCACCCGAGCTTTGCTCAGGCGCTGGAAACCTCTATGGTCTGCGAAATCCCGTTTGAGACGCTGGACGATCTGTCCGGTAAGATGCCGAACCTGCGTCAGCAGATGATGCGTCTGATGAGCGGTGAGATCAAAGGCGATCAGGATATGATCCTGCTGCTTTCCAAAAAGAATGCCGAAGAGCGTCTGGCCGCCTTTATCTATAACCTCTCCCGCCGTTTCGCGGAACGTGGCTTCTCCCCGCGTGAATTCCGTCTGACCATGACGCGCGGCGATATTGGTAACTATCTGGGCCTGACCGTGGAAACCATCAGCCGTCTGCTGGGTCGCTTCCAGAAGAGCGGAATGCTGGCGGTTAAAGGTAAGTACATCACCATCGAAAACGGTGAAGCGCTGGCCATTCTGGCGGGTCACTCACGTAACGTGGCATAACTCTCCCGGATATCTTATGCCAGGTCGATAAATTTTCATGATTATTGATCTGGCAAAAACTTCCCCCCTGTTTCATTCAAGATATATAGGTTACTCTTTTACTTACAGACTGTGGTGACAGTAGTAAGGAGACCTGTATGGCAAAGTATCAAAACATGCTGGTGGCTATCGATCCTAACCAGGACGATCAGCCGGCATTACGACGTGCTGTGTATTTACATCAACGGATTGGTGGCAAAATTAAAGCCTTTTTGCCGATTTATGACTTCTCATACGAGATGACCACCCTTCTGTCGCCTGACGAGCGCACCGCTATGCGTCAGGGAGTGATCAGCCAGCGTACCGCGTGGATCCGCGAGCAGGCGAAGTATTACCTGGAAGCGGGCGTACCGATTGATATCAAAGTGGTCTGGCACAACCGACCTTTCGAAGCCATTATTCAGGAAGTGGTGGCCGGTGGGCATGACCTGCTGCTGAAAATGGCGCACCAGCATGACAAACTGGAATCCGTGATTTTCACCCCGACCGACTGGCACCTGCTGCGTAAATGCCCTTGTCCGGTATGGATGGTGAAAGATCAGCCGTGGCCTGAGGGCGGGAAAGCCGTCGTGGCGGTGAATCTGGCCAGCGAAGAGGATTATCACAATTCGCTGAACGAGAAGCTGGTGAAGGAGACGCTTCAGCTTGCCGACCAGGTTAACCACACCGAAGTCCATCTGGTGGGTGCCTATCCGGTTACGCCAATCAATATCGCCATCGAGCTGCCTGAATTTGACCCGAGCGTATATAACGACGCGATTCGCGGTCAGCATCTGCTGGCCATGAAAGCGCTGCGCCAGAAATTCAGTATCGATGAGAATATGACGCACGTAGAAAAAGGGTTACCGGAAGAGGTTATTCCGGATCTGGCGGAGCATTTGCAGGCCGGGATTGTGGTGCTGGGCACCATTGGCCGGACCGGTATTTCTGCCGCGTTCCTGGGAAATACCGCCGAGCAGGTGATCGACCATCTGCGCTGCGATCTTCTGGTCATCAAACCGGATCAGTATCAGACACCGGTTGAGCTGGACGATGAGGAAGACGATTGACCCCAAAATGAAAGCCCGCCGGTAACAGCGGGCTTTTTTTATTGCGCTTCGCTCAACCGCTGCGTCGGTGCCTCGTCGCCGGCATTCATCCAGGGCGCGTGCAGAACCATGCTCGGCAGCGCCAGCTTGATCTCCTGCTGGTTCAGCCCCTCCAGAATACGAATATTGATCTCCTGCTGAATATCCATGTACTTGTTGTAGTCCGCCGTGTTAACGATATGGACCACCTCGAAGGTCAGGCGATCGCGATCGAAGCCCAGGAAATGGGCGCGGTCAAACTTCGTTTCCCCGACGTCGGTAATGATCTGTTTGACCATCTCACCCACTGAACGCAGTTTGTCCGGCGCCGTGTCGCTGGCAACCCCGAAGGTAAAGACGATCCGGCGTGTTTGCATTCGCTTGTAGTTATGCAGCGTCTGTTGCAGCAGGATGGCGTTCCCGCAGACAATCTGCTCCCCGCTCAGGCTGCGGATACGGGTGGTTTTCAGGCCAATGTGCTCTACCGTCCCGGCGACATCGTTAAACACCACAAAATCGCCGATTTCGAACGGCTTATCAAAACCGATGGAGAGCGATGCAAACACGTCGCTCAGGATCGTTTGCACCGCGAGGGCGATAGCAATCCCCCCTACCCCAAGGCTGGCAACCAGAGCAGTGATGTTGACGCCCGCGTTAGCAAGAATAGACAGCAGCATCACTGACCAGACTATGGCACGGAGGATAAGCCCCGTGATCACCAGCGTCACCGGGTTTTTATGGCTTCCCGGCGCCAGCATGACGTGACGAAGCCACGACACCACCCCCTGATCCATCCACAGCGCCACCTGGATGGCGAAGACCAGGAACCAGGCGTGACTCACGGTGCCAAAGAGATGATCCGGTAAGTCAACGAAGCGCAGGCTGAACAACAGTGCCACGATAAAAAGCAGGACGCGGCTGGTGCGGTTAAGCATATCCGTCAGGATAAAGCGCATCCGGTTGGTGCTGGGGTGCTTGTCGCCCCAGGTGGTGATCCCTTTCTTAACGAAGGCGATCAGGCGCGTCAGCAGCCAGTACACCAGCAGAGTCACAAAGACCACCGTGGCGACGCCGATCCAGAAAGACGGCGTCATCATCAGCTCGATGATGTCGAAGCGGGACAAAAATCGCATTACACCTCCTCGTATTACACAAAGGGTAAAGTATAGACAGAGGAGAAAAGCTGGCCGCAGAAATAAGAAAACCGCCCCAGGGGGCGGTTTGTCAGGATGAAGCGCAATTACAGCGCTTTCAGGATCGCATCCACGCTGGCCTTGGCGTCGCCAAACAGCATGTGGGTGTTATCTTTAAAGAACAGCGGGTTCTGCACGCCAGCATAGCCGGTGTTCATAGAGCGTTTGAAGACAATGACGTTCTGCGCCTTCCACACTTCGAGAACAGGCATACCCGCAATCGGACTACGCGGGTCGTCCTGCGCCGCCGGGTTAACGGTGTCGTTGGCGCCAATCACCAGCACGGTGTCGGTGTCGGCGAAATCATCGTTGATCTCGTCCATTTCCAGCACGATGTCGTAAGGCACCTTCGCTTCCGCCAGCAGCACGTTCATGTGGCCTGGCAGACGCCCCGCCACCGGGTGAATACCAAAGCGGACCTTGATGCCGCGCGCGCGGAGTTTCTCGGTGATTTCCGCCACCGGATACTGCGCCTGCGCCACCGCCATGCCATAGCCTGGGGTGATGATGACGGAATGCGAGTTTTTCAGCATCTCTGCGGTGTCTTCCGCGCTGATTTCACGGTGTTCACCCATTTCCTCATCAGAACCGGTTGATGAGCCGTCAGAACCGAAGCCACCCGCGATGACGCTGATAAACGAACGGTTCATCGCCTTACACATGATGTAAGACAGGATCGCACCGGAAGAACCGACCAGCGCACCGGTGACAATCAGCAGGTCGTTGCTCAGCATAAAGCCTGCCGCCGCCGCCGCCCAACCGGAGTAGGAGTTCAGCATGGAAACCACCACCGGCATATCTGCCCCGCCGATAGACGCCACCAGATGCCAGCCGAAGGCCAGCGCGATGATGGTCATCACCAGTAACGCCAGCACCTGCAAGCCTACGCTTTCGGTACGCACGAAGACCACCAGCAGCACAAAGGAAACGACCAGCGCCGCCAGGTTCAGCTTGTGGCGGTTAGGCAGCATCAGCGGTTTGGAAGAGATCTTCCCGCGCAGCTTGCCGAACGCCACAATCGACCCGGTGAAGGTTACCGCACCGATGAAGATGCCGAGGAACACTTCCGTCAGGTGGATGTTCACCAGAATCGGCTCCAGGCCCGGTTCGTGGTACAGGTAGCTGTTGAAGCCCACCAGCACCGCCGCCAGACCCACGAAGCTGTGCAGAATGGCAACCAGCTCCGGCATCTCGGTCATTTCAACGCGTTTCGCCAGACGAATACCAATCGCGCCGCCGATGATCATCGCCACCAGGATCCACGCCACGTTGCCGGTGTCCGGCCCAAAGATGGTGGCAATCAGCGCAATCGCCATCCCGGCGATACCAAAGTTATTTCCCTGCTGAGACGTTTCGTGTTTGGAAAGCCCCGCCAGACTGAAAATAAACAGGATTGCAGCAACAATGTATGCGGCTGTAACTAATCCTCCAGACATATGCTACCCCTTAGCCTTTACGAAACATTTTCAGCATGCGCTGAGTCACGGTGAAACCACCGAAAATATTGATACTGGCGATCAGCACCGCAATGAAGCTCAGTAAGCTGATCCAGCCGCCATGACCAATTTGCAGCAATGCCCCGACCACGATAATCCCGGAGATGGCATTGGTGACCGACATCAGCGGGGTATGCAGCGCATGGGAAACGTTCCACACGACGTAGTAACCCACCACGCAGGAGAGCGCGAAGACGGTGAAGTGGCCAAGGAACTCTTTTGGCGCGACGTCCGCCAGCCAGCCAAACAGGATAATGATCAGCGCCATGATGGCGTATTTGCGCCACGGCGGCGCAGGTTTTGCTGGCTCCGCCGGCTCTGGCGCCGCTTTCGGCGCAGCCTGAGGTTGAGCGGAAACCTGAATCGGTGGTGCAGGCCAGGTGATTTCCCCTTCACGCACCACGGTAACGCCACGCACCACCACATCATCAAAATCAACGGTAATGTTGCCGTCTTTCTCTTTGCAGAGCAGCTTCAGCAGGTTAACGAGGTTCGTGCCGTACAGCTGAGAGGACTGGGTTGGCAGACGCCCTGGCAGGTCGGTATAACCGATCACCTTCACACCGTTCGCGGTCGTCGTGACCTGGTTTGGCACGGTATACTCACAGTTACCGCCGTTTTGCGCCGCCAGATCGACAATAACGCTGCCCGGCTGCATGGAATCCACCATCTCACGGGTGATCAGCTTCGGCGCCGGTTTACCCGGAATAAGCGCGGTGGTGACAATGATGTCCACCTCTTTTGCCTGCGCCGCAAAGAGCGCCATTTCCGCCTTAATAAAGGCTTCAGACATGACCTTCGCGTAACCATCACCGCTGCCCGCCTCTTCCTTGAAGTCCAGCTCAAGGAATTCGGCGCCCATACTCTGCACCTGCTCCTTCACTTCCGGCCGGGTATCGAACGCGCGTACAATAGCGCCCAGGCTATTTGCGGCCCCGATAGCGGCAAGACCTGCCACACCGGCACCAATCACCATCACCTTCGCGGGTGGTACTTTACCCGCCGCCGTAATCTGACCGGTAAAGAAGCGACCAAACTCATGCGCAGCTTCGACAATAGCGCGATAGCCGGCAATGTTCGCCATGGAGCTCAGCGCATCCAGAGACTGCGCGCGCGAAATACGCGGCACGGAGTCCATCGCCATCACGGTGACACCGCGTGCTGCCAGCTTCTCCATCAGCTCCGGGTTTTGGGCTGGCCAGACAAAGCTCACAAGCGTCGTGCCCGCGTTCAGCAGTTCAATTTCACTCTCTTCCGGTGCGTTGACCTTCAGAATGATGGGTGATTGCCAGACCTCAGCACCGTCCACTACGTCCGCGCCAGCCTGAGTAAAGGCCTCGTCATCGAAACTCGCCAGTTTGCCCGCGCCGCTTTCAATCGCGACGGTAAAACCCAGTTTAAGCAGTTGCTCCACCGTTTTTGGTGTTGCCGCTACGCGGGTTTCATTGGCTAACCGTTCTTTTGGTACCCCAATACGCATAGTTTTCCCTTCCATCGGTTTTTGATGATGGTTTGTCGATAATTGCCCGCGGTTTGTATCAATTTTCGCCATCGACATAACGACGGAAAATGATTAACCCCGGAAAATAAAACAGTAACAAACTTTCTATAACCTACTGAAAATAGCGCCCGTGATCTACCGCCAGAAAACACTATTTCTTACTTTATCTGTGAAAAATAAGCGATCGGGGTCACTGACAGAGATATTTACCTTAAATTCGCCTTCAGGACCGATAAATCGCGCAAGCGAAGCGGTAAAAACATGATATAGCGCCATAAAAGATCAACTCATTAACATTAAATTAACTTGTAAAAGTCATATGCTTAATCAGTTTTGCTTGTGAAACGCCTGTTTTTTCCACATATCACAAAATGTTATCGAATCAGGTCCTTTGGTGAGCACAGGCTGTGAAAAATGCCGCAGACAGCGACGGGTGTTAAATGCCATAATCGGGACCGTCTCAAATTAACAACAACACCAGTACATGGTTTGCGCAAGGCGAAGGATTATTTTTATGAAGCTTAAGAACACACTCCTGGCGTCCGCACTTCTTTCCGCGACCGCCCTGTCTGCGAATGCCGCGACAGAGTTGACGCCGGAGCAAGCGGCAGCGTTAAAACCTTTTGACCATACGGTCATTGTGGGTCGCTATAACTCAATTGGCGATGCCGTCGCCGCTGCATCAAAAGCCGCCGATAAAAACGGCGCTGCCTCGTTTTACGTTGTTGACCAGTCCGATCAGGGCAACAGCGGCAACCAGCGCGTGACGATTGCGCTGTACAAAGAGAATGCCCCAAAAGCAGATGAACAGAAAAACCGCGTGATTAACGGCATTGTTGAACTGCCGAAAGATCAGGCTGTTCAGCTGGAACCGTATGACACCGTGACCGTTCAGGGCTTCTACCGCAGCCAGCCTGAAGTTAACGATGCCATCACCAAAGCCGCGAGAGAAAAAGGCGCTTACGCGTTCTATATCGTGCGTCAGGTTGACGCCAACCAGGGCGGAAACCAGCGCATCACCGCCTTCATCTATAAGCAAGATGCGAAAAAACGCGTCGTGCAAAGCCCGGATGCCATTCCAGCGGATTCAGATGCGGGACGTGCCGCGTTAGCGAAAGGCGGTGAAGAAGCGAAGAAAGTGGAAATCCCGGGCGTTGCAACCTCGGCGGCACCAAGCGCTGAAGTGGGTCGTTTCTTTGAAACCCAATCCACCAAAGGCGGTCGATATACCGTTACGTTACCAGACGGCACGAAAATTGAAGAGCTGAACAAAGCCACTGCCGCGCAGATGGTGCCGTTCGACAGCATCAAGTTTACGGGCAACTATGGCAACATGACGGAAATCTCCTATCAGGTGGCGAAGCGTGCTGCGAAGAAAGGTGCGAAGTATTACCACATCACCCGCCAGTGGCAGGAACGTGGTAACAACCTGACCATCAGCGCCGATCTGTACAAGTAACAAAACGGTTTCATAAAGGCGGCGCAGTGCCGCCTTTTTTGTTACTTTTTTTCTGATTTCTGCCACACGTCATTGCATGCATCCTTCACACTCCGTAAAATCCCGCGCCTTAGCGTGATCCACCATTTTTATGCGCCTTAGCGAAATAATTATTCTGGATTTGGACTTTTCATAACAGGAAGCCAATGGAAAAGAAACTTGGCCTGAGTGCTTTAACTGCACTTGTATTGAGCTCAATGCTGGGCGCGGGCGTATTCAGTTTGCCGCAGAACATGGCGGCCGTCGCCAGCCCGGCCGCATTACTGATTGGCTGGGGCATTACCGGTGTCGGGATTTTGCTGCTGGCATTCGCCATGCTGCTGCTGACCCGTATCCGACCGGATCTGGACGGCGGAATATTCACTTACGCCCGGGAAGGTTTCGGCGAGCTGATCGGCTTCTGCTCCGCCTGGGGTTACTGGCTGTGCGCGGTGATCGCCAACGTCTCCTATCTGGTTATCGTCTTCTCGGCGCTCAGCTTCTTTACCGACACGCCCGAACTGCGCCTGTTTGGCGACGGCAATACCTGGCAGTCTATCGTCGGCGCCTCGGTGCTGCTGTGGATTGTTCACTGGCTGATTTTGCGCGGCGTCCAGACCGCGGCCAGCATTAACCTGGTGGCGACGCTGGCCAAGCTGGTGCCGCTTGGCCTGTTCGTCGTGCTGGCCTTCCTCGCCTTCCGTCTCGATGTCTTTACGCTCGATTTCAGCGGCATTGCGCTGGGCGTTCCCGTCTGGGAACAGGTGAAAAATACCATGCTGATCACCCTGTGGGTGTTCATCGGCGTTGAAGGTGCCGTCGTGGTCTCTGCCCGCGCGCGTAACAAGCGCGACGTGGGACGCGCCACGCTGCTGGCCGTACTGGCGGCGCTGGGCGTTTATCTGCTGGTGACGCTGCTGTCGCTCGGGGTGGTGGCCCGCCCTGAACTGGCGGAAATGCGTAACCCGTCCATGGCCGGGCTGATGGTGAAAATGTTGGGTCCCTGGGGGGACGTGATTATCGCAGCGGGTCTGATTGTTTCCGTTTGCGGCGCCTATCTGAGCTGGACCATTATGGCAGCGGAAGTCCCGTTCCTGGCCGCCACGCATAAAGCGTTCCCGCGCCTGTTTGCCCGTCAGAACAAAAACAGTGCGCCATCGGCCTCTCTGTGGCTCACCAACATCAGCGTGCAGGTCTGTCTGGTGCTGATCTGGCTCACAGGATCGGACTATAACACGCTGCTGACCATCGCCTCCGAGATGATTCTGGTACCCTATTTCTTAGTGGGCGCATATCTGTTAAAAATTGCGACCCGCCCGGCACACTATGCGGTAGGCGTCGGCGCCTGTATTTACGGTCTATGGTTGTTGTATGCTTCCGGCCCGATGCATCTGCTGCTGTCCGTGGTGCTCTACGCCCCTGGCCTGCTGGTGTTTATCTACGCTCGCCGTACGCATCAGCTTGATAATGCCCTTAAGCGCCGCGAAATGGCATTGATAGGTTTGCTGTTAGTCGCTGCCGTACCGGCAACGTGGATGTTAATGGGATAGCGTCGCCTGTCCCATTGTTGAACTGAAAAGGAGATTACGATGGGACACACGCAGCAACGCCCAATATTGATCACTGGCGCAGGCCGTCGCATCGGCCTGGCCCTCGCCCATCACTTTCTCAACCTTCGCCATCCGGTTATCGTCAGTTACCGCACGGAATATCCGTCCATTGAAGGGCTACGAAATGCCGGAGCAGTCTGCATTCAGGCGGATTTCTCCACGGATGAAGGTATTCTCGCCTTCGCGGACAAAGTGAAATCGACCACCCACGGGCTGCGGGCGGTTATTCATAACGCCAGTACCTGGCTTCCCGAAAAAGCAGGACATTCGCTCAGCGAAACGCTCGCCTGCATGATGCAGATCCACGTTAATGCGCCTTATCTGCTCAACCATGCCCTACAGGATCTGCTGCGCGGACACGGCCATGCCGCAGGCGACATTATCCATTTCACCGATTACGTGGTGGAGAGAGGAAGCGACAAACACATCGCCTACGCCGCCAGCAAAGCCGCGCTGGATAATATGACCCGCTCGTTCGCGCGCAAGCTGGCGCCCGAGGTAAAGGTCAACGCGATTGCTCCGGCGATGATTTTATTTAACGAAGGCGATGATGCCGAGTATCGTCAGCAGGCGCTCAACAAGTCGTTGATGAAAATCGCGCCTGGCGAGAAAGAGGTGATCGACCTGGTCGATTATCTGCTGACCAGCTGTTACGTCACGGGCCGAACGTTTGCCGTGGACGGTGGCCGCCCGCTGCGCTAGTGAAAGCGGCTCCAGAAGAAGATGAGCACCCAGGCGCTGAGGCTCCAGCAGACCACCGCCCCGCCCAGCGCCAGGGGCAGACGCAGAAAACCGGTGAAGTACCACAGCGACAGCAGGTAGATAAAATACGGGATGATCGACCACATCCCGAACACAATGGTGGCGCGCAGCGCCTCAATACCCCGCTCAGAGGCCACAATATAGTGCGCGATTAACGCAAAGGTGGGAAACAGCGGGATCAGTCCGGCAATGTAATAGTTCTTCGTTTTAGCCAGCACCCCAATCAGCAGCACGACCAGCGCACCCAGCGCGGCTTTTATCACCAGCCCCATTCTTTTCCCTTAACAATCAAATAACATTCCCGTGCAGGATAACGGAACTCCGGCTAATTTTGAAAGATTAATGGAAGGTTAAGGTTGCGCGGTGTATGTTGACGTTTTTCGCGATGACAGACGTTGTATGAATAAGATTGTTTATGTTGAAGATGAACCCGAAGTGGGACAATTGATCGCCGCTTATCTGGGTAAACATGATATGGAAGTGGTTGTCGAGCCTCGTGGCGATCGCGCTGAAGACGTCGTCACCCGCGAAAACCCGGACCTGGTGTTACTGGACATCATGCTGCCCGGGAAGGATGGTATGACGCTCTGCCGGGATTTGCGCGCGAAGTGGGACGGCCCGATTGTGCTGCTGACCTCTCTAGACAGCGATATGAATCATATTCTGTCGCTTGAGATGGGGGCAAATGACTACATCCTGAAAACCACGCCGCCGGCGGTTCTGCTCGCCCGTTTGCGCCTGCATCTGCGTCAGCGTGCCAGCGCTGAGCGTGAAGCGCCTGCCCCCTCTTTAACGCCGCATAAAGCGATGCGTTTCGGCACGCTTTCTATCGACCCGGTCAACCGACAGGTTATGCTTTCCGGGGAGCTGATTGCGCTCTCAACCGCAGATTTTGACCTGCTGTGGGAGCTGGCAACCCATGCCGGGCAAATTATGGACCGGGATGCATTACTGAAAAATCTGCGCGGCGTAAGTTACGACGGAATGGATCGTAGCGTTGATGTGGCGATTTCACGACTGCGTAAAAAACTACTGGATAACGCCACGGAACCTTACCGCATTAAAACCGTACGCAATAAGGGCTATCTGTTTGCACCGCACGCCTGGGAAACCTGAAAAAGGTGCAAACAGGAATATTCGAAAAATAACTTACGATGCATCGGAATTGTTATCGGTATTCGTCGAAAGTTATCGATTATATGCATCGTCAGTTATGAAATATCCCCTGGTCTGCTTCCTCTCTCCAGTTCTATTTTGATGGGCATTTTTCGCCTAAACAAAAGTAGTCCTAATGTATTTGATTGCTATAGTACAATATATATTCAGCAGATCGGGCACTATCATCGATCAAAAATCCGTCACTTAAATGCACATTGAGCTAAAAATAATCTTTACAATTGACTTAATCATTATCTTATCCTTATGAAAACAAAGGGGATAATGGCAACCATATAAATAATATCGATCTTTTTCAATGGCTTACGCGTTTGCAGAAATCTAATTCTCATGCTAAACCTTATACTCTCTCAATTATTTAATGAAAGAGGTATAGCAATGTCATGGAGAGTCATTAGCTCGGTAATTTGTCCTAACACGGGAATCGTTTATTCAAGCATCTTGGGGCTCAAGTTCTTGAAACTCATCATTTGGTATGAAAGCGATGTCTATTTGTACCCCGGCGACAGGATATATCCGACAAAAAATGGCGTCTTCATAAATGGCGTTTTCAAGCCTATATCGATATACAACATATCCCCTTACAACGAAATGTTGTGGAGTGAAATTAAAAACAAGATGGCCTGCCCATACAATCGAAACCAGCAAGAGGAGATATGCACATACGCGGTGCATTGCAACGCGCGGAAATGCCCGCATGGGTTTGCCACCAACCCACTGATTGTCAGCACAGGTAAATCCAGACATTAGCGAAAATCGGAAATATTGAGTTCATGATAATTAATATTTCTGCTGCGCTGCCTTTGTCCGGATAAATCTCCGTGACTACAGCCCAAATGCTCCTGTAGGGACATTTGGGCTGTAGTCACGCCTGGCAACTCTGGCTTCTTGTACTAAATTAATTTTTATCGTGCACTTTTAAGAAAGCCATCCGGAAGGCCAAAATAAAAATTGCTAATTAACCCTGCCCGTGCATTAATGGTCTCGTTAGTCCGATCCAATAATAGTTTAACACCTTGCATGACAATTCTCATAACCAGGCGCTATCGCTGATATCCCCTCCTTTTGAGTCCATACCTTAGCATTATATGTTTATTAGCTTTTCTATCACTTCGAAAATGTTCAAATGGGGTCTTTATGTCATCAAAAATTTTAGGTCTGGTTAAGTGGTTTAAGGAAGATAAAGGCTTTGGTTTTATCTCCCCTGTAGATGGCAGCAAAGATGTTTTCGTGCACTTCTCTGCCCTTCAGGGAGAGAACTTCAAAACACTTTTTGAAGGTCAGAAAGTCGAATTTATCATCGTAAGCGGCAATAAAGGCCCTGCTGCTGTGAATGTAACGCTTTGCGATAAATGATATTAACAAGGACCCGCGATAACGATGATAGTTTTCCCTGACCAGACCGGGCCTTGTTAATGAGGTCAGGCGATCTCAAAAGCATCATCTCTTCCACTTATTGTATGCGTATTTCTTCAGAGACGCTGAGAGGATTTAAACAAAGCGCTACAGTAGGGACAGACAAGTTGGGCCCCCTTTTGTATGCGAGTGAAACTGTGCTCTGACTCTTTAGCGCAGTTTGGACATGAACATTTGACTAAATAATTGCGACGGAGTTGCGAGTTTTTACGTCCCGACATAGGCTGCTCCTGAATGAAAAGGATTGCCACCATACACGTTAAGGCAGGATATTGCTTGCTTTTATTTTCCAAAGAGAGCAAAAAATAGAAAGGAGCCACGCTTCTGGAACATTCTTACCTTGCACAATCACAAAGAGATATAGAGTGATATATGAAAAAGGTGATCATTTTTTTTAATGCCAACCCCAGCAAAGTCATTATCGTGCTTAAGGGCATAACGTCTGTACGCCAGACATATCCGGATGGTGAAGAAATTAATCTTCAGATCATGACTGCAAGCTTTCCGTCGTTGACGGGAGATCATAATTCTATCTATGTTGCTTCAGACAGGGAACTTACCTCTCAGGAAATATCTGATGCTGCCAAACAATATTTATAATATTTTCTGTCACTAGTCCGGTTAACAACACAGCATTTATTTCACTCAGAATGAGAAAAATTACAATCCATCATTATTAATGCCTGCAAAATGCAGGCTTTTTTACGACATTGCCCTTTAAATTTAACTATTCCGCATAATCGTGCTGCTCACTTTGCTCCCTCTGTTTTCGAAGAAAGTGTATCATCAACCTTCTTCGTTCCTGTGGTGATATGGATGTCCACGCAGGGCTGACGAAGTAAAGCCGGGTTCTTAATTGATTGATTTAGCGGTGCTATCCAATGAAAAAGCTGTTTGTGCAGTTTTATCTCCTGCTGTTTGTCTGCTTTCTGGTGATGACCATGCTGGTCGGGCTGGTCTACAAATTCACCGCAGAGCGCGCGGGCAGGCAATCCCTGGACGATCTGATGAAAAGCTCGCTCTACCTGATGCGTAGCGAGCTGCGAGAAATTCCTCCTCATGACTGGGCGCGCACGTTAAAAGAGCTGGATCTGAATCTGTCGTTTGATCTGCGTATCGAACCCATGAAGGATTTTGATTTGGCGCCGCCTGCGATGCAGCGTCTGCGCGACGGAGACATCGTCGCACTGGACGAGAAATATACCTTCATTCAGCGTATTCCACGCAGCCACTATGTCCTTGCCGTCGGGCCGGTGCCCTATCTCTATTACCTGCACCAGATGCGCCTGCTGGATCTCGCCCTGCTGGGCTTTATTGCCATCTCGCTCGCTTTGCCTGTGTTCATCTGGATGCGACCGCACTGGCAGGACATGCTGAAACTGGAATCCGCCGCACAGCGTTTTGGGGAGGGTCATTTAACTGAACGCATCCATTTCGACAGCGGTTCCAGTTTTGATCGTCTCGGCATTGCCTTTAACCAGATGGCCGATAATATCAACGCCCTGATTGCCAGCAAGAAGCAGCTGATCGACGGCATTGCACATGAACTGCGTACTCCGCTGGTACGCCTGCGTTATCGCCTGGAGATGAGCGAGAACCTCACCGGGGCGGAATCGCAGGCGCTCAATCGGGATATTGGCCAGCTTGAAGCGCTGATTGAAGAGCTGCTGACCTATGCCCGCCTCGATCGTCCTCAGACGGAGTTGCGCCTCAGTACACCGGATCTCCCCGTCTGGCTACAGACGCATATTAACGATGTGCAGAGCGTTAACCCTCAGCGAAAACTGCTGGCAGCCATTACCCCCGGCGCGTACGGCGCGCTGGACATGCGACTGATGGAACGCGTGCTGGATAATCTGATGAACAACGCCATGCGCTACAGCGAAACGACGCTGCGCATAGGTTTAGATTTGCAGGGAAGCCAGGCGATTCTGTGTGTAGAAGACGATGGCCCCGGCATTGAGCCGGCGGAGCGTGAAAAAGTTTTCGAGCCGTTTGTGCGCCTCGATCCCAGCCGCGACCGGGCTACCGGCGGCTGTGGCCTGGGGCTGGCTATTGTCCGTTCCATTGCCCAGGCGATGGGTGGTACGGTTCGCTGCGAAGCGAGCGAGCTGGGTGGGGCCCGTTTCGTCTTTAGCTGGCCGATCTATCACAACATTCCCCTTCCCGTACCTGCCTGACCTAAACCGCACGCTGGCCTGACCCGGCGTGTTGTGCTATATCAGTAGTATGTTGTAACTAATTAGGGGCTACCATGGCAACTTACGATCTCATTGAAAGGCTTAACACCACATTTCGGGAAATAGAGCAGGCGTTACTGACCCTGACGGGGCAACTTCAGGACTGCCGACTGCTGGCCGCCCGCGTCTTTTCCCTGCCCGAGGTAGCGAAAGGCGCCGAGCACGACCCGCTGAACACCATTGAGGTGACGCAGCATATTGGCAAGGCAGCGCTGGAACTGACGTTGCAGCACTATCGTCGCCTTTTCATCCAGCAGCAGTCCGAAAATCGCAGCAGTAAGGCCGCCGTTCGCCTGCCCGGCGTCATCTGTCTGCAAACGGATGCCGCAACGCGTGAAGGAATTGAGGCGCAGATTACGCATATCAATACCCTGAAAGCCGCCTTCGAGAAGATTGTAACCGTTGAGTCCGGGCTGGCGCCGGCTGCCCGTTTTGAATGGGTGCATCGCCAGCTTCCGGGGCTGATCACCCTGAATGCTTACCGCACGCTGACGGTACTGCGCCACCCCGCCACGCTGCGCTTCGGCTGGGCCAACAAGCACATCATTAAAAATTTCACGCGCGATGAGATCCTGGCTCAGCTGGAGAAAAGCCTGAAATCGCCGCGAACGGTCGCCCCGTGGTCGCGGGAACAGTGGATTGAAAGGCTGGAGCAGGAGTACCACAGCATTGCCTCCCTGCCAGCTGATACCCGTCTTAAAATAAAGCGTCCGGTGAAGGTGCAGCCTATCGCCCGCGTCTGGTACGCCGGACAACAAAAGCAGGTGCAATACGCCTGCCCGACGCCGCTGATTGCGCTCTATGATGCCGATCAGGGTGCGGTGGTGCCGGATATCGGGGAACTGCTGAACTACGATGCTGAAAACGTTCAGCATCGCTATAAACCCCAGGCGCAGCCGCTACAGCTGATTATTCCGCGGCTGCACCTGTATGTGGCGCAGTGATTACCTGAGGCTGCCCACCATCGCTTCCGGGCGGACCCAGGCATCAAACTCGGCGTCCGTCAGGTAGCCCAGCGCCAGCGCAGAGGCTTTCAGGGTAAGCCCCTCTTTGTGCGCTTTTTTAGCGATTTCGGCCGCTTTGTCATAACCAATATGGGTATTCAGCGCCGTTACCAGCATCAGAGACTCATTCAGCAGCTGGCTGATTCGCTCGCGATTAGGCTCAATGCCCACCGCGCAGTGCTCGTTAAAGCTCTCCATGCCATCGGCCAGCAGACGAATCGATTGCAGTACGTTGTGGATCACCATCGGGCGATAGACGTTAAGCTCGAAGTTACCCGACGCGCCGCCCATGTTAACCGCCACGTCATTACCCATCACCTGACAGCACAGCATGGTCATGGCTTCGCACTGCGTCGGGTTCACTTTACCCGGCATAATGGAGCTGCCCGGCTCGTTTTCCGGAATGCTGATTTCGCCGATGCCGCAGCGCGGGCCGGAGGCCAGCCAGCGCACGTCGTTGGCAATTTTCATCAGCGAGGCCGCCAGCCCTTTCAGCGCGCCATGGGTATGCACCAGCGCATCACAGGTCGCCAGCGCTTCGAATTTATTCGGAGCGGTAACAAACGGCTGCCCGGTGATCTTCGCCAGCTCTTCGGCCACACGCACCGCGTACTCGGGATGGGTGTTTAAGCCAGTGCCCACCGCCGTCCCGCCGAGCGCCAGCTCCGCCAGATGCGGCAGGCTATTGTCGATATGCTTAAGGTTGTGCTCCAGCATTGCCACCCAGCCGGAGATCTCCTGGCCGAGCGTCAGCGGCGTCGCGTCCTGAAGGTGCGTACGACCAATTTTAACGATGTCGCGGAAGGCCTGCGCTTTCTCATTAAGCGTAGATTTAAGCACGTTGAGCTGCGGGATAAGCTGCTCGCGGATAGCGATGACGGCCGCCACATGCATGGCCGTCGGGAACACGTCGTTGGAACTCTGGCTTTTGTTCACGTCATCGTTCGGGTGGATCTTGCGCTCCATGCCGCGCACGCCGCCAAGCAGCTCGCTTGCGCGGTTCGCCAGCACCTCGTTCATGTTCATGTTGCTCTGGGTGCCTGAGCCGGTCTGCCAGATGGCAAGGGGGAATTCGTCGGGATGTTTGCCCGCCAGCACTTCGTCGGCGGCATTGATGATGGCGGTGGCTTTATCGGCATCCAGCAGGCCCAGATCCTGATTGACTTTGGCGGCAGCGCGTTTGGTCAACGCCAGCGCCTGGATTAGCGAGACGGGCATTTTCTCTGTCGAAATGCGGAAATGCTCCAGCGAACGCTGGGTTTGTGCGCCCCATAGCTTGTCGGCCGGGACGTCGATGGCGCCCATGGAGTCTTTCTCGCGGCGATGCATTGTCATTACTTACTCCTTGATAACAAAGATGGGATTGCTCACATGCTTAAGAGATAAGTATTGATGACTTCTGAGAAACGTTATGGCGCTTTGTGCGCTCTTTTTGATGTCGGGTGGCGGCTGCGCCTTACCCGACCTGCGAGAATGCAGGCCGGGTAAGCGTCAGCGCCACCCGGCAATTTACAGACTTACTTCACACACGCCGAACATTGGGAAGACTGGATCTGTTTGAAGAAGTCGTTACCTTTGTCATCCACGAGGATGAACGCCGGGAAGTCTTCCACTTCAATTTTCCAGATCGCTTCCATACCCAGTTCCGGGTACTCCACGCACTCCAGGCTCTTGATACTGCCCTGCGCCAGCACCGCCGCCGGGCCACCGATGCTACCGAGGTAGAAGCCGCCATGCTTGTGGCACGCGTCCGTCACCTGCTGGCTGCGGTTGCCTTTCGCCAGCATGATCATACTGCCGCCGTTGGCCTGCAACTGGTCGACGTAGGAGTCCATACGGCCCGCCGTGGTTGGGCCTAACGAGCCGGAAGCATATCCATCAGGCGTTTTTGCCGGGCCTGCGTAGTAGATCGGGTGATCTTTAATGTACTGCGGCAGCCCTTCGCCGTTGTCCAGGCGCTCTTTCAGCTTCGCATGGGCGATGTCGCGGCCCACGATAATCGTTCCGTTCAGGGAAAGGCGCGTTGAAACCGGATACTGCGAAAGCTGCGCCAGGATCTCCTTCATTGGTCGGTTCAGATCCACGCGAACCGCTTCCCCCTCGCCCGCTTTACGCAGGTGTTCAGGGATGTATTTGCCCGGGTTGTTCTCCAGCTTCTCGATCCAGATGCCGTCGCGGTTGATCTTCGCTTTAATGTTACGGTCCGCTGAACAGGAAACGCCCATCCCCACCGGACAGGAAGCACCGTGACGCGGAAGACGGATCACGCGCACGTCGTGAGCGAAGTATTTGCCGCCAAACTGCGCGCCGAGGCCCAGGTTACGCGCTTCTTCCAGCAGCTCCTGCTCAAGCTGCACGTCGCGGAACGCCTGACCGTGTTCGTTACCTTCCGTTGGCAGCCCATCGTAGTATTTGGTTGAGGCCAGCTTAACGGTTTTCAGCGTGCTTTCAGCAGACGTACCGCCAATCACAAACGCGATATGGTACGGCGGGCAGGCCGCGGTGCCGAGGGTGCGCATCTTCTCGACCAGATAATTCTTCAGCTTGCCCGGGGTAAGCAGCGCTTTGGTTTCCTGGTAAAGATAGGTTTTGTTGGCTGAACCGCCGCCTTTGGCGATGCAGAGGAATTTGTACTCGTCACCGTCGACGCTGTAGAGGTCAATCTGCGCAGGCAGGTTGGTGCCGGTGTTCACCTCTTTGTACATATCCAGCGCCGCGTTTTGCGAATAGCGCAGGTTGTCTTCGGTGTAGGTATTGTAAACGCCGCGCGCCAGCGCCGCTTCGTCACCGCCGCCGGTCCAGACGCGCTGGCCTTTTTTACCGGTGATAATCGCCGTGCCGGTGTCCTGGCAGGTCGGCAGAATACCTTTCGCCGCGATATCAGAGTTACGCAGGAATTGCAGCGCGACGTATTTGTCGTTCTCGCTGGCTTCCGGGTCGCTCAGGATATCAGCAACCTGCTGCTGATGCGCCGGACGGAGCATAAAGGAAGCATCGTGGAAGGCTTGCTGCGCCAGCAACGTCAGCGCCTGCAGGTCAACTTTGAGGATCTCCTGCCCTTCAAACTCAGAGACAGAAACGTAATCGCGGGTTAACAGGTAATACTCGGTCTGATCCTGACTGAGGGGGAAAGGATCCTGATAATGGAAGGGTTTATTCGACATTGTTCTCTCACTTACTGCTTCGGTCTGTTTATTCAGGGCAGATGTTCCGCTGCCCGGCTTAAAAGCGAGTCAGCTTATCCTACACAATTTTTTAACAAAAACTGAGACTAGTACGACTTTTTACATCCGCAGGTTACTTCCATTCGGTTTATTGCTTTAATACGCGGAGTTAATTCCACATATGAATCAGGGCTTGATAATGCAAAAACTCATCAACTCAGTGCAAAACTACGCCTGGGGAAGTAAAACTGCGTTAACGGATCTCTACGGCATCGCCAACCCGGGCAACCTGCCGATGGCAGAGCTGTGGATGGGCGCGCATCCGAAGAGCAGCTCAAAAATTGAAGATGCCAGCGGCCAGGTTCGCAGCCTGCGTGACGTCATCGACGCCGACAAAGCCGCACTGCTCGGCGATAAAGTGGCGAATCGTTTTGGTGAGCTGCCGTTTCTGTTCAAGGTATTGTGCGCCGACCAGCCACTCTCCATTCAGGTTCACCCGAACAAAAAAGCCTCTGAGCTGGGCTTTGCCAAAGAAAATGCCGCCGGTATTCCATTAGACGCCGCAGAGCGTAACTACAAAGATCCTAACCACAAGCCGGAACTGGTTTTCGCCCTTACCCCTTTCCTGGCGATGAATGCCTTCCGCGAGTTTTCCGAGATCATCTCCCTGCTGCAACCGGTCGCCGGGGCTCACAACGCGATCGCCCATTTCCTGGAAAACCCGAACGCAGAAGCCTTGAGCGAGCTGTTTGCCAGCCTGCTGAATATGCAGGGCGAGGAAAAATCCCACGCGCTGGCTGTGCTGAAAGCCGCGCTGAACAGCCAGCAGGGTGAGCCATGGGACACCATTCGCGTAATTTCCACGTTTTATCCGGACGACAGCGGTCTCTTCTCTCCGCTGCTGCTGAACGTGGTGAAGCTCAACCCGGGCGAAGCGATGTTCCTGTTCGCTGAAACCCCGCACGCCTACCTGAACGGCGTGGCGCTGGAGGTGATGGCTAACTCCGATAACGTACTGCGCGCGGGCCTGACGCCAAAATACATCGACATCCCTGAGCTGGTTGCCAACGTGAAGTTCGTGGCGAAACCTGCTGCGGAGCTGCTTACGCAGCCGGTGAAAAACGGCGCAGAGCTGGACTTCCCGATTCCGGTTGATGATTTTGCCTTCTCGCTGCACGACCTCAGCGCAGACGAAACCGCCATTGCACAGGAGAGCGCCGCGATCCTGTTCTGTGTGGAAGGCGAAGCGACGTTGCACAAAGATAGCGAGCGTCTGGTGCTCAAACCGGGTGAATCCGCCTTTGTCGCGGCCAACGAGTCGCCTGTCCGGGTGAGCGGCACCGGTCGCCTGGCGCGTGTTTTTAATAAGCTTTAGGGACTTACTGAATTTTTTAACAACTCTTGCTAAGCTAGTAACAGGCGTTGTAACACCAGGCGGTTTTAACCGCCTGGTTTCATTTTAGGGATAATCGCAATGAAAAAATCGGTCGTAGCGGTAGGAGTGATTGTTGCTTTAGGCGTGATCTGGACGGGTGCTTCCTGGTATACCGGGAAACAGCTGGAAAGCCGTCTGGCAGAGATGATGGCGCAGGCAAACAGCGAGATTAAGCGCAGCGCGCCTGAAGCAGGTCTGGAGCTGAGCTACCAGAACTACCAGCGTGGCGTGTTTACCAGCCATATGCAGGTGGTGGTGAAGCCAGTTGCGGGTAATCAGAACGCCTGGCTGAAACCGGGCCAGAGCGTGGTGCTGGATGAAGTGGTCAGCCACGGTCCGTTCCCGCTGGCGCAGTTGAAAAAGTTTAACCTGATCCCCTCCATGGCATCCGCCAGAACCGTACTGGTGAATAACGAGGTGACGAAGCCGATTTTCGATATGGCGAAAAATGAGTCGCCGTTTGAGATCAATACCCGCATCAGCTATGCCGGTGATACGCATTCCGACATCGACCTGAAAGCCCTGAATTACGAACAAGGCACCGATAAAGTCGCCTTCAGCGGCGGTAATTTCCAGCTTGATGCCGATCGCGACGGCAAGAATGTCTCTCTCACCGGCGATGCCGCCAGCGGCCTGGTAAATTCAGTCAATGAATATAACCAGAAGGTTCAGCTTACCTTCAACAACCTGAAAGCCAGCGGCAATAGCCGTATGACCGATTTTGATGAGCGTATCGGCGACCAGAAACTGAGCCTCGATAAGATCGCCATTGCGATCGAAGGCAAAGAGATGGCGGTACTGGAAGGCATGGATCTGGACGGTAAGTCTGACGTCTCCAAAGACGGTAAAAGCATCAACACCCAGCTGGATTACAGCCTGAAAAGCCTGAAAGTACAGAATCAGGATCTGGGTACCGGTAAGCTGTCTCTTAAAATCGGCAATATTGACGGCCAGGCGTGGCACGAATTCAGCCAGAAATACAGCAAAGAGAGCCAGGCTCTGCTGACCGATGCCGCCCTGCAACAGAACCCGCAGGCGTACCAGCAGCAGGCGATGACGGTACTGTTTAATAACCTGCCGATCCTGCTGAAGGGCGAGCCGGTGATTACCGTTGCGCCACTGAGCTGGAAAAACGGCAAAGGCGAAACCAACTTCAACCTGTCGCTGTTCCTGAAGGATCCGGCCGCCGCAACCGGCGAACCGCAGCCCCTGGCGCAGGAAGTTGACCGCAGCGTGAAATCGCTCGACAGCAAGCTGACCATCCCGATGGATATGGCGACCGAGTTCATGACCCAGATTGCGAAACTTGAAGGGTATGGTGAAGAGGATGCAGGTAAACTGGCAAACCAACAGGTGAAAGGCCTGGCGGCGATGGGCCAGATGTTCCGCATCACGAAGGTGGAAGACAACACCATTTCCACCAGCCTGCAATATGCTAATGGCCAGGTGACGCTCAACGGCGACAAAATGCCGCTGGAAGAGTTTGTCGGCATGTTTGGTATGCCGACGCTGGGCATGCCGGAACCGGCTGACCCGGCAGCGCCGCCGGCAGTACCGCAGCAGTAAACGAACAACCCCTCGCATGAGGGGTTTTTTATTGCCGGGTGGCGCTGACGCTTACCCGGCCTACGATCATGAGCCGTTGCAGGCCCGTGCAAGCAAAGCGTTTACTTCACGGTCACTAACCGCGCAGCGACAATCTGATGCCCGGCCTGCACGTCCGTATTTTCAATGCGCTGCATGATCCTGTCTGCCAGGGTGTACCCCATTTCACGAGCCGGCGTCGTCGCCCAGACGATGGGGAGATCGTCTAACGCATTTTCACCGACATCCGCAAACGCCCCCAGCGCCACCTGATGGCCGAAGAACGTTTCTACCCCGCCCTCACCGCTCTGGCGTCCGGCGCGGATCAAACCGAACCACGCCCCCATCGCAATGACGTCGTTATAGCAAATCACCGCGCTGATCGTCGGGCTGTTGCGGAGCAACGTGCCGATGGCTTCCGCGGCTTTTTTCTGGCTGGATTCACACTCCACCACCCATTCGCTGTGAAACGGCAGGCCGTATTTGATGAGCGTGGAGCAGTAACCGCCCACCCGCTCGGCACGCGTCAGGGACGAGCTTTTACCGCCGAGCCAGGCGATGCGCTGATGGCCGCGATGAATAAGATGCTCGGTCAGCATTTGCGCGGCCTGCATGTTATCCGGCCGAAGGGTATCGGCTTCGTCGAGATAGCTGGCGCGCGACGCAAACACCAGCGGTACGCCTTTCTGCGCCGCGCGCTCACACAATTCACTGCCCACGCCGGACGCGCCGGCCACGATCACCCCATCCACCCCTTGCGTCAGCAGCATATCCAGCCTGGAGAGCAGTTGCTCCGGTTCGCGCCCACCGTGGAGCAGGAAAACCATTCGCCCCTGCGCTTCAAGCGCCTCGGTAAGCCCGGCGGTCAGTTCCGCATAAAACGGCGACGCGAGGTCGCGAACGATCAGCCCTATCACCCCGCTTTGCCCACCGCGCAGCGCCGACGCCTGGCGATTACGCACAAAGCCTAACTGCTCAACGGCCTCGTTGACGCGCTGACCCGTTGCAGGAGAGATGCGCCCCTTCCCGCTCAATACCAGCGAAACGGTGCTGACGGAAACCCCCGCCGCCAGCGCGACATCGTTGATGGTGATCTTTTTCGCTACAGCCATGTGGTGGCGTGACTCCTTGATAATGAGATCGCTAAAACGTTTTATCAATACGTTATCTTTATACTACCAGTAAAAGCCTGAGAATGTGATTTAGCGCGCACTAAAGTTTGATAAAACGTTTTATCTTCTCGCCCCATCGAGGTCGTTAAATCTCTTTCTACCATTTAAGGAGTCGTTTTATGACGACGAAAGCAGCACAAAAAATATCGCTGTGGGAGTTTTTCCAGCAACTGGGTAAAACCTTTATGCTGCCCGTGGCGCTTCTCTCTTTTTGCGGGATCATGCTGGGGATCGGCAGCTCGTTAAGCAGCCATGACGTCATTACCCTGATCCCTTTCCTCGGAAATCCGGTACTTCAGGCGATCTTCATCTGGAGACTATTAAGTCTTTTAACGAAGTGGCTTGATGTTGGATTGATGTGCGGTAACTTCTGCTATGTTGCCGCGATACGATTTGTCATGTGCAATGAACTAACGTCGTTTCGCGGTAACTTTATGCCCCACCCATGCCCCATCACACCACCCTGTCATCCTGCATCACGCTGTTGATGAAGAACGTCACCCGCCCCATCACCTCAACCTCTTCCGCAGCCTCCCCCTCTATCGCTTCACCATCATCACAAATCAGCGCCCTGCCCATGACCCTGGCAAACTGAGTCCGTCCGCCGCTGAGGATTAGCAGAACCTGATTCTGTGCCAGTCTGGTGCACGGCTCGATAACCGCAAAGCCAGACGAGGTTTCGAGGATGCGGCTGTCCATGCCGATCCCGCAGATAATTTCCGGAGATAAACGCGGTGCTACGAAATCAGCCGCCGGTGAAGGAAATCCCATCAGTGCACCCTCCCCATGTTACGCAGGATCCAGTATCTGTTATCACTGCCGTCAGTTGTCTTATCTGCAAAACCGGGTTGATAGCGTTCTATCCATGTGTTCGCTTCTGCACGGCTGAAATGCCAGTTAAACCCCCGCAACTTTTTGATGAAGTTGTCTGTTCTCAGATAACGGTAGCCTTTAGGGTTAACCTCTATTGCCGCGACGAAGGCGGTGTGTATATCTGCTGTGCGTGGCATCATTACCTCACAAAAATACTGTACATAAACACAGTATCATATTGACAGGGCTATCGGTCAATGCAGATATTGGCTATCAATTTTCGTTGGTGTGCAGGTTACTGTCCAAACGGGGATTTTGCTCTTGCTTCGACACTGTAAATGCATCTTTGCGTCGCTGGTTCCAGAGGCTGTCCACGGGCATTTCCACGCGAACACTTACGAACTGGTCGGCGGGAATATCGACCGGTTCGCCATCCGCCACACCCTTCAATACGTTCCTCGCAAATGACGGCGCTGTAGGGTATTCCCGGTGGAATGTTTTTACCAGCACCGATCCGTCTGCATTTACCTCATAATCCAGCCAGATAAGCGGCTGCTTATTGCGATCGGTTGGGATGTCAAAACCTCCATCTATCCCACCCCATGCCGCGTCAGCGTTCAGCCCCACACACCCTTCAATCAGATACTCACCGATAGCCTGGCGTGTTACAGTGCATCCTTCAGATTCATCGTTAAGCTGACACGAACCATCACCGAACAACTGTACAATCGGAGAAGCGGCTTTTAACGTACCGTCAGATGCACGGGTCGTATTTCCGGTGTGGTAAATCTGCATCCAGCCAGAATCATTGCCATCCGCCATACTCATGAACTGAATAATTTTCCCGCTAAGAATCAGCGCAGCAAATGATTGTTGCGCTGCCGGAGTGCTTCCACTCCCAATATTACGGTCTGATAACCGGATGCCAGAACCATACATTCCAGGACCGCCAGAGGTCGCGGGATTAACATTGCAAAAGCGGGTTCCCTGGCTTTTGTCCCAGATGTCTGAAATTACAGGAAGATTTTTTGAACCGACACCAAATGAACCTGGTGCCAATACATCGTCATCCCATTCTCCCGTGTTCTTTGTTGCAGATGTTCCCAAACCGAGGTTTGTGCGAGCGTCAGCGGCATTCGTTGCTCCGGTCCCACCGTCCGAAACTCCAACCGCCCCATTGCTCGCTTTCTGGACAAGTTTGCCGATCGCCGGAATAGTTACACGAGCGCCGTTGATGGTGACGGTGATGTTCTGGTTTGCTGAGGTGGTGGCGAACGTCTCCCACGCGCCGATGTTCTCGTCGTACTCGTTGATGAGCTGAGACATGCTCTGCGCCAGGCCGTCGACCGAGAGACTATCAGTAACAAGAATGCCGTACTTCTGGCCGCTCAACGCCGGAGACGCGGCAGGCGTAACCGTCAGTGACGTCGCACTGTTGATGGCGGTGATCTGAAACATCTGTACCGGGTTAGAAAGAACAAACAACGTCTGGCCAACCCGGATCTGGCTGGCGGGTGCCGTCCAGTTCGTACCGGTGCCGGTGGCTGTATTTCCGTTAATGTCGATGGTGCCAGTGTTATAAAGCATATTTTCTCCAGGCAATAAAAAACCCCGCCGGAGCGGGGTTTGTTCAAAACTGAATGGGTTAGTGGCAGGTGGTGCTGGTGAACGTGTTGGCGCTCACCCATGACCAGTTAAAGGGATAACCGGCGCGGTACTGCGTCTGATTGTTTTGCTTGCGGACTCCGTAGATCTGGACGCTGCTTTCCTGTCCGCCGACCAGGGCTGTTCCGGTGCATACGGGTTGCTGCTTCTCAATAACGCCAGCGCAACCGGAGAGCAATACCGCTACCGCCAGGCAAAGAATCATATTTTTCATAGTGGTTATATCCCAGGGCATTCATGAAGCTACACAATAACAATATGAATCAACGGGATATAATTGATTTGGTAGATCAATTATTCAAAATTGATCGTTCAAAACGATCAATCATAGTTGGCGCAGTTGATGGCCATAATCACGTTCCTCAGATTTGAATACGCGACGTTTTGAAGGTTGCCGCCAGGGGTTGTCTGCGGCCTGGCGAATATCCGCGTATTGCTTCCCTCAAGTTTTGCCATGCTTTTATATATTGCCATGTATGGCTGCGGCTGACCGCCAGCCGATATAACCCCGGTAATTAGCCCCAGCATGGCAGGCATACAGGCCCACTTCCCCGCCAGAGTTGTATTGATGTTGTATCCTGAGCTGGCATCCACCCCGGCGGTACCGAGGGTGACTACATCACTCAGCGTGCGCGTTTCGTTTGTTAAAATCAGCGTCCCTGATGCATCCCACACAGCCAGCCCGTAGTCTGGCTTTGTCTGCGGGAAAATAGAGAAAAAATAAACGTACGCTGTGCCGGTTGCATTCGGTCTGAGAAAATCAATCGTGATGGTGTTCCCGCTTATCGTCTGAGTTATTTCGACCTCAACCGTGCAATGAACGAAGGCGACAACAGGCTGACCTGCGGGGAATGTGTGCGTCACTTTGGTATTGAACCCCGATGTTCCCTGAAGTGCCGCTGTCTTTCGCGCCTGAAGAGCGATTGGCGAGCTGTTCGCGGTCACCCATACTTCCCCGCTCGTGGTCGTCAGTAAAACGCCATACTCCGCCATTTATGCCCTCTCGATCTGGAAAATGAGATAAGCCGCTGCCGCAGGCTCAGTCCCTGCTGAGTAGTCGGTATCACCTGCTGCTGACACTGTTGCTGTTCCCCCCGAAATGGTGATCTTCCTCCGACTCGTACCAAACTGATCGCCGTTCATGCTCTGAAAATAGGTCAGCCTGCAACCCGGTGGAAGCGCTACGGTGTAAGAGCCTGTTTTCTGGTTCTGGGCCAGCTGGAGATAGCCACAAACGCTGACAGGCTTAACGCCATAGTTGTTTACCTTGCCTGATGCGTCCCATGTCTGAACACCATATTCCGCCATTCATTTCTCCTGAAAAAAGAGGCCCCGTAAGAGGCCTCCCGTTACCATGTTCCCGTGATTCTCCCGATCTGCACCCTCAACACATTGTTGGAATCCCGCACGCTGATTGTCTGGTTTGTCTGCTTCATGGCCCCCTCACCAGCTGTCGAACCGTAGTTCTCAAACGTACCGCCCTTATCCAGCCTCCACCCGACTGAGCCAGCGACATAGTTATTGGACTGGATGTAGTTGCCGATCTTGGCGTTGCTGATGGTGCCATCACCTATAAGCGCGTCTCTGATGAACACCTGCCCATTCTGGATAACGAACGGAAGGGTCACCGTGGCTCCGGCCTGGTGCGTTACGGCGAAGCGGTCAGCCAGGAAGATGACCTGTGACTGCATGCCGGATGGCGTGTTCTCAACGCCGATCCCCATCCCAGCCGCGTAATACTGACCGTTGCTGGATAACCCGACCTTGATGCTGTACATCGCCTTCAGATCCCCGTTAACGTTCGCGATGGCCTGAGCGTTAGTGGTAATGGCTGAGGTATGTCCGTTGATGGTCGCCGTGATGCCGTTTATCTGCGTGGCGGTGGCCTGCTGGTAATCGGAGAAGGTCTGGTTCAGGCTGTTTATGGATGCCTTGTTGCCGTTCACGTCAGTCTGCAAACTCAGCAGCGAACGCGCCGTTGCCTCCTTCTCGTTGACGATCACCTCATCAATGCGGTCCAGCTGCGCGCTGTTACCGGCGACCGATGCAGACAGCGTTTTGCGCGCAGCCACCTGCGCCAGGTTGCCCTGAATAATCGCGATGGCGGAGTTCTTCACTCCTCCCGCCATGCCGTCCACAGACACGCTGATGTTATCGATTCGCTGGCCCAGCGCGGTATCAGCAGTCGCAACGGTCTGCTCAAGCTCGTTCAGAGAAGAAGACACATCTCCGACCGTGCTCGTCAGGTTTGTAACGCTGGTCTGAACCTTCCCGATATCCTCGGCGTTTTTTGCTATTTCCTGCGCCTGTTGCGCCAGTTCGTCGTTGGCCTGTTTAATGTCGTCAGCCATACCAGCAATTTTTTCATTGCTGTCTACCGCGTTCTCGATCAGGTCTTTGAACGTATCGGAGCCTTTCATGTCCTCCAGAATTGCACCGGTGATACCGGATACATCGATGCTGGCCTGCCCGCGCACCCAGTCGGTCCATCCGCTCTGATTCCCGATCCTGTCGACAAGCCGTGCCTGGTACCAGAATTCCTGCCCCGCCTTCAGCCCCATCTGCTGATAAAGTTTCTGCGGGTAAGGAACAGAGGCCAATAGAATCGGATTTGAGCCGTCAGCCGCAACGCTGTATTGCAGTTCTGTACTCAACGTGTCACCTGTGTCGGCGGGAAAGCCCCAAGTTATATGGATCCCAAAAACGACATTTTCAGATGCCGTAAGACCGACAGGCTTAGGAACATCCCCCGTACGCCCCTTCAGGTGTGTAAGCGCGGAAGTTGCCCAGAGACTCGATGCACCGCCGGAGTTGATCGCGCGTACACGGACCAGATAATCACCCTCGAAGATGCCAGGCACTTCGATATTGCGAAGACCGGTCTCCGGTACGTTAACCCACTCATTGTCGCCGCGCTTCCACTGCACCCGATAGGCTATGACATCCGCCTGTGGTTTGCCGTTCTTGTCGACCGGCGCATCCCAGGATGCCGTCAGGGTAGCCACTCGCTGCCCCTGGCGCACTGCGTCATAGCTCGCTACCACGATATTGGTCGGCTGGTTGACGAGGCCGGTTGGTATCAGACTGATTGGCGGCGTGTCCAGGCGGGCATTGTTGTCGACCGCATCATATTTTGATGCGTTATATTCGGCCCCGATGATTGTGAAGGTATTTTCTTCATCATCAAATCTCAGGTTCGTAACGCGGAAGTATTGCAGGCGCAACTGCCCGGCATCGATGACGAATACAGCGTTGGGTAACGGCTCTGCCGTGAAAGGCGTGGCGACCACCAGCTGCGTGCCGTTTACGGCCTGGATCACCCTGCTTTCAACGGTACCGCCCCGTGTGCGGATCATCAGTGTGTCACCCGCAACGGCACTGGTTCCCCGATCGGTTATCACAGCCTTCAACCCGGCGTTATATCCGGTTATACGCCCGCCATAAACACGCCCTGAAAGGCGTTCGTCAGCAAATGCAAACACGGTGCCCGGCACGTAGACATAGCCATCAAGCCCGGTCTGTAGCGTGATAATCCGGTCAAGTGAGTTGGAGTACACAGCCCACCCGCCACGGCGCTGTGCTTCGCTCTCGCGCGTACAGCCGATTGCGGTGATCTGCGTTTGCTTAAACTTGAACTGCTTAACCAGGTCCGGGAACATCACCGCTGTTGTGCGGTCCTGATAGTGATTGTCAGGGTCGCTGAAGTTAATCAGCGCGCTGGAGAAGCGGGTCTTTTCACTGCCGCTCGAGTAAACCGGCTTGCCCACCACCGAAGCGCGGGTAAGGATTTGCAGCTTCGACGTGTCCGCCGGCATGTCAGAGACAACATTGAACATGTTGTTGCCCCAGAACGTCATGCCGTTAAAGCCTGCGGCGATATCCTTGATCACCTGCCAGGCGTCGGCCTGCGCCTGAATGTACACGTCAAACATGAAGCGCGGCTCGGTACCGCTTCCGCCTTTCCCGTCGGGTACCTTCTGGTCGCAGCGCTGGGCGATGCGATAGAGCTCCCACTTATCGAGCATTTCTGGCGTCACGCGGCGGCCAAGGCCGAAACGCGGCTCTGTCAGAACATCGAACCAAATCCAGGCCGGGTTATTCGTCCAGCCCCACTTAAACGTCCCGTCCCATGTGCCGCTGTAGGTTCGGGCTATCGGATCGTAATTCGAAGGGATGCGGATAATGCGCCCCTTAGGTTTACAGGAAACCTTCGGGATATTATTGAACGATTTGGCGTTGAACGACACATACAGCAACGCCGTGTGGGGATAACGCAGGCGCGCATCAATAACCTCAGTGATCGCCTGTACCTGCGTTTTGTTCTGCAACATCTGGCTGGTGCTGTCGTCGGTGTCGCGGACCACGCGAATCTGCCAGCCCGTACTGGCTTTCGGAAGATTAATGCGATGGGTAAGTTCATAGAGCGAACTGAGCTTCTCTGTGACGGTTCTTGTCATGACCGTAGAGAACGCACCACCATCTACAGCAAGATCGATATGGTACTTTACGGTAGTGCCGACAATATCCCCGTCGTCTTCCTGCTGCTGCAAACCCGGAATACCAATGCGAACGAGCACAGCGTCAATCTGGGTGTTGCTCAGCGCGCGCGTCCAGGGCGTGGCTTTTGTCAGCGATACGCCGACTGTAGTTTCGTTCTCCACTGCGGGGAAACCCGGAATCGGCGTCTGGGTCTGTGTGCCTGGCCGAAATTCCCAGGAAACGTTTTCAAAGTTCATCGTTCCGTCTGAGTTTCCCAGCGGCGTACCGTCCAGGAAAATGCTGGTCGCATCCAGACCACCAGCAAACTCACCTTCCCCGAGCGCCAGCAGCATGCGGCAGCGCGCCATTGACTGCGCCGAATCAGGTTGTTCTACAGGTGTGTGCTGCTTCTGGCTGCCACCCTTTGCACCAGTGATCGCTTCCATATTACATCCATAAAAAAAGCACCCGACTGGGTGCTTGATATTCAGAAAGGAGTTATCAGATGTCTTCGGCGACTATGCCAGCGCTGATGATGGCACCGCCAATCTCGCGCTCACCATAAAGCAGCGCGACCGGGTTTCCCATCGCAAGGGTATTCACTGAGCCACCAAAGGCATAAGAGGGTTTATTGTCAGGGTCGTCTCGCCCCTGTAACCCTTTGGGCTGGGGCGAAAGCATCTGGTAAATACCGCCGGCCATCATTGACGCGCCCGACATGATAAGTCCAGCCCCAAATGTCAAACCTACGCCCGTCCAGCCGGTTACCACTCCAGTAATGACACCAGCAACAACCATCACGGCGCCGAGGATTGTCTGGAACATGCCGGCCTTCTTCGCCCCTTCCATAACTGGCGCTATGCGAATATCGCTATCGCCTGCCAACTCCTGGAAGTCCTGCACGCCTATGTTGCGCTTACCGCGAAACACCGCGAAGGTCATGCCATTTTTTTTGGCATTCATCAGATAGTCTTCCAGCCCGTCGAAGTTGATACATAGGGCTTTTACCGCTTCGGCAGATGTCTGCACTGCCAGTTTATGCACACGCCCGAAGCGGGCGCCCAGTGCGCCATACAGACGAATGGTGGTTAAACGCGCCATGGCTTTATCTCCTGCGGCAGGTCTTTGTGACGAACGCAGATCATCGTGCGGTCTTTGAAATAGCCTCGGGCATACGGGGTAATGCAGGAAGGCTGGCCGTAAAGGTGGTGGAGCAGTTCACCTTCTTCAGTGATGATGCCCGCGTGGTTCCACTTAGCGGATTCAACCTGCATGATTACCATGCAGCCTGGCGCGGGGTCGCATTCGACAAACCCTTCCCGCTCCCAGTTTTCGAAATAGAGATTGTCCGGGTACTGGCTTTCCCACCACGGGTAATCGACGCGAAAATCGTTCAGCGTGACGCCCTGAATGGCGTGCCAGTCCATAATCAGCCCCCAGCAGTCATTCGAGCCCAGGATAAACGGACGCCCAATAAGCGGCACCGCCTCCGGCATTATCTCGGCGTATTCATCGCTGTCCGGCGCGTAAATGCCCCAGACCACGCCGGAGTTATTGCACTGTTGTCGGTCCAGATCGGACGGAATAGGCCGGGCACCGTCGCCAGGGTGGGAGTGGATGACGCGAATAATCGTCCCGATATCTTCGGCGTTAGCCCAGTGCTCGCCGTCGATGCGGAAATGCTCTGTCGGATTTTCGTGCGTATTCGGCACGGGAATGTAGCGCTGGCGACGGCCAGACTGAATAACGAAGCCACAGCACTCACGCGGGGATTCCTCCAGTGCATGCGCCCGGATAGCTGCCATTATGGTTTTATTCATTGGTACGTCCGGTTATCGGGAAAAAAGCACGGTGGCTGGATAGCCCCCAAAATCAAGGGTCGCGGTATTAGGCTCTGCCAGCCCGGCACCAAACCGCTTACGGCAGTCACTCAGGCAGCCGCCGCACACATCAAGGGCAGGATCTGATACCTGATTCCCTTTAGCGTCGAAATACGCAGTGCCGTTATAGGTGCATCCATCGCCGCTCCGGTACTGCCCGCGTAGCGCCCATTCGCAGAGCGAGGTGATTTGTCGGGTTGGGATAACAAGCCCCTGCAAGTCTGCGGGGCTACTGAGTGACCACGAAACCACTTCGTCGTCTTCGGAGGTTTTCGTGTCAAGCCAGAAGGTCTGAAGCGTGAACATCGACGGGTCGGCGGTCGGGTTCATCCCACCAGGGTAATTCAAAGCATCGAGATAGACCGCATAGGTATCGATAATGCTCACTTTGGCGTTAACCATGTCCTTAAATTGCAGGCACAGCGCAGTGATATGGCCGTCAAGGTTTGAGACGCTGAGAGTGGGCTCCGCCGCCTGGTCTGTTGAAAGCTCCAGGCCTGAAACCTGAAACGGCCAAAAATCGTAGGTGTTGCCACCGAAGACGATTGGCTTGGGTCCAAGCCTTTCTTCATCTCCATTGGCAGCATCAATTTCTTCCGGTGTATGGGGGAAAGGTGCGTAGTGGAATCGGTGAATCCCGCCACTGAATTCTGAGGCGTCAACTTCAACCAGGCGTACTCTGCCACCCGGTGCCAGCATCGCCGCCTGATCGACTAATGCCATTATGCATACACTCCGTAAGCCCGTTTGATGGTGAACGTCAGCTCAGCAAACTTGCTGCTGATCTGATTTTTCCGTACGGAATCGGCGACTACCCGATAAAGCCCCTTCGCTTCGCCGGGCGGCGTGATGATAAAAGCTTTAACGGTATGAGCCAGGAGGAAATCACGAATACTGTTCACCTCCGTTTCGGTGCCGGTATGCTTCATTGGCACCTGAATAGCAGTAGAGTTAATGCCATTATCAGCAACCTGCTCATAGCCATCACCGAACTGCGCAGCGCGCACCGTTTGACTATATTCAATCGCCCCAGCACCGAGCTGCGAGCGCCAGCTGTATGTTTCAACTGCCATATTTACTCCATAAAAAAACCCGCCGAAGCGGGTTATATAATTCAGTATTGGTCGGCAGAAAAACCGCCTCTTAGCGGATTCAGTTATTCGATATGATTCGGATGTAGTGTGAAGTCGCCACGAGAGCCTGAAGCGAATTTCCGCCTGTAGCACATAACGTTCTGGAATCGTACTCTCGAGACCAGTGGCATAACCAATTCTCTAGGTCATCCACTGAATAATCCTTACGAGCCAAACCCTCTGCGATGGTTACGACCTCATCACTGGGTGCTGTAAGCTCATATCCATTCAGCAACAGGAATACGTAACCAGCCATCATGGCAGTGCGTTTGTTTGCATTTGCGAATGGATGATTCTGGATCAGGCTTTCAATTAGCACAGCAGACAGACGAAACATATCGTCTGTCTGCTCATAATATCGAATGGTACTTGGTCGTGACTGTGAAGAACTGAGGTTATTCGGATTCAGGACGCCTATTGGTTCATTTGGCGTCTGAGTCTCGATCAGAGACCTGTTGATGAAAACGATATCGTCAATGGAAAGATAATTGACTCCTTCAACATACTCTATCGTCATCCGTTTTTACTCAGACCTTTGAAAGTTCTTCCATCGCCTTCTCGTAACGAGCAAATCCAAATTCAAAGGCATTTTTAACTTGACCAGTATGTGAACATGCTTCGCTGATCGCTGCACGAGGTTTCGCCACTGTGGATTTGTCACGAGGCGGAATGTACAAGCGATCTGCCTTTTTTAATGCGTGACCCATGATTATCACCCTCATGCACGTTTGGCAGTGCTTTCTCAAATTGTAGGATGCAAACACATCCAAATAATTCATGACCACTCTTAGTGGTTGAGGACAATTTAATACCATTCTTCTTATTTGAGCAATGGGTCTATGTCTGAAGATGGATGCACGTTCGACGACATTTCCGAAGCACTTAAAGCACGTTGAAATCAGTTTCACCGAAGTTACCTCTAAGGTGATTGCAGAATCACAACATGATCGTGCAAAGTTGCAATACGTTCCAATGCGTTTCAATCTGTACCAATGCGCACAAATAGCACTTTTTGCACAAAAACAGTGTCCAGATAGCAATGCACCAACCAAAAGATTGCTGTAGTATTTCGCCCCCTTTGAAAGTGACGCTCAGATTTTAACCAACAAGACCGAGTCTTACGCCGACAAAAAAGCCCCGCATCTGCGAGGCTTGTTGGGCTATAGGCCCGGGAGGTCTTGGTTAGTGGTTAAAATGCGGTTGGGTAAATCCCAAATTCTGAACCAGAGCCGTAACCTATCCTGTAAGTTAATACCTTACCTTCGATTACTTTACCTGCCTGCTCACTCATTCCCCCACCACACATTCCTTTTGGCCACGCGCTGAAGATGTGATCCCCCAAGGTGGGGTAGATTGTGATTTTTTGTTCAGGGTCAAGATCGGCAACTTCACGCCCATCGACATAAACCCTCGTCAAACAAGCACTCCCCACATAACCAGAGTCACGTTTAATCACAACCTCCCCGGTGCCAGCCTTTTTCGTGAAGAGAGTGTTATCAAGAATTTGTTTTGCTGGCGCTGGCTTAGCCTGCTCAGTTGAAATTGGCTTGGTGGCACACCCAACCAAAGCGATGATACCCATAACCAAAATAAGTTTCTTCATGTCCCTATCTTCCCTCGGTGAAAGCTCGGACTAATCCTAACAGCATTCAGACAAAGGCAAAACCAGCAGAAGCGGGCTATCTACCTTTGCTAAAGTTGTAAATCATGCCACCAGGCTTAAGGTGCTTCTGGATAACCTGCAACGCAGCGTTCTGCATTTCATCAGCAAGGGCACGGCCCATAGCATCACCTGAGCTGGAAGACTGAACAGTTGCAGAACCACCAGCATCAACGTTAACGGTGGTATTAATAACCGGAGCCATACCGCCACCGCCCTGGGCACGCACTCCCAACCGCCCTGCTGAATCTTTAGCTAACGGCATAATAGCTTCCGGCCCTGCTTCTCCAAAGACGCCACCTTTGGCAAACTTCGACGCCCCCTGGAACGTGAAGTATTGAGGAGAATCGTAGACGCCATTCACATACTTACTTAACCCGGATGAATCATACACGCCGCCTTTGGCATTGAACGTTACGCCAGCAGCAGCGTTCGCATATGATCCCCCTGGGGTGCTTCCGCCTTTGCTGCCACCGTTTATCCAACCCATCGCAGCCTGAACTGCATAGGCAACCAAGAGTTGATTGGTTATCTGAAGAATCATCTTCAACATAGACTTCCCGAACTCTTTAACCGAAGCGGTTCCGGTTGTCATGAGTTCGGTGAGCATGTCAGATAGACCTGTCAGTGTGGAACTGGCCACATTCTTAACGGCGTCATAGGTGTTGGTAGCGGCGTCCAGATATTCATTCCAGCCAGCAACAGCCCCTGCCTTCCAGTCGCCCCGTAATTTGTCCTCTTCGGCATAATATTTCCTGAGAGCTGCCAGTTCTTTTTTATAACCGGCATCGTCAAGCTTACCGCCACCGTTGAGCCAGCCCTGGCGAAGCTGCGCCTCTTCCATCATGCGCTGCGTTTGCCGACTGCTGAGGCCTGCACTATCACGCAATGCATCGGTTTTTTCCGACATCTGCGTGACGTATTTATTCGCCTGCTGCGCCAGGCCGTTAATCTTCTGCTGCGCCTCTACTTCCTTGTTCTTCTGATCAACCACCTTGGCGGCGTTCAGAATCGCCTCACGGCTCGACAGTAAAGATTTTTCCTGAGCAGTCAGCGCGCGGGTTTTGGCTGCCTCATCCAATTCAGCGAATCGAGATTGCTGTTTACTGAACTCGGTGTTTTTAGCGTGGGTTTCTCCTGTTTGTCGGAGGGTCTCGAGCGTTTCAGTTAACGTTCTGGCCTGGGCGCGATAGTTCTCCAGGGTGCGATCGCCAGCTTCCAGAGTGGCTTTCGCCTCTTTGGTCTTTTTGTCTGAGTCCTGAGCAAGCTTCGAAACAGCATCCTTAGTTTGCCGATCAACTGAGCCTGTGCCTTTTACACCACCAGAACCATTCTTCGCTTCCTCCTCCCATTGCCACTGGGATTTACTGAGATTAGCAATGTGCTTATTGTACTCAGCTGTAAGCTGAGTATATTCCTTGCTTGCAGCCTTTCTGCTCTCGGCAACGCTCTCAGCGAGCCCATCAAACCCCATGGATTTGATGAGAGCTTCCCCGCCCGGTAGTTTGTTAGCAATATCCGTGAAACCGGTAATCATCCCCCCCATAATTTCAAGGGAGACCTCTTTCATCTTGACGAAAAGGGCTTCAAACGAAGTGCTCAATAACTTGAACACCTCGATAACCTGATTGCCCCAAGCCCGCACAGTAATTCCGATCTGGCCGAAAGTGTCAGAGGCGAATGCTTTTAGCCCAGTCCATGCTTTGCCAATATTGTCCGTTGCCTCAATAGTCTCCTGTGCGCGTTTTTCCATGACGCCAGCAAACAGGTTAATGGCTTCAGTAACAGCCGCCTGCTCACCCTTCTGCTTACGAAGCTGGATGATGTGCTTAATCATGGCCTCATCAACGAAACCATATTGCTCATTGAGGCTGGCCAGCCCTTTAACCGGGTCGCTGACAATCTTGCCGAAGTCGGCCATTGCCGTTTTGGTATCGTTTCCGGCCTTACCCATGAGGGTGATGGTCGTTGCGATCTGCTTCATCTGGCTGGCGGTATATTTACCAGTATCGTTCAGCGTAACCAGCGTATCGACGGTGGAACTGATCGATGTATTCGTCTTGCCGGCCACTTCCTCAGCGGCCTGGTTGAGCTGCTGCATTGAGGAGAAGCCAGCCCCACCCATCATAATGACCGAGCGTGCCACCTGGTCAAATTGCTCAGAGGAGTTGTACGCAGCGGCAGCCAGCAGGCCGATCGTGCCAATCAGACCACCAAGTGCAATTGTGGTAGGGTTAATCATCCCAGCCATACTGCGGATGTATTCGCCGACACCGGACAGCGCCCCCTGAACCGAGCCGAACTGGTCTTTAATCTGCCCGCCCTGTTGCAGCAGGATCAGGAACGGAGACTGACCGCCAGCCAGCTGCGTAGCGATATCGGTGAACTGTGCCGGAAGCGTACGCATCGCTGCGCTGTACTGACCAACGGAGATTCCAGCGCGCCGGGCAGCAGCTTCCTGCCGGGATAGAGCTTCTGGTAGTACGTCTGCGACACCAGAGAGGCGCTCACGCGTCTGGTTAAGGATTGTGTTAAAGTGCTCGAACTGAGCACCGTTAATGCGCCCTGCTTCGAAATGGGCCACCAGCTGTGCGTGCTGTTCATCCAATGAATTAAACGCGCGGATAGTCGGGTCGATGGAACCCAGCAGGTTCTTTAACGCTGCGGACTGCTTCTCTGCCGCCTGGGTAGCGGCTAATTCGGCCTGAGCGCGCGCCGCGGCTTCTCCGGTATCGGTCAGCTTGAGGCGGGTGTCGTCCAGGATTTTTTGATAATGAGTAAATTCCTCAGTATCGAGTAACCCCTTGCTATGAATTGTCCGCAGTTTTTGCTGCTGATCATCAAGCTTACCTAAGGCTGCGAGAGTTGGATCTATGCTTTCAAGCAGCCCCTTGAAGGATTTTTGTTGCTCCCATAAAGCCGCTGCGCTCTGCTTGCCGGCATCGGCCCCAGCGCGAAACACGCTATTCAGATCATCTGCTTTATCTACAGCACCGGCCGCCGCCTGGCCGAGTTTATCCAGTTCGTTGCTGGCTGTTTTCAGGTCAGAAACATCGGCCCGCAAAGTAATCGAGGCGATCTGGTCTGTCATTATTTCGTCTCCTTATGCATTACCTTGAGAGCCTCGCTTTCCATAATTTGAAGGTCAGCCATGCAGGCCGCCGCATCCTCAACCCCGTGTAACTCGAACATCCAGGGGAGAACGTTGTAATCAAGGCCGGTCGCCCCGCTCGCGCCGACTCGCCACTGGGTCGCCAGGGAAGAGAAGATGGTGAAGGACCTCCACACTGAGGGCAGTATCCCCACCTCTTCCTCCACGTCCTCAGGCGTCAAACCAAAAGCGCTCAGCTCCGCGAGAGTCGGTCCCGGCGTATACAATGCTGCGGCGACCTGCCTCAGTTTTTTTCGCGGATACCCATCAGCTCTTTGGTGTATGCCAGACCAATGCTGTCGAACGCGCGTGGATAGTTCCGCAGAAGGACAATAACGTTTTCGCGGTTGAACTCATCGGGAAGCGCCCACCCCTCGACAATTTCCATGAGGTAGTCGGCCTGCGGCTCGATAGCATCCTTTTTACCTTCGGCGGCCTTTTGCATCTTCGCATCCATGGAGCGCAGCTCTTCAAGCGTTTTATGGCGGAAAGTGAACGTCAGCTTGCCGTCTTCGGCACCAGCGCGTGGAATGTTCGCGGTCACAGAAAAAGTTGGGTTGGGGATCAGAGAAAATTTGGTCATTACGGTTCCTTAGAAAAAAAGAAACCCGCCGAAGCGGGTTGAGTATTCGAGTGCGTGATGGGAGGTTAACGGTTGTAAAGCAGGCCGCCGGGCTTCAGCGCGTTTTTAATAGTATTGGTGGCCGCTTCGCTCACCGCCTGTTGCAGGCCAGCTACTGACGCTGTTTGCGCATCAATATTTGCCTTGAGGGATGCGAATAAATCACTTTCACGCACGGCATCAATGATGGCCTGCTTCATTTCATCGCGAAGCCTAATCTTCGTCTTCGCGCTTGTTGCGGCGGCGTTTTTGATGATGGATGAAGCGGTTTCATGCACCGTATAGCGATCAGCCATAAACTCAACGGTGCTCTGGCCATCTTCAACTTCAATAGCCATACCCGCAGCGTGCTGTTTGCCATTATTGTTGATATTCAGATTTACGCTATAGGTCGCAGAAACAATGCTATTACCAATTGCGGTATCCTTGATTAAGGGCTCTGCGCCATCAATCTTGCCAATCCTTGCTCTGATAGCTCCATCGGCATCGTTCAGGCTGATGAGTCCGCCGGAAAACTGCACTGGCAGGCTTTCCCATGACGTTGGCACTCCGTCATCATCCACTCGCAGTGCCACTAATTTAAAACCGTCTGGCATCATGATTTTTTGAGAACGTTTGAATGGTGAGTCTGTGTAACCGGTAAAGCAGATAGCCCCAACGTTGAAGCCCTCAAAGATAGTCCCGGAGTGCCAGTCAGGTTTAACGGCATAAAGATGCACACGGCATTTATCTCCATGCTTAATCTGGTTTCCGGGGCCGTCAGTAGTGATGGTTCCTAAAGACGGGAGCGTTACTGTTGCTTCACAAATTTGATATGTCTGAGACATGATATTTCCTTTTAGACGTGAGCCTGTCGCACGGCAAAACCGCCGAAAGTTATCGGTTTGCCCAGGCTCACAGCTGAAAGACTTTCTTCGATGTGCGCGTGCGATGCGCAAAATAAAGCCCGGCGCGCCGGGCCTGTTTGGTTAGCTGACAGTGACGGTGCAGGCAGCGGAAGTAAGGGTCTTGCCCGCGGCGTCGGTGACTTCGCAGGTGTAGACGCCAGCATCGCTGGATGCGACAGACGGAATGTTGAACGTTGAGGCGGTTTTACCAGGCTGAGCGGTGCTGCCTTTCTTCCATACATAGGTGTACGGCGCGGAACCACCCTGCATAACCACAGCCAGATCCAGCGCAGCGCCAGTTGCGAGTGCTTTCGTGGACGGAAGGTCGGTCAGGAACGCCAGCGGCGTCACGGATGAATCGGCGATCGGGTAAATCTGCATATCCGATTCGAAGTTCATACGCGCTTCGTTGCTCTCAACGGCGTTGATTTCGGTACGCGGCACGCGCTGGAAAGACACTTTGGCAGAGTAGTAACGATCCGCTTTGCCGCGCGGGTTGTGGAACCACACCGCTGTGGTATCGCTGGAGTCGTCCAGGTCAATCAGGCGCTTGTAGATCGCCAACATCGGGTCGTGTGCGAAGGTGTAGACCTGAACCACGGCGTTTTTGAACGTCGGGATGGTACGGGCCTTATCATCTTCCAGGAACTGCACGCTGATGGTCTGCTGGTCACCACCTTCAGTTGATAGTGTCATCACCTGAGGCATGGTGATCCATGAGTCGATTTTGCGCAGCGTGCCCGCGCCAGTGCCTGCCGGGAATTTGGTGGTGTCGGTAGTATCGAATGCTTCCAGCACGATTTTATTACTGGTCACCGATTTGACGCGCAGCACCATGTTATCGAGCTTTAACCAGCCGGAACTCACCTGAACTACGTCACCGGCCAGAATGCCGGAGGCCGATGCAACGGTCAGTTCGCATTCCGTCGCGTTAGAGGCAGCGGTAAAGGTGATTGGGGCTTGATAGGCCTTGGCCACGTTCACACGCGAGCCGTTAGGGATTGCGAATGCCATAGCACTCTCCTGAATTTAGGTAATAAAAAACCCGCCATCCGGCGGGTCAGTAGTCAGCGCGGTACTGCATGCTGACGGGAATGGTGTAGGTTATGGAGCCACTGGACCCGTTGGGCGCCGAGGTTGGCCGGTCCTGGATGGGTTGTCTCACCTGCGGCGGCCCGTTGATGTAAACCGTCAGATCACCGTCCACCAGCGGCAGTCCTTCAGGGAATGCATCTGCCACCGACTGGGCAAGCCCTCTCGCCTGGCTCACGCCTGAGCCTGCGGGAGTAATGATGTTTACCTGCAAGATCCCCTGATAGGTACGCATCAGACCTTCTATGTCCTGACCTACAGTTTGTGCAGGTAAAACATAAACACGGGCGTATGGCGCATCCGGTGGATCAAATACGATATTCGGCCAGGCGATCGGCAAGCCGAGAGAGGCCGAGATTATGGCTACCCGACTCTCCAGCAGGTCAGCTATTCGCATGGACTGATCACCGACCATTGCGTACCTCGCTCATTGCCTCTCGGAAATATTGCGCAGCATCCAATGCGGTCAGTCCGACCATGCCGCCGGGCGCCTGATTCGAATGACCATTCTCCAGCGCCTGGGCATATGGCAGGTTATTGGTAAAGTAAATAGAGTTCACCTGCCCCACCCGGAACACTTCGAGCACCGCCAGCCCGCGGGAGTTGGAACCCTGCCCGGAAGCATCTGGGGTATCGTTCGTCTCTGTAGGCTGGCTGTCGAGACCCACATACCAGTTATTTTTGAATCGCCCGCCGACATAACCCTCTGGCTTTTTGATGTCCATCGAATCGTTGACACGCAGGCCTCGCCTGAGCCGCCCTGCTTTTGTAAGGTTGGCCGGATCATTACGTAGCGCCGCGTTATGCTCTCGCACCGCGGTGTTATAGGCTGATGCCGTCTGGTTTACCTGCCAGATTTCTGGCTGCCCGACAGGTGACATGTCCACCAACCGCCCGAGGATTTTGATACCCGTCCGGCGGACCGCCTCCTCAATCTCCTGCTTTGAACCATCTACGAACAACTGAATGGCAGCCAGGAACGGCTGATTTGCAGAACTGGTCATAATCAGGTCCTCAGCTGGATGTTGTAGGAGATCAGCACATCTGCGGGCTTAACCGGATTCGGCTGAACCACGCGCCACTTTTTGCCGTCGATATCAATGAGGTCGCCAATGCGCACTTCCGTTTCAAACGTGGCCGCCAGTTTCTTATCGCCCGTAGCAATCAGTGAACCGTCGATTTCACGCGTGGAGTATTCGGTGATAACGCCGGTAACGGTCGCTGTAATAGGCTCGGTGATAACCTCTTTCCCGTACTGATCGCGGGTGGTGGTTCCGCCGCGAGTCAGTTGGTAGGCTTTGCCGTTCTCCGTCAGCAGCCGCGTTGCCGTGGCGCGCATGCGGCGATAGTCGATTGCCATGCTACCCCCTTTCGATCCGGACCTGGTTGCCGCCCACCACAAGCCCGCGCAGCGAGGAATAGAACCAGGGGAATGAAGGAGTGGCCTTATTCGTTCCCGGCTCGTACTGCACAGAGACGGCCCCCTGTACGCTCTCAGCTATGACCGCGCCGCCACCGGAGACCGACGGCGTGAGATCAATCTCCTGCGACTCGATAGCCAGGCGGCATTGGGCATCAATCAGGCGCTGTGGAATAGCATCATCCGGCAGGTCCACGCCATCGAAGCGTACGCCGGAGCGCGGCCAGGATAGAGGCTGAGATGCGCTGGAGCGCTGACCACGCCAGGACCTTCCTTCCAGAAAGTCCATCGACTGCATCAGCATCTGGCTACACTCGCCATCTTCGGCAGGAATGGTGTATCCACGCGCGGCGGCAAAGACCCGCAGGTCGGACACGCTGGCGTAGCTGTTAAAGTCCGGCGAATGGGGATCGGCAACCAGCATGGTTATTCCTCCAAACGCCAGTCCAGCGCCCGCCAGTTATTCACTTCGTCAGGATGAACATCTGCGCGCAGCGGGCCGCCTGGGAATTCTGGGGTGTCGCGAACCATGACCACCAGCTCAATACCCTGCTGTTCCTGCTGCTGTTCCTGCTGCTGTTCCTGCTGCTGTTCCTGCTGCTGTTCCTGCTGGGCAGGGTTATTATCAGCGGTCTGCTGAGCTGCAAGCTTTTCCGCTTCACGCTGCGCGCGCTGCTCTTTTGTTAATCCGGCCATCGGGCCTCCTGAATAACAAAGGGGCCGAAGCCCCCTGGGTTAACCCATGATGATGGTGGAATGTTCAGGCTGAACGGAGGCCACACCCCACGCCACACCAACCTCGTAACGCACCTGACGGTATTGGCGGTACAGCGCGATCTGGAAGGTAATACCAGAGACCGGATCGGTTACGTTCATCACGTCATCAGCGGTATCGCCGCCTTTTGGCATGGCCGGGGTACGGCAAGCCAGCAGGAATGCGTTACGGTCAAAGGCAACGTTTGGCACGAACTCGCTCAGCACAGTGACAGTTGCCTGATCTGCCAGATCCTGACGCAGGCCAGGTGCGCCGATGGTGATAGTCGAAGAGGTTGCCGCTACAACCATGTACTGGTTGTCATCACCATCGAACTTGACTGCGGTCCCGGCAGCAATACCGCCAGTGCCAGCAGAGATAGCAATAATGATGTCGCCCTCTTTCTTCTCGCCATTGACCTTATAGCCCGCCGCCGTGCTTTTCGCGGTGCGCTTGATGTTGGCGGATTCGTGCAGGTTAAAGCCCATCACACGACCAATGATGCCTTCACGCAGCAGCTGATCGGTACCGGCTTCGTTCGCTTTGAACAGTACGGACTGTTTACCACGGATTGACGCCATCGCTTCGCCGCCCAGTACCATGCGCAGGTCAGTGGTTGGTGCGCCGTTATCAGTCAGCACCTGACGAGCGTTCGCCGCATCAGACAGGTCGTCTTTGACACTGAACGGTGTATCTTTTGGAGCACCAACAGCGCGGGAAGACTTATAAGCCAGCGATGCCAGGTCAGCATCCATTTCGTTGCTCAGTGCGCGGAACGCCTGAGAAAACTGGTCAGCCAGGACAACGTCATAAGTGCCTGATGGTCCGATGGCAAGCTGCTCTTCACCATTCCATTTGACCGGGGCCATTTTGGATTTGGTGATTTTCACGTCCACGGTACCAATGTTCTGATCACCGTCGTTTGGCGCGGTTGCCGCCGGAGTGATATCAACGGTGGTGGTTTTTGGTGCTACCGGTGCGGTCACGGTTTGGTCTTTGGCCGCGGCATCGGCTTTAGCGTTACGGGCCACCGCCGGGATAAAGCCCACCTGCTCACGGGATACGCGGTTCAGTGCCGTGTAGATGGTCGGGATCAGGCCAGTCAAAGTGTTGGACATTTATTTTTCCTTTCGATTAATCAACGATGCTCGTGCCGCCGCCAATCGCAGCCTGTTGTTCAGCTGGTGGCAGGGCGTCAAAAGCAGCGCGTTTCATGGTTTTCTGCCCAGCCTGATGCTGCGACTGGTGAGAACCACCGCCGCTGTTGCCGGACGCTTTGAGGATGTAGTCTTTCTGCGGGTGCGACTCGACCAGAGATTCCAGCGCTTCATCGAAGCTGGCCAGCTCGCCGGGCTTGGTGCGGGAGAACACCTTATTGCCCTGACCGTCGAAGGCCACGACCTTGCCGTCTTCGATTTTGAAGTTCTGCCCGAAGTACGAACGCACGAACTCAGCCGGGATCGCCATCTTCTCTGAAATGAATTTGGAGCCACCGAAGCGGCCGCCGATCATCTCGTCGTAGAGCTGGCTTTCGAGCTGTTTGGTCTTGCCGTTCGCTTCATCCAGCTGCTGCTGGAATACCTTGGTAATCTCAGCCTTAACCTGGTCAACAGCGCCAGCGTCGATCAGTTTTTTCTGGTCGATTTTGGTCATCATCTCCAGGGCTTCGAGCGCCTTGGTCGGATCGGTGATGCCAGAGAATTTCGCGAGACTGGCTTCCGCCGCCTCCTTCGCTTCACGGTGAGTTTTAGCTTCACCGTTCAGGGAGGTGATTTTGGTCATCGCTGCGGCTGCGTCGAACGGGATTTCTTTGCCATCATCATGGATGTACACAGGCATACCGTTTTCAACGACCACATTTCCGTTAGCATCAAGTTTCAGTTTCATTGTTTTTGCTCCAGCCTTCCGGCCATTGGTAATAGGTCATCCGACCCGGTCACCGCGTCGCATCCGCTTAGCGGCAGGCATAAAAAAAGCCGCCCGAAGGCAGCCTTGAGTTGAATGTTGTAATGCTCAGAGCTTATTGATTATTTGCTCTGCGATTTTTGCGTCTTCTTCTGACGGCTCACCAGATAAGGCATAGGCAATCATCGCAATCATGATGAATTTGCGCTCAGCCTCGGTCAGGGTGACAGTTTTGTCTTTCTCAGTTTGCATGGTTAACCCTCAAACGCCGATGCATCCACGCGGCGCAGCTCGTCCAGGGTCAAAAACTCCCCGGCATCATTGAACATCTCAGGCACGGTGATTTTGCCGTCACGCAGCATCCGCGCGCGAGTAACGCCCAGCACCTGCTCCTGCCGTGCGTACGGTTGTCTTACGAGCCATTCGGCATAGCTGGTATGCGAAGGCACCTGTCCATCCATCGAAGCGCGTGTGGCGCTGCTCAGTTCGCCAGAGGCTATCTGCAATTCCTCCCACGATTTAGTGATCAGAATTTCGCATGAGCGACAGCAGAAATGAATTTTGCCGGGCCCGCGCAGATATGGGATTGCATGGCCCAGCGGCTTGCCATCGAGCGAGTAGAGTTTGCGGTCGCGGATGATGCACCACTGGCTGGTGTGGGTGTCCAGAGTCGAAGACCACTGTTTAGCCTTCACGATATCGCTGTTGGCTTGGGCGAACTCCTGGCGCGCTGTAGCGGCCACATGGTTCACCGCCGTGCGGGTTACTACCGCAAGGTCTCGACGTGAGGCATTGATAACCCCGTCCTGGCGTTTAAGTTGCGGCGTGCCGGCGACCCGCTTCACAATTTGCTCGACGGTTTCACCCTGAAGAAATCCGGTGCGCACGGCACTGGTAATTTTTTCCTGCCGATCCGATTCGAGTTTCTTGCCCCACTCTTTCAGCAACCTCCCCTGGAACGGCTGCGCCACCGCAGCAGCATAGACCTGTTCCGGGACAATGCTTTGCAGCGGGACATGCTTAAGCACCTGTCCTGGAATGAGGCTGCTGAACAGGTCAAACTGATACCCGGTCTCATAATCAGCGTAACGCGTCAGTTCGCGCATCAGAGCAGCATTGACCGGTTCGTAGGCCTGCTGGTTTAGATCCCGCACACCAGCCAGTAGCGATGCAAGGCGACGCGCGCTGTAGTTGTCAGCGCGCTTACCCTCCAGCAGTACAAGCAGTCGGGCAGCCAGTTCAGCATCCATCCTGTTAAGCAGCGTCACCATTCGTCGGGCAACGCCCGTACCGTAGCGCGTCACGTAAAGTCCGTGAGCTATGGTCTCGTCCTGCAACCTGTCGTTTACCGAACGAGCCATATCACACCTCGCCAGGTGGCGGTTCAGTTAAAGATGCTGACTCAGCAAGCAACTCGCTCAGAACCACATCGGGATCAGCGTCGGCATCAATCAGGTTGAGTTTTTGCAGGGCTCTGATTGCATCGATACGACGAAGGTCACCGCCCTGGCGCAGCGACTGAATGGCCATCGCCGCTGGTGGATTAAACTCTTTCGACTCGACATCAAGCTCGGTGCGCACATCAACGTTGCCGCCTTCCGCTTCACCGATGTACTCAGCCATGATTTGCAGGATATTGTCGATCGCATCTTCCAGGCTTGTCGCCATGGTGTAGAGCGGTGACTGCTCCTGCATTTTCTCTTCAGAGGTCTGGTCTACCGATTTAGTTGAGGTGTTTTCGGTGCGCAGCAGCTTCGCACCCGCCTGTCGCATCTGCTCCACCAGCTCTGACAGCGACTCTTTGCCGGCACCGATGGAGGAACCTGTGTGCTCGACGTATTCCAGGCCCTGCCTTTGCCGATCGGAGAATGAAGTGGCAGAGGATGAGCCAATCACAAGTTCTTGCCCCTCCTCCAGCCCGAACACCGTGAGCAACGGCACTCTGGCGACGTGCAGGATGTTGTCCTGCTCGCTCTGGCTCTGCCAGTGCTTGATATTCAGCAGGGCCATGTTGAGCAGTGGCGGTGATCCGCACATAAACCCGGTGCGCTTGGTGTAGAGCGTGACCAGAGTGATATCCTGGCGGGATGTCTGCCACTCCTCGAATAGCGCCCAGTTCGCGGCACCGTCAGCATCTTTGGCCTTGCGGTAAATTTCCACCTTTCCAGGTGTCAGGTACCGTATTTGCTCGACCTTGGTCTGCCCGAAGTCGTCGCCGTCTTCGACCACAACCTCTTTGATACGCAGCGCAGTCAGCACCACTTTGCCGTCCACCATTTTCGACTTCCAGCCAATTACCTGGCGTGGATTAAGCATGGTGACATAGGGGCGCGCGCCGGTAGCTTTCTCTTCAGCTTTGGTTTTCACCTTTTCGGTGTCCACCCTGGGATAATCCACCAGCGCGTGGGAGAGTCCATACTGCATCGCCAGACCGAAGAATGCCTGCGCCCATACGTCCAGGCGCGTCCCCTCAAGGTCGAAGTTTTTCGCATACTCTCGAAGCTGATCCGGCACATTCTCGGCAAGCTTAATGGGCTCGGCGAATACACGCCCGATGTTTTGCTTAATGGTCTCTTCGTAGGCTGGCAGAAGCGTGGCCACGGCGAGGCGTTTTTTGTAGTCCTCTTTGTCTTCTTTTGGCCAGCGCGGGAGATAAGACTCTCCAAGCTGTCGCATATAGAGCGTGCCGCCCATCAGGGCATCGTTGATATCCCACGCCTCGACCATGTTCCCATAGTCCAGATTGGGTGTTGAGATGTCAGGCATGGAATTACATCCGTAGTTGAGTGACTTTTCCGGTCGGCTTGATGATCGGGAATTGCTTCACGATGAAATAGCCACCAGCATCGTTGGGGTGATCGTTGTCGGCTGATTTATCCGGTTCGCCGTTTGCCGCCCATACCTGCTGCTCAAGGCTGTCGGTATAGACCGGGCAGCGAGCAACATTCACTTTGTAGCGGCGCTCGCCGTTGCCATTGCAGAACATGGCGTTCATGGAGTTGATGCGATCCTTCACTGGCGGGTTGGCTGCGTTTACCACCACGCTGAATCCGGCCTGTTTGAGCTGCGCAATATCCGTAGCGCTGGCGTTATTCGATTTGCGCGAATCACCAGAGGCATCTGGAAAGATATAAATCTGCCTGGACGACACGTAGCGTCCGCCCTCGTAGCGCCAGAACTCTTCCTGGATACGCTTTATCATGGCCGGCGTGTCATAAACTTTTATCAATTCGCGAACGGCGCGCGGCTCGCCATTCCGAAGGACGTGGACGATGGCTGCCATTTTGCCAACGTTAAAGTCCATGCCGATATACAGCGGCTCGCCTGCCTGTTCTTCATCGGTGCAGTTATTCAGGCGTCGATCGAACTGGTGATAGATAGTGCCGCTGGTCAGGTTGGTGAAGCGCCCCCTCAGATACGCCTTAATCAACTCCGGAGGATAGGAGTTCATCAGCGAAGGGATGTAATCCGCGGGCAGGTTCTTCGCGTTGTCGAACGTACTGGCCTGAATCAGCCCGTACAAAGCAGAAAGCTCAGGTTTTTCACGCACAGCCTTAACGAACTGCTGGTAGACGAATTTGAACCCTTCTGGCGTGGTCGTGACGTCAATACCGTTACGCAGCCCATCAACCTTATAACGCATACGGGCAATGATTTTTCGCCACGCCTGCTGCGCTTTGGCAGCCGCCATAACGTCCAGCTCATCCACCATCGCGTTACCGATTTTAAAGCCGACTATCGAGCCGGGCTTCTCCATCGAGCGGCAGATAGTTGTCCCGCGGTACCGTCGCCCCTCGTAGAAGTGAACCTCTTTGTTCCCCTCGTTGATTTTGACGGTCAGCCCCCAGTCAAAGGCCACCTCTTCAATCGTCGGGTAGAAGATGTCACGAATTTGCGGGTACGTTGGCGCGAAATAGCCCTGGTTAATCTTCGGGTGTTCCCACATTCCTTTGCAAATGCCGCCACAACCCACCCACGTCTTACCGGAACCGAACCCAGCAACGTAGGCTTTGAATTTGTGCTGCATTGCCAGGAACCGCGCCTGAGGGATATTAAGTGTCGGGCTGATCCCCATCTTCCGCCCTCGCGTCCACTACGTTGATATTGATTGCAACTGGCGTTGGTTCGTCATCATCACCATCACCGGCCAGCTCTTTGCGGAGTTTCTCAACCTCCAGCTGCCGGCGGTCGATTTCGATCTGCTGGAGGCGCTGCGCGAATTCGCTATCTGCCAGGCCAAGCCGCTTCATAACGGCTTCATACATGCGCTCGCGGCTGATAGCGGTTATCTCGACGCCATTCTTCCCCAGCTTCACACCGGAATAAGCCAGAGCAGCAACAGGGGAGAGTTTCCGGGTGTCGGCGAAATACGGCTGGCCAATACCATCGCCGTTGCAGCGCGGACAGCCAGGGTTAGGCTCTCGGGTGTGATCGTAGCCATAGCCGCCCCTATCATTTGGCTCTTTACCTTTTTTCGCTACAGCCTCAGCGAGCTTCTCTTCAAACTCCACGGCATCACGCCACTGATACTGGTGGCCAAAGCCCCAGCAATAGCGACAAGCTCCGCGACGATACTGTGAAAGCTGGTTTGCATCGAAAGTGGCAAGTTGCCACATCTGGGAGAGAACCTCATCAGCACTGCCAAGCGTGCGCGCAATGGAGGCTTTCTGCTGCTGCGCAATGGCCTGTGCAACTGAAGTTTTCTGAAGAAGTTGATAACCGATTTGTTCAGCGGATTTTTTGCTATAACCCGCCCTGATAGCTGCTTGTGTGGCGTTACCATCCTTTAGGTATTCTGCGACAAAACGCCTTTGCTGTGCCGTTAATCCATCATCATCCACCAGCTCTTCTGCGCTTTGTTCTTTCTGCGCAGTGCGCACTTTTTTCTGCGCAGATTTTTGCGCAGTTTGCGCAGAAGGTTTTTTGATATATCGGCGTGCGGTTGCATAATTCAGTCCCTGCGCTTCACACCAATCCTTCGGTGATACGCCGGTTACGGCATGGTCGGACAGGAACCGTTGCTGAAGCGCGCCCCAGTCCGGTTTTGCCATATTGTTTATTCCTGTTTGATGTATGGCAGGAAGTGACTGAACATGCGATCCAGCATGTAGCAGTACGTTTCGTTGGCGTCTTCCGGCTTGGTTGTCACGCCGACATCACAGCAAACGTAAAAGCATACGTGAGCGCATTCATGAACGAGCGTGGATATCTGATTATCGAATACTCCGATCAGGTAGCAACGCTCTCCGGTATCGGTGTTTTCATAGTTGCTTGCCAGTCCAGAGTTAAACGGCCTCTCATCCCCGCTGCCGCCAAGGAATTTATCAGCGTGCTGAAACTGTTCTCTGGTTGTTGCGAGGTAGACATGCGCACTTTGAAACAGCGGAATGGTGAATGCCGGAAGTCTGTGCCATTTGGCTTTTGCCATTTGTTGCTCCGTCATTATCCGTTGCAGGGGTTATTTTTGATTTATCCGCTCAGTGGGATATCCATTATCAAGCCCACCCGGAGATGAGCTTTGTAATGGAAAGCCGCTGTGAAAGTGGCTCTCAAAAACCACAGATTTGTGGTTATGCGGCCAAGCGGTGCTGCTCTTCGATAAGTGGCTGGCGGTGATTACGCTCGAACATGCCGCGCAGCACTTCTTTGCGTTGTTCGAAGTCCCACCCCATGCTGATGAATACCGTGTTGGCGCGCTGTAGCTCGGTGATGCAGTGAATTTGTTCCGGCGTCAGGTAATCGCGGATCGGCTCTTTCTTCCCGATTTCGTGATGCACACGGAACTTGGCCGCCGTCATGCCCAGCGCCAGCCGGTTAATCAGGTCAGCTTCGTTGCTGAAGTGATGCGGGGCGATTTGCTTACCCTGCGCCTCACGCTCATGCTTGATGGCGTCGGTCATGGGTTTGTATTCCAGGCGCGCGGAGTTGCGGTCCATCTTCTTTTTCGCCAGCGCACTGCGCATAGTGAAGAATTCAGCTACCAGGCGCTTTTTGAATTCACGCACAACTTCATTGTTTCGCATGTAGGTGATCAACAGCGTGGTTTGCTGTTCGTTTAGCAGTGCTATTTCCTGCTTCTGCATGCCTCCATCGGTTTGAAAGGGTCGCATTTCAAATTCCACCCTTCCGAACTCTTCGAGGTCGCTTTTGTACTTCCTGATGAGTTGAATCACTGGCTTGTGATCCTTCATGACACCACTGGCGATCACTGCCGAGTTGGTGACCAGGTCGAGCTTCTTGATTTCAACTAATTGCATGGCGTGTACCTTTCTTTGAGATGAACCTTTGCCGCATAGGAAATCAGCCCGTCGAGGCTCGCCAGCACTAACTGACTTCCTCAAAGGCTCATTTCAAAGGGTATGGTTCGACGTGGGTTGAATGCGCTGCGGTGCGCGGTGAAATTCGGGCATAAAAAAGCCCGACCGAAGTCAGGCTCTGTTATTTGGGTGACGAATCACTTAAGACACTGCTCTTTGATGTAGTCCTGCATGCCGCGAATCATTTTGTCAGCGGTTGCGATTCCGTCCCGGTGATCGAAATAATTCCGTCGAGCGTCTGGAGTAAGTTCGGGGGTTCCTGCATCATCCACGCCGGTGGCGGAGGTGGCTTTTGACACTCCAGGGCAGGTTGCGGCGATGCGCAGCCGTTTAGCGCCAGAATCGACATCCCGACGCAAATCGTTAATGGTTTTTTTCGCATCGGACAATTCCTTCGTGTATTTGGCATCCAGTGCAGCGACATCACGCTGGCGGATCTGCATGTCTTTGATGGTTTCGTTAGCCAGGCGGAGACTCTTGGTTGCTTTATCTCGCTGGTCTTTGTAGGTAATGGCGTTGTCGCGGTAGCGGTTTACGAAGAACGCCAGCACGCCGATTAACGCCACCACCAGAAGCTGCAACCAGTAACGCTTGACCAGTGCACCAATCACGACAGGAACAGAGCGCGCTCTGCCTCACGGCGACGTGTCAGGCCATTCAGCACCTTCCCACCAGCTTTATTCCAGCGCAGGAACTCATCGGATGCACCAGCGTAATCACCGGCGTTGAGTTTTCGCAGAAGGGTCGATGTCGACAGTGACCGGGCGCCGAGGTTGTACGTGAACGACACCAGGGCGTCGAATTGCCCCTGAGTCAGCCCCACTTTAACCAGGCGGGATACGTCGCTCTCGTAGCTAACCAGCCCGGTTTTCAGCAGGCGCTCCGCAGTTTCCTGCTTAATCGTCATCCCGGCGCGGATTGATTTACCGTCGACAGGCTGAGTCCAGCCGTAACCGATCGTCCAGACTCCGACGCTGTCATGGTAGGCGGTGAGTTTGCAGCCTTCGAACTGCTTGATCAGGGCAATGCCTTTATCACTGGTTTGCATTCTTCATCCCCGTCAGGCGTTCCCAGAAATAGGTCAGAGCCACGGAACCCATCGCCCCGCTAATGCCCGACGTAACCAGAATCATGTAAAGGCTCAGGCCACTTTCTACGCTAATCAGGCCACCAATAAGGCCGGTAAAGCCGGATACTGCAATTTGCGCCAGCGCGTTGATCCAGCTCCAGGTAGCTTTGTTCTGCTTAACGTCAATAAGGTATCGGACCAGGCCGCCCCAGCATGACAGAGCAAGGACAATCAGCCATGACACTCCGGCAATGCTTTCTTTATCTTGCATACGTTTAGCCATATCACCTCCGAAAGAACGGGGTGCTGTTTGTGTAGTAGGAATGGCCGTCAGACACGATAGCTACTGGGCATCTGGAATTGATTGTCTGCGGCCTGAATAAAAAACCCGGCGACAGGCCGGGAAGATGAGGGTAAGGCAATGTCGGCTCTCTGGCCGTAAATACCCTGGCTGGGTTTGGCTCGCCTGGCTGGATTCGAACCAGCGACCAACCGCTTAGAAGGCGGTTGCTCTTTCCTCTGAGCTACAGGCAAATAAAAAGCCCCGCACGATGGCGAGGCTTGGTATTCATTCATGTCACACACAACAATGGCAACATATACGAATTAGTTTGCTCATTTGTTCATTAAATTGCAAGCACGTTGTGTGATTTATTTGCAATTTTCCTCACATTTTCGCGATCGTTAAACGCATTTTGAAACGGTTGGTATAAACAGAACAATGAAGCATTGATGATTTGCTTCACCTCTCTACGGATTGTCGAGATGCTTGGGTGTTTGTACTGATTTCCGCCACGCGTCTTCATAAGGCGAGGCTTACTTACTGCATGCTGCCATAATGCAATTCGGATCTCGCTGGAGTTGCAGACATAGTAGGCGAAGATAACCCGCCAGGCATTTTCATCCACATTCTTCAGGTAGTGGCGAATGACAGCATCAATGAGCATCCCGTCATCATCACTACATACCGGTCGTGATGCTTGCTGGGGCTCGACGGTAGCCATGAATCTGGCAATCATGTTGATCATCGCTTTATCAATCTTGCCGGTCTGGCACCATGCGCCCCACAACTGGAGCCACTGGTCTACCCATTGATGCTGGTCGTTGGTTAATTCCAGTTTCATTATGCGGCTTCCTTCTGTGGCTGGTTTGTTTTGGTCTGGCTGTGCTTTGCTACTGGCGGCATGCTGGCGCGCTTAACGCTTTCTGCCTGGTACCGCAGGAAGTCTGTGTGATTCATTCGGCCTCCAGTTCGGTGATGGTCAGTTCAAGCCTGCCGCCTTTGACGATTGGCATCCTCTTCACGCTGTAGTAGTCGACCTGCTGGTCATCGAGCCAGAACCCGGATTTCGTCAGGGCGTCGAACGCGGCCTTTTGCAGATTGTCCAGGTCGCGGCGGCGGCGATCCGGCATATGGCACTCAATGCGTATTTTCACGGGTGTAGCCAGGCCGATATCCAGCATTGAGTCTTTGATGATTCTGGCGACACTGTCGCGGTACGCCTGCCCCTCTGTGCTGATGTGCGTGCGCCCGCGGTTATGCCGGTAGTAGCGGTTGTTGCTCGGCGGCCATGGGAGACTGATGCGGTATTCATTCATGCTTTTACGAGCCCCTCTTTAAGCCAGATGACCTGCGTGCGAGCCATGCCTTCCAGCGCGCACTCCTTTGCATACTCCGCATCGACCAGACGGGTGCGGCGATCAATCTCGTCGTGGCAACTGCTGCATGCGATGGTGGCGATCAGGTCAGGCGGCTTGATTCCGGTCCCGCAGAGGCCAGCAAGACGAATGTGAGCCAGTACTGAGGTTTCAGGATTGCCGTTGCATACGCCGGGGATCCGCACCTGACATTCGCGCCCGCGTGCCGCTTTGCATAAATTAGCCATGCGCCCTCCGTGCCGCGAGACGCAGCCATTTCTGATCCACCAGGCGGGCGGTGTAGTCTTTCAGGGTCGGGACGTCGGACGGCTTAACCGCTGGCTTACGCTGGCGGCGCGCCGGAACGCGGAAGATTTCGTTTGTGATGACGCGTGCGAGAGGGCTACCCACGGGAAGCCCTCCACTCTTGCGCCCAGGCAATGCGCTTACTGGATGCTTCGGAGAACTTCACGCCGCGGTCGGTTCCGAACCAGTAAATCGCCTCAATGACGTCGACCATGTAGCGTTTGCTGGATTTGGATGTGCGGACGCCGAAATATACGCGGCCGCCGTTGATGCCCGGCGCGGACTTCTGCTCCTGGTCCTGAGTCTGATTCACCAGAACTGTGATTAGGTCCTTCCATTCTTCGCGGGTCAGCTTTTCGCCGTGCCAGACTACCTGGTCAGACAGGTCTTTCAGTAGCGGCCACATAAGGCGGTTTTGCTTGTCGGTGCGTGTCTCTTCCCTGGCCTCGACTACCATCGGTGCGCGAGGGTTTACCGGCAGGGTGCGAATGTACGCGATGAGGTTCTCTTTAACGGTGTCATTGACGATGCAGTAGTGCTGCTTCATACGCCACCTCCGAGAGGTAACGCAGAATGCAGAAAATCGCAGGTGCATTTCTGCATCTGTGACAAGGTGAGGAGTTCAGATTGTGGTCGCATTTAAGTCCCCTTAAATGCGCAGAAGTCACCGGAGTTGTTCAGGCTCCGATGACATGATTATGGCTTGATGATTATTGGAAATCAACGCGGGGAGAACATCGTTTGCAAGCTTTTGTTTTTAATACACTTACCTTTCTAGCTACCTGCGTTCTTTCCGAAGGGATTACCTTAGACTCCAAACCCTAACACAAATTCAATAATTCATCTCGCCTCATGGGCAATGTCTGGATTACCATGTCAGCACTAATAACTAATTAGCCTGGTGGAATATGAGCATCGTGGTATTTACCACTATCATTACTGGTGTTTGTGTCTTTGTGACGGGTCACATTCTTGTAAAGGGCATCTTGGACCCTTACCTCTCTTTCAAAGAGCAGTTGGGGATGGTCTCAGCAATTCTTTTACGGGAGCAAAACAAGATTATTAACTTAAGCGCCAGTAATGAAGTGATTGACGAAATAAAGCACGCTTCGGCCCTACTGCTTTCAAAATCTAACGCGGTCCCCCTATATGGCGCTTTCGTTAAATTACGTTTACTTCCTCAGCATAAAAGCATAATTAAAGCATCGAGAAACCTGAATCTTATAGCGAGTACTTTGGAAGGGGCGAGCAATATCACCCCCAGAAAAGACTATGTCCTCGTTAACGACTCTCTCAATGCTATAGGTCGTGATTTGAGAATCATTGTTACCTATAAAGGACTATAACAAATACATTAAAAAGAATCCCCCTGCTGCGGTGCTGCTGGCAGTGGCATCCAGTGGGTTATATCTACGCCCAAACGCAGGTCATAGCCTTCTGCATGAACGTATAACTGTGCGTCGCCTCTGCCGCTAAAATTTGATGAACTAACAATACCGCAATCTCTCAGGCCATCATCCTTGCAGAAATAGAATATCTCTGTGCCGATGTCTGGCATACGCTCACTGCAAGCCACCCAACCATCCGGAATCACCGGAGAGTTGCCAGCCGCACCCTGAAGCATTGCGGCCTGATAGCGCTCAAGTTTGACATATTCCTGCACAGACCACCCCATTACTCTACAGTCCGATGCCTCAGCAGCATACTTTGTGAAAGTTGTCGACCTGCCGCTAGGTACGGTTACCTCGTAGAGGTCTGCTACCGGCTTAAACTGCGTGGCTGTTATGGTACCCTCACTGGCGAGGGTACCATCCGCTTCGAGCGAGGCCAGCGCCAGCTTCATCGCCGCCAGCGCCATAGCCGCATCTTCGTTTACTGCGCCTGGCGTCGCATCGCGCTCTTCTTCAAGCTCCGCGATTGTCTGCTGGAGCCATTCTTTGGTAAGTGTGCTCATGGGTTCACCTTCCTGAAACTGCGTCTGATGTCATAATCCGCATAACACCGAGATGGCTGAGTAGCATCAGCCTGGTAGACAAGCACAAAACTTTTCCCATCGTTAGAGATGTATTCGATGATGAATTTGTTTCCGGTGTGGACGCTTTCGATAATGTCACCCTGTTTCATGATCACACTCCTTTACCTGCCTCAGCACACTCACGAAGCCGGCTTACATACTCAACCAGTGAGCCGCCGGCAGGTATTTCGCACTCCTCGACCAACTGGAAATAGATATCCGCTGCGGCCCGTGTATTACTATGCTTGGCGTCGCCCATCTCGCCTTCACGAAGAGCATCGCGTTCGGCGGTAAGATTCGCTATTTGAGCATCTTTGGCTTCCAGCTCATCCAGCAGCGCCAAAATGTTGGCCGGACAAAATAAAGCGATTGCCTTTGCCGTTTTGGTATCAACCAGTTCAGAAGCGACCGGCTGATAACTCACACAACCATGCCCCTTTGCCACACTGCCTTTAACAATCACCTCAACGCCGCTAAAGCCATTGCGTGTTTGCCATTGCTCGCAGTTAAGCTTTAGCGCAGCCGATTTCAGCTTTTCCATAAGTTTGTCGATGTTGCTCATGACTGCACTCCTTTGCGAAGCTGGGCGGCGATGTCTTCGAGTACGCCATCAGCGAAAGAGCGATCGAAATCCCCCTCCGGCGCATCAGCCATAAACTCTGTGGAGGTAAGGATCATCCTCGCAATGTCAGCGGCGTTCTTCGCGGTATCATCAATAAAACCAGCATCCCATGCAGCCAGCATTCTGTTAGCAACAAAGTGCGCGCCTTCTTTGTGGGCATTCTCCCGTAAGTCATCAAAAAAAGCGTCGGTTGCTGGGGTTTCTGGTATCCCGCCATCTGTAGCGCAGATATACGCGTCTGATATTTCATGCTGCTCACCGTCAAACACGTAGCAACTCTGCGTGATGTATTTATTCAGCCCCGCATTCTCCGCAGCCAGCGACAACTTCGCTTCGCGCTCTGCATTGAGCTGCATCTGCAGATTCTCGATAGTCGCATCAGTAGCACGGAATTCGCGCTGAGACACTGCAAGTTGCTGCTCTAACTCTTCATAACTCGGTTTCATGCTCTCACCCCGTATACGCTTAAAATTCGCTTCATCGCCGCGCTGTTGCGGCACTCCTGAAATATTCCGTTGGTACAACTGCGCGCGGTACCAGCCTGCTCTTCCGGTGTCGCTAGGCGATAGGTCACCGTTCGCCAGACCTTGCTCACTCGGACAATCTTCTTGGCCCGCTCCAGATCGATAGCGTTCTTCGTGATGCAGTTGATGGTCATGCCGCACTCTGTGGCAACATCCTTCGCGGTGAAGGTCCGGTGCGTTTCGAGATAACGCAGAATTGCCTGTTTGCCTTTCATCTCACACTATCCCGTTCGACTTGTTGCGGTTGTACTTGGCCTGAAGCAGCTGGATCGGCGTCGGCCCATGCTCGGCAGCCGGTGCGGCAATCGCCCGGCGTACCGGCGGTACTGGCTTACCCTCGGTGACGCGCTTCTCCCACATGTCCAGCAGATCGCCCGCTTCGCGCGCCAGCTCACCATGAGTTAACTGGCGCTCTGTGCTGCGGTGGCGCAGTTCAACGCAGATGTGGTACATGACCGGCTGCGACCAGGGGAATTGTTCACTGGAAGTGAACTCGAACGAACGGTTACGCCAGTCCCAGTATTCGGCGATCACCTGGTCAACGTTGACGCCCAGCACCCCGCCGCTCTGTTTGCACCAGGCGACGAACTGGCCCGGCGACGGCAGGAATGGGCGTACCTGGCTGCGAGCCACTCGCATACCGGCTTCAACCTGGGCCATTGAGTGGATCCCGTTTTCCTGAAACGCCAGCAACCACTGACGGCGGAATTCGTTCAGGTCGTCCTGGGTGCGGAAGTTTGCCATGCTGGCCGGGAACGCGGCGCGCAGCTCGTTGAACAGCTTGTTGAATACCTGCGCTACCTGCTCGACCGGCGCGCGCTCCTGGTACTGCTCTGGCAGGTTATGGGCCATACGGCTCATCTGCTCGCGGTCGTGGTTACGCATCTGCTCTGCAAGAGATTTCATCGGATCACCCCATAGGCCCAGTCAGTGTTGTTGAAGTCCAGATCCGGCTTAGCGGCGCGATGCTCGCCACCAGCATTTCGCTGCATTGTCAGCTTGTCCCACTGCTTACGCAGGCTTTCCGGGCTCAGGATGTTGGTCTGCCAGAAGTGGTGCTTGCTTGCCCAGTCGTACAGCGCGCAGATGTCCTGGTGCGACCGGTTGTCTATCTGGCGCATCAGGCGAACGGTGTTAGACCAGGAGGTCATGTCCGGGGCTTTGCAGGTTGGGTTAATCTGCTTCACCCTGGCAGATATCCATTGGGCGGTTTTGAGGTCTTCAGCAGAGCCCCACTTCGCACCGGATGGCGTGTAGACCTCAGCTTCAGGATGAGCTGATAAAAATTTCTTCAGACGTACGTCAGAGGATTCGTCAGAATTCTCGGACGAAGATCTTTTAATACTGTTCTTGTTCTTGTATTGGGTGTCTACCGTTTTCGGGAAGGTTATTCCTGATTTCGGGAAGGATTTTCCCGTTTTCGGGAATTTTCTTCCCGTTTCCGGTTTGTCTAAATTCCATGCTGAAAGGTCAGTGTTTACACCGACGATTTTCATCATGCCCTGCTTCTGTGAAAAGATGATTTTGCGTTCTGCGAGAGACTTAAGCGCGTCAGATACATGCGTATCGCTCAGGCCCGTAAGCTCGGCAATAACCGTATTTGTCACGCGGTCCTGTTTCTTGTTCCAGCCGTAGGTAAGCCAGATCACCGCCTCAAAACATTGCCATTCCCGGCCTGACAGTCTCAGGCGAGGCTTAAGCTGTTGGATCTCGTTAGCGACCTTGGTATACCCGTTCGACAGGTCGGCCATACGACCTCCCGGTTGTTCGGTTTTATTTGGGAAATTGATTATTTCAGCGGTGTTTGACATACTTACTCCCGTTACTTGGCGTAACACAGTGTGATAAGGGCCTTTGAAGTTACCGCTTCAAGGGCTTTTTCTTTTCTGGTGCTTCTCACATAACCCCCAGCATCGACGTAACCATCGTCATCAGCGGCCCTACCTGCTCCGGCATGAGGCGGAACAGCGATGCTATACCCTCGCTTACTTCTTTCAGCTTCTGATGCTCTGGGGCGTCCAGCAGGACAGCCTGCTTAGCCTCGGCACACTCTTTCATCGCAGAGGCGATAAGCGACATCGTGTCGTTCTGCGGTGTCAGGCGGTTGCGATACTCCAGCGGCAGGACGGACATGATTGCCGGCGCCAGCTGGCGAATGTTGTTGGTCGCATATTCGGTGTCTCCGTCGATCCAGCGGAACACCTTCTGCATCTGGCGGTGTGAGTCAGTCGGGATATCCAGCCCGGTGCCGCCGGTTGCCCGCCACTCTTCAACAATCAGAGCGGCGACAAATTCACGGCTGCGGCAATCAGCTGCCCAGGCGCGTACGGCTGCGCGGATCCCATCGATGTTTAACGCCGAGGAATCAGGTTCCCGGCGATTCTGGTAAATCATCGCCGTTGGCGAAAATTTGTTACCTTGTTGATACGCAAGTGAATGCATTGCTTTCCCTTTCGTGGTTAGAGCCGCCGTTAAGCGGCTGTTGTTTTATTCGGCTCATCGCCAAAAAGAAGCCATTCAGGTTCACATTTGAGAGCCCGAGCCAGCTCAACCAAATAACGTGGACGCTTAGTAGTCCCGGCCTCGATGGCCTGAAGTGATTGCTGTTTCATGCCAGCCAGTTTTGCTAACTGGTCCTGAGACAGATTCATCTCTTCACGTTTTTGCTTGAGGCGTTGAGAAATTGTTTCCATATCACCTCCACAGTTTTATCTGTATTCTGTGACAGTTATTTCTGTTTGTCAATTACAGTTTTAACTGTGACTATCAAGGCATACAGAGAGAGGGATTTATGAGCCTTGCGGATCGCGTTAAACAAAAAAGAATTGAGCTGGGATTAACCCAGACAGAAGCTGCTGAGAAGGCCGGTATTCGGCAGCAGTCATGGCAGAGCATTGAAGATGGGAAAACTCTCAAGCCACGTAATATAATTGGAATAGCCAAGGCGCTTAAATGCGACGCCGATTGGCTAATGAACGGCGGCGCGTTTATGCCGATGGCAGAGATCAACAGCAGGAGAGTTCCGTTGATAAGCTACGTACAGGCAGGAGCCTTGGCTGAGAAAAACCCTATCGAGGCTTTCGATGGCAGCCTTGAATACATACTTACTGATCTGGATGTGTCCCAGCACACCTTTGCGTTGCGTATTGAAGGCGACTCAATGGAACCAGATTTTAAGGCTGGTGACGTTATTATTGTCGACCCTGAGGTAGAACCCACGCCTGGGGAATTTGTTGTTGCGAAGAACGGCGGAACACAGGCAACCTTCAAAAAATACCGCCCGACATGGGTAGACCCTCTCGGCTGCCAGCACTTTGAACTGGTCCCACTCAATGACGACTACCCTGTCATTAACAGCGATCACCAACCTTTAACCATTATCGGTGTAATGATTGAGCACCGTATTTACCGCCGCAAACGCTAAAACCCCCTCTCAAACGTCTAATCAAACCGGCTAACGCCGGTTTTTTTTCGTCCTTACAAAATAAATTACTCATAAATACAGAAACATATGTTTCGCACGCTATTAAATACAGTTTTGTCTGTTGACGATAATACAGTTTTATCTGTATCCTTAATCCATCGAAACGAAACATCGACAGCTGAGCGAAGTTAGCCAGCGGCGAAGTGGAGATTCGGTCAGTCGAACGGCGCGACAGTAAACCATGCGTCGGACGCCCGGCGGGCTCAGGGAGAGCGGCAATGGTGCGTAACTGGAATGTTTTGGGGTGTGGTGGGCAGCTGATTCGTGATGCTCACGGATCAATCCGGTCCACGAATCCACCACACCGACCAAAGCATTTCTCCCGCATCAGCGGGTAACTACAGAGCCAACCTCAAGCACCGGGCGCCGATGCTTGGTGTGAAGTGGTTTACTGAATTTGGCCACCTGAACAGAGGTGATATGCTCACCTCAGAACAACACAGGTGTCATAATGAAAAAAAGAAATTTCAGCGCAGAGTTTAAACG